>JAZDNM010000004.1:0-2673 GCA_043799715.1 archaeon
TCCCGCAAGAATATTTAATATGCAAGGAGGATAAAGCGCAGGAGTCAAATCCTTTATCACAACCTCCTTGTAAAATCCTTTTTTTTCTGTCTTTTCCTTTTTTTCCTGCCTTGAATACCAGTCCATTGCCTGTATCAAAAGCTCCCTTGCCTCATTCTTTTCAGGCTCTGGGAGGAATTGCTTTGGCATGACAAGTTCTGGCTTTGCCCAGCTTGGCTTGAAGTTCTTTAACTGCTCCGGCTTAATGACTATGCTTGACAGGCATGTTTTTTCATGCAGGGAATAAGGCATTCTGAACAAGTGCCTTGGGCTGACTAAAACCAAATCAGGCAGAACAGCATCCTTGAATCTCACTCCAGAGATTTCATTAACCCTTTCAGCAAGTTTCTTTTTTATTATCTCGTAAAGATATTTTGTTATGGCTCTTGCGCCTTCAGGAAACAGGTTTCTTGTCTCAATGTTTCCCACTGTTTCGGGAAAAGCAGTTCTTGAAATCCCTATGTGAAAACCCCTGCTTCCAGAATACTTTACACCAAAAGAATGTATGTTGTGAAACTTCAATGCTTCTACAAGGAGTTCGGCTGTTACAATCCCATAATCAAGATATTGGGTATCAATATCTATAAGCAAGTCCCAGCCAAGCCTTAAGTCAGTTAATTCCTGCTCTGACAATTCTGTGCTGAGTTTTAAAGGGTCCTTCCAAAGTTCTTCAGAGCAATGAAATGATGTCGCACCTTTGTCTGCCAATGCTGCAACATCTGACTCATACTGCAGCGTGTCAGGGCGCCTGCCAAAACTCTCAAAATATCTCGGAACAACTTCCCTGTACTGCGAAAAGCCTGCAAGCACTTTTTGTATATCCCTTCTTTTATAATAGTAACTTGAAACTTCCCTTATCTTCTCTTCCCCTTTCCTGCCTTCTTCGCTTTCCTGCCCTGTCATTTCAATCTGAATAATGCAGCATTTTTATATTTGTCTGACAAAGGAAGCCTTATGGTTGAAAGTTATTTCTTGGAACAACAAAATTTAAAAGTGCCTCAATGTTGAAGACTATATTGCCTGTTAGAAAAAGGGGAGTGCTAAAATGATGCTTAAACTTGAGAATCCAAAATTATTCAGCGACGCAGTTTCAATCATCTCTGAACTTGTTACAGAAGTCAGGGCGAAAGTCACAAAACAGGGGATAAGCATTATTGCAATAGACCCTGCAAATGTCGCCCTTGTAATGCTCAAACTCCCTGCTGCCTCATTTTCCCAGTTCAAAATTGATAATGAAGATACCGAGGAGCTTGGCCTGAATCTTTCTGACTTAAAAGCTGTTTTAAGAAGATGCACTGCAGGCAGCAGCCTTGTTATTGAAAGGCAGGAAAACATGCTTGTATTTAACATCCATGATAAAGTAAAAAGAAGCTTTTCCCTTGCGCTTATTGACACCAATGCAGAGGACAAGCAGGCGCCAAAGCTCGATTTCACAAGCAAAGTGGAGATTAACTCTTCTGTGTTTTCTGATTCAATAACCGACGCTGCAATTGTTGCGGATGCCTGCAGTTTTATAACAAGCAAGAAAGATGACAACTTCATAATTGATGCAAAGGGCTCATTGAATTCAGCGCGCATTGAATTCAGCTCTGACGAGGCAAAGCTTAATGTTCAGGATGCCAAAGCAAAATATTCACTTGAATACCTTCAGAAGTTCATCAAGGCATCAAGAATAAGTGATAAGGCAATACTTCAGTTCTCAACAGATTACCCTATGCAAATTGATTTTAAGTCGGATGAGATTGAGCTGGGATTTGTTCTTGCCCCGAGAGTTGAAACCGAAGATTAATACTTGCTAAAATAGAATATATTAAGAATAAGGGTTAGGCTGAGAAGAGGATTAGTTAAGCAAGGGGATTAAGGGCTGGATTGATTCTGTGATTGTGAGAGGCGGTTGAGATATCCAGAATAATTCTTGTTTTGATTAAGCCACTTCTTTATTATGTATTTCCCGAGGAGTGTTGTGTCCCAGTTTTTTGGGAAGTATCTCCTGAGCTTTTCCCCTGAGGATTTCAGGCAGTTTATTGCGCTATCATAAACAACATTTACTGCTCCATTTAATGCCTTGCTGTAAGTATAGAAATCCTGATAGCAGTCAATTACTCCCTCCTGCAGTTCTACAGGGTTAAAATTTTTCGGCTTGAACACCACATGCATTCCGTCATAGAACTGCCATTTCTTGTGCAGAAGCCTGTTTTGCGCATTAAGATTCTGATATAGCTGTGTTCCGGGAGCTGGCGTGAGAATCAAGTATTGGACAGAATCTATATCCTGATTATTGCAAAAATTAACTGTTGCCCTGAAAATTGACTTGTCATCCTCATCAGAGCCAAGGACAAACATGCCGTGGACTTTTATTCCGTAATCATGGAACTTTCTTATCGCGTTTTTTATGTCTGCAATTGACTGCGATTTGTTGTATGAATCAAGGGTTTTTTGGCTGACTGATTCAAATCCTATAAATGCTATTTGGCAGCCCGCGCCTGCCATTTTCTTCAATAGTTTTTCGTCCTGCGCAGCGTCGCATCTTACCTGGCAGCTCCATTTAAGATTCCTATTTTCTTTTTCCAGCATGCTGAACAGATTAATTGCCCTCTGCTTGTCTGCGCAGAGGTTGTCATCATAGAAAAAAGC
>JAZDNM010000009.1:0-21396 GCA_043799715.1 archaeon
GTATCAAACGTGCCTGCAGTAACCTCTGCTGCTGAATGATTCTGAACAGGGTCGAAGTACTGGGTGTCAAGAACTGCTGTTTTGCCGAAGATGTTTGAGGCAGTTATTGAAAGATTATACCATTTCTGGTTTTTTGTGGAGTGTGCAATCCAGTGCCCTCTCCATATTCCTGACTGGATGTTGCCTTCTGTGAGATGCAGTTTTACCCTGTCTATTCCTACTTCTGTATCTATCTCTGCCTCGGCAGAGCTTATTCCTGCAACGTCATTCAGTTTTGCAGTAATCAAGAGGACATCGCCTTCCTTGACTTTTGGGGGATAAAGCTCTGCATTGATTATACTTGGAGTTGAGATTGAAAGTTGCGGCTTGTATGAAAAGAAGCTGTAGCCCAAGGCAGAGGATAAATTGCTTGATAAAACAAGGAACAATGATGCAAAAATCAGTATGTATGCTGTTTTCATTTTATTCTCTTTTCCCCTGATATCTTAATAAAGAGGACTGATATTTTTAAAGTTTTGGGGCTGTCGCATATATCCCCCTAAAACCAGAAAGAATCACAATATCCTGAAAAATTCAAGCAGAGTGTAAACAAAACCCAGCACAAATATTATTATCAAAACTGCCGAGATAATTTTGCTTCGTTTTATGCTGAACTCAGGCTTTCTCTCGCCATGCCATTTTGCCTTGTTGTGCATCAGCACAACAAGAATGCCTTCAAGCGTCATTGTTATTCCTCCTGAAAGGCTTATTGTCCTGTAAAATGTCTCCTGAGGAAGAAACTTGACAAGTAAAAAGAAAAATATCAGGGGAACAACACATGCCAGTATCCAAGAAAAAAAATGTTTTATCCTGTAATCATACTTATACATCTCCTTCAAGCCAAATCCAAGTGAAAGAAAGCTTGTTGTCATCGCAAGAATAGCGAAAAGGTTTCCCATAAGGAATGATGCAGAACCAAATCTCTGCCCAAGGCATACAGTTGCTATTTCTGTTGTTCCTATTCCGCAAACCCCAACAGTAACAAGGGAGAATAGCAGATAAAGCACAACAGGCACCATAACCCCTATTATTATCGCTTTTCTTAGCTGCTTTCTGTTGCTGCTCAACTGCTCTTTTATCTCAGGAATTGCAACTGCTCCTGACAATGCAAACAAAATAACGCCATAAGGCAGGAATACTTTGGAAATATCAAATGATGCAAGATTGCTGATTCTCATCCCTGGAAATGCAAGAACTGAAATTGCAAGCAAAAGCACAACAACAATGCTGCTCATAATCATCTCAGACATGCCAACCATCTTCATGCCTCTATAAACAACAAGCGATGCAAAAATAAAAAAGAGAAGGCTAAAAAAAATGTTTGAGCTCATGGAAAATTGCAGGAAATTAATCTGATTTGTACTGAACAATGCAGCAAGGCTGTCTCCTACTCCAATGATATATGCTATTAATGCGCCGTAAATCCCGAAAATCATTGTGAAAGCCATCAGCGAGCCTCCGATATTGCCAAGATATTTTCTTGCATATCCTGAAAGCTGGAAATTTCCTTTTGTCCTCAGCACAACCTCGCCAACATAAAGATAAACAAGAATAGAAGCAAAAGCAAGCACAGCAAGAATCATCAATCCTGTAAGAAATCCCGCCTTGCTTATCGCATAAGGAATTGCAAGAACTCCTGCGCCGATTATCGTGCCTATCAGCGTGGCAACAGCCTCATAGAAAGCAGGCTTCATAAATACTGGAGTGATTAACCTTTTAAATTCCTTTTGCATTGATTGCATGAGGGCCCATAGTTCAACGGATAGAACGACCGGCTTCGGAGAACTCTTTTAAAAAAAGACCGGCAATCCTCACTTCGGTGAGAATTACTAGGAGAAAAACGAAGGAAACCGGTTGATGTGGGTTCGATTCCTGCTGGGCCCATCGAGCATTTTGGTTCGGAGCCAGCCATCCCAAAAAGCTTATAAATCCATAATTTTTACCAGTATTAACATGTGCCCCGGTGTTCTGAAAAGGACGCCGGATGACTTTTTATGATACCTGAAACTCTTGTTCTTATTGATGCAGGATATCTTTCTTTAATCTCCAAGTTCTTTGGCAAAGGCAAACCTCTTAAATTTGACATAAGCAAGTTTGCTATTTCGCTCGCCAAAAAGGAAAATCTCAATCTTAAAAAAACAGTTTATTATACTGCCCCCCCTTACCAAGGTCCCAATCCTAAGGAAGAGGAGATTATAAGAAAATCAAATTATGATAGGTTCGTGGATAGCTTAAGAAAAATCCCTGATTTTTTTGTTAAAGAAGGCAGATGCCAGAGGATTGATAATGTTTTTACCCAAAAAGGAGTTGATACTTTAATAACAATGGACTTGCTTGAGACTACCCATAAAAAAGAGGTTAAGACAATCATACTTGTTGCTTGTGATACAGATTTTGTCCCTATTTTAAACAGGGTTAGAGAAGAAGGGATTAAGGTAATTTTATACTACTTTAATGATTTTGATAGAAAATCAAGATTTTTCATGTCCAACCATATTCTCACTGCTTGCGACAAGAAGGTTTTATTAAGAAAAGAGGATTTTGACAGACTTCCGATAGATTAAATATGCCTAAGGAAGTAACACCAAATCCAAATGGGGGATATCAGAAAATGAAAATCAGAAAAGCAACCAAGAAGGATATCAGTGAATTATGGCCCCTGGAAGTTGAGGACAGAAAATATTACAAGAAGTTGATTGGCAAAAAATATGCCAAATTAGACAAATCAAGGATAGGCAGGAAAGAAAAAGAGGAATTCATAAAAAATCTCGGTAAAGACATAAAGAAAAATCTGATTCTTGTTATTGAAGACAAAAAAAATATTGTGGGGTATATTGAGGGGCATATCACCAGATGGAAATGGACTGATTGCAAAAATGTAAGATTAGTTTACATAGAAAATATTGCTGTCTCAAAAAATTACAGAAGAAAGGGGCTGGGAACAAAACTAATCAGGGGGCTTGAAAAGTGGGCTAAAAGCAAAAAATGCTTTGGGATATCCCTAGCTGTCCTAACAAAAAATCTCCCGGCAATAAATCTTTATAAGCAAAATAAATTTTATAATCATTCAGTTTATATGGTCAAGAGGGTAAAATGAGGGGCAAGCACACATCAGGAATACTGATTGCATTGTTAATCACAGTTCTGATTGCATCTCAGGCGTTTTCATTCTATGCAATTTACAGGAATGCAAATGCAAACGCGATTTTAATAAATGAGCTGAGGAATGACACCGACAATAAAATAAGCACATTGTCAAAGGAGATGCAGAATAACATAAACTCGCTTTCAGAGTCCCTTGCATCATCAATAAACTCGCTTATGTCTTCACAGGACTTGCTGAGCAAACAGATTGGCGAGATGAAAGCCCAGACAAGCGCTGATTTCTCAGGGATAATAGAGCAGGAAATTAAGGGAGTTGTGACAATAAAAACAGATGTTGCGCAGGGCACTGGATTTCTTCTAACAGACAATGGATATATCGTGACAAATGCCCATGTTATCGAAGGCGGGCACATAATAAACGCATACACCTATGACAGCGAAAAATACAGCGCAGAGCTGATAGGCTATCAGCCAATAATGGACATAGCCCTGTTAAAAATTTCCGGAAGTTTTTCAAAATTAAATCTTGGGGATTCAGACAATGTGAAGATAGGCGAGAAGGTTATAGCAATAGGCAATCCTCTTGGCTTGTCATTCACAGCAACAGAAGGGATTATCAGCTCAAGGGACAGAGAAGGGATAAATAATCTTCCATATTATTTCCAGACAGATGTTTCCCTGAATCCGGGAAATTCAGGAGGGCCTTTAATCAATACAAAAGGCGAAGTCATAGGCATAAACAATTTCAAAATTTCAACAGCAGAGAACATCGGCTTTGCGCTTGAGAGCAATTACATAATATCTGCAGTCAACGCGATTTCAATGAAAGGTTTGAACATGACTTTAGTATAATCCAATATCCAGTCAACCAGGATAATTTTAAATATATCAAAAGCTCCAAATCAAGATGAAAGCAAAGGAACCAGCGAAAAAAGAGGAAAAGAAAGAGATAGGCATTACTGCTGAGAAAGACGAGTTTTCTGAGTGGTTTACTCAATTGATGATTAAGGCGGACTTGGCTGATTACAGCAGTGTTTCAGGATGCATTATCCTCAAGCCGAGCGCTTATGCAATATGGGAGAAAATCAAAGAGGAGACAGACCAGAGATTCAAAAAGCTCGGAATTAAGAATGCGTATTTCCCATTGTTCATCCCTGAGAAGACACTTGCAAAAGAGAAGGAGCATGTCAAGGGGTTCAGTCCAGAGGTTGCATGGGTTACAGAGGCAGGGGACACAAAGCTTGCAGAGAGGCTTGCTATCAGGCCGACATCAGAGACAATAATGTATGAGTCCTATTCAAAATGGATTCGCTCATGGCGCGATTTGCCTTTAAAGATTAACCAGTGGAATAATGTTGTGAGATGGGAATTCAAAAATCCTGTGCCTTTCCTCAGGACAAGGGAATTTTTGTGGAACGAGGGGCACACTGTTTATGCGACAAAAGAAGAGGCAGAAGCTGAAAGAGAGCAGATAATCTCAATTTACAAGGAGATATGCGAAAAATTCCTTGCACTGCCATCATTAATTGGCAAAAAATCAGAAAAAGAAAAATTCGCAGGAGCTGAATACACAGTATCAATGGAATTCCTGATGCCTAACGGAAAAGCTATACAGGGCCCTGATTTTCATTATGACGGCCAGAATTTTGCAAAGGCATACAACATAAAGTTCCTTGACAAGAAGGGCAAGGAGCAGTATGCCTTCCAAAATACATTTGCGATAACAACAAGAATGCTGGGAGTTATGTTTGCAGTTCATTCTGATTCAAAAGGATTAATCCTGCCTCCGAAAATTAGCCCTAATCCAATTGTCATAGTCCCAATTCTTTTTGATGACAGCAAGGAAAAAGTGCTGAAAAAAGCCCAAGAAATTTCAAAAAAGCTGGAGATATTCAATCCTATGCTTGACACAAGGGACAACATAAGCCCTGGCTTCAAGTTCAATGAATGGGAATTAAAAGGCATTCCTTTGAGAATAGAGATAGGGCCGAAAGATATTGAGAATAATTCTGCTGTTGTTGTAAGAAGGGACAGCAACAAAAAGGAAATCGTGAAAATTTCAGACATTGAGAAAAAAGCTGCTGCAATTCTTGATGACATTCAGGATTCATTATACAAAAAAGCAGAGAAAATGCTCAGTGAAGGCATTGTCAAAACCCAGACATTGCAGGAAACAATAAAAGCAATCAAAGAAAAGAAAATTGCCCTCGCGCCATTATGCAAATCAAAGGAATGTGAGGATGTTTTGAAATTAAAGACCGACGGAGCAAAAGTCCTGAACATCCCTGAAAAGCAAAAGCTCACAAATGAAAAATGCATCATCTGCGGAAAAAAGGCAGATTATCTCGCTTATGTGGGGAAGAGCTATTGAAAATGAAAAAGCAAGATTTGATTTTACCCTGTGCTGTCCTAATTGTTATTCTTGCAATGCTATCAGGAATATTTTATTTTAACATAATCCAATTAATAGATAACAAAAACAAGCTGGCATTAAAAGTTTCAAACCTTACAGATGAAAACAGCCAGCTTAACACTCTTGTTCAGACAATGGATAGTCAGATAAATAAAATAGCAGATGAAAAATCCATATTGGATTCCAAAATCAGCATAGCCAACAGGAAGCTCTCAATGCTTGACGAGGATTTAAACCAGATAATAAAAGGCTGCATAATTCGGGATGCATGTTATGGGCACAGGGGCTCAATCAGGTTTATATGTGATGAAACGGGGAAAGACAGCGATTCCGGAAGCCATATTTGCGTCTGCGATGACAAGTGCGAGCTGAAAATCCTGAGTTAGAACCAGCCTGAACTTATTATATAATCAGTTCCTCTTACAGCATCAAACTCATTCTAACACAGCAATTATTTTAAACAGGAGCATCTGATAGAAATGCTTGTCTTTATCAAAAACAGAATATTTATATAGTAACTATAACCACTATATAACATGGAAAAAACAACTATACAAATTAACTTAGAAACTCTTGAGAGATTGAAGTCTTTTAAAAACTTTGAAAGACAATCCTATGATGAAGTATTAAATGGTTTAATAAATAATTGTGAAGAAGAAAATTTAAGTGAAGAAGAAATTAATGAAATACAAAAAGGTTTGGAGGATATTAAAAGAAAAAGAGTTTATCCTATCGAAGTTGTGGCAAAAGAGTTAGGAATTGCCCTAAAATAAAATGTTTCAAATAGAAATTACTGAAACAGCTAAAAAATTTCTTGAAAAATTAAATAAAAAAGATTCTGCGATAATATTAAACAAAATTTATTCAATAAAAGAGAATCCGTTTAGATATCTCAAAAGATTACAAGGTGAAAAATTATGGAGATTAAGAATAGGGGACTATAGAACAATAGTCGATGTTATAGTTTCTATGAATAAGATTGTTGTTATAAGAATTGGTCATAGAAAAAATATGTATAATATCTAATCTATCTACTCAATCCCGACAATTTTGATAAGCTTCAACAACATCGGTAAATTACATCAGAGGGTTAATCTCGCCCTCTAAATTCTCCCTGAACTTGGGCAAATCAGAAACAGAAACCTTCGCGGCACAGGCATTCTTGTGCCCCCCGCTTCTTCCCTCTAAGCCGCTCATCGCCTTTGCTGTTTTCTCCCTTATATCCCCTTTTGAACGCAGGGATATCTGGGCGTCACTGCCCTTAATATAAGCAACAGCAACTGTCTTGTCAGGAAAGTTATAGAAAAGCTCGTTTGCCAGCTCTCCCGAGATGCTCAAGTCGCCTGCATACTGGAAAAATAATAACTTCTGCTGTGCTGTTGCCTTTGCCTTATCAAGAAGCTTTGAATATTTCTGGTTTATCTCCCTGTATCTCTTGTATATCGTTCTTGTTTTGCTGTTTTCTTCAAGTATCTCATGCAAATCCTTAACTTCTATAAGGAATTTTATCATCCTCACAACATTTGTTGTCCTGTCTTTCATTGCAAAACTCACAATTTTCGCGATTTTGCCTATCTGCGTTTCATACAAAGCCTGTGCTGCTGTCCTGACATCAGAAAAAATGTCAGGATACTGCTCACTGAACTCAGATGAGAACTCAGGCAGGAACCAGTCGCCTATGCAGCCGAGCATTGCGAGCCACATATCCTCTTTTTTATTTGCTATTCTGTAAGCCCAGTATGATGTCGGCTCGTTTGTCTCTGGATTTCCAGAAAGGGGATTAAAATAGAGAACATTCTCATGCTCCTGCAAGGGATGATGGTCAAGCCACACTACCTTTATGCCCAATGATAATGCAGCCTCAACGAATTCCTTTGCCATCAGGGGCTTGTCAAGAATAAAAACATAATCAGGATTAAATTCATGGAGTTTTCTTATGTAACTTGCATTTAAGTCAGGAAAAGATTTTATTGCAACGCCCTTGCCTTTTCCTGACACTCTTCTCAGCAGCAAAAATGCTGACAAGCCGTCTGTATCATTGTCAAAAAGGAAAAGAGGGTTCTGCGCAGTATGCAGCAGTTCCCTGAATTCAGAAAGTTTTTCTTCGGCAATCATGTTCAAGAGGTTATATCTTTTTCCCCAGCATAACCTGCTCTTTCATGTGTATTAAATCTTTCTGGAGCTTTCTTGCCTGGCTCTCATTGTTAAGCACAAATGCAATCTGCTCTGTAGGCGCCTCGAAAATTGCATTAAGGCTCTTGAATGACTTCACAAGCTTCGAAATATCAGGGCGCTCCATTTTTGCCTTGCTCAGCAGGCGCGAGCCCTTGCATAGGGGTATGTCATCCTCCTTGCAGGACAAGGCAAGAAGGATATTGTTTATGTCAAGCAGTTCCTCAAATGAAAGCACTGAAAGTATGCTTTTTGTCTTTTTTGCCTTCAGCTTTGAGTAATCCTCAATAACAAGCAATTCTTCCTTTTCTATGTCCTTTACAAGCTCTTTCAGCCTTATTCTCAGCAATACTCCCTCATTGCCAAGCTCAACAACATATCTCTTTATCATTGAAAATATCTTGAGTATTATCTCTGCTCTCTGGATTATCAGGCAGATGTCCTTTATTGTGGCTAAATTGGTAAATTCAAGCACATTCAGGTTAGTCAATAAATCCTGAAATATTTCGCAGTGCTTTTCAAGAAGCTGCAAAGATTCAATTGCCCTGCTCAGGACTTCGCTTGAATTTTTCATGCTGTATCTGAGATTGTCATAATACAATGTTACTGTGTTCCTGCGCTCTGAAACAGCAATTGCTGTTGTCTTGAACTGCCTTGCTGTTCTCTCAGCTGCCTTGTGCCTTGTTCCTGTCTCTCTTGTAGGGATAGCAATGTCAGGCGCAAGCATTGTGTTTGCATAAAGAATTTTTTTCATATCCCTTGACAGGACAATTGCGCCGTCCATCTTGCTCAGCTCAACTAATCTCTGCGGAGTAAACCTACAGTTGATCCTGAATCCGCCTTCAACAATCTTCTGCAAGCCAGGAACATCAACAACAATCAAAGCTCCCTTCTTTGCTTTTGTTATATCAAGTATAGCGGCGCCCAGCCCTGTTCCAGGAGCAACAAGCTTTAGTATAGGCAGGATATCTTCCTGCGAGAGCTTTTTCACAGGAACCTTTGCATTTGCATATTCCCCAGAATCCTGCTCAGAAGAATTATTTTTCTGCTCCCCAACATCAGAATTGCCATTCCCCAAATTTCCAATATTTCCAATATTTTCAGCAACAGCCTCTTTTTCAGGCACTTCAGGCTCCATTATCACAACTCCTTAAAAATGAAATTGTAGAACTATATAAATTTTGTTTATAAATCTAATCATTCAGCTGCAATCAATTCTCAACCAACACTCACAGAAATATTCTGAGAATCAATCAGAGTTCCATTCACAGCAGTCGCATTCACAGCATAAGTTCCAGCAGAGGTGTAATTATGCTCTGCAAAAACAAAGATTTCCTCATTAGGCACCAAGGCAACAGCCTGAGTGCTGTCAGCCCTGTTTTCATCCCCAAAAGTCATGTTCCAATAAACTCCTGTCAGATTTGAGGAATAAAGGTTCTTGATGTTAAATCCAAAGATTCTCTTGGTAAAACTTGAATTCAGGACAGTCAAGCCTGACACATTTAAGTAGACAATGCGCTTTGTCAGGGAATGAATATTATTTGCATTAAAGGCAGTAACATTAACAAGCCTGTTTGCCAAGGAAGAATAATTGTATTGGATATAAACAAAGACTATCTCTCCTGTTGACAGGTTCATCAGATTTGAGGCAGAAATAGCTTCTTCTCCAGAATCAAAACTCCAGTTGATGCTTGTAAAATTCGTGCTGCCATTGTTGCTTATTTTAAATTCAAATGTCTTCTCCAGATTATTGGTATGCAAATCATTAATCTCTGTAACAAATAAACTCCCAACCATTATGTTTATAGCTGAAGAATCCGAAACATTCCCTGAAGTTGCAGTTGCTGTCACAGCATACTGCCCTGTTGCAGCATAGTTATACTCAACAATAACTGGGACATATTCATTTGTCTGCAGAGTTATGTTCTGATTGCCTGCTATCTCGTCCTCGCCAGTATTAAGAACCCATGAGACATTACCTGCAATTCCCGTATTTTTAATCCAAAATTCAAAAATCCTTAATGTAGAATTTGAATACAGAACTGTTAAATTAGAAACAGTAGGGGCTGGTTGATTAATAATAGAAACATTAACTTGAGGATTATACAGCGAAGAATATGTCTTACTACCTTCTAAATCAACTGCTTTGCATCTGAAGTCTATCCCTGATTGGTCTTCTATTCCTAAAGCACTAAATTGCCATAACAGCGAACTGGAATCTGTATGATTCCCTATCCCCTGCCAATTATACTCTTTTTCATAAGTGATATTTATGCTGCTATAGCTCAATCTTCCCGCTGAATCCGAATGAAACAAGAAAGGAACTGTGCAATTCCCATTTATGGGGATACAATCTGCTAGATAAGCATTTATTTGAGAAGATAAATCGTTAGTTGTCTGAGTAGTAGTAAATATTCCGCTATAGTTCCATTCATAATTCTCATCAAAGTTGCCAAGTTCAAGGTAAGGATTAATTGGTTGAGTTACATTATGCCACCAAATCTCTCCATCATAGTATCGAGCATCAAAGGGATTAGCACAACCATCTGCGTACATACATGTTTGGGCATCAAATTGATTTTTTATTTGTATTACATTACTCCATGCATCATTTGGGAGGTAATAATCTTGGAATCCTTCGCCACATTGATGGGATATATCCACAGCAAGTTGCCAACTGCTTGAAGTATAATCATAATAATAAACTTTATATGAACCGCATGCTCCTGCTTCTCTTTTAAAGTGAAATTTTGCTAGATTCCAACCGTTGGATATACTAAAATTTTCATAAACATAATCTATAATACTATCATCCTTAATATCTGCAGCATAAGTGGTCCATGAATCATCCAGCGCATTAGAACAGGGATGTGAAGTATTGAATGTTCCTACACAGGCAGAAGCATCCGCGGAGGTATCGTATTGGAAAGAAAGTATATCTTGATGTCCTGTAAGGGTAATGCCAGCGTAAGTCACATTTGCATCTTTGGGAATATTAAGATATCTTGTCTCATTTCTGGTTAAGTTAAACAGGATTGCCTCATATGTTAAAGAGTTGTTAAAATGGTTTAATGAAAAGTTTGTAGAATTAGCAAAATAAGCTTCAAGAAGGTACGTTATCTGGTCTGTCTCATTATCGATGCTTCCAGAACAATTTATCTCTATATCCCCATAAAACGTTCCGTTATTTTTGCAGGTATTTCCATCACAAAATACACTAGTGGGTGTTGAGGGTGGTGAATTCAAATTAATAGAACTTGCTAAAGAATAATTCTGGGGTCTATCCAAGGGAGAATTACCCGAACTATTTACCTGTATGGTCCATATTCCAGAATTTGGATTATTAATATATACCTGTTCAACATTGTTTATTTCATCAACACCGGTGGTGGCTGGAAGTCCTGGATTGCTTGGGCTTAATTTCCAGGGATAATACTTAGAGCCATTTGGAGCTATAATTATAAGATTTAAATCATTAACCAATTCTTTCGCAGCATTCTGTACACCTACTTCGTCATCCCAAACGAGTGTTACCTTCAGATAGGGTTCATTTCCGTATACTCTTATATTATACGTATCTACCTCATTCGGATTGACAATATTGCTTTCGAGCAATCTTTTATTTATAATTGCTTCAATCGCTGTTGTTGCATTAATTCTGCCCCACCCTGTCGAGTAGTCTGGACCCGTATTATTCAAGTCATCCGCTGAATTGATTAGTATTGCTTTTATAGTTGAAGGGAATACATTCATATTTGCATAAGTAATATTAAATTGTTGTAACATCAAGGCAGCGACACCAGCCACATGGGGGGCTGCCATCGAAGTACCACAATATCCATAATAGGAACCATTTGTCCATGTAGACCATATAGATTCTGCAGGATTACTATTCTCCCCTACTCCTTTTATAGCACCTTCACAGCCCGGGGCTACAACATCGGGTTTTATTCTTCCATCATCCGTAGGTCCCCAATTACTAAAAGAAGTCATAGAATCGTCATTAGAATTAATTGCTCCTACAGTTATTATGTTCTTTGCTCCATGGGGAGTATTTAGTACTCTATAATTAGTAAAATTTTTGGGATTGGTCCCGCAGTAATCATATGACACTCTATAGTTACCTGCAGAGAAAATAATAGGTATGCTCTTGTTTAAGCCACCTAGTACTATCTCATCAAATAATTGAGATACTCCTTCATAATCACCACTATAATTACAATCAGTTCCAATAACTATGCCGTGCCCCCAAGAATTAGTTGCTATATTTATATTATAAGTATTTATTGCTTGACCATATTCTTGCTCAATATTATTAGTGTTATTATATTCTGTCTGACCATAGTTTACGTTATAAGTATAAATGCTTGATTTTGGTGCAATCCCCTTATAATTATTATTTACTGTTCCATCTCCCCCAATAATCCCCGCAGTATGTGTTGCATGTTTATCTGCAGTTCCGCCTTCTATATTCGTAAGCCTGCCTGAAAAATCAGAATGCTGATAAACAGGGTCATCATAGATTAGTACTTTGGTACCTGACCCATTTAGATTATATGGGGCGGATTGAACTATATTCGCTCCGATATCAACTCTAGAACTATCCAATTCTTTGACGCTGGGAGGAGAAATTTGTTCTATCCACATAACAGCATCTTCCTCTGCAAGAACCGATAATAAGTTTTCTGGGGTTAAAATAGTTAATGCATTTAGAAGGCTTAGTTTGTTTAACACTTTAGCATTATGCCTTAAAATAACTTCCTCGGCATCCTTCAAAGAAACATCTTTATGAAAATAAACTGTAACATAGATATTACCCGTTAGTTTATCTATAGCCCAAGAACCTATTTTTTCTTGTCTAAGGTACGGGGAAATTTTATCTTCCGGCATGATTATACCGATATACCTAATATTGTTCAGTTTGGATATTGATTCAACTTCCCTAAAAGGAATGGATGCAAACCACGCCTTATTTGGGATATATGACAGCAATGTAACACCCCCATTTTCAAGAATCTTTCTTTCTTCTTGAGAGGGGATATGTTCGGTTTGAATAAGCACATGAACTCTTTCAAGACTAGACGTTTCAATTTTTATCTTCGTTGTACTGTTTATACCAATCTCCGGATAAAAAGTTCTTGATTTTAGAAGAATTTTATCTGGTGAATAGAGACTTTGATTATAATTACTTGCAAAAATTAAAAATGAACTCCAAATTAGAAAAGGAAATATGGACATTACTAAACAAAAAAAGATTAATTTTTTTGTAATTTTCATTTAAGATTTACCTTTTAACTTATGATTACTTTAATTTTAGTTTTCCACACAATCACTCGAACAAGTACGCATATTCTCCCCGAATGTTAGAATTACATAATATCGGTAAGCTTCTTTACCGGTCCAAAAAATATCGTTCACATAAATCTCTAAGTCATTTATCAAGTAATTTTTTTCTTTATATATCCCTGTTAAATATAAATTATCGACTAAAATATTTCCCAAGAAGGACCCCCCATGATTCTCTATACTTTTTAATTCTACTTTGTGTGTCTCGTTCCCTATTGCTACAGTTTTTTCCTCCCCCTCATAAATCTTCATTGTTTGATTTTCACATATTCCATCACCACAGGATTCTGATTCTGCACAATCTGTCGGGCAAGAATTCTTATTCTCCCCTAAAACTAAATCCAAAAAATCTTTTCCATAGTCCTCAACATAGATATATCCCCCTACTTGATAGTAATTCCCTAAGTCTATCATTTCATAGTCCCCATCTATAAAAAGATGACTAACCTCTGCTGGATAACTCAGCTTAAAATTGTGAATTTTTGAATTTAAGACAAATGCTGTTTCTTTTTCTGTGTATAATCTAAGTGTCTGATTCTCGCATACATTGTTCCCACAAGTTGTAGATAGATTATTACTCAAGCATTTATGTTCATTACAAACCTTCCCAGTCCCACAATCCCCCTCATTACAGCACTCATAACTCACGCACTCGTGATTCTCAATATACTGGCACGAGCCACACGTTAAATTCCCAGAAATCTCTGACACGTTTGTGATATTTCCCTCGATTATTGTCCCATTTTCTCCTGTAGTCTCATTAACCTCCAGATTTCCAGAGATATTCACTTCCACATTGCTGCTTAAATTGCCCGTTAGGTTTCCAGTTGTATTTATAGACTCATTTTCTCCTGCCTGAAAAACGAAATCAAAAAGGGACTTGAAAAAATCAATGAACCCTGAAAACCACGATTTTTGCTCTCCCTCTGTCTGAGCACTCACAAAAAAAGAATTGGAATACACTGCACTTATGATTAGAAAAACCAGCAATAAACAAATCTTCCAGCTATTTCTATTAAATCCCATTTCCCCTCTTTTATTGATATAGGGAACGCTCTTTTTATATTTTGTTTGCAGCAAACATCCAGAATCTAATCATTCCATTCTCGTCTCAATTTTCTCAAACCCGCAGAAATCTGTCGTATAATTATAAGCCCCTGCATTAAGAAAAACAATCTTGCTCCCAACTTTCGGCTCTTTTAATCTTACCTTGTAACGAAAAATATCATCCCTTGTTGGCGAGTTGCCTTTTATCAAGTAGTCTTTGCCCTCTTCCTTATCGCCAAGCTCGTTCTCAACAATCATTTTTGTCTCTGTTATCAATGTATCAAGGGCGCAGTTGTAAAGCGAGGCATTAACAACAATTGTATTCCCATTAACCTGAATTATCTCTGTTTCAAGCTTTACTGCAGGAGCTGCAATGAATCTTCCTGGCTCAATATACGAAGAAATCCCCATAGTCTTGAGCCACTCTGTTGCCTCTTTGATTTTCTCAATTATATAGGGCATTACTTCCAGCTTGTAACTCTTGTATTCCGCAGGCAAGCCGCCGCCAAAATTCACGAAATTTATTCTCTTAAGAGTTTCCTGCGAAAGCGAGTCTGTCAATTCATCCTTTATGCCCCATTCGCTTGTATTCTGACTTTTTCTGTGAATATGAACCCCAAGTTTTTCGATAAATTTGTTGTCCTTAAGTATTGAAACAATCTCATTTATTTTTGAAGAAGGCATGCCATAAACAAAATATTTTCCTGATGATATCCTGTGCTCCTGAAATTTCATCCTCAATGCAAGATTAATCTTTATCTTCCTGTCAGAGATAAAATCAAGCAGTTTCTGCAAATCTTCCTCTGTATCAATTACAAAATTTCTCACTCCCTCATTGATTATTTTTTCAATTTCATCTTTGTTCCATGCTTGCGAGAAAAACCATATTCTTTTCTTGTCATTAATCATTTTTATCTCGTCAAAAAGATGTATAGAAAAATCAGAATCAGTCATTTCCTCAAGAACTTTTCCTACTTCCCTGTTTGTCTTGAAGCTGTATGAAACAAGCAACCCAAGTTTTTTCAGCAGATTATACTGCTCAACTGCCTTGTTCCTGCTTAAAACAAAATGAGGAGCCATTTTAAAATCAAATTTTTATTATATTTTCTTTTCTCAGGTTTTCAAGCGCGTTTATCATGACAAGAGGGAATGTTATTGTAACGTCGCCAATTACTGTTGCTGCTGTTGCATCATCCTTTATCTTGCCCCATGATTTCGCCTCGTTTGTTGTCGCTCCTGAAAAGCTTCCTGATGTCGCATGAGATGTAGTCAAATAAACAGCATAATCAAATCCACCTGAAAGCAAGCCTGCAAAAATTGCATAGTGCTTTGAAATGCTTCCGCCGAGCGCAATCAGTCCTTTTTTCTCGTCATGGCTTGAGCAGAAAACAGCATTTTTTATGTCGTGTATTGTGTCAACAATGAAATCATTGTGCTTCTGCTGAAACATAAACAAATGAAAGCCGATTGCAGAGTCAGCTATTCCAGGGCAGAACACAGGGACATTATTTTTTGCTGCCTGAAAAAGAAATGAGTTCTCATCATCAAGCATCAAGCCAAGTTCCTTGAGAAGCTCAGAAGTGTCTATTCTTTTGCTTTTCTCATATATTTTGCCCAAGAATTCTGACATTTTGTCCTCAAACTTCATGTAGCTTTCGTTTCTTATAACAAGATTTCCTATTCTATTCTCACCTTTCTCGTGCAACTGGACATCATCTGCATTGAAATTTGAAATCTCAAATTTTTCTCCCAGTGATTTCATCAAATCCTCCTCAATTGAGCCGGAGGTTGTAACAACAACATCTGCCATGCCTAATCTAATCAGCTGGCTGAAAAATCCCCTCAAGCCCGATGTTGCCATGTTTGAAGTGAAAGTCAAAAAAATCTTTGCCTTTGATTTCTTCATTTTCATTACTATCTCCGATGCCTCATGAAGCTCTATTGCCTGAAAGCCCAGGCTGCCAAAACCTTCAACCAAGCCATCAACAGACATGCCTGGTTTCCATAAAAAATCCTTTACAGTTTTCATATCAGAAAAAAGGAATTTGCAACTAGGATAATCTTACAAAAGAAAAGCTTTCCTTTAGTATGAACATCCTTCAAGGAGAAAAGGAGGATTTATAAATTTTAGCTCTCATTGGCATTTATGCAAGTAAAAAATAAGTACAGAAAAGGGGTGTTCTGCATTCTTTATCACAAGGGTAAAAGCAAAAATCCAGAATTCCTTTTATTGCATAGGAAACTTCACTGGAAAGGCTGGGAATTCTGCAAGGGCAAGATGGAAAAAAATGAAATATCACTGCAAACATCAAAACGAGAAATAAAAGAGGAAACAGGGCAAAAAGCAGAGAAGATAACAAGCCTTCATCATTCAGGAAAATATGATTATGGAAAAAAGTTCCAGAAAGAAATAGGCTTCAGGGGGCAGACTTATTCCTTGTTCATTGCAGAATTAAAAAGCAGAAAAATCAGCATAGACAAAAGGGAGCATGACAGGTATATCTGGGCAGATTACAATCAGGCACTAAAAAAGCTTTCATTTCCTGAAAAAATAAAAAGCCTCAAAATTGCGATAAAATATTTAAGAAAAATCAAAGAATAATCCGGGCATCAGCAGCAACGCACTCTTTCTCATTCACAATCAGGGGATTTATGTCAAGCTCCTGAATTTCAGGATGCTCTTTCGCAAGCTTTGCTGTTTTTTCAAGAAAATCAACAAGCTTTTTCTCATCAAATTTCCTGCCTCTTGCATTCAAAATGTTGAATGCCTTTGTCTCTGAAATCATTTTCTCAATCTCTGTCCTGCCAGCAGGCAGGACTCTCCTGCTCACATCCTTGAAAATTTCTGTATAAATTCCGCCCAAGCCGAAAATCAGGACATGCCCGAAAACCGCGTCTTTTTTCAATCCAACAAGCAGTTCATTTCCCTTGACAAATTTCTGGACAAGAAATTCAGCATCCTTAGCATCAGGCATTTTTTTAAGCGCATTCTCAAACTCATCCCGGTTTCTCAAGTCAGCAGCAACAGCATTGAACTCTGTCTTGTGCAACATGCTTTTTGATGAAATCTTTAGGACAACAGGGAATCCTAGCGTCTCTGCCGCGCTCAGGGCAGCCTGCCTTGTGGCAGCAAACATCCTTTTTACAACAGGAAGATTATTTTTTTCAAGAAAATCCTCTGCTTCTTTTTCAGCCATTATCATTTTTTTTACGCTCCTGAGGGCGGATAGTATCTCAACTCCTCTTTTCGGCTCCTGAAAGCACATTATCTGGCTATTGCCTAGAAATTCAGCGCCTTTTTTTATGAATCTCCCGCCCATAAATGAAGCAATAACTGGTTTTCCAGACTTTTCAGAGAATTTTTTCAAAGCCATTGCAGTTTCATAAGGCTGTGTCATTGCCTGCGGTGTTAACAGACATATCAGTGCGTCAAAGAATTTCTCATTCTCAAGCAGTTTCAGGACAGCAGCATACCTCAAGGCATCAGCATCTCCGAGCATGTCTATTGGGTTGTTATGGCTCCATGCCACGGGCAGTATTTCATTAAGCTTTTCAATAATCAAAGAAGGCAGCTGCACAACATTCAAGCCGAGTTTCTCACAGTAATCCGCAGTCAAAACTCCAGCCCCTCCTGCATTGCTTATTATCGCAACATTCCTGATTTCTGAAATTTCTTTTTGCTGTGATATGAACTTCGCAATATCCAGTGCCTTGGTTATTGAATCCGCCTCAATCACGCCTGCCTGCCTGAATGCTGCGTTATAAATCTCAGAGTTTCCTGCGATTGATGCTGTATGGGTAAGAGCCGCCCTGCTTCCTGCTGCTGTGCTGCCTGACTTGACTGCAATGATTGGCTTCCTGCATTTCATTGCTGCATCAATAAACTTCCTTCCATTTTTCAATGATTCAATGTAAAGCACGATTACCTTTGTATTCTTGTCATTCCCGAGATATTCAATTAATTCATGGAAATCAATATCAATCCTGTTTCCCAGAAAAGCCATTTTTGAAAATCCAATTTTTTCCTCAGAAGCCAAATCAATTATTGCAGAGCCAAGCGCCCCGCTCTGGGACAGGAATGCAATATTGCCTTTGATTACTTCTTCCAGCGCGAATGTTGTGTTCATATTTAATGCAGAATTCACAACACCAAAGCAGTTTGGGCCTATAATCCTAATTCCATGTTTTTTTGCTGCAGGAATAATCTGCTGCTCCTGATTTCTGTTTCCTGCTTCTGAAAATCCTGCTGTGATTATTACCACTGACTTGATGCCTTTTTTGCCGCAATCATCAATTACTTGAATAACAAAATCTTTTGGAACGCAAATTATCGCCAAATCTATCTTTTCATTTATTTCAAGAACAGAGGGATAGCATTTCCTGCCAAGAATCTCCTTTCTATGCAAATTTACAAGAAAGAGCTTTCCCTTAAAATTAAGCATATTCTTTGTTATGATATTGCCCACTGAATTATTGTCATGCGACGCGCCTATTATTGCAACTGACTTCGGCTCAAAGAAGTTCCTTATTTCAACCATCTCTTTTTGCTCCTGATAAAAAATAAGCAAGATGATTAATAAAAGTTTCTTTTCGAGGCTTTTCCAGCCAAGAAAAGAATTTAAAAAGAAAAAGCAAGGAATAAGCATATGCCTGAATACAAAACCATAGGCGAACTGCTTTCTGCTGCAGACAGGGAATACGAAAGAACAGCAAGATTTCTAAAGGAGACAAGGCAGTTTGTCAAAAATCTTGAAAATGAGCTCCTGATAAGCGAGGCAGAATCAGCAGCAAACAGGTAAAATGACAACAAATCAATCGCCGGAATATCTGGCTGCAGAAAAAAGATATTCCATGGCAAAAGGCAACAAAGAGAAACTGGAAGCATTAGAAGAAATGATAAGTTATATGCCCAAGCACAAATCTGCAGAAAAAATGAGGGCGAATATAAGAAGCAGGTATAAAAAACTAAAAGACAGTATTGAGAAAGAAAGACAAATAAAAAAAGGCAAGGGCTATAATATTTCAGTAAAGAAAGACGGCGATGCGCAGATTTTTCTTGTTGGCACAACCCAGTCAGGCAAGTCCATGCTGTTAAACAAGCTGACAAATGCAAATACCCCCACATCAGAGTTCCCCTACACAACAGAGATGCCTGAGATTGGCACTCTTGACTATCATGGAGTAAAGCTGCAAATTGTGGAGATGCCTGCGATAAGGGAGAATTTTCCAGAGACAGAAAATGGCTCTGCATTTCTTTCAATAATCAGACAGGCTGATTTGATTATACTGATGTTCAGGAATGAAAAAGAAAAGAAAATGCTTGAAAAAGAGCTGGAAAAGGAGTATATTGATGTCCCAAGAATTGTTTATTCGGGGCAGAGGAATATTGAGGACGAAATCTGGCAGAATCTGAATATGATAAGGGTTTACACAAAGCATCCGGGCAGGAAGCCTGATGCTGAGCCCCTTGTGCTGAAAAAAGGCTCAACAATAAAGGATATGGCAGCACATGTGCACAAAGAGTTCATCCATCACTTCAAGTTCGCAAGGGTTTCAGGAAAATCAGTAAGATTTAATGGAGTAAAAGTTGGCATGAATCATCACTTGGCTGACGAGGACGTTGTTGAGCTGCATATGAGCTAATCATAATAAGAAAATATCCCCCCAAATATCCCTAAGAAAAATTATCAGTATAATTCCCTTGATTTTCTTCCAGCTGATGTCCTGCCCCTGAAAACCCTGCCTTTGTTCTTGTTGTCGCAAATCCACTTTATGTTCTTGTCAGCCTGTATTTCAGGCCTTGACTTGTCAACAAGGATAATTTCATAATAATAATGCAGCCCGTCCTTTGCAAGATAATAGCTGTTCAGGACTTCCAAACCAGGGAATTTTCTCGCGGCTCTCTGCTCTGCAACCCACTGGTAATTGACTCTCAAAACTTTTCTTATGCTCTGCCTCTTGCTTCTTCTTCCTTTTTTTGTGGGCCTTGTCTTTGTTCTTCCGCCCCTCATAACCCTTATTCTTGCAATAACAAATCCTGTTTTTGCCTTGTAACCCAGAGCCCTTGCCCTGTCAACTCTTGTGGGCTTGTCAAGAACTTCAACAGCATCAGTCCTGCGCCATGCAATAAGCCTTTGCTTTAACATCTCTTTTGAGGGCTTTTTCCATGCCTGCGCAAGATAATAATACATTCCTTTTGACATTGATTAACCTAATATAATTGCCTTTTAAAGTTTTTCATATGCTATTAAAAATAGTGGCTTTGATTATCATTAGTTTTATAAAACTGATTTGATTTTATCAGCAATGCCCTATGCAATAACGCATGTTCTTTTTGCAGTAGTCGCAGCAGAGCTGATAAGAGACTATGCATTCAAAAAAAGATTCTCTTTTATTTATGTTATTCTGGCAGGCATTGCAGGGATGATTCCGGATATTGATGTTCTATTTGTCCTTTTAAGCGGCTTGCCTATAAGCGATGCGATACAGGGCAGGGCAACTTATCTTCATCCGTCATTCACGCACAGCATATTGTGGATTCCAATAGTTCTTGCGCTCGCATTCTTTATATTAAATCTTGAAAAAAAAGGCAAAATGGGAATACAAATCCTTGAGAAATACAAGTTGAAGATGTCAGGGATATTGTTCATAATGGCTTTAGGCATAACAATGCACCTCGCGCTTGACTCCACACTCACAGGATTCCTGAGAATCGGCTTTTTTACAAAACCAATTGGCTTAAATCTTGTGCCTTTCAGCCAGTTTGGAAGCATGATTATAGGAAGCATTGATGCCCTTTTTCTTGTGCTCTGGCTTATCCACGAAGGGATAAGACATAAGCCGGCAAAGATTATGTAATTGTTGTCACTATGGAATAGTTAAAATTAGAAAGATTTATAAAGTCCAGAGCCTATTGGATTCTATGAAAATCGGAAAACTGGAGAAGTATTTTATGATTGGGTTTGAAGATTTCGCAAAAATGGGTTTTTGCGCTGCAGTAAACACAGGCAAGCTTGCTGCGAAAACAGCTGGATATGCATTAAGCAGAATGCCTGAAACCGCGATAAAATCCTATCCTCATGCAAAAGACTTCTGCTTTGAGATATATAGCGGATTAAAAGGCGGGAAGGCAGATATCAGCAAACCTTCAAAGGAGCTTGCAGATATACTTGGAAATGAGGCGCTTAATGTTATCGGATGCTACTCAAGAAACCTTGACACTGCATCAAAGGCTGTGGCAGGCAGATTCAGTGATGTTTACAGGGACAAATCCA
>JAZDNM010000013.1:0-36989 GCA_043799715.1 archaeon
TTAATTCTGCAAGTTCATAGCTCATAGTTGCAATCTTCATCTCTTCAACTTTATCCCCTATAAAATCCGGGCTGGCATCCAGTTCTAATTTGCACGTTAAGATATCTCCCAGCCATAGCTTCCTGGCTGCGTCATTTTTTAATAATAATCCATATTCTCCAAATTTTGTTTTTAGAGCCACTTTTGCATAACCTCTTTTGCCAATTTCAAATCTCTCAATCCGGCATTCCTGATTTTCCAGCCTTTTTTCTAATCTTTTTGCCATTTTTACCTTGCATTTAATTTTGCCCGATTTTTGCTTATCAAGCCGTACATAAAGCCAATGCCATATGCGAAATGCGTTGCAATTATGCCTAAAAAGACAAAAGGTATTGCTTTAATATTTTTTCTTAAACTCGAGAGGAATGCAAGAGCAAGATAGAGGGAGATAACAGAGAGGTAAATCGTCTTTAAAATGGGATGAATCATTGAGACAAAAGGCCCGAAAACAACTCCCAATACAAACAATGAAAGCAGTGAGTAATACATCTTGTCCAGGCTGAACTGCCCTTTTCTCTTCAGTAGCATGGCAACATCCCTTGCATAAATCCAAATCTGCTTTAAGTGAGGCAGGAAAATTTTTCTTCTGTGATGATAAACTGTAATATCCGGCTCATACATTACTTTTTTGCCTCTTTTCCAGACATTAAAGCAGAATTTTGTATCCTCTGCTGTAAGCAAGTCAGGCTCAAACTTTGTTGCACAATCCTTTTTCACAAGGAAATTGCAGCTTGGAAGCTCTATTGTCTCCTGCTCTTTTGATATCTTGTATCTGATTGATGTCCTGCCGCTGCAGAAGTAAGATGCCAGAATCATTCCTGAAATTTTCTGTTTCCAGCTATCTTCTTTAGGAGTCAGATTAGGCCCCCCAGCCAAGCCGATTTCAGAATTTTTCAAATGCATGACTGCATTCCTGAGCCAGTTCTTGTCAGGATATGCATCAGAATCAATAAATGCAAAAATTCCTGCTCTTGAATTTTTCATTCCGATATTCCTCTTTGCAGCAGGCACAACTTTTCCAGTGGGGATTACTCTTATTTTCTTATTCCTCATTTCTATTTTCTCTTTTTTGTCAGGCAGCAGGAGAATCTCATAGCTGCTGTAGTTTAATTCGAGGCAGAATTTTAAGCACTGCCTTGTATATGCATCAATATTCCTGCAGGGAATTATTATTGAAACGAATTCTTCCTTGTTTTTCATTCTTCAATTCAGCTTATAGGCAAAAACCAGATTACAATGCAGAAGAACAGCTCAATCAGCATCATAAAAAATGAGATTTGCTGCTCATTGAACTTTCCTGTCCTTGTGAATAAATGGGGAATGGAATAAATTTCCCTGTGCCTTGAGTGTATTTTTCCATTTTTTTCATAGCCGAATGTCTGCGCCTTGAACCTGCTTCTTGCTTTCAGGAAAAATTCAATTACAAAGGGTATTGAAATTATAATCGCAGCTCTTTCAATGTTCCCAAGAACTGCAATGCACGCAATTACTCCCCCCAGCAGATATGTCAGGGAGTCTCCTGGAAGTATTTTTGCAGGGAACTTGTTATAGAGATAGAATGCAATCAGGCTTCCAAGAACAGCAAATGCGATTATTGCCCCTGCCTGGGTTCCATAGACAAGTGAATAAAAGCCAAGAGTAGCAATATAAATAATTCCCATTCCGGTTTCCATTCCGTTAAATCCTGCAAGCATGTTAACCATGTTTGCGCATATTACTACGCCTATAGGAATTAGGAACAGGGGGTAAAACAGCCCCACGTCTGTCCTGCCGAGAAAAGGCAGGTCAATTATTCTTGTGCCTGCATTCACAACCATAAGGGGGATAGCTGCGCTCAATGTCAGCAAAGGCTTCTGCCATTGCCTCAAGCCCGCGCTGCTTTCCTTGTTTCTTTTTATCAATAAGTCGTCAATAAATCCCACAAGGGTTATGAATGTTATCGAGATTACAGCAGCAAGAAGAGAGATAAGCTCGTTCGTTGAATTATACACAAAAGTTTTTATGAATATTATGAACATCAATGAAATGAAAACTCCAGCAAGAACTGCAAATCCGCCTGAAATCGGGATTAACGGCTGCTTTTTTTTGTTCTGGTCCTTGACAACAATCCCGACACGCCGCATGTATCTTATTATCCATGGTGTAAGATAAAGGGTTATGATGAAGCTTAGAAAAGCAAGAACAAAGAACAGGTATTTCATTTTTCAAGTTGCATTTGTTTGTTTAAATCTCTTATGAATTTTGACTTTGTATAATTTCTATCTTGCTATTGTCAGGCTTTTATCAGGATAGAGGGTATTCAGGTATTCTGGCTTTGCTGTCACATTTGCAGGATAATTTATTTTCCATATCTTTATTGGACCGAACACATCAGTGTAAAATGCGAAATCAGGAAGATTTGCTCCCTGCTGGTTCATCTGCTCAAGAATAGGATTGGGCTCGGTATGGACAAGTTCAAAATTCTTTCCTTTATTGAAGAAATATAATTTTACCCATAACGCCTTCATTGCTTTCTCGTTCAGGAACACTGCAGCGCCATTTTGGACTATATTCACCCCGGCGCCGCTTTGAACAATCTTGGGCATTACATAAAGCCCTGCTTTCAGGCATGGTCCATCATCCTCAAAGTTGTATGCCCCATTATAATATAAGTCGCAAAGCGGAACATCAATCCTTGTTGAATGCTTGTATACAACAACTGCGGTTGGCTGCTTTATCGAAAGCAGAACCTCATTCTCGCCCCCAAGCGCAGCGAGATTTGTTTCATTCAGGTTTATCTGCTCCAATGGAAGCAGGACTCCTGCGATTATGGCTTCTTCATTCTGTGCAGGAAAGAGAAACTGCTGCTTGCTTGCCTTGTCAAACCATACAAAATCCTCTGTGAATAATGTGCCTCCCTGGTACCAGTATATTTTTTCATTTCTTGTTTCCTGTGTTTGTTTTTCATCAAGCATAAAAGTGGGGATATAATTGTATCTGTCATAATTCAAGTCAGAGCCGATGCTGCTGTAAGCAGAATATTTCCCTATGTCTGTAGGGTCTATCAGGAGATATGAAACATTGTGCGTTTTAAGCACTTCAAGCGCTTCCTGCTCGCTCTGCCCTGTCAGGACATGCCTTCCCATCTGGTAATCCCAGTACCCGTATGCATTTCCGCCGTCAAGGAATGTCGCCCTTTCGCCTATTGTTTGAATCCAGTAGCCATAATCCCACCAGTGCGAGAAAACAGCATTTACAGGGGTATTAGCCCTAACCCACGCCATTGCTTTCTGCCATAAAACCTCATAATATCCCGGCCTTGACATTTTGGCTTCATCAATTGTTGATGCTGCAAAAGAATTAATTGAAGGCAGCAGGATAAGGAATATAACACAAAGCGAAATTGCTGCATAGATTACTGTTGCGAGCTCGTTCTTGCTCCTGAATGTCCTGATGCTTTTGTCGACAAGCTCGACAGTTATGAATGATGCGAGGATTGTTGTTACAGGAGCAAGCAGGAAGAAAAGCCTTATTGCACCCCTTGCTGAGATTATCACTATAAAAAACATTATCAAAATCAGCACAAACTCCTTGCTTATGTTCTTGAGCTTTTCAATTTCTCCTGATTTCTGCGCAGCGTAATATACTGCAAAAAAAGAAAGCGCAAAAATTGCAAAGCCCCCGAAATATACTATTTGGCTTATTGTACTTGTCCCATTGAAAAGGGAATTTGAGGCATATCTTGAAAATATAAGACACACAAGGAATACAGAATAAACTGCTGACAGGATAATTCTTTCTTGTTTTTTCATTTTTGCTATTGCTTCATAGAAGATAACTGCCGCCCCTGCCATGAAAAGCCAGAAATATCTCATTGTGAACGTGCTCTTCCATGTCCCAAAATAAGGCTGGTTATTTTCAGCCACTGTTAATGTAATCCTGTCAGTTCCCATCGGATGCAGCAGCTGCGTCTTCAGCCCGGTTGTATAGCTCGCAAATGCAGCGGGATTTGCCACTGCAAGGAATAAGAGTCCTGCAATCAAAGAGAAAATCAGGGAGAATGCTATCTGCGGCATCTTTATCTTCATTTTGCTGTAAACTCTGGGAGTGAGGAACATATTAACACACAAGACAAAGAAAACAAAATATGCAATCTGCGTTATTGTTGAGCCCAGCAGTCCTAACAGGAATCCTGACCTCGCTGCTGTGAAAGGGATAAAACCTGAAAAAATTGTGAAAGCTGCAATCCATCCCGAATAAGCAAGGAACTCTCTTTTTGTAATGCTTCCAATAAACAAGTAGACGAATATGCTAAGTTCAATGCTCAAGATAACAAAATTAACACCGCCCCATGTAATGTTCAGCAGGCTTGTTGCAAGCCCGCTCAAAAATCCCAATATGAATGCATTTTTCATGCTTTTGCCCTGCAGCGCGCATATGAAAAGGTATAAAGCCAGAAATACAAACATTATCCCTGCTGCTTCTTTTTCAGGCACTCCGCCTGTTGTCCTGTGAAGCATTGAAGGCATGAACACAAACAGCAATGTTGCCAGAAGGGATATCAAATTTCTTTTTGCAGCGGAATATTTTATGAACAATCTTCTTACAAAAAGGAAAAAGAAAATTGTTGCCAGTGAGAAGAATATCACTGGATAAATCACTGCTGCAAATTCAATGCTTGCAGAAGGTGAGAAAATAATCAGCATCTTATATATGTACACAATGAGGTATGAAGTAAGCAGCGCTTCTGATTCAGGGTGATATCCGAGAGGGGAATATCTCATTGTATCAATGTCCATTA
The DNA here is from genome assembly GCA_043799715.1 of archaeon. Classification (GTDB taxonomy): domain Archaea; phylum Nanobdellota; class Nanobdellia; order Pacearchaeales; family DTIR01; genus JAGVXL01. The sequence continues at coordinate 4,820 of JAZDNM010000013.1, forward strand.
TGCTGCCGTGAACTGCAATATACTTCGCCCATCTCAGGAACAGGAAAGGGTCCAGGTCAGGCGCAAGAGTGTAATTTCCTGTTGTTACATCCTTTAATCCGGATATGTTGCTTGTCCTGACATTTATTGTTACAGCAAGGATTATAACAAGCCCTACAATGAAAATCAAGCCCTTGTCTAGAAATACTTTTTTGAATTTCTCCTTTCTTCTGCCAATTATAGAATTCACAGATGATTCTTTTTCATCACTCACGTTCTCTCCCTTGTCTTCATTGATTATTCTCTTAACCATCTTTTTTTATGCAAACAGAAATTTAAAAAGTTATTCCAAGGCTGTTATTTTACAATAACAGGATTTATTTTGCTGTAAAGCTCCCTTGCTGATTTTAATTTTTGAATGCTTTCAGAATAGATTGTCAGGATGATATCCCCTTTTTTCACAAGATTATTGCAGTGCCTTAACAAGTAGATTCCTGCTTTCTTGTCCCCGGGGCATCCTGCCACTCTTGCAACAGAATTTATTTTTTTGTTGTTTATCTCAGTAATCTTTCCATTTATCTCTGATTTTATATCATAGTGGAATTCTGCAAAATCAAGTTTTTTGTTCACATTTCCTTTTTGCGCCTTGATAATCTCCTTGAATTTTATCCATGCAACCCCTGATTCAAGCATTTTTTTTTGCAAGCTCTTTTCCCCTGCCTTTTTTTGCTGTCCCTGTAAGCTCAAACAGCTCTGCAGCAAGATGCAGGGATTTTCTTTCCAAGTCAAGAGGCCTGCTCTTTTCCTGCTTCAGGACAGAAATTACATCTTTTATCTCAAGCACAGGGCCTATGCCGTTGCCTATTGGCTCATCTCCATTTGTTATTATTGTTCTTATTTTCAAGCCGAATTTCTCCCCTACAGCCCTAAATTTCTCCCCAAGTTTTTTTCCTTCCTTTTTCGTGAATTTTGCTGATGTCCCACATGGGATATCAATTATCACATGCGTTGAGCCTGCTGAAACCTTTTTTGATATGATGCTTGCAAGCAGCTGCGCTTCTGGGTCAAGGCTCAGCAGTCTTTCAACCTGTATTATCTTGTCGTCTGCAGGCGCAAGCCCCAATGCCCCGCCCCACACCATGCATGCATTGACTTTCCTGATAAGATTTCTTATTTCCTCAACTGTAAATTCAACCTCTGCGATTGTTTCTGTCACATCTGCTGTGCCTGCAGCAGAGGTTATCGCCCTTGATGATGTTTTTGGTATGCACAGCCCTGCTGCAGAGCATATTGAAACAATTATTGGCGTTGTTCTGTTTCCTGCGATGCCGCCTATGCTGTGCTTGTCAGCTATAATTCCGTCCTTGATGCCAAGTTTTTTTCCTGTTTTGATTATTGCATCAGTCAGGTAGATTATCTCGTTCATGCTCATCCTGTTTATGTATTCAGCAGCGACAAAATATGCGATTTCAGCCTCAGTAAGCCTGTTTGAAACAATGTCAGAAATTATTGCCTCTATCTTTTCCTTGCTTAGTTCAATGCCTTTTATCTTCTCCCTTATGTAATGTGCGCTTTTTGCCTCCGCTGCAACACTTACCTCCACTTTGCTGTTGTTTGCAACCCTAAGATATCTCATAACTTCTTCTGATAGGATTATGCTGTTCTTGTCAAGCATCCCCTGCGCGATATCAACAACACTTATGATTCTGCCTGATTTTGATTCCAGTAGAATTCTTTCGTCAATATGGACATTCAATTCCTTTGCTGTTTCAGAATTAAGAATAGCAACAGGCCTTCCTGCGAGCAAACCCAGTGATTTTACTTTCAGCAGCATTCTTTATCAATCATAACTCCTCTTTTTATTTTTTCCTGTTTATTGATTATTCAAAGAGTTCATGCAGGCTTTTTTTCCTGTAAAACTCAAGGAACAGGAGCAAGTACTCTATTATAAGGGGTCCTATTACAAGCCCTATAACCCCGAAGGCATAAGCCCCTCCAAGCATTCCGATTATAACAGTAGGCATAAGTATTTTCGCTTGTTTCTGGATTATGTAAGGTCTGACAAAAAATTCTATCAGGCCCGCTGCAACCAGCTGGTAAACCGCAAATGCAGCAGCTATCTGCGTATTGCCTGAGACAAACATTCCAATGCCAACAGGAACCCATACCGCCCATGTGCCAACATAGGGAATTATCCCAAAAAATATCGCGACAATGCTCAGGAAGAGCGACTGCGGAACTTTGAATGCAAATAATCCTATCCCTGCAAAAATTCCCTGCAAAAATCCGATTATGAAAAGCCCGTAGACAATTGATTTGGTTATGTCATTGAATTTCTGTATGAATCTTTTTTCGCTTGATTCATTTAGAGGAGAGAGCCCCTTCAAAAAATCAACAACAATCTCGCTGTCCCTGAGACTGAAGAAAAATATGAAAAGCATCACAATAAACTGAACAAACATCATGGGGAGATTCATTATAATCCCCTCAAACCTGTTAAGAATTGAACTGGCGCCCTTGGATATAACCTGGTTGACTGTTACTGTGAAATCAACTGTAAATTCAGGAGATGTAAAAAACTTTGGAGCGAGGATTTTTAACGGAGCTGCAAAATCCACTTTTTGCAGCGTTGTGTAAACAGTAAACGTCTGCCTTACTATCTCCGGCACAAGAAACCAGACAGCAATTGCCATGGTAAAAACGATTATCCCGCTGATTATCGCCGCAGTCAATGTCGGGCTTTTCAATACTCTTTTCAGCCATACATAAAGAGGGCGCGTTATATACGCAAGAACCATTGAGCCCACTATTGTAAGTATGAACGGCTTGGCAATGAGAAATGCAAGAAACGCAAGAAGAATCACAACAACAAAGGCAACAGTTTTTCTGCCTGTGTAGAGATGTTCATCAGCCATGCACATACAAGCCCAAAATGTTTTATAAACCTTTTCTGCTCATCCTGAAAAATTGAAAAGATTTATAAATTTCCAAGTTGAGAACAGGATATGACTGCAAATTTTATCAAAAGGATATGGCTCAAGGAAAGTGATAATGCAATTCATTCCCAGTTTGTAAGGTTTTCAAGGGGGACATTTGAAAACCGCGCAGCAATAAGCGCTTCAAGAAATCCTGCAAGGATAAAGGTATCAGGCACATTTGAGCTGGCAAATGATTTTATAATTCTTGTTTCCGAGCTTGCTGATGTTAAATTTTCAGGACTGGTATCAAGCAAAATAGACTTGGATGAGATTTTTGCAAGAAATAGGGTTAAAGCCGATGTAAAAAAGAAGAAAGGGCTGTTTGCTTATGAGGTTGAGAATCTTTCAAGCAGAACAGTTCATGAAATAAGGGACAAGGCATACTCAATGCTGCTTGATGCTGAATCCCCTGAAGTAACCCTTAAAATGAAAAAAAAGCTGCCCAAGCCAGGCAAGTCAGGAAAAAATAAAGTTGATGACAAATTCTGCATTCTTGAAGCAGATGCAAAATTCTCAAAACAGCTGCATGATGATTTTCTGTTTGACTTGCCTCTGGAATTTAAAAAAGCAAAAATAAGCCATACTTTTATCATTTCTGAGGTCATACTGCCAAGCGGGGAGAAGGATTTTGATTTAATGAGGCTGAATGCAAAGAAAAAAGGCAAAATTATAAGAAAAACAGAGGTTGATGGGAAATTGTCTCAGCAGGAAAAGGATTTTGAGGCATAAAACCCCCATCTTTTTTTAGGCATCGCAAGCTTTATAAATCATTATTTCATGCCACTAATATTCTAGGGGTTCACGGGTGTAAAATGAAAATAACAAGCCTAGATGATAGGCTCTTTAAAACTAGGAAATGCCAAAGAGACATAAGCCAAGAAAAGGGAGTTTGCAGTTCTGGCCAAGAACCAGGGCAAAGAAAATTCTTCCTAGTGTAAACTGGGATTCTTTCTATTTAAAGACAAAACCAGAGCATAAACTTCTGGGATTTTTCGGCTACAAGGTTGGCATGATAAGGGCGCTTGCCAGGGATATCACTCTTAACTCAATGACTAAGAACAAGGAGATTATTATCCCTGCAACCGTTATTGAATGCCCGCCATTAAAAGTATATTCAGTCAGATTCTACAGAAAGGGGATTGTTGCAACAGAAATTATTGTTTCAAATGACAAGGAATTGAAATGCATTGTAAATGTCCCCAAGGAGCTTCAGCAGAACAGATTGCAGGAAATTGAAAAGGATATTGCAAGCTATGATGATATTAAGGTTATAATGTATTCAGAAGCAGGAAAGACCGGCATAAAGAAAACCCCTGACATCGCTGAAATTGCGCTTTCAGGAAGCATAAAAGATAAATTTGAATTCGCAAAGAGCCTGGCAGGAAAAGAGATTAATGTTTCAGATTATTTCTCTGCAGGGCAGATTATTGATATTCATGCTGTAACAAAAGGGCACGGCTTGCAGGGCCCGATGAAAAGATTTGGCATAAGCAAGAGGCACCATAAATCAGAAAAAGGAGTAAGAAGGCCTGGCTCACTTGGCCCATGGACACCAAGCAAGGTTATGTTTTATGCTCCGCAGGCAGGGCAGACAGGATTCTTCTCCAGAGTGATTTATAACAGCGCGATAATAAAAATAGCCTCTCAGGAAATAAACCCAAAACAGGGATTCCACAAATACGGAATTGTAAAGAATCCATGCCTAATTGTAAGAGGTTCTGTGCAGGGCCCGCCAAAGAGGCCTATTCTTTTCACAATTCCTGCAAGAGCGAGCAAGAGGCAGGGCAAGAAACTTTTTGAGATAATAAAATTATTGCAATAAACTAAAAATGAAAGATACTAAAATACAAATATTAAACAAGGAAGGAACTCCAGCAGCACAAATAGAAATGCCTGATTTCTTCTCAGCGCAGATAAGGGATGATATAATCCTAAGGGCTTATCTGGCTTCATTGCATAAGCAGCCGCATGCCCCAAATATATTGGCTGGAATGAAGCATTCAGCTTCAGGCAAGTTAAGGCACATAAGGCACAAGTGGAAAACGCTTTATGGTTATGGCATTTCAAGAGTGCCCAGAAAGATACACACAAGAAGAGGAAGCAGGTTCATGTGGGTTGGAGCGACAATATCCTCAGCAGTCGGCGGAAGACAGGCGCACCCTCCAAAAGTTGAATCAATGACTGGAAAAAGCAAAATAAACAGCAGGGAAAAAAGACTAGCAATGTTAAGCGCGCTTGCTGCAACTGCATCACAGGAAAAAATCTCAGCAAGATATTCAAGGATAGCCCAGCTGAATTTAGCCATTCCTGTGATATTTGATTCTTCGGTTATTTCGCTTAAATCAAAAGAGATTTCAAAGCTGCTTCAGAAAGTTCTTGGAGAAAATTTTGCTGTTGCTCTCAGGGATAGGGCAGTCAGGGCAGGCAAGGGGAAGGCAAGAGGCAGGAAATACAAGTCAGCAAGAGGCTTGCTTTTTGTAACTGCGTCAGATGAGAAAATGAAATGCAGGGAATTTGAAACTGCAAAAGCAGGCAATCTCAGCCTTGAGCAGCTTGCACCTTCAGGAGTGCCTGGCAGGCTTGTTGCTTACACTGAAAAGGCAGTATCTGAACTTAAAAATAAGTATGGAGCAGCAAAATGATTTTAAAATATCCTTTAAGGACAGAGAAAGCGATAAAGCTTATTGAGACAGAGAATACCATCTTGTTCCTTGTTGACAGCCGTGCAGGCAAGGCTGAAATAAAAAAAGAACTGCAGGAGCAGTTCAATGTTAAAGTGCAGGCAGTCAATACACAAAGCAAGGAGAACAGAAAAATTGCATACATAAAATTAAAGCCAGAAAGCAAGGCAATTGATATTGCAACTAAATTAGGATTGATATAAAATGGGCAAGAGAATTATTCAGCAGGCAAGGGGGCATGGAAGCTTTACTTACAGAGTTAGGAGAAAAGCTTACAAGTTCAGGCTCTCATATCCTTCATGCTCCGGAATCGGCAGGGTTGTGAAACTGCTGAATTCCCCTGCGCACACAGCTCCTCTTGCGAAGATAAGAGTTGGAAAAGAAATGTTTTACAACATTGCTGTCAAGGAGCTTGTTGAGGGGCAGGAAATAATGATTTGCACTCAAAGGCAGGGCAATGAACTAGTTGCAGGGGACATAATGAATCTTGCTGATATCCCAACAGGAACAGAGATATGCAATATAGAAATAATGCCTTTTGGCGGCGGGAAACTTGTCAGAACCTCTGGCACAAGCGCAAAAATATTAAAGAAGGCAGAAGGGGCAGTTATTGTCTTGATGCCTTCATCACAGGAAAAAAAATTTAACAACAAGGCAAGGGCAACAGTTGGAACTGTTGCAGGCGCAGGCAGGCTTGACAAACCGATAGTCAAGGCAGGAAAAAAGTGGCATATGATGAAAGCAAGAAACAAGTTGTGGCCGAGAACATCTGCAATAAAGATGAATGTAGTTGATCATCCTTTCGGCTCGGGCAGAGGCAAGAGAATAAAATCAAAGATTGCCCAGAGAAATGCGCCTCCTGGAAGGAAGGTTGGATTGCTCAGACCTAGCAGAACAGGCAGGAGAAAGAAATAAACATGGCTCATGAATTTTTATACAGGGGAAGGAAAATTGAGGAATTAAGGCAGCTTGATATTCGTGAGTTTGCAAAATTCCTTAAGTCAAAGGATAGAAGGGCTTTGCTCAGGCAATTCAGGAACATAGAAAAATTCCTTTTGAGAATTGACAAGAAAAGAAAGGCAAACAAGCAGATAAGAACCCATGATAGGGATATGATTATCGTCCCTGCAATGACCGGATTAACAATTGCAATACATAATGGTAAGGAGTTTTTGCCGGTGCAGATTAAGGCAGAGATGCTCGGGCATAAACTCGGAGAATTCTCACTGACAAGAAAGAAAGTTGAGCACAGCGCTCCAGGCATCGGCGCAACAAAAAGCTCAGCTGCATTGTCAGTGAAATAAAAAATGGAAGACAAAAAAATCAAGCCAGAAGTCAAGGCAGAAAAACCTGCTGAAATCAAGAAAGAGGTAGTTAGTGAGCAGCCTGTTAAAAAGGATGAAGCAAAACAAAAGAAAAAGCTGCATGAGGCCGTTGTCAATGCAAAGGATTCGCCTGTTTCATTAAAGCATTCAATAGCAATATGCAGGATGATAAAAGGGAAACAGATTGGCAAGGCGCAGGAGATACTGCAGAAGGTTGCCAGAGTAGAGGTTGCAGTGCCTATGTATGGAGATGAGATCCCGCACAGAAAAGGAATGATGTCGGGGAGATATCCTGTCAAAGCTTCAGAGCAGTTCATCAAGCTGCTGAAAAATCTTGCTGCAAACGCAGCAGTGAACGGGCTTGACATCTCAAGGACAATGATTTCGATTGCAAAAGCAGACACTGCCGCAAGAAGAAGGTATCACAGGAAATTCAAAAGATTCAAGAGAACACATATATCCCTAATTGCAAAGGAAGTCTTAGGAAAATGATTGAAAGAAACTTTATCAAGCTTAAGAAAGACGAGTATGCATTAAAAGAATTTGTAAAGAAAGAGCTCGGCAAAGGCAAGATAAGCTCTGTCGGAATAGAAAGAACTCCTGTAGGCGAAAAATTGTCTGTAAGAACAAGCAAGCCAGGGCTTATAATAGGGAGGAGAGGGGAGAAAATATTAGATTTGACAAATGTATTAAAGCGTGAGTTTAAAATGGAAAACCCCCATATAGAAATAATTGAAATACCAAATCCAGCCTTGGATGCATGGGCTGTTGCTGATGAAATAGCCCTTTCTCTGGAAAGATTCGGGCCCATAAGGTTCAAGATGATTGCATACAGGATGCTTGAGGCAATAAAAAAAGCAGGGGCACTGGGTGCTGAAATAAGGCTTGGCGGAAAATTGCCCGGGGAGAGGGCAAAGCAGTGGAGATTTGCATTCGGGCTGCTCAAGAAAACAGGGGATATTGCAGATGTTGTTGACAAGGCGAATATAAATGCACAGACACTTCCGGGCACAATAGGCATAAAAGTTGAAATCCTGCCTCCTGATGCCAAGATTGTAGACCGGATTGAAATTAAGGGTTTCAAGATTCCTATTTTAGAGGCAGTCCAGATTCCTGCTGAAGAAAAGAAAGAAGCAGAAGAAGAAAAGAAAGCAAAACCAAGAAAAACAGGAAAACCAAAGAACAAAGCTGAAAACAAATAAAATGGCAATCATAAGAAAAAAGGAATTAAGGGAAATGAATGAAAAGACTTTAAATGACCGGCTGAAAGATTTAAGAATGGAAATGATGAGGATGAATGCGCAGAAATCAGCGCAGATGAAGAATGTCAAGATACGCGAAACAAAAAGGACAATCGCGAGGATACTGACAATGCTCAGGCAGAAAAGCGCAGGCAAGGAAATCAAAGTGGATAATACAACAAAACAATCAAAGGAGAAGAGATAAAAACATGGATATATGCCCCAAATGCGGCTTGCCAAAGGAGGCATGCGTTTGTGAAGGGATAGCGAAGACAGAGCAAAATATAAAGATTAACATAGTCAAAAAGCGATACGGAAAAATTGTTACTATCATCACAGGAATCGACCCGAGCATTGATATGAAGCAGGTTGCAAAAACATTGAAAAGCGAACTTGCGTGCGGGGGTACAATAAAACATAGTGCAATAGAGCTTCAAGGGGAGCACAGGAAAAAAGCGCAGGAAGTCCTGCAGAACCTGGGATTCCCTGCAGAGGCAATAGAATAAGGAGAAAAAAATGAAAGAAGGAAAAAAACAGATTAAAACAGGAAAAACAGAAGCAAAGCATGAGACTTCCAGTTCTGGCACTGCCAGTATCCAATGCATTGACAGGAAATGCCCGTTCCACGGCAATGTAAAGACAAGAGGAAGAACATTCAGGGGAGATATTGTCAAGATAGGGAATAAGAACCTCGCGATATCATTCGACAGGATAAGGTATATTTACAAATACGAAAGGTACGAGAGGCGCAAAACAAAGATATATGCGCATGTTCCTGACTGCCTTGCGTCAAAAATAAAGGTGGGGGATTATGTTGAGATTGTTGAATGCAGGCCTTTGAGCAAGACAATACATCATGTGCTTATTTCAATAAATACAAAGGAGCAAAAAAAATGAAAGCAATAAGCTCAACGAGAGTATACGGCATGAACTTGGGGGCATTTGTCACAGTAGCTGACAATTCAGGCGCAAGAATAGCAAAAGTTGTGTCTGTAAAAAGGGCAAAGACAGTCAGGGGCAGGCAGGTTGCATGCTCTATTTCAGACTGGGTTAAAGTCAGCATCAAGGCAGGCCAGCCTGAGCTTAAAGGGCAGGTTTTCGACGCTGTTGTGATAAGGCAGAGAAAACCGTATAGAAGGTTTACAGGGGAAAGAATAGGATTTTTTGACAATGCAGTTGTTTTGCTTAAGGATGAAAAAGGAAATCCAAAAGGAACCCTAATTAAAGGGCCTACAGCCAGGGAAGTCATAGAAAGATGGCCTCATGTTGCAAAAATCGCAGGAGTTGTTGTTTAAAATGAAAAAGGAATTTTCAAAGGCATGGAATTCAAGCAGCAAAGCAAGAAAGCAGAGGAAATACCGGTATAATGCGCCTTTGCATCTTAAGAGAAAATTCCTCAGTTCAAATCTTTCAAAGGAATTGAGAAAAAAATATTCAAGAAGAAACATTGAGCTTAGGAAAGGAGATGCTGTCAGGGTTATGAGGGGCGAGTTAAAAGCCAAGAGGGGAAAAATAACAGGATTTGACAGCGCGAAGAACAGAGTTTATGTTGAAGGAATCCAGAAATCAAAGAAAGACGGCACAAAAGTAAATATTTCATTTGACCCTTCAAAATTGCAGATTGTCGAGCTGAATATTGAAGACAAGAAAAGAATAAAGAAAATCGAGAGAAAAATCAAGGAGCAAAAAAAATGAAAAGAATGTCAATGCCAAGGACATGGCCTCTGCCAAGAAAGGGCAAGCCAAGATTCATCCTGCAGCCAAGAGGCTCAAAAGATAACAGCATCGCTGTTCTTGCTGTCATAAGGGATATTCTCAAAATATCAAAAACAAGGGCTGAAACAAAAAAAATCCTGTCAGAAGGAAATGTGATAATCAACGGGAAGAAAATTATCTCTGATGATTTCCCAGTAAGCCTGTTTGATGTCATTTCTGTCCCCAAAATTGGCAAAAATTTCCTGATGCTAATAAAGGGCAAAAGACTTTGCCTGAAGGAAATAAACGAGAAGGAATCATCTGCAAAGATATTCAAGATTGTAGGAAAGAAAGTCCTGAACAAAGGCAGGATGCAGCTTAATCTGTCAGGGGGAGTTAACTTAATGCAGGATACAAAAGCAAATGTCGGGGATTCAGTTGTTGTTGACTTGAAGAGCGGGAAGATTTCAAAACATCTTCCTTTGAAGGAGCATGCAAAAGTTTTTATCACTTCAGGGAAGAATGCAGGCAATGAAGGAATTGTATCTTCAGTAAAATCCAGGGATATAGAAATCAAGGTTAATGATATAATTGTAAAAATACCTTCAGAGAAGGTTTGGGTTATTGGATAAAAATGGAAAATAGCAAAAAAACACAGGAAAATCCAATGAGGACAATAAGAATAGCAGAGATTGTGCTGAATTGCGGCGCTCTTGGGGAGAAACTTGAGCGTTCAATCAAGCTTTTGAAAATGATTTCAGGCAAGGAGCCGATTATAACAAAAGGCAAAAAAAGGCTTCCTGCATTCGGAATAAGACCGGGTTTGCCTACAGGATGCAAGGTTACAGTCAAGGGCGCAGCTGCAATTGTGCTTCTCAAGAGGCTTCTTGATGCAGTCAGCAACCAAATCCCTGAAAAACAGATTTGCAACGGGCAGCTGAGCTTTGGCATTCCGGAATATATAGAAATTCCTGGAGTTCAGTTTCTGAGGGAGATAGGAATACTGGGCTTGGATGTTTCAATAAACCTTGTCAGGGCAGGAAGCAGAATTGAGCAGAGAAAGTCAAAACCAGGGCATGTGCCTTTAAGACACAGAATAACAAAACAAGAGACAAAAGAATTCATGCAGAGAACATTTGACATAAAAATCATGGAGAAGAAAAATGAGCGCAAGTGACTGGCACAAAATATTGAAGCAGCTTGAAGCAAAACCTGCAATAAAGCAGAGATTTTTAAGATTCTGCAAGCCTAAGGAAAGGAAATTCGGGGTTTCAGTAAATAAGTGCGAAAAATGCGGCAGGATTGGCGGGCATCTCTCGCAATACGGGCTGCACCTGTGCAGGCAGTGTTTCAGGGAGATTGCAGTGCAGATAGGATTTAAAAAATACATATAAGGAAGAAAAATGAAAGAAATAGTTGTTAACGCGCTGAATTGCATGATGAATGCATCAAGAGCAGGAAAGGCAAGCCTTGTAGTTCCGAGCTCAAAACTGCTTGAAGGCGTTCTAGATATAATGAAAGCCCAGGGTTATATAAAAGGCTATGCGAAAGAGGGCATCAAGGTTGAGATAGAGCTTGGCAGCATAAACGAGTGCAGGGCAATAAAGCCGAGATTCAATGTAACTGTCAGCGAGTATGACAAGTATATAAGGAGATTGCTGCCTGCAAGGGACTTCGGAATTTTGATAGTCTCTACTTCAAAAGGGCTTATGACGCACAAGGATGCAATAGAAAAGAATGTGGGAGGTAGCCTGATTGCATATTGCTTTTAGCTTTTAAAATGAAACAGAATATTTCAAAGGTTATTGAAATTCCGGCAGGAATTGAAGTTATCGCAGAGCCAGGCGAGCTTACTGTCAAGGGAGCTAAAGGGGAAATAAAGAAAAAATTAACTCTCAGGGGAATAAAAATGGAGAAACAGGGAAACACGATTGTGCTCAGCGCAGAGAAATCAACAAAGCGCGAGAGGACAATAATTGGCACAACAGCGGCTCATATAAGAAACATGATATCTGGAGTTGAGAATGTATTTGAATACAAGCTGCAGGTGTGCTCTGTGCATTTCCCTATAACAGTTACTATTGATTCCAACAAGCATATTGCAACAATAAAGAATTTTCTGGGGGAAGTAAAGGACAGAAAAGCAAAGCTTATTGCAGATGTTGAAGTAAAAGTTGAGGGTGACATAATAACAGTAACTTCATCTGACAAGGAAAAAGCAGGCCAGACATCTCTTAATCTCGAGAAAGCAACAAGAGTGAGAGCCAGAGACAAGAGAGTTTTTCAGGATGGAATATTCATGATAGAGAAAGCAGGGAGGAAGATATAATGGCACAGATAAACGAGAAGCACCTTGAGCACAGGGCTCTGGTAAAATCAAGGAAGCCAAGATTTGTAAGAAAGGACTGGAATGAATTGTCAAAATTAGGAGAAGGCCGAAGGAAAAAGCAGAGATGGAGAAAGCCTAAAGGCAGGCATAATAAATTAAGGGCAAAAAAAAGAAGTGTAGGAAAAATGCCAGGAGTAGGATACAGGAGCCCAAGAACTGTCAGGGGCTCATTGCACGGATTGAAGCCTGTTATGATTTACAATGTGAGCCAGCTTCAGAATTTGAAATCTGGAGAAATCGCTGTTGTTGCGAATGTAGGGGCAAAGAAGAGAATAACAATCCTTGAAAAAGCAGGGCAATCAGGAATTAAGATTTCAAATGCAAAGGAGCAAAAAAATGAAGCTTGACAAGAAAAAACAACTCGCTGCGAATGTGCTTGGAGTAGGAAATGAAAGGGTATGGTTTAATCCTGCGAGACTTGATGAAATCAAGGAAGCAATAACAAGGCAGGACATAAAGGATTTGAAGAACGACGGGGCAATAAAAATAAAGCAGATAACAGGCAGGAAAAGGAATGTGAAGAGAAAACTGCGCAGGGGCCCGGGAAAAAAGAAAAAAGTTGTAAGGGACAAGATGGAATATGTTTTAAAAATAAGGAAGATGAGGGCATACATAAAAAGATTAAGGCAGGCAGGGAAGCTGGATTCAGTTGAGTACAACAAATTGCGCAGGCACGCAAAATCAGGAGTATTCACTGATTTGAGGCATTTAAAAAGCCATGCTGCTGGGAAATAAAATGGTATACAAAATTAAGTTCAGGAGGAGAAGGGAAAGGAAGACCGATTATAAGGCAAGGCTGTCATTGTTAAGATCATTTATGCCGAGAGTGATAATCAGAAAAACAAACAGGTATATTATCGCGCAGCTTGTTGAGAGCAAGGAAGCGCAGGATTTTGTACTTTGCACAGCAAATTCAAAAGAGCTTCTGCAGCACGGCTGGCAGGATAAGAATTCAGGCTCGCTGAAATCATTGCCTGCTGCTTATCTTACTGGAATCCTGCTTGCCGCAAAAATTTCAGGGAAAAAGATTAATGTCAAGAAAGCTATTGTTGACATGGGCATTTCAAAATCGACAAAGGGCTCAAGGCTCTTCGCATGTGTCAAAGGGCTGGTTGACGCAGGAATGAATGTGCCGTGCTCCAAGGAGATTATGCCTGATGAGTCAAGAATAAACGGCAGGCACATGAAAAGGGAGATTCCTGTTGGCGATATAAAACAAAAATTGCTTGATAAAATCAAGAAATAAAAATGGCAGAAGAAAAAGAAACACAAGAAGAGAATGTTCCTGTAATAATTGAAGTGCCTGAATCAGAAGAAGAGGCAGTCAAGTCAGATGCATCTGAAAAATCCGAAGAAAGAAAAGAGGAGCTGCCTTCATGGAACCCAAGAACAACTCTCGGCAAGCAAGTCAAAGCAGGAATTATCAAGGACATAGATGCTTTGCTTGACTCAAAGGGTAGAATTCTTGAGGTAGAGCTTATTGATATGCTGATAAGCCTGAAAACAGACCTGATTGCAATAGGGCAGTCAAAAGGAAAATTTGGGGGGGGAAAGAAAAGAGCTTGGAGACAAACCCAGAGAAAAACAGCAGAGGGAAATGTGTCTACATTTGCATGCATGTCAGTAGTCGGAGATGAGGCAGGGCATGTGGGATTGGGCTATGGCAAATCAAAAGAAACACTGCCTGCAAAAGAAAAGGCGCTGCGCAATGCCAAGATAAATCTTATAAAAGTCAAGAGAGGCTGCGGAAGCTTTGACTGCCTGTGCAATGAGCCTCATTCAATTCCATTCAAAGTAAAGGGCAAGTGCGGAAGCGCAGAAATGATACTGATGCCTGCGCCAAAAGGAACAGGGCTTGTTATTGAGGGTGAATGCAAGAAAATCCTTGGTTTTGCAGGCATAAAGGATATTTACAGCAGGACATTCGGGCAGACAAGAACAAAGATTAATCTTGCAAAAGCATGCTTCGAAGCATTGAAAAAAACAAGCAACAATAAAAAAGGCAAAGAGGCAAAAAGGAAAAACGCATTAAGATGATAGCTGCAATAAGAATATCAGGCATGGTGGGAGTCGACTGGGATGTCGAGGCAACACTTGGAAGAATGAGGCTCGGAAGAAAATATTCATGCTCATTGCTGAAAACAGATGCGGAATCTCTTGGAATGATAAAAAAAGCAAGGGCTTTCATAGCTTATGGCAAGATTGACAAGGAAACTCTCAAGCAGCTGATTTTAAAGAGGGGAAAAATGCCCGGAGACAAGCCTGTTTCAAGCAATATTTCAGATTCTTCAGTTGAGGAGATATTCTCGGGAAAAAAGAATCTCAAGGATTTCGGGATGAAGCCGTTTTTCAGGCTGCATCCTCCAATTGGGGGATTCAAGAAAAGCACAAATCAGTTTTATCCTAAAGGCATTTTGGGAAACCATAATGACAAAATAAACGCGCTGATAAGGAGGATGCTGTGATGAAAGTTGTGAAGAGAGACAAGAGAAGCAGGCTTAGGGGGCAAAGAAGGTGCGGCTACGGCTTCGGCAAGAAGCACAGGGGCAAGGGAAGCAAGGGCGGCAAGGGCATGGCTGGGACAGGAAAGCGTGCAGGGCACAAGAGAACTTTCATTGACAAGTTCATGCCGGACTATTTCGGGAAGCACGGCTTCAAAAGTATTCAGCAAATCAAAAATTCAAAGCCAAAAATAATCAATATCGCTGGAATAATCAGGCAGCTTAATGCTCTAATTGCAAAAGGCACAGCAAAGAAAACAGCTTCAGGAACAGAGATATCCCTTCCTGAATTCAAGATTCTTGGCGAAGGCGAAGTAAAGGAAAAACTGGTAATAAAGGCGATGTCTGCATCATCACAGGCAAAAGAGAAAATAGAAAAAGCGGGCGGAAAAATCATCACAGAAGACAATGCATTTGCCAAGGCAAAGGCAGAATAATTTTTATAATCCGGAACAGAAAAAATGAATCTTGGATATTTCATAAGGAACCTCCCAGAGGTAAAGGCGCCTGCTGAAAAGAAGCTCGGATTTAATACAAAAATAAAGTGGACTCTTATAATTCTTGTATCATATTTCATTCTTGAAAATCTTCCTCTTTTCGGGCTTGCAAGCAATTCCCTTGCAAGGTTTGAGTATCTTGCAATTATATTCGGGACAAGCTTCGGCTCAATTATTTCTTTGGGTATAGGCCCTATTGTTATGGCTTCGATAATCCTGCAGCTTCTTGTGGGCTCGAAAATACTCAATATAGATATGACAACTCACGAGGGAAAGCAGTACTTTCAGGGATTGCAGAAACTGCTTGTATTCTTTTTTGTGGTGTTTGAAGCTGCTGTTTATGTTCTTATGAGGGGGCTTGAGGCAAATCCAGGATTAGAAGGGCTTGTCATACTGCAGCTCACAATAGGCGGATTGCTTATTGTTTTTATGGATGAAGTAACAACAAAATGGGGGCTTGGCTCCGGAGTAAGCCTGTTCATCGCAGCAGGAGTGGGCAGAAGATTATTTGCGCAGGCATTTGGATTCCTCGGGACTCAGGGAGAACTGATGCCAGTCGGAAGAGTCCTTGTGTTTTTCACTTCAATATCAGCGGGCGATGTAACATCTGCGATAAGGGCAGGAGCTGCTGTTGTTGTGACAGTTCTGCTTTTCCTGATTGTTGTATGGATGCAGTCATTGAAAGTTGAAGTGCCCTTGAGCTTCGGAAGATTAAGGGGATTTGGCATGAGATGGCCTCTTGCATTTTTTTACACTTCAGTTATTCCTGTTATACTTGCAGCTGCAATGATTTCAAATATCCAGCTTTTTGCGCGGCTTGCGCAGAACGCAGCAGAGGCATGCATCAATGGAGGAACTTGCGGCATTGGTTCTATGATTGCATCAAAGCTTACATGGCTTGGGACATTCTCGCAGCAGGGGCAGGCATTATCTGGATTGTCATTGTGGCTGACTTCGCCAAACATACTTGATTCAATTATAACAGGCAGTTTTATGCCGAGATATTTATTGCAGGCGCTTGTGCATACATTGTTCTTTATGTTTTTCTCAACAATATTCGCGGTATTCTGGGTAAGGACATCAGGCATGGATGCAAAGAACCAGGCAAACCAGATTCTTGCTTCTGGCCTGCAGATTCCTGGATTCAGGAAAGATGAAAGGGTTCTTGAATCAATATTGTCCAGATACATAATGCCCCTGACTGTAATGGGCGGAGCTGCAATAGGTTTATTATCTGCATTGTCTGATTTGCTTGGCACGCTTGTCTCCGGCACAGCAGTGCTGTTGTTAGTCATGATAATTTACAAATTATATGAGGACATTTCAAAGCAGCATGCTCTTGACATGAATCCTGCAATGAGGAAGATGTTCGGCTGATTTTCAAAATGGAAGAATGGATTGTTGAACTTGTAAGGAAAATGCCTTTGCTGTGCATGATTGTCTTTTCATTGCTTGTCACTATTTTCATAACCCTGCTTTACAAGAAATTTACAAATCAGGAAAGGGGCAAGGAGATAAGAAAACAGCAGAAAGAATTCCAGCAGAAGCAGAAGGAGTTCAGGAATGAGCCGCAGAAGCTTCTTGAAATGCAGAACGAGATGATGAAGCTGAGCATGGAGCAGATGAAGGAGTCATTCAAACCTTTATTGATTTCATTCTTGCCGCTGATTTTATTTTTTGGCTTTTTGAAGAATGTCTATGCACAGGCAGGCATAGGGGACATAGTAGCATGGAATGTTAATCTGCCTCTTATTGGGACAGGAGCAGGATGGCTTCTTACTTACATAGTTTTAAGCATGATTTTTAATTCAATCCTGAGAAAAGTTTTAAAAGTATATTGATGCAAAAGAAAAAATGACAAAAGAACACAAGCACAAAGAAGGGGAATGCGAGCATCATCATGAGCATTCAGAAGAACATTCTTCTGAACATCATCCTAAGCATGATGCGCAGGAGCAGCAGGAAATGATGATTAAGATGAACATGCTTGAGCAGGATGCAAAACAGCTTGAGCAGCAGCTTGTGATGATAGAGCAGCAGATTATTGAGCTGCAGAATTTGAGATTGGCTCTGGATGAATTCAGCAAGGCAAACATAAATGATGAAATTCTCGCGCAAATAGGCAAGAACATATTTGTAAAGGCATCATTGCTGAGCAAGGATTTTCTTGTTAATGTAGGCGCGAAAACACTTGTCAAGAAGAATGTTCAGGAAACACAGGAGATAATTGACAGGGACATTTCAAAAATATCAGAAGTCAAGGAGCAGCTTGCAAAAGAATTTGAGAGGATAATTATTGAGCTGCAGAGTTTGGCTTGAATCTAGAGACATTACTTCAAGATACCATTTATTCTATGTCCTAATTCAATATTCTGAGATATTTCTAAAGAATACAGGTTTGACCAAAAGATTTATATATACTACGTATTATTACGTAATATGGAAATAATAGGAAGAATAAGCAAAGGGAGCAGGATGGACCAGATTTATCTCCCGAAGAACAGGGCAGGCTTTGGTGCCGGGGAGTATGTTCTTATCTCGCCATTGGAAAGCCAAATAAAGGAGAAGGAAAAACTCAGGCCATATTTCTATAATGTAAGGGACTTGGAGCCGATAAAGGCTAGAATAATAGAGGATATCCTCGGCTTAATTGGCAAAAAGATTGATTCCGAAAATATAATTATCACAGGAAGCTTCTTGGAGAAAGGGTTTGGATTTAATGACATTGATATTCTGATAATAAGCAAGAAAAAGATAGACACAGAAAGTATTAATGAGGAGATTCAGAAATTAGAAGGCATAAAAACCCATATAATCATTCTGGACAGCAAAAGCCTTTCTTCAGGGCTATCATCTGATCCGTTATACAGCTTAATGTTAAGTAAATGTGTATCAAAAAACAGGATTATATTACGAGTTAAGAGAAAGATGAACTACAGGCTTCTTGATATAAACCTGCTTAAGAGCAAAACTCTAATAGATAGTTATGATATGCTAAATGGGAATGAAAAATATTATCTTACCATGAATATGGTGTCTATATTGCTGTTTATGCTCGGAAAAAAACTTAGCAAAGATATAGTCAACAGGGAGATTGAAAGAATGTTTAATGTTAAAATTAAAGAGATAAAAGAAAATCTACTGGAAAAACAGGATTTTCTTGGAAGATATAAAAAGATATTTAATAACACCTTTAATCTTATACTTGAAAACATAAAGAAAAGCAAAAATGAACAGAAACAAATTAATTGAGGTATTCTCATCAAATCTTGCAAATGCAGTAACCCACCAGATACTGGAAAAAGCCATTGATAAGAGTGAAATTGCCAAAAGATACAGCAAAGAAGTAAAAAATAGCTGGGACATAGCCAAAAAGTACAGGGAGAAGATAAACCCCGCAAATGAAAATCTGCCTAATAAAGACAGCGCAGAAATAAAAAGAAAAATAGAAAATAAGGTTAAAGCAGAGCTGAAACTTAGAATAGACAAAGGTTATGGGAATATTGACCTTTCTTTAGTAGAAGAATTTGTTGAAAAAGCTTTAAAAGAAACTGGTATAAAATAGATTATTATCCATAATCACGCCCAGATGCCATAGGAGCAATCCGCCAATCGGCGTATTTTACTTCTGTTTTCTACTTTGCATATTTTTCAAGCTCTTTTCTTGCTTCCATTGCGCCGTAAAAAGTGCCTTTCTGGTTTGAATGAATGCCGCCGCCCATCTGTATAACAACATCCTTGCCAAAAATCTTTATCAGTTTTGGAATATCTTTCACAGCCAAGCCGCCTGACGCAACAGGAAGAATGGGCTTGATATTAAACATTTTTTCCTTTGCCGCCCGGATGTTCTCTTTTACTTCTGCTGGGGTCTCAAACATCTTTCCTATTGCAGCTCCAACATGAAGCTGGTCAACTCCTGTTAATCTCAGCATTTTCACAAGGACATTCATGCTTATCCCATGTTTCTGATTTTTTGTTATTACTGCGTGCATTGCCCTGTGCGCATGAAGAATCAAGTTGAAATTTTCCTGCCTTAATGTCTGCAGGGCGGAAAAGCCGGCTGTTAAAACATCAATCATTACATATTCATTGCCATAGTCCTCTGCAAGTTTTGCCCTTCTCAGCATTTCTTTTGTTTCTGCTGTGATGTTGATTAGATATGCCTTTTTATCTCCTGTTTCCTTTTCTGCTCTTTCCTTCATTTTCATGGTTTCTTTTAATCTGTTTTCAAACCTGTTGAATTTCTGGCTTGCGAGATTCTCGTCATCTTTGACAACATCGCATCCTCCTGTCCAAGCATTGTAAGCCACTTGTGCATGGTCAGATGTTGTCAAGCCGAGCTTGGGCTTGATTATTGTTCCGAGAAATGGTTTGTTATGCAGCTTCATTATTTTTCTTATGCCTTCAATGCCATATTTCGGGCCTGAAAAACTCTTTGCAAGCTCTTCAGGAAAATCAATGTCAGTTAGTCTTATGTTTTTTATATCTTCCAAGCCAAAGATATTCCCTGCAACGCTGCTGAGAATATTAGGCATGTTATTGCCTTCAAATAATTCATGAGGATAGTAAATTTTTATCTCTGCTCCCTGCATTTTTTTCTTTATTGAGAAAACAGTCGCATCAAGTTTCTTTATGTAGCTTTGCCTTGTCTTTACTTCAAGCCAGGTTCCTGTTGAGCTTTCAGCTGCAACTCCGCCTGCTGCTTCAATCATTGATAAATGCAGAGGTTCGAGATAGAATGTGCATATCAGCCCCTTTTTGTCAGGCTTGAATTCCAGATTTACATAATCCCTGTAAGCCATTGATTGGAAAAGGGAAAACCTTATATAAATTTTTCTTACAAAGAGCTTAATGCCTTTTTTGAGAATATCTTTGGCTTTAAAATTCCAAACTCAGAAATTATTGCAGTGATGTGCTTTGCCTCAATAAGTTCAAACGCAGGATTTTTTACTTTAATTGATTTGGGCGCATTTTTCCAGATTTCACTGTAATTCCTTTCCTCAATTTTGACATTGTTCTTTGAAAATTTCCAGGAATCTGCTGCAATATAAACAGGAACTTTATGGTTAAAGGCGATTTCTGCGAACATGCCAGAGCCAATCTTGTTTATCACATTCCCATTTTTCAGGATTGCATCAGCGCCTATAATGAACACATTTGCTTTCCTGATTTCCTGCCTCGCGGCAGAGTCAACCATTGTTGTGACTTTTATTCCTGCTTTCGCAAGCTCTTTTGCTGTTTTCCTTCCCTGAAATAAGGGGCGGGTTTCTGTGTTCAGCACAGAAAATCTCTTTCCATGTTTCTTGGTGTATATCAGCGCATCAACAACAGTTGAGGAGTGGCAGTGCGTGAAAATCACAGAATTGTTCTTGATAATCTTAAAAATAGATTTGTTTGTCTTTTCCTCTGAATTTTTAAAATGCTTCAATGCCTCAGAAACAGAGAATCTCTCTGCATATTCAAGGGCATTCTTCAGTGCAGGCTCTGTTGCCCTTAAACTAAGCAGTTTTTTTATTGATTTTTTTTCAGGGACAAGAGAATAGGCTTTCAGTCCGGCAATCGCAACTGATTCAGCACCCTGAACCTTGAGATTTTTTATGTTCTGGCATATCTTATCAAATTTTTTCATCTCTTTTTCCCTTTCCATGATTATTCCCACACTATTAATATATTAAAAGCTTTTGAATGTTTATAGAACTTTTTTATCTAATCTTTCTTTTTCTGATTCTGAGGATGCCACAGGAAATCACGATTATGCCCAAAATAGTAATAAAACTGTTAAGCAAGTTTATTTTAATTCCAATCAGATTTAGGTAGAAAACAACAAGAGGCACAATAGCTATTGAAAGCGCGAATGAAAGAGCTATCCTTTCAATCCAGTCTATGCTATTTCCATTATCTTTTTCTTTGGTTTTTTTGCCCTGTCTCTCTTCAAATTTCTTTGTTTCAGGAAAGAAAATAAAGCTGATTATGAATCCCGGCAGGAACAGAACATAAACTGAGCCAAAAATAATGCGGAGGGATTGGAGAAAGGGCATGCGGGCAAATATTGCTATAGCTGCAGAAATCAGGGATAAAGCTAAAATTATCCCGAGAGCTATTTTAATTGTTTTCTTCATTTTCATCCTCCTCCAAGACAAGCAATGAAAGCAGGATAGGAAACAGGATAATAAAGGAAGGAAAATGAAAGTAACAACTTGGTATAATCAGATTGGATTCAGCAGCAACCCTTTCAGCGTCAAGCCTGCAGCATTTTCAGATGAATTATTCGGATTTGAGGACAAGTTCGACAAGCTTGCCAAGGATGTTCAGGAAGGAGACTTCTATATTGTAACAGGCGCATACGGCAACGGCAAAACCACAATGCTCAAGAAGATACTAAACAGCCTGAAAGGCAAGAGGGTTATATATCATAATTACCTGAAAAGCGACAAGGAAGTTGATTTCCAGGAGCTCTTGACTGGAATGAGCATGTTCAGAAAAATTCTTGGGATGAAAAGAGCCGGAAACATACTGCTTCTTGATGAGGCAAAGGAAATCAACAAGGATGACTTGAAGAATATTGAGGAACTTTCAGAGCAGGGCTATCTTAAGTCAGTCATCTTTGTTTCTCCTGAAGATATTGAAGTCACAGAGAAAATAGGCAAAAAACTGAATGGCAATAAGATTGACCTTGGCAAAATAAGCGATAAGTCAGCAATCGAGCTTGTAAGGATAAGAATAGGAAAGCTTAAGCTTCTGCCTGACAAGATGATAGTAGAAATATTCAAGATTGACAGAAATCCAAGGAACTTCCTGAGAAATTGCGAGGATATATGCAAATATGCTGTTGACACCAAGACAGAAAAAGTCACAGCAGATTTGATAAAAGAAGCGCTTAAATAAACTGATTCTTTACTGCTTCTTCCTTAATTCGGCAAGAAAACGAAACATTTAAATATAACCATGATTATGGTTATTATAACCTAAATAGAGGTTATTTATATTAAGAATGAGCCTTTTGGATTTTTTAAAATCAAATGGGAACGCAAGGAGGATATTTGGCAAGCGGGAGCTAAAAATAATTGAGAAGCAGTTGCACGGAATAAACCTTACACAATCAGAAAAGAACAGGCTGTCAAGGGATATCAGGAAAAAATTTGAATTTATCCGAGAAGCCTCAAAATTCTCAGAAGAGTTTGAACTTAAAAAGGGGGAAATAACAAAGAAAATTATTGAAGAGGCAAAAAAAGCCATTCTTGACGATATGCTTTTCAAAAAGATTAGAAAGATAGTTTTATACGGCTCAGTTATAAAAAAAGAGGTTACATTCAGGTCGGACATAGACATTTCCGTGGAATTTTCAGAAATAAGCTTAAAAGAAGCGACTCTCTTCAGAAAGAGGCTGCTTGGAATGGCTGATGAAAGAGCAGACATCCAAGTTTATAATTTTCTCCCCGAAAAGATAAGACGGGAGATAGACAAGGGGAAAATGCTGTACAGGACATGAGAATAAAAGACAAAATCAAGGAAATTGAAGAATATTCAGCAGAATTATTCAGCGCAATCCCGGCAAATCTGGAATTGGAGAGTTATAAAAAGGATTTCAGGATAAAAGCTATTTGCGAGAGATATTTTGAAAAAATAATTGAAGCAATTGTTGATTTGGCGTTTTTGATGATAAAAGACAGGAAATTAAAAATTCCCGAGGAAGATACAGAAGCATTTGATATTCTTGCAAATGAAAATATAATCTCTTCAGAATTAGCGCAAAAATTAAAAGAAGCCAAGGGGATGAGGAATATAATTGCCCATGAATACGGGAAAATTGATGACGAAATTGTCTTCAATTCAATGACCGAAGAGCTTGAAAGGGATATTAAAGAGTTTATAAAATCCATTAGAAAATTCCTGAAATAAAAGAATTCTTGGCAAGTTTTATATATTCCCACTATTAATATATACCATGTTCGAGGCGATTGTTTCCCCAAGGCATGCAGAAAGAAACCCATACAGCCTGTTTCTTGTAGGAATGCTCTATTCATCGCTTTCCCTGTTTCTTGTCAGCATAATAACAAAAGGCGATGCTGTGATGATGAAGCATGCTCCCATGCTGCTAATAGCGTTCACAACAATATTCTCAATCCCTTTTATCCATTCATTGATAAGAAGAGAGGAAATAGACGTAATCAACAAAAAAGGAGGAATTTTTGCAAGGCATTTTGATGCATTGCTTGCACTGCTTTTTCTGTTTCTCGGCTTTCTTGTAGCTTTTTCATTATGGTATATAGTCCTGCCTGATAATTCTGTTGCTGCGCATTTCCAGTCGCAGATAGAAAAATTCTGCAGCATAAATGCAGGCAGCATGGCTAATTGTGTAAAAGAGTATGGCATATCCCCTGAATTCCTGAAAGGGACTCTTACTGGCGCTGTAACCGGATTTGGCGATATGAGCAGCATTTTTATCAACAACCTTTATGTCATGCTTTTCACTTTAATCTTCTCGCTTGCCTTCGGCGCAGGCGCAATTTTCATCCTCGCGTGGAACGCCTCTGTCATCGCTGCTGCAATCGGCCTGCTTGCAAGGGGAAATTTTGATTTTTTCACTCCATTCCTTACTTACATGTTCCATGGCATCCCAGAAATTGCAGCCTATCTTGTAATTGCTCTTGCAGGGGGCATCTTAAGCACTGCACTGATAAGGCAGGACTTCAAGCATTTCAGCAGCAAGCTTATTGTAAATATTCTGATGCTTGTCGTTGCTGCAGTGCTGCTTTTGCTTGCCGCTGCATTCATTGAGGCGTATATTACTCCCTTGCTTTTTTGATTAAATGCCCGAGCCTTTTGAGTAAACATTTTTAAATCAGACATTGCTAAAGGAAAAAGTGAGTTAAAATGCTTGAGATGCTTATCAATCCAAAAAAAGCCGAGAGAAAGCCGTGGGAGATGTTTTTTGTAGGAATTTTTTATTCTGCTGCATCTTTGCTTTTTGTGGACTGGATTTTCCTGAGAGATACTGTGATGTCCCAGTATACAAGCATGCTGATTATCACTTTTGCTACAATATTCTGCATCCCGTTCATGTATTTCCTTATCAGGCTCGAGGAAACAAAGGACATCAAAATAAAAAAAGAAAGAATCCTGATAAAGGAGCATGGCAGGGCAATCGCAGCGCTGACTTATCTCTTTCTTGGTTTTATCGTCGGATTTTCACTGCTTTATATCCTGATGCCGCAGTCAGTTACAATTCAGAATTTCAAGGCGCAGATAGAGCAGTACTGCGCGATAAATATGCCGCAGGATTTCTCGCAATGCCTCAAGCAGTACGGGCTTAACAGCATATTTATTACAGGGAGGGTTACTGGAAACTCTGCAGGGAATCTGGGAAGCTTCCTGAATATCCTTACTAATAATGTTTATGTTCTTATTTTCATACTTGTTTTTTCGCTTGCCTTCGGCGCAGGCGCAATTTTTATTTTAGCCTGGAACGCCTCTGTCATCGCTGCTGCAATCGGCCTGTTCACAAATGCGCAGCTTCATCATCTTCATATAGGGCTCATGAGATATCTGATTCACGGGCTCCCTGAGCTTGGTGCTTACTTCATAGGCGCGTTGGCAGGCGGAATATTAAGCATAGCGATAATAAGGCATGATTTCCAGCATGAGAAGTTCTGGAATGTACTGAGAGATTCTGTTGATTTGATTATAATCGCGATATTAGTCCTTGTCGTCGCAGCATTGATTGAAGTTTTCATAACTCCTGCATTGTTCTGAATAAAAAGAAAAACTGGAAAAACACAACATTTAAAAATTTTGAATAACTCCAAAATACAATAAAAGAGGATAAAAAATGTCAACATTCGTCTGTTCGCAATGCAATTACAGGTTTGACTCTGATATAGAGAGAATCCCAAAGAGATGCCCGTACTGCGGCAAGGCGAACTGCGTCAGGAAAGAGAAATCAGCAGAGGATTTGGTTACAGAGGTAAGCAACCTCCTCGATGGGAGCTGAATTTCCCTGAAAAAGAGACTATAATAAAGGGGTATCCAGATTAACTGCCCTATCAGTGTATTGTTAAGTTAACGGGTGTTATCTCCCTCAAAAAAATTTAACCCTTCTTCTTTTTCAGGGCTTCTTTAAGGGCTTCTTCAACATATAGAGAATATTCTTTTTCTTCATCTATACATCTATGTTGCACCTCTTTCCAAAGCTCAGGGTCTATCTTTACCGATATAGTTATTCTTTCTGCCATAGTAATAGGTATATTTTAGAGTATATAAATATGTGTGTATTGTAGTATCTATATATATCAGTATAGATGTATTTATATACTATAAGTAATATGTATTACTATGGAAAACAAAATAATATGCCCTGAATGTAAGGCAGAAAACATCAAGAAAGACGGAAAGAGAAAAACCCAGAATAGGGGTTTAATCCAGAGATACAAGTGTAGAGAATGCTCTCACAGGTTTATTATTGATGATGGCTTCTTTAGGATGAGGAATAGCCCCCAGAAGATAACCCAAAGCGTAGATTTATTTTATAGGGGTGCTTCTACAAGAGGGGTGCAGGGGCATTTAGCTATGTTCTATCCCCATAATGCGAGTAATGTTTCTGTTTATAACTGGGTTGTGAAATACAGCAAGATGATAAGCAAATTCACAAATAAGCTAAAACTCAAAGTTGGAAAAGAAGCCCAAACAGATGAGATTGAATTTCACAGGCGAAAATCTCATAAAGCAAGATTAGGCACAGAAAAGAACTTTTTTATTGACAGCGTAGATACAGAAACAAGATTTATGCTTTCTGCTGAATATATGAAAACAAGAAGTTCAAGGGATATTAAAGCGGTTATGATAAGAATAAAAGAGAGAACAGGCGGACAGATTAAAGTAATGACTACTGACGGATGGATGGCTTACGAGAAAACAATAAAGAAAGTTTTTGGTTATTCCCTTAAAGAGCAGAAGTTTAATGTCTTTCATAACAGGGTTGTTGTTTCTGATGAGCAAGGCAATTTTAATCACCCTATTGAGAGGTTGCACAACAACGCAAGAGCAAGGACAAAAGTAATGAGGGGATTTCACGGTTCTATTTCTTCGGCTAATGCTATTATGAAGGGATTTGAGATATATTATAACTTCATAAATAAGCATCAGGCGATAGACTGCTGTCCTTATGAGTTGGCTACTGAATTGAAATTAACTCAAAATAATAAATGGATTGAGCTTATTCAGTTAAGCAAGAGGGCAATATGAAAAAGTCGTTATCACTAAAAAACAGCAAAAATTGTTCCGAAACATTTACAAAGTCTGTTTACATCTCTAAGTATAATACAAACAAGAAAATGACAAGTGAAGAACTGAAAGAAGGATATATTAAAGATTTGGCAACTGGAAAAAAAATTCGTGATATGCCAGAAGAAAAGGTAAGACAGGACTATGAAAAGGTTTTGTATGAGGATTATGATTACGATTATGACTTGATGGAGATTGAAGTTCCAATACAGAGGGGAGAGAAACATTCTAAAAAAAATAAAGACGAAAGAGCAGACATAGTAATTTTTAAAACATCAGATAAAAACAAGAGAAATCAAAATGAAGATGTTTTGGGGATTGTTGAAACAAAAAGACCAACAAGAAAAGAAGGCGTAAAACAACTGATGAGTTATATGTCCGCCACTTCTTGTTATTGGGGTGTCTGGACAAATGGAAAGGAAATTGAATACTTGTATAGACATCCTACAACAGGGGAAGTTAAAAGAAATTTTGTTTATCAAATACCTAAAAAAGGGGAAAGATTTGAAGATATAGGGAAAATATCAAAAGAAAAATTAAAACCAGCACGAAATCTAAAACTTATTTTTGGAAGATTGCTTAATACTCTTTATTCCAATACCAACATAAGCAGAAGGGAAAAATTAGGGAATGAAATGATTAGATTGATTTTCTGTAAAATTTGGGATGAAAAATATGACACAAAGGCATTACCAAAATTTAGGGTTGGATTTGATGAAAATCCAGAAAATGTAAGAAAAAATGTTAATGAACTATTCCAAGAAGTTAAAGAGGAATTATCAGCAGATGGAGTATTTGAGAAAAGTGAAAAGATTAACCTTGATGCAAAATCTATTGCTTATGTTGTTGGGGAGTTAGAGCAATTCAGTTTATTAAGAACAGATAAAGATGTTATCGGTGATGCCTTTGAGGTTTTTGCAGAAAGTAAATTAATCGGAGAAAAAGGGGAATTTTTTACACCAAGAGAAATTGTTAAAATAGCAATAAAAATAATCCAGCCACAACCAAGACAATCTATACTTGACCCTGCCTGTGGCTCTGGGGGATTTTTGATTTATGCTTTGGAAAATATTTGGAATATAATGGAGAATTCAAAGAAATATAAGGGGATGAAAAATCTTGATATAGAAAAAAAGAATATTGCTGAAAAATATATTTATGGTATTGATAAGGAAATTGATTTGGTTAAGATAGCAAAGGCATATATGGCTATTATTGGAGATGGAAAGGGGGGAGTAGTCCAACAAAATTCCTTACACGAAGCACAAGACTTTGAAGGGAGGGCAAAAGATTTATTTGTTGAAGATGATGAATTTAGAAAATTTGATATTATTTTGACTAATCCGCCATTTGGAAGTAAAACAAAAGTTCTGAAAGATGATGCACAATATTTTGATTTGGGGCATATTTGGAAAAAGAATGAAGATGGTAGTTGGGAAAAAACAGACAAACCACAAGATACCCCAATTCAAGAGTTATTTATTGAGAGATGTTTAACCCTTCTTGAAGATGGCGGGAAACTTGGAATAGTCTTGCCAGAAACATATTTTCATAGCCCAAGCACAAAATATATTATAAGATATATAAAAAAGGGGAATAATATTAAAGCGGTTGTGGATTTACCCCATAATACTTTTAGACCACACTGCAACGCAAAGACATTATTGTTAGTTTTAGAGAAAGGAAAACCCCAACAAGATAAAATAGTCTTTGCAGTAGCTGAAGAGATGGGGCATAATCATCAGGGAAAACCAATTTATAGGTATGATGAAGAAAAGCATATTTTTACAGAGGAAATTTTGGATGATACTAAAATAGTCATAGAAGAATTGGATAATCCAAACAATCCAAAAAATAAATATGTATTCACAATAGATGCTAAAAAAATTATAAATAATCTTTATGTTCCTCGTTATTATTGGGATAAAAAGATAAAGGATTTAGAAAAGGAAGCGGAAGAACAGGGGTTAAAGTTTGTTGAAGTAAAAGAATTAGTGGATAAAGGAATAATTAAAGTTTTCAGAGGACACGGAGCACCCCCAAGCGAATATAAGGGGCGTGGTGATGTTCCTTATGTAAGGGCAGGTGATATTATAAATTGGGATATATACAAAAATCCACTGGCTATGATACCTTATAATATTTATTTATCTGCAAAAGGTAATGGAGTTGATTTAAAAGAAAAGGATATTATTTTTGTAAAAGAAGGAAGTTACAGGATTGGGGATGTAGCCTTGCTCTCAAAAGAAGATACTAAAATCTTCTTAAATCATCATAGTTTAGTTTTCAGAGTTATAAATGAAAATAATGAGTATGGAATAGACGCATATTATCTTTTATATCTGTTTTCCCATAAATTAACAAAAAAACAATTTTATAATAAAGTAATGATAGATACAACTCTCCCAAATATAGGGGATAGATGGAAAGAATTAAGATTACCTATTACAAAAGATAAAAAAATAAGAGATAAAATAAGGAAAGAAATTAAAGAAGCATTTGACAAGCGTTGGAAAGCACAAGAAGAATTTAACAAAATTAGAAAAGAGGTTACAGAAAATTCAGAAGATATAGAACATTCAGGATGAATTTTTAGAGATTATATCTTAATTTTTTTACCCATCCCAGCACCCGTTAACTTAACAATACACCCTATCAGAAACATTTTTAAATAATAGTTTATGAGTATAAATAGAAAAAAAAGAGATTTGCAGTAAATTACTGCAGCCAGTTAGAATGAATAAAAGAGGAAAGCAGGTATTATTATTTTCGTTGATTGCATTAGTCTCAGTCATCTTCCTAAGCATTTTTGCGTTCAATCTTATCTTTGCTGCAAGCTCCCCAATGACTCTTAATGTGCAGCTGTTGACACCAACAATAAACGAGGATACATCAACAATCATTAATTTTTCAATTACAGAAGCAAACACCACTGCAGAGGGCACTCCTGCCAGCACCGCAAATAACATAACTAATATCACAATTAAATTGCCCTCAGGAGTTTTGTATGTAAATTTCACAGGTGTTGCATACGCAAATGCTTTTGGGGCAAATTTCTCAACAGTTGGATACAATTTTTCAAATGATACTGCAACAACAAGGCAAGTTCTGCGTGTTGAAAATACCACTACAGACCAGCCGCTTGTAAAAAATCAGACGACAAAATGGTTCTGGTTCAATGTAAGCGTGGCAGAGCCCGGAACATATGCCCTAACTGTAAATATAAGCTATAATGCAACCGCAACAACTGGCAGCTATGTGTGGAACTCAACAAATGTCACATTGACTGTCAATGATATAACAAACCCTGTTGCAACAAACATGTCAAATCTTACAGGGATTATAGGCGAGTATAACACAAGCGCACAGGATTACCTGATGACGCCCTATAAGAATATTACATACAACTTTACTAATTTCGTGAACTTCAGCTGCAACTCCAGCGATAATGTCCAATTAGCAAGCGTTGTGCTCTATGCTGTGGGTGTTAATGGCGCCCCAACATACACAAATACTTCACTTGCAAGCGGAACTCAAAATCAGACGAACTTTACCCAATTAATACTGCAGCCAGGCACTTATAAATTTTCATGCCAGGCTATTGATACTACTGGATTAAAAAATTCTTCAGCGAATTATACTCTTACAGTAAACGCCTTCTCCTTAAGCGGCTATGTGAAGAACAGCACTTACAATAATTTTTCAGGCGCGAATGTAAGCATATATGAGTATGTTATGTCCTCATCAGGTCCGCCAACAGAAACAATAATCAAATCAGTGACAACAGGAGCAGGCGGGAACTTCACTATTAATAGCATCAACCAAAGCTATGGCGGCATGAATTATAAAGTTAAGGTAACAATTAATGACAGCGTTGGCAATGTGATAGAAGTTGGTCCTTCATTGCCGCCTATGCCAAGACAAGCACTATTATACAGCATGAATGGCGGAACTTTCACAACACAGACTGCAACAACATTGAGATTGTACGCTTTTAACAATATATCTGTTGTAAGTCAAGGCATAAAAAATACTATAGATGCAATGAACTTTGGATATGAGGTAATTGACCAAACCTTGGGTTTCCCAATTGAAAGCAATGTCAGGACAAGCGTGGCAACAGCTGATGTTATTGTTCCTACAAACAGAAATTACACTATCCTGTTTGTGAGAGACCCTGCTTCATTCGTAACAAATTCTACTTGCACTGAGGGTGTTGGTGCTATGAGCAGGTATGCATGCCCTGCTCCTCCTGTATCTGTATCAATAACATCCAATCAGATGATTAGTTTGCAGAATACAACAGGTTGGGACAGGACTAACGAGAGTGTGACAATCAACTCAACACAATCTGTTGTTACAATAAATAAAAGCCTGGCATTCACACAAGTGGTTCTTTCAGGATGCCTGAACATAATTGGCAATACAACAGAAACCAATCTTACAAACTTGACTTACAAGATGATTCCTTGGGAAGGATTCATGCCCCCAATTAAGGGAGATATTTCAGATTTCAATGTAACTTCAAATGCCTCTTATATCCCTGGCTTGAATGGAACAGGGCTAGTTGGCAATGGCAAGTGGAACTGCACTCTTGGCTCATTCAACCTTACATTAATGGGTGCTTCATCAGGAATTAACTGGATGGTTGAGGCATATGCAAATGGAACAAATGAGTATTTTGCAGCATTCCAGAATCTGACAATGGGCACTACTGATAAAAGGTTTAACCTGACATTAAAGAGACTGCTTGGGCAGTATTCTGAAGGGAGAACAAACAAGGTAGAGGTTATAATCCAGGATGATAATGGTACTGCGCCTCAGAGCGCCACTGTTGAAGTGTATGTCAGGAGTCCTGTTTTTGGGGCAATGCATTACATAATTGAGACACTTTCAGCTAATGGAAGATTTAATATCTCTCTGATTAATGACACAACAGAAGCTAAGATAAGAGTTTACAGCAACATGTATGCACCAAGAGATCAGACTCTAAATCTTTCTGCCAACAGAACAAATGTGACACTTTATTCATTCAGGCCTCAAAAGATACTTGCTGATGGCACTATTTCCTCAAGCAAAGCACAGGGCACAGGCATGTCAATCAAGTTTATGAAATACAGCACTGCATGCAATGTTTTCACTCCTGCTTCTTCATGCCAGATTGGAGACAGCAAGAATGGCAATTTTGACCCATTGCAGGCAATGATGGGCGGAAAAACAAACTTGATGATGAAATCTTCTGCTTCAAATATAAGCCTGTACTTCATCAACGTTGATATGCTTGCATCAGGGCCTCCGGACGCATTAATGAATGATAATGCTTCAAACCCTGTGGCAACATCCACTAACTTCAACCAGTTGTGGAAATTTGGCTCATTAGCTCCGGATGTATATGAGAAAGTGATAATAGGCATACCATACAGCACAGCAGCCAATGAAGAGGACTTTCCATACTATTTCAACATAACTTACTTGTACAATGAAAACATGAAGATGATATGGAATGGTTCAGTGAACACAACAGCGCAGCTGCCATCAGAATATTCTGACTATGACACAAACTTGTTTGGAAATGGATTGTTATGCACTAAAAGCGGGACTGCA
>JAZDNM010000001.1:0-49920 GCA_043799715.1 archaeon
ATACTACGCGCCAGAAATGCGAAAATCCAGGCACCACTCTTTCTAAGTATGTTGATTCTATTATTACTGTCTGCACTGTTTGCACATATGGCTGTTCAGAGGGAATGTGCAAAACTCAGGAACCCCAAGCCTCATGCACAGATTCTGACGGCGAGGACTATTATACGAAGGGTTATGTGAAAACGCAGCTTGGAGAGATAGAAGACAGCTGTTCTGGCAGCACACAAGTTTATGAGGGCCTTTGCAAGGATGGAAAATATACCAGCACCATATATTCCTGCCCTGAAATTTGCAAGGATGGCGCATGCGCCAAAAAAGAGACATGGACAGGCGGCCTTTATATAGAGCCTGTTGAAAGTATATGCGAGCCGTGCACTTCTACAAAAGAAACACCTTGCAGATGTGAAAGCATTAAGGTGAATAATGCAAAGGTTCAGTTATATGATTTATCAGGAAATTTGCTTGGCTCAGCAGACGCTTCAACAGGAATGGTGGGATTTTCCGGATTAACAGAAGGAAGGTATGTTGCCAGCATATATGCAGACGGGTATAATTCTTACAGGCTAGAGATCAATTTAGGTCCTAACATAGGAAATCATCATACAGTAAGTTTGGTAAAAATAGGGATAACAATAGAAGCACCACAAGTAACAACATCACCAGCACAGATACCTTCAACTTATTGGTTTATGAATGCTTACTGGCAGTGTTATGATGGTTATGAGGAATATTCCGGAGGAGAGACATCATGCAAGCTTCGTGATATATGGAAAAATTATGCTGATGACTCATGCAAGCAGCATTGCAGCAATGAAACAGGAAAATGCGGGATAAATCAGCTCAAAATTTATAATGCATGCGCAGGCAGCAGCAATGTGCAGCAGAGTGTTTGCGGGAATGGAATATGTGAATCTGGAGAGGGAGAGAAATGCGAGATTATGGCTATTGCTTGTGAAGTAGGAAAGAAATGTGAGGCCCAGCCAACCCAGTCAGCAAAATGCTATTACGGCTGCGAGCAGGACTGCAAACAAACCGAAGAAAAATCTGTGATTGCAAAATTGAATGAGAAATTCAAGCTGCAGATGAGCCAGTATGCAAAATTTGAGGATATATCCCTTGAAATAAAGTTCAATGATTTTTTCCTGCCAGCATGCATTGAAAATGCAGTGAGCACGAGCCCACAAGAATCTGCAAGGGGGGTTGTAGAAAAATATAATCCTGTGACCGGAGCTGTTGTTGCAGGGATTACTGGAATGCCAACTTCAAGTTCTGGCGGCGGCGGAGGCGGGAGCACAGGCGGAGTAACCACAGCATCTGTTAATACAGAATGCAAAGAAACAGAGCCTTATGCAGTTCTGCAGATAAAGCTTGCAGAAGATGTCAAGAATCTGAGAACAGAGGTTATCAAGCTAAAAATGGGCGAGAAAAAAAAGGTTCTTGATTTGACAATAAGCTTTCTGGATAATGATATTCAGAGCAAAACAGGATTGTTTCTTGTTTCAAAAGATAGTTTTGAATGCCCTGCAAACTGCATCTGTGATTTGTCTGGCAACATAACTGAATGCAAAAAGATAGAAAAATGCCCTAAGAACACAATGCTCTGCCAGGACGGAGTATGCAGAAACAAATGCGGGATTGAGAATATAACAACAGAATGCAATTTTGGCTGCTTTTATAATGGCAAGTGTCTGCCTTATGGCTTGCGCGTAAACAATCTTTACTGCTCAATAGAGGACAATATGAAATCCCAGTTAACAGATGATGAATCCTGCGAGAATAATTTTGAATGCCAGACCAATGTTTGTGTGAATGGAAAGTGCATAAGCTCTGGATTGATTCAAATGATTATAGCCTGGTTCAAGAAGCTGTTCGGGGGTTAATAATTCTAATCCACTATAATCCTATTCACTGTCAGGGCTCTTGCGATGGTTTTTTATATTTCCTTGTTCTTTTTGTATCATGGGAATGAAAGAGAATTTCAAGGAGCTTGGAAGTTATATGGTTCCGGTGCTCGGAGACATAAAGCTCCACAATATTGGCAAGGAGATGACAAGCTCAAAGCTGGAAAGAGCAGTGTTTGATGTAGTCATTATTGGCTCCAAGTATCTTGCTCTTTATGGAATTGGTTACAGCTGCTGCCATATACTCAATGATTTTTACGCATGGAAAAAGACCGCTGATATCCTAAAGGGCATTTAGTCAATCCTGTTTCTTTTATGTTAAGGAATCAGCTGAAGAAATTTCTTATAAACAAGGACACAAAAAAGCTCGCAGCCATAACCAGAACTGCAATGCTGACATGCTTCAGTATTGAGATGAATGGATTTATTTTCTGAGACAGCGCAATAAAATAGGTCAATGCAGAGAGGATTATGATTCCTGTAATTACTGAGAAAGCCACAGCATAATTAATCGGCAGGAAAAAGACAGACGTGGCGAAGAATAAAGTGAGAAGGAATCTTGCCAGGAAATTTGTGAATGTGTTCATTTTTTTATAATCCAGCTTTGAAGACTGCGATTCTCTGTAGATGTGTATTCCAAGTGAATCCGAGATATTGTCTGCAATTGCGAGTATAAGCAATGAGCTGATAATGCTGAATTTGGGATTCGCTGTCTTGCTCAAGCCGACAATCAATGCAAGGCTTGTGGTTATCGCAGAGGTTGCGCCAAAACTAATCTTGCTTAAGTCGATTTTTTTCATAAAGGGAGTATAATTTGTTGGTATATAAAATAAGCATTTGTGATAAAAACCATCAGGTTTTTATAGAATTCTTTTCTCAAGATATTATGGAACCAGTCAGGCCAAAAGTTGGAGTCGGCGTTATTGTAACAAAAAACAACAAAGTCCTCTATGGAAAGAGAAAGAGAAGCCACGAGACAGGATTCTGGTCATTTCCAGGAGGGCATCTTGAATTCAATGAGGAATTTGAGGAATGTGCTGCCAGGGAAGTCCTTGAAGAAGCTGGAATAAAGATAAAAAATGTGAGATTTGCTGCTTTGACAAATGATTTTTTCAAAAATGAGGGAAAGCACTACATCACTATCTTCATGCTTGCTGAGCATGATTCAGGCGAACCTGCTGATTCCGAGGAAATGGAAGACTGGAGATGGATGGAATGGGGCAAGTCTCCTGAGCCTATGTGCCTGCCGAATGCGAATTTGCTAAAGCAAGGCTACAATCCTTTCAAAAAAATTTAAGCTCAAGCGATTGATTTAACAAGATTTATAAATCCGAAATCAGAGTGATAATCAAGGGGTGATAAAGCACCTCAGATTTCTGAGGCATTTTCGAAAAATGGCATCATTAAAAGAAATAATAGGGGTTGCAGTTCACAATTATCTTGTGAAAACAAGGCCAAACGCAATAGTTGAAGGGACATATAGGGATGAGTGGCACCGCCTGCGCTTTCTAACAACCAGGTTGAATATAGACAAGGAGACTTCTGTTTTGGGGGAATATAGTTATACCTATCAATTATACGGAAGAACAAAAGATTTTGAGGAAATTCAAACAGGCAAGGAATATGGCAAGCAGCAGCAGATAGGCAGTTTTGTTTTTCGCATGGAAAGACCAAGAACAATTGTTTTGAAGGATGGAAGGGTGTTTGTTGATGAAGTTATGATGAAAGAGCAGGGCTATGTTAATAATTGCGTCCCAATAATCCTAAAGCAGGCAAAAAACATATTCAAGAAAGACTTGATTTACAGGATAAAAACAGCATTGCAAAACTGAAAATGACACTTAATGAAAAAATAAACAGGATTGAACTGATTACAACAGAAGAAAAAGAAGATTATTCTGTGCCTTTTGAGAGCCCAGGGACAAGAACAATTCATCACAGGAATTACTCGGCAGCAGGAACTGTCAGCAACTGCGAAATAACTAATGACTGCGGCAGATTAAACACTATTTTAAAAATAAGCTCATTAAAGTGCAAGGTAATTGCAGACGGATGCCTTAAGCTGAAAGAGGGAGATTATGTCAAGGTGTTCGCTGAAGAGCCGTTCAAAAAATGCAGCAAGAATCCATTGTATTCTTCAAAGCAGGAAATGGATTTAACAGGATTAATCTCTTTTAACAAAAAAGGGAAGATAGAATTCATGTATAGGGAAGAGGGTGCAAAATTCAAGAATCTTCCTAAGAGATAAAAAATGAAATACCTACTCAGAAAATTGCTGTCAGACAAATCAGTCGAGAAGAACTATCTTCACTCAGGAGCACTTTTTGGGGGAGATGTAAGCTATCTCCACATGGGAGAGTGCCTTGGCTTTAAAAGTCACCTTAGCAACTTGTCAAGATGGGAGCAGGAGTATGCAAAAAGGGGATTCAAGACTGTAAGCATTGATGATTTTATTGAGTTAGGAGGACACGGCAAAAGCATAAGCAGTCTGCTTGGCGTGAAAAGAAAGCCTGATGAGAAAATTATTCTGCACGCAGAGCTTTACAGGCAGCATTATCTGGGAAAAATTAAACCTGCAATTGATTTGGGCAGGATGATGAAGGACGGAAAGCAGCAGTTCGGAACTTATTCTAATCCGAGCACGAAGATATTTGAAGAGAAATAAAAAAGAATTCGAAAATGGGCAAAATGAATTTAAAGGAGATTGTAATAAAAGGAGTTAATTCTGGCAGCAAGGCAGCTTTTTTAGGATTAACCCTTGCTTTGAGTGTGAATGCCTTTAACCATTTAACAGAAGGGAAATATCACAAACCAATTCCCTACAAAGAATGCCAAGGGGCTGTTGCTGTTTTGGGAATAAGCTATATTTTAGCAGATATAACAGATAAATACAAAAAGAAAGATAAGAATTAAGTTTTTATCTCTATCTCTGCTCCCGTTTTTCCGGGCAGGGTTTCAGCAGGGGGTTCTGGGTCAGGGCGAGCCGCAGCGAGCCCGGGGGTGCGTGAGCCTCGCCGTAGCGAGGCTCAGTGCGTGCGTGGGGGGGTTAGGGGGGGTTTTCGAGCCCCCATCAGGGGGCGAAGACAGGTGGGTTCTTATCTCAATAACGCAGGGTCTACTTTCAAAACTTTCAGAACAAACTCCCTGATTTCATTTTTCTTATGGGAATTTAGGCTTATATGCTCCTCTCCTGTTGAAATTTTAACATAAACCCAGTCTAAATTGGTTAATTCTTTTGCTGCTTTTTTGGATTCTTTGATGCTTGCATTATCCATCAAATGAAAAAGATTTTTAAGAGGAGTATGCCTGCCACCCCAGATTCCTTTCCTATACAGCTTAAACAGCAATTGTGCTTTTAAGTAATCATAATTATCCATTCTCTTTTTTAGGCATTAAAAAAACCTCATTTATAACCAGCCGAGGAAGGTTTATAAACCTTATTATTTTTGTGATTGAAATACATTAAAAATGAGTAAAATACGAAAAGCGAAAGATTTAAATACTTATTAGGGGTATAGACAGAGACAGAGGCATCAAAACATAAATAAAAATGGAAGAAAAATCATTTTTTTTGCAGTATCTGGGAGATAATCCTAAAATGAGAATCTTGGATTTCTTAATGGAGAATTTTGCCTTAGATTTCTCTTTGCCGCAGATAGCAGAAGGAAGCAAAGTAGCTTATACCACTTTGATAGACTTGCTTCCAAAACTTATCAAGCAAAAAATTGTCATGGAAACAAGAAAAATAGGAAAGAGCAGGCTTTATAAGATAAATCTTGACAGCCCAATAGCAAAGGCATTATTTGCTATTGACTTGAAATTATCAGAAGCAGCAATTGAAAAAGAAGTTATAGCTTAGTTTCTTGGTTCTAGGAATTTTGTCAAGAGAGGGAGAAAATGAGCCGAAGCCCCGCCGCTGCGGGGCGAGTGGGGGGTTTAGCCCTCCGCAGAGGGCGAGGGTAAGTGGGGTGTGAGAAAGGGTTAAAAAGATTGGGGGATTCTTGAGTTAATGGGGGCAAAACAATTTGATTATTACATATTTATAGATTATTCGGAGAATTTATTGGGTTATATGATAATCGAGAAGAGCAGAATATCTGAATTTCTCCCTAAAATTTCTAAATTTGCCCATTACACCGAATTAAAACATAAATCAGCTTACCTTCACTCAATTAAGAGGATAATTGAAAAAAACAAGGTTTTATCTTATCTATTAAAGAATAAGATTAGAAAAACAATAGATACTCCGGAAATCTATTCTGATCTGCTGGGTTTTTTGAAAGGGCATGATAACTGCCTTATATTCATTTCAATAGATAACAAGCAGTATTCCAATTTTGAAAAGATAGTTAAAATAATTGACGGCACTAACACAAAAGTTGTTAAAGAAAGTGAATTGAAAAAGGATAGCCAAGAATACAAGATGAGCTTAGTTCTTGATACTTTACTGAATATTGAGAGGTTGAAAGATGGAAGATAAGAATATTAAGCATAGGGTAAGAAGGTCCGTCAATCCTACTAACCACGTCAAGCGTGGGGTTCGTCAGGTCCTATTCCCCTACAATGCACATATGCACACACACAATTTAAACTTTTCGGTTTAAAGAAAACGACTTTTCTATCTCTATCTCTGCTCCCGTTTTTCCGGGCAGGGTTTCAGCAGGGGGTTCTGGTCAGGGCGAGCCGCAGCGAGCCCGGGGGGTGAGTGAGCCGAACCGCAGTGAGGCTCCGTGCGTGGGGGGGTTTTTATAGAGCGATTGAGAATTAAAGATATCCAAAATAGAAAAAGTTAAATATCCCTTCAGTTTAGATTAAATATGGCTGGAGAAATAGAGGAAAAAAGGGATAAGCGGGCTAAGTTCTTGAACATTTTTGCAGATATTCCTGAAAGATTGCGAGGAGATATAATAGCTGTTGTTGATAAAAAACCCTATACTTGGAATACTGCTTATCTTGAGATTAAGAATAACACCCCCTTAGGTAGGGAGATTTTAAAAAGCTTAGAAGCAACAAGACTAGTATGACAAAAGAAACTAACTCTAAAGAGGATATAAATGAAAAATTAAAGGAGCTAGTCATAACTAGAATAGAAGCTCAGATGCCTTCTAACCTTAAACTTTCTATGGGTTCCTGCGATAGCCTGACTAAAGGAGAGATGATTAAACATGTTCAGGCTGGTGATGAGCAGGGGCAGCAAATAGTGAATATGCATCTTAATTTTATAAGAGCGCTTACTAGCAGGAAACTGATAACAGAAGTCAACAAAGTTATATAAAATGATAAAGGGGATGATTATAACCTGCCCAAAGCATGATGATGCTACAGAATATCTGGCTTATTATTCTAGGGAGATATTAGAAGAAGCCAAAACAAAAAACCTGAAGGTTAAGGAAGTTATCCCGAATAAAAGTTTTAATTTAGCATCTTTTTCTGATATCATAAAAAGCATTGATTATCAACTGGTGATATTTAATGGGCACGGCTCTCCTGATTCTATTTTTGGCTATAAGGACAACATAATAGTGAAAGCTGGTGAAAATGCAAACCTCCTAAAAGAGAGAATAATATACGCCCGAGCTTGTGAAGCAGGGTTAGTTCTGGGGAAAGAATGCATGAAGAATACGGAAAATGGCTGTTTTATAGGGTATAATCTGCCTTTCGTTTTTTATCTGGACCAAACATGGAGCGCCAATCCTCATAATGATAATACGGCAAGATTATTTTTGATTCCCTCTAATTCTGTGCCGATATCTCTGATAAAAGGCAATACTTGCATTAATGCGCATAATAGCTCAAGGGAGAAGATTCTAAAGAATATCAATAAATTGCTAACGGGGCGATTAGAGCCAGATACAATTTTTCTTGTAGAGGGTTTATGGAATAATTATATGGGGCAGGTTATAATAGGCAATGAGTCTGCAATGCTTAGTTAAGAAAATTGCATCTTAGAGTTTTTATATGGAAAGAGTTAAAAATTAGCATTAATAAAAATCCTATCACAAATCCAACAAAATGAGCAAAAATATTAGTGGCAGAGCCATTTGAGACTATTTTTTCTGGGATTAATAATGAAACTCCGAAAAATAGCACTACAAGCCCGACACCAATCCAAGCGATTTCTTTTTTGTTCCATGGCACATAGTTCTTGAGAAATCTGCCAAGCTTGTTTCTTGACTGCCTGAACATCTTGCCTCTTTTATTGGTTATTCCCGCCAATCTCCCTTATCCTTTTCCTTATCATTGTTATGTCTTTCTCGTTTATCCTTGACAGGATTTCTTTTGATTTATTCAAGAAATAAGGGGCTTTGGACATAATAAAATCAGAATCTTCTTTTGTTACAACCCTGTCAGCATAATATTGTGCTGTGCTCCTTGCATCAAAAGCTTTCTTTATAATGCTTATATCTCCGCTGGAATATGCTTCAGAGAGCGCAAATTTCATAAATTCTAAGGTGCAGCTATGAATCTCGCATTTTACGCCAATTTTCATCAAAATTGCATACAAAGAATAATACATGGAATAATAACAGGCAGAAATGGCAAACATTCCGTTATACCCCCTTTCTCGGCTCATTGTCCCTATTGCATCCTCAGCCATCTTTATGTATCCGAGAGCAAGATTATCGTTTGGCTCAATCAGCCGGATTCCATCTTTCTGCCCGCAGCACCATTTTATGCTTGCCATATTAATTCAACAAAATCCTCCATTCCTTTTAGTATAATGTGGTTTTTGATTATTTCTTTTATAAGAATGTTATCCTTATCAAATCTTTTCCTGCTGGATTTAAAGATATTCATTTTTAGGTTATATGCCTTTTCTAAATCCTCTGCATTTGAAATTTTTCCGATTATAAAGATGTCCAAATCTGATTTATCATTGCTTGAAAAGCCGGCATAGCTCCCAAAAATAACCAGTATTCCCCTGCTTTTTTGTTCAAGTTTGCTGAATAATCCACTAATCTTTTTGTATTTTTCAAGAAACCTTGATTTCCTGCTTATTTCTATCAGCTTGATGATATCCTTGATTTGCGGGTTAAACTTGTTTAAAAAATAGTATTTGTTCCTGCCTTCCTGCGAGAATTTTAATATATTCTCCTTTTCAAGCCTGTTTAAGATGTTTGAGGCTGTTTTTTGGTTCATTTTCAGCCTTTTGGCTGCCTCCCTGCCATAAATCTTTTTGCTGTAATCTGAAGAGAACTCCCCAAGAATATCCATTATTTTTTTATCGAGTAACATATTACTCATGTGAGTAAATTGCTATTTATAAACTTTGGCTTTCTTTTGCAATTGTGTCTATGCACTTTTTATGAAATCTTAATTTTTCTTCACCTTTTCCATTATCATTTTTTATCAGGATGTGCTTTTCCTCGATTCTTTTCAGGCATGTTCTTGAGTAGCAGACTATCGGATGGGATAAATTGTTTGCCTGCTCAAGCAACCTGCTTTCCTCCTCAAAAAAGCCATGCTTGTACATAGAAACTGCCATGCTGAGAGTTATTTGGTACTGCCTGCCTATTTCTACTGCCATTTTCAGTTTAGATTGCTTTTTCCAGTTTTTTAATCTTTTTCCATGTTCTTTCAAGCTTTGCATTGGCTTCCCTTTGGATTATTTTTCCCAGAGTTCCTGAAAGAAGAGGCTTGCCCTTGTCTGCTATTGGAAGCTCAAGCTTTTCTGTTGATGAAATCTCGCACACAACTCTTCTTCCTGCTGAAATTATGCCTGTTTTTTTCCAGCCTGCAAGCTTTGCCTTGTTCATGAGTTCCTGTGCCTGATTTAATGACTTGCATGCAATGTGAAGAATGCATGACTCCATTTTCAAATAGATTAAACCTTTGTGCTTCTTTACTGATTCTTTGACTGCTTTTGTGAATTCCTTTTCAGAGAGCCTGTCATGGCTTTTGAAAAGATACAATCCTTCCTGCTTTTTCTCCTGTCCGACCATAAGCACTATTCTTCCCGAGCAGCTTGAGGTTGTGTAATAGTCAGAAGTCCTGTTGATTTTTGCTATGAGTTTTGAGATTTTTTTGTCAACATTTCCTTCATCAGACTTGTCTGCTCTTCTGAACTGGGCTTTTTTCAGGAATTCAAAATGTCTGGGATTCATTTTTTAAGAAGTGAATATTATTTCAGAATTTCTGCCCTGATGCCTGCTTCCTTGCATGACTTGCAGAAATTCTCTGCATCTTTTTCAAGCTTGAAGTGCATCGGCACAGCAAGAAAAGGCTTTAGCATGACTGCTGCCTTTACTGCCTCATCAACATCCATTGCGAAACCGCTGTCAACAGGCAGCAGAGCAATGAACTTGCTGCCTTTTTTTGAGAATCCTGTCAGCTTTTCCATTTCAGGAATCATGTCTGTGTCGCCTGCATGATAAATCACAATGCCATTCAGGCTTATCAGATATCCAAGCCAGCCCTCTGCTTTTGGATGAAACTGCTTTTTCATGTTGTATGATGGAACTGCCTTGACTTTCATGTTGCCTATGCTCAGCTCATCGCCTGCCTGCATAAGCTGCATGTTTATTTTCTGGCTGAGCTTTGTCACAGCTGACTGGCACGCAGCATGGCATATTATTGTTGTGTTGTCCTTGGAAATCTTGCTTATGTCTGCAATGCTGCAGTGGTCATAATGCGGATGAGTTAGAAGTATTATGTCTGCTTTTTCAGCTTCTTTAAGTTCAAATGGGTCAATATAGATTATTTTGTCTGACTTTATCATGAATGACGAATGATTCAGATATGAAAGCTCGATATTGTCAATTTTTATGCTCATTTTTAAGTTGTTTTGGTTTTTGTCTTATGCTCTTTGTGTTATGATTTATTTTGAGAAATCCTCAATTGCCTTTGCTGCCTGAAGCAGCCTTGCTTCTGCGAATGCAGGAGCCATGATTTGCAAGCCGAGAGGGCAGCTGTCAATTGTTCCAGCAGGAATGCTTATTGCGCAGATTCCTGCAAGATTTGCAGGAATTGTCAGGGCGTCATAGCCATACATATCCTCGACTGAAATTTTTTCGCCTATTTTATGAGCTAATCTTGGCACTGTTGCTGAGATTATTATGTCGCATTCCTTGAAAGCATTGACAAAATCCTTTTTTATG
Organism: archaeon; assembly: GCA_043799715.1. Lineage (GTDB taxonomy): Archaea > Nanobdellota > Nanobdellia > Pacearchaeales > DTIR01 > JAGVXL01. Next base: position 11,000 of record JAZDNM010000001.1, read on the forward strand.
AGAGACATGGTTTTCAAGGCTCTCCTGTAATATTTTCCATGATGCTCTGCCTTGCTGATTTCACTGCCTCCTAAAATTCTTCTCAGGACTTCAGGTCCTGCTGCATCCTCAATCTTCTTGCCATATAATCTGCCTGAAAATTTCCTTGTTGCTGAAAAGAATTCTGTGTAACATATGGGATAATATGCCTGCACAGCGAGATTTACATGTTTCAGGGTTATATTCTTTGATTTCCACTGGAGAATTTTTGTTTTGTTCACTATTGCATCAATTATTTTTGAAATTCTCTTGTCTGATGTCAGTTTTTCAAGCTCTTCAGAAATGCCTATTTTCATGTTCTTTGGTGTTTCAAGAAGCCCATTGTATGGATGAACCTTTTCAGGAAAGGTTGTTGCGTCTTTTTCATCCTCGCCTGAAATTATGCTTAACAGGAGTGCTGAACCATAAATATCCTTGCTGAAAATTCCAATCTGGTCCAGACTCATTGACAAGTCAATCAAGCCAAATCTTGAAACTCTGCCATAACTTGGCTTTAATCCCACTACTCCGCAGTGTGATGCAGGGTTTCTTATGCTGCCGCCTGTGTCAGAGCCTATTGACAAGTCGCAGAACCCTGCTGCAACTGCAGCTGCAGAGCCGCTTGAACTGCCTCCGGGAATCTTGTTGGCGCATGCTGGATTCTTTGTTGCGCCAAAAGCAGATGTCTCGCCTGAACTTCCTGCTGCGAACTCATCCATGTTTGTCATGCCGATGATTATTCCATCCTCTTTCCTGATTTTCTCAATCACTGTTGCGTTGTATGTTGCCTTGTAATTTTCAAGAGTCTTTGATGCGCAGCTTGCAGTCATGCCTTTGACATTTATATTGCTCTTTACTGCAATTGCCAAGCCAGCCAGCTTTCCTGCCTTGCCTGCTTTGATTTTCTTGTCAATCTCCCTGGATTCTTTCAGGGCATCCTTGTTGATTTCAAGAAACGCGTTTATGCTCTTGTTTTCCTTTTCTATTTTTTCAAGAAAATTCTTTATGTTCTGCTCTGCAGTCAGCTTTCCTGATTTTATTGCATTCAGCTTTTCTTTTGTGTTCATTTTATAATTCCCTTTGCCAGTTCTGTGACATAATTCATGTTTGTGTCATTCAGCATGACAACATCAAAATTCGCGCTGTAATCTTGGATATTCTTTTCTATTTCATCATTCAGGAAGCCTATTTTTATTAGATTATTATATTTGAAGCCCTTAACCATGCCTAAATCGCCTATGCTATCCCCAAGCAGCAGCACATTTTTCCTGTTTTTTATCTGCTTGAAGAAAGGATACTCCTGGATTGATGTCTCGTCCTTGTTCATGCTTGTTATTATCTGCTTTTTTATCCAGACAGCTCTGCCTTTATTGTCCCATTGGTATAAATTTGTTATAAAATGGATATTGTCATAAAGTTTTCCTTCCCTTTCAAAAAGCATTGGAATCACATCCCCAATTCCTGTTGACGAGATTATAACCATCGGAATTTTTGCCTTATGCAGAATATCAAACAATTCCAAGGCGCCTTTTCTGAACTGAATTTCCTCGCTTTGCACAATCTTCTCAAGATGCTTCTTGTTCAGCCCTGATTTTATCAGCAGATTGAAGTGGCTAACCCACCATTCCTCCATTTTTTCCTTTTTTTCTTCAGGGGAAACATTCGGATTTTTTTCAATTGGATGGTATTTTGCAGCCAGTGCCCTTGCCTTGTTTGAATAATCCTTATTTATGTAATCCTTGTTTCTTAACAGAGCTATTGTTGAGGGGATATACTCGCCGTTGACATACGCTTTTGTCAGAGTTCTGTCAAAATCAGCAAGAACATGGATTCTTTCTTTACCCTGTTCTGAGAAAATCTTTTTCTTTTTCTCTAATCCTTTTCTGCCGGGTATAACAATATTTACTTCCATTTTCGTTTCTTCCTTTTGTAGTTTTCTCTTTCCTAAGTTTCTCTTTTAGAAAAAGAGAAAGCTATTTCCACTTTCCCCTCTCCGCTTTTATATAATCGCCTGACTTGCTTGGAGCGTTTTCAAAGAAAAGCTTTCTGAAATCCCTGTCTATTTTTCCCCTGCCTTCTTTTCTGGACTGCTGGGCTCTCCTGACAATGTGCTCTTCTGGCATCTCTGCCTCTGCTTTTTCAAGCGCCTTGGAAAAAGAGTCCATGATTTCCTTTGCCTCTTTCTTTATCTTTTCCTGCTCTTCTGAACTTACCTTGTGCCATAAGAAATTATCTTCCATTGTTATACTGCCTATTCAAAGGCTGATAAGGAAATGTGTTCCTTATTGTTTATAAAACTTGCCAGAATTCGCTTCTGATTACGCCTGCAAATAGTAAAAAAGAAAAAATAAATTAAACAAAGTTCTTCCTTACTTCTTTGCCAGATAGATTATAGCAGAGATCAGCACGAGAACGCCTGACTCAATTCTCATTGAAACCATGGTTATCACTGCAAATGCAAGCAATAGCCACTTCTCACTCTTTAGCTGTAGCTTCTCTATCCTGTGCAGAGTTGTCCAGATAAGCGCGGAAAGCGCAAGCCATACAATTCCGTATGTAAGCAAAGCGCTGGTGTTTATCATGCTGCCTGTATATGTCAGGATTATCTCTGCAAGCTTGTTGCGCATTAAAATCACAAGCAAGCCGTTCACAAGCAGAATCAGCACTCCGATAAATCCAAACACAAAAGCAACCTTGCTTTTTCTGGCTTTCTTCGCCATGACCTCTTTTTTAGCTCTCTTTTTTGCCATTCTTTTTCAAGGAATCTCTGTTTTAAAAATGTTTGTAACTTGTGCCATTAATCCTTGCCGGCAAGTTCAGCCCTTTGGCATAATTTAAGAGATTTTATAAATTCCAAAGGAAATCAACAGGATATGCAGATTGGCAAGACACTTTATGCAGCAAATAGGGAATCATGGCGCTTGTGGCTTTCTACAAATCATAATAAGGAAAAAGAGATTTGGCTTGTATATTACAGAAAGTCATCAGGCAAGCCAAGAATTCCTTACAATGATGCTGTTGAAGAGGCTTTATGCTATGGCTGGATTGATAGCACCATAAAATCAATAGACTCGGAAAAGTTTGCCCAAAGATTCACTCCAAGAAATCCAAGAAGCAAGATTTCTGAGATGAATAAGGAAAGAATCCGAAAACTCATGAGATACGGAAAAATGACTTCCGCTGGTTTGAGTGCAGTTGCCAGAGTATTTAATCCTGAAAAAGCCGCAGAACAGTTTATTATCGCTTCTGATATCCTTAAGACACTCAGAGTAAATGAGCAAGCTTGGCAGAACTTCCAAAACTTTCCTGAGGGTTATCAAAGAGTAAGGGTTGGTTATCTTGAAAGCCGCAGGCGTCATGGAAAGGAACTGTTTCAAAAAAGCTTAAAATATTTTATTAAGATGACTGAAAAAAATAAGCGATTTGGTTTTGTCAGGGATTAAGTCTATTTGTCTTCTAGTTCTGCACTTTTGATTCTGAAAGTTCCTGAATTGTTTGCATAAGAGGTTTCTGAATCAAGGATTTTAACTCTTTTTTTGAAAAAAGGAGCATCAAGCACTGTGGTTTCTATTTCTCCCCCTTCTCCAGCCGGATTGATTTTCCATTTTTCCTTTAGCTTTTCAAGCTTCCTGACTATTTCAGAATTGATTTCCTTTCCAAGAAGCTCTTTTTCAAGGGGATATGCAAAAATGCCCGAGATGATAACTTTGAAATTATTTTTTATGAGTTCCTGCAGGATTTCAATCTCGTCTCTCTGCCAAAGAGGATTAATGCATTTCAAGTTCAGTTCATCACACAATTTCTGTATTCTTGATGCCTGATAAACTGACTTGATTGCGCCTGTGACTATTCCCTGAATATTGAATTTCTTTTTTGCTTCCTGCAATGATGCTTTCAAGTCTTTCAACTCCTCTTCTTTGACGCCTTTTGTTGTTTTTTGTATTAAAGGCAGTCCGATTGCCTCTGCCTGCATTTTTGTGATGTGTGCATTCGGGACATGAAACATGTAGCTCGCCTCATTCTCAGAGAGAATGTTGATTAAGCATGCTATTTCATGCTCCTGCATTGCCTTGTATAGCGCAAGGCACGAGTCCTTGCCTCCTGAGAACAGAACTGCGAGTTTCATTGGCAAAAAAGAGATTTTTGTTTTATAAATCATTTGATATCGTTTTTCTCAATTTAAGCAAATGCTGGTATTGCCAGTTTCGCTCCTTGGCTATTGCAGCATCGGCATCAGATGAGTTGGCAGCTCGGTGAATAGCTTGCAAGGCATAAATTGCAGCCCCCATGGAATGTGCAGGAACATGTGCAGTTGCCACTGCCTGCCCTGCGGCGCGGGCAGCAGAGCGGGCGGCATTATCATCCCCTACCTCGCGGGCAGCAGCATGAGAATCAAGCGAGGCTTTGCGTATATCTGCCATCCTGAATATTCCTGTGCGTATCCATTTTTGCAATGCTTCAATAGCTTTTCTTGGCCTGCTGTCCTGGGGATATTTTCCCTCAAAGCAGGGCATTACACGCTCTGCGCAATCAACTGCCCAGACTGCCAATATTTTCTTGTCAGTTTTTTTCACAAGCTCTGCAACAGCCTCATCTTTGCGCAATTTGAATTTTTCTTTCATATTACCTTCTCCTTTGATTTTAAAATAGAAGAATTATGGAGTAAGCCTGTCCCTGTCTCTCGGGAATAAGCACGCTTCCCTTATGTTGTCAAGCTTGAGAAGCGCCATTGTAAATCTCTCTAGCCCAATGCTCCATCCTGCATGCTCAGGAGCGCCGTATCTGAAAGAATTTATGTATGACTCAAAGTTCTTGGCATTCAAGCCCTTGGCTTTAATTTGGCTTTCCAGGAGCTTTGGAATATGAACTCTCTGCCCGCCTGAACTTATCTCCATGCCCCCATAGATTGCGTCAAAACCTTTGCTTGTTTTTTCCTTTTCATTCAGGGTTTTGGGCATTATGTAAAACGGCTTCAGCTCTCTTGGCCAGTCGTGTATGAACACAATGGTGTCTGGAAAAAGCTCTGCGAGCTTTTTCTCTGCCTCAGGCGGCAGGTCATCGCCTTTCTCAATTTTTATCTTTTGCTTTTTCAGTAATTCGACTGCCTCATCATATGAGAGATACTTTTCTTTTGGAATTTCAATTTTAATGCCAAGCTTTGCAAGCTCGTTCCTGCATTTTTCTTTTACATTACTGACAATGTGCTGCACAGATTTTGCAAGCAAATCCATAACCTTGAATTCATCAGCAAACGCCATCTCAATATCCATCTGCCTGCTTTCATTAAGATGCCTCACTGTATTGTGCTTCTCTGCGCGCCAGACAGGGGTTATGCAGAAAACTCTTTCAAGTGAACATGCAGCCATCTGCTTGTAAAGCTGAGGGCTTTGTGCAAGAAATGCAGGCTTCTCGAAATACATTACAGGAAACAATTCTGTTCCGCCCTCGCTTGAGCTTCCGATAACTGATGGGGGCTGGATTTCCATGAATTTTTCATTCTTGAAAAATTCGCCAAATGATGTTGAAATTTCTGACTGGATTCTGAAAATCGCCTGTGTCCTTGCGTTATGCAAATCAAGATATCTGTAATCCAGTCTCTTTGGAAGCTCGGTCTTGCTGAAATCAGAAACATCAATCGGCAGCACTGACTCGGCTTCTGAGATTATCTCAATTTTTTCAGGCAGGATTTCTCTTCCTTGAGGCGCCTGCTTTGACTGCTTGACTTTGCCTTCAACAGAGACTGCTGACTCTCTTGGGATTTTTGCTATCATGTCAAAAACTCCCTCAGGAGTTTTGCCTTTTATTGCTGTAATCTGGATTATTCCTGACATGTCCCTCAGGACAAGAAAACGGATTTTGCTCAAATCTCTTGTTTCATGAACCCAGCCTTCAACAAGAACACTCTTGCCGTCATCCTTTTCAGAGATTTCTGACGTGAGTGTTCTTTCTGGTTTTTCCTGCGTTTTCTGTGGCATAATCAAGTATATCCCTGTTTGCTTAAAAAACCTTTCTCTGTTTCTTTAAAACAGTCTTCATTTAGGGTATATTGTAACTTATAAGTGGTTACAGATAGCAAGATTTATATATCAAAAAACGCTGGAAAGAAGGGGGAGAGAATGAGCGTTGAGAATATAATAAACGAGATAAGAAGGCAGAGGTTCCTTTTCCATATGGATGATGCAAATGCCAGGCAAAAAGCAGCGGATAGCATAGTCTTCTTTCCTAGGAAAAAGTTGAAGATGAAAAAGATGGGGGACAAGAATTTCTCCCGCGCTTATTTTATTTCAGAAAGGACAGATAAAACCGCAACCCGCCTTGAAAAGCCCACAGAAGCCAATTATGAGGCGCTGGCATCAGGATTAAGGTCAGCAATAATAAAAGAGAGCAGCGGAAAATACATCAAGCTCAAAGGTGTTGCACCAAGATTAAACCTCTCGCAGAAAGGATGGAGGGGGCTATGCAGCAAGGAGGAGGTTTTTTGTGAGCATTTGTTCTGCCACAGCCTTGGCGAATTAGAATTTCCTTTTCTTCCGATAACGCCAAGTTTTGTTGAGCCTGCGAATATTCCATCAAAGATTGCAGGGCTGGAGGGAGTTGTAACCTTCGCGAGCAGCGGGCACAAGAACGCTTTAACACATTCCGAATCCTTTGAAGAGATATTTAATGAATACCAGAATTTTTTTGAAGCATTTCCAAGCAATTCATTCTGCTTTGTATCCGCGTTTGAGATTGAAGGGGATACAAGGCTTGATGAGGCAATCTATCATCTTACAAAAAATCCGCTTCGCGGGAATAAAAAAAAGATGAGAGACAGTATTCTGCATTACCTTTCTTTCTTTGCTGGTTTCTCAAAAGCAGCGCTGATGACAGAGGATTTCTCCTGGGGAAATAATTTTGATAATACAAATGCGCATATAGGCAATTTTGTTGTTTATCCACAGGATAATGTGGTTGATGTGGGAATAACAGACTTAAATGGTATGAAAGTATCCCATACTTTTGATAGTCGTGCAGATTTCATCAAACATACTGAGAAGGAACTTGCATGTTTCAAGGACAACCTTTTTGAGGAGACAGCATGTTCATTCCCAACTTATCTAAGATACAAACATTTCTCAGGCAGGCTGAGGCAGGAATGCTTTGATGCAATGCGGACAGGTTATCTCACTTTCTTGGGATGGCACACCCTTGAGACTAAACTGATTTTTCCATCAAGGAAGCACAAGAACCTATTGTTTCCTGAGAAGTTTTATATTCCTGAGAACCAGTTCAATAAGGACTGTGAGGAGATTATGAACTAAAATGGCAAAGCAAAGCAAGCTTGAAGGAATTATTGGTGTTGTAAGTGATTCAAGCAAGGAACTGCTTGAGGTTTCTGTGGCAACATGCCTATTAGGATTGGTTGTTTCTGTTGCTGCATACAAGAGCCTTGCTGATTTTGTTGAAAAAACAGCATTTCCAAAAAGGTATGCCAAAAGGGAGAAAAGAAATGCAGAAGTTCTTGAGCAGTATATCTCTGGATTGAAAGAAGCCAGCAATAAAATAAGGGCAGAAGAGAGCAGTGCTCGGCTATCTGGGTATTTTTCTAAGAATTGAGAATTTGGTTTCTATTCAATCTTTAATTTAATTAAAAACTTTTGCAGGATTTCTTCCAAATCATATTCTTTGCAGTAATCCTGGACTATGTCTCTTGTCACTCTCACTTCACTTGGAGAAATTGATTTCTTTTGTGCTTCAAATCTTTTTAATTCACCTTCAAGCTGGTTAATGCCATCAGAATCAGGGATTTCAGGAATTAAGAGATAACCCTCAATCATGGGAATTCTATATTCTGGTTTTATTTCATGGATTGATAGAGTAACGCCGTGAAACTCCTTTCCAGCAAACATTGTATCTATTTTTCTTTTCCCGAGCAGTATATCTACTGTTGCTGGCACACCTATATCCCTGCCTTCCTGCTTGCTGTGTATCCACTTATAATCCTTAATCCACCATCTAATTGCATATTCAACTAATGTGTCCATATTAGATTACTGCCTAGTTTATTTATATAAATTACGGCATTATTTAACATACTTCTTCAGTATCTCAATAATCTCCTTGCCTGAGATGCCCTTGTGGGTTTGCATCAGCAAGCCCATGTAGGCATTGATTGTTAGATTGGGCTTTTCTTTCAGGAGATTCTGGATTTCATGCTCAAGCTCCTCTGAGCTTGATTTTTCAATCTTCAATGCCTCCTGAATTGACTTTCCTTTTACAATGTCAAGCATAATCTGCCTGACTTGGGCTTCTGAAATCTTCTTTGCTTTTACTTGCTGAAGAATTTCCTCTTTTATGTCTATTGTGATTTTTTTGTTTATTTCTTCAGAAGAAATTTTCTCGTGGCTTGCTATGTCCTTTGGATAAAGAACAAGCAGTTTTGCTATCAAGTCCGGATTATTGTGAATTGCAAGGAGTTCTTTATATTCCTCGAGCTTGTTTTCTCCTAAAATTAATTTTGTAAGCTCGGGATTTAATCCATGTGCATGCAACTCTTCTCTTAATTCGTGCTTCAGCTTAGGCAGCGTTCTCTTTGCCTCGTTTACCATATCCCTTGAGATTTTTACAAGAGGCAAATCTGTTTCTGGATACATCCTTGCCCTGCCTGGCAATGGCCTGAGGTAGGATGTTGTGCCGTCGGGATTTGCCTTTCTAACTTCTTCTGTTGATTTTTTGTTTTTCACAAGAGCAATCTGCCTTTCAATTTCTGTTTCTATTGTTTTGCTGATTAATGAAGGCTCCTGAACACCCTTAATCTCTATTCTCTTTCCTCCTGCAATTGACATGTTGACATCCTGCCTTATTGTGCCTATTCCCCTCTTGACTTTACAGGCTCTTAGGATTTCTCCGATGTGCAATGCCACTTCTTTTGCCTGCTCTGGATTTTTTATTTCAGGCATTGTTGCGATTTCAACAAGCGGAATTCCCAATCTGTCTAATCTGTATGTTGCCTGATTTTCATTTTGCGAAATTATTCTTGCTGCATCTTCCTCAAGACAGATATTCTGAATGCCTATTTTCCCTGAAGAAGTCTCAATCCAGCCATCTTTTGCTATGAGCAATGTTCTCTGAAAACCAGAAGTATTGCTGCCGTCAATAACTGTTTTTCTCATTATCTGCACGATTTCCAAGGGCTTTGCATTTAGTAACAAGGAAATCTGCAATGCAATTCTTAATGCCTCCTGATTTATTTCATGAGGAGGACTTTCGTCAAATTCAACTTCGCAAGTGCTGTCAGAATAACCTTGATAGATAAATTCCCTTTCTTTTTTGTGCTCGTGCTCAGCTGCAATGTCTATCTTGCCTTCCTCGCCTGCAACTGCATTGAGCTTTCTCCTTGCAATTATGTCAGGCTCTTCTGCCCTTAACAAACTTGGGCAGCTGCAGAACAGCTTGTTTGTATCAAGCTGCTGGTGTATCTCTATGCCAGATTTTAATCCGAGCTTCTTGTAGTCAGCCTTGTCAGTCATAGAAGAAAAGAGCAAAGAACATTATTAAATTTTTCCTATAATCTTCTCAACCAATTTCTTTTTTACAAGATGCTTTGGAAGATTTTTATGGTTCTCTATGAAACTCAGAATTTCCTTTTTCTTTTCTTCTGAATATTTTTTCCTGAATTCTGCCGCCCTGTTTGTGGCTTTCCCGTCAACTGTGATTAATTCTTGTGTCCACCTGAAAAGCGCTCTGTCCAGTCCTATATCCTTATTTTCAATTTCCCCAATCTTGTACTTAAACACATTTGTTGCAGCCAGTTGAATAGTAAGAAACTCCCCAAAACCATTGCCATTATCAACTGCGCGTATTACAGAATATGACGGGCAGTTATAATTATTGCATTCCCAGTTTATTTTTTCCTCTCCAGGATAGAGAATTCCAGAGAGCTTTTCATTGATAAACCTGTAAAATCTGTCAAAATGCTTTTTTCTCCCTGCCTCGCTTAGCCGGTTATACAAAGAAATTCCCCGATTTATCATCTGTCTTACTTTTTCAGGGGGAAAATTATGATATTCTATTTTCTGCAGAAGCGTGTATGCGGGAAGGCACACCTTTCCTTCTTTCTTATGCCTTTCACTGCAGACAAGGCTTTCCTTGAATTCATTTACTTCCTTTTTAATATTCTCGTTTAATCCCATTTTTTCAAAGGCATATTTTGCATGCCTCACTGGTTTTTATTTCTTTCTTGTTTTGGATTTTATATGTCCTTATTTTCTGGTTCTTTTCTTTTTATTCCCAGCTCTTTCTCGACATTTTCAAGGAAGAAATTTGTGAAATCCTTGTTAAAGCAGATATGCACAACCTTTGCGCTGCTCTCGTAAACATTTTCTATGGTGTCCATGTTATAGTTGGGGTAGTAATGTTTGAGATTTTCTTTGTCTACATCCTCAAGTTTTGTGTCTTTCATTGTTCTGATAAGCCCCTCTCTTTTTGATTCAAACATGTCTTCCAATCTATTTTTGTCTGAATTGCCGCAGAAATTCTTTTTTATGCCCAATTTGAGGGTGTTGATAAATTTGTAAAATATCTTTCTGTGCTTCTTTTCAGAAGTTAATGGATACCATGTTCCCGCACCAACAGGAAAAACTTTTTCACTAAGTCTTTGCAGCCCCTCAGTAATTATGCTGGGGTAAACCGCCGCAGCAACTCCCTGCAATGCACAGCCCTGGTCTTCTGTAACAATTTTTTTCATAGGATAGAAATTTATCTTTCTCCGGTCTATAGCCAATGGAATTTTTACGTTATGACCGCCCCTTTTCTCATAAAGGAATTTGCTGTCTTTATCAAAAGTATCATAGCCAATTCTCTCCTTGTAAGGGCTTCTCAATCTTTTTCCATCTTCATCAAGAATTACAAATGCTTCAGGATGTATATTCTCCTGGCCCAATGCCTCCAAAATTGTGTAGATTGCCTGCCCTGAAATCGCAGTGTCAATCATAGCCAGATTTTCAATTTTAGGATAGAGGGCGTAACTTTTTGCCAAATCTCCTCTATTTTCAACGTCACTTAGTAACTTTGTAAAAAGCTTGAAATAAGGGTCTTCAACTCTCTCTTCCGGCTCTTTTAAAAAGCTTCTGAGAACCTTTGAATGATATTGTCTTGTAAATTCCTTAAATGTATCATTGTTTGCTGTTGGTTGGTATTTTGATAGGTTCAAATCAGCAGTAAAAGGAAATGGCATAACCCCTATTCTCCCTTCTTTGCTCGGCTGCTTATCTTTGCCAGGGATTACTGCTTTTCTTATGATGTAAGGGGCAGTGAGCCTATCAGTAAAGTTCTTGCATTCTGTGTCCCCGCATTCTCCGAGATATTTTAGAGCATATAGCGTTCCGAGAAATACAGGCACAGCCCCCCTACTGGGGATAAGCAGGGTATCAAACTTATATTTAGGCATGTCCATGGCCAGATTTATGCATGCCTCGGCATAACTTTCAATGTTTTCTTTTGAAAACTCATCTTCAAGTGCCATGGCAAAATCAACAAAAAAGAATATTTAAACCTTTCTATTTTTCACTACTGCTAAGTTACAATAGAAAGAGAATTAAGCTCAGTAGAGAAAGGTGTCAGTGCTGATTTTCCTGTTAAATTCACCTGCGATATTTGTGAGCATCATCTCCTTGATTTTTTCTTGGTTGTTTTGCCAGTTCTTGTGCCCCAAGACATATCCCAACTTGACATATGCTGTTTCAGGCAGCATGTCCTCAAGGAATATAACTCCAGCTTTTAAGAGTTCTCTGCCAGGAGCATAGACATAAGCATCCAGCTTGCCGTAAATGGTTTGAGGAGCAAAGCATATTGTCATTCCTGCTTTTATGCATTCTTTTATTGATGGAAGCCAGTTATTTTTTGATTCTTCTGTTGCAACATGTCCGAGCCCAGTTGCTTCTATTATTATCCCCTTATATCCCTTTTTCATCAAGAATTCGAGGATTTCTGGATTTGCATTGGGATGATACTTGATTAATGCTGTCTTGTCCTCAAAAACCGCATCAACTTCTGTTTTTTTGCTTTCGTTCCTCTTGCTGAAATTCTCATTAATGATTTCAATACTGCCATTCTCATGGATTTTTGCGAATGGTAGCTCATTAATCGGGCGGAATGTATCTCTTCTGCTTGTGTGCATTTTCCTGACTTTTGTTCCCCTGATAGCAAGGCAAAAGTTGTCGTTGATAGTGCCATGCCCTACAAGCATGATTTCAGCAATGCCTGATAATGCAGCATGAGCAGAGCATGTCAAGTTAAGTGCAGTGTCTGAACTCCCCCTGTCAGTGCTTCTCTGGGAATATGAAAGCACAACAGGCTTGCCAATATTTTTCAGCATGAATGACAATGCAGCAGCAGTGTAGTGCAAAGTGTCAGTGCCGTGAGTGATAATTATGCCCTTGTTCTCTGGCTTGTTCAAGAGTTCAGCAGATTTCTTCGCAAGAATTTTCCAGTCATTTGATGTCATGTTCTCAGAAGCGAGCATAAACGGCTTCTCAATGCTGCTTATTCTAGCGATGTCAAATAGCTTTGGAGCAAAACTCAGGATTTCCTCTGGCTTCATGAGCCACTTAACTCCGCCTGTCTCATAATCCAGCTTTGATGAGATAGTCCCTCCTGTGACAATCATGCCGATATGCGGCACTTTCTTGTTCTCATTGAATTCAATTTCCTCTTTCTGCTTCTTTGCCTTGGCAAGAACCTTGATGCTCTCTATATTCTCCTTCTTCAATCCGATATTATACCCTGAATCAAGCTTGACAAGAATATTATCCTTGTCATACGATTCCAGAATTGTCCCCTCAATGAATTCTGAGGAATATTTTACCCTTACCTTGTCCCCTGCCAAAGCTTTTGAACTGTTGTCTTTCATCAATATAAGGATTTTTTCATCTATAAAAAACTTTTCTTGCCTTCAAAGCAGGATTTGACATACATAACACACACACAGCAAAATTTATAAAGAAGAAGCGTTTCTGTTTTCTATTATTAAAAAGCTTTATTCAATCTTTCACAGAGACTGAATAAATCTCGAATCAGTTCAGGTAAAAGAGCGGGGAATTTTTCTTATTTAGTTATTAATTTATTTCCTTCCAATCTCTTTTTTGCAAAAAAGAAATGTGCAAGAAGTATTTAAACTTTTCGCTTTTTTTAGCGAAACTTGCACAAAATTGCAATAGAGGTTGAAAGGAGGTTAAACAAAAAAATGGTATTAGATTTTGCCAAGGAGGCGATTGAAAACGTCTCAACTCATTCAATTAACTTTGATGAGCTGAAAGCAGGCAAGGCTAATATCAAGGTCTTTGGCGTTGGTGGTGCTGGATGTAATACAGTGACATGGCTTTTCAATAAAGGCTTGACCGGAGCAGCCATCTATGCCGCAAATACAGACGCACTGCACTTGAGTGTCACAAAGGCTGATGAGAAAGTTCTCATCGGAAAGGAACTCACAAGAGGACTTGGCTGTGGTGGATTCCCTCAAAAGGGAAGAGAAGCAGCAAAAGAAGCTCTTGCAGAACTGAAAAAGGGCGTTCAGGGAGCAGATATGGTGTTCGTGTTAGCAGGCATGGGCGGAGGCACTGGTACAGGTGCAGCCCCTGTTGTATCCCAGCTTGCAAAAGAAGCAGGCGCAGTTACAATAGGTGTTGTTACAATGCCTTTTGAATGTGAGAAAGCAAGAATTGACAAAGCTGAGTTCGGACTGCAGGAGCTGAGAGAAGCTTCAGACACAGTGATAGTCATAGACAACAACAGGCTTGTCGACATCGCAGGAAATCTGCCTATCGAACAGGCATTTGCTGTTGCCAATGAGCTAGTGAGCACAATGATTAAGGGTATTGTTGAGACAATCACTTTACCTTCATTGATTAACTTGGACTATGCAGATGTAGCAGCCATAATGAGAAACGGAGAGGTTGCAGTTATCGGCATTGGCGAGAGTGATACTACTGCTAGAGTAGATGAAGCAGTAAAACAAGCATTGACACATCCATTGTTGGATGTTGATTACAAAGGAGCAAGTGGTGCTTTGATTCACATAACATGCGGTCCAGACATGAAGCTTGAGGAGTTCGACACTATAGGCAGATTGGTTACAGAAAACTTGAATCCAGAGGCAAATGTCATTATAGGCGCGAGAATCAACAAGGAATTTGCGGGAAAAGTTCGCGTCATAACTATCATGACAGGTGTGAAATCACCTTTTGTCCTGGGCAAGCCAATTTTCCAGTCATCAGAGCCGACATACGCAATGTCAGACCTTGGTATTGAAGTGCTGAGATAATGAGATTTTATGCTCTCCCTTAGTCTTTTGGTTTCTGCCAGCCCTTCGGGGCTGGCTTTTTCTTTTTTCAAAAAGTTTAAATTATTGCAACAATCTTAAGAATAAATTTCTTATTAAAGAAAATCTTGGATATCTGCGGATTATTTCCTTTCTAATCTCATTGCGTCCTGCACCTTGCCAACTTTGCTGTAAAGAACTGCAAGCTTGGAATTTATAGCCTGTTTCTCCTCATTGCTTACAAAGCCGTACATAAGCAGCTTTTCATATACCTTTATCGCGTTGTTCATCCTTTTAAGGCTCTCAAATTCTTTGGCTTTTTCCATATAGAACTCCTTGTATGTCTGCTTGAGCTGTTCTCTCTCCCTTGAATTTGCGCAGGCAAGAGCTTTTTCAAACTGCTTGTCTGCATCATAATAACTGCCATGCTTGACAAGTAGCCTAGCAGCCTTCATATGCATCTCCATCTTGTCCCTGAATGTCACAGCAACTTCAGCAGCCCCTTCAACATTTCTTGCAGCCTCATTGAACATTAATCTTCCCTCGTACAACTCTGCAAGTTTAAGATACACAAATTTTCTGACATCAAATATAATTTGCCCTTTAAGGCAGTTTTCAAGATACTCTATTAAGCATATCTCCGCCTATACTTTTCAGCTTTGCTTCAATATCCTCTTTTTTTGTTTCTTTTGCCTCTGTCCAAGCCATTTTAATTTATTCAGCAGACTTATTTATAAATTTATCCTGTTATCTTGCCATCTTCTCATAGAATCTCTGTTTTCTGCCGTATCTGTCAAAGAAAAGAATGCTGTTAAGTGAAATTTTATTCCTTGGAATTTCTCTTATAATAGATTTGTGCGCAACAGGCAATATTGCTTCGATTTCCACATCATCAGGGATGCCAAGAATCTTTTTCATTGTGCTATCATTAAATGCCCCCACCCAGCAGCTTGCAAGTCCCAAATCAGTTATTTCAAGAAGCATATTCTGTATAGCTGCTCCAGCCTGCTGCCTTGCATATCTGTAACCCCTGATTCCATAGGCGTTCAGAGTTATTGAAGGATCAGAGCAAGCTACAATAACAGCAGGAGCATATGCTATAAAATCTTGTTTTGCTGCGCTGGCGATTTCATTTATGATTCCCTTGTCAGAAACAAGTATAATCCTCAATGTGCACAGGTTGCCTGCGCTTGGCGCGAGACGTGCTGCATCTAGAATTCTGACGATTTTATCCCACTTAACAGAATTATGCGAGTATCTTCTTATTGAATGCCTTTTTCTTATTGCAGCTTCAAGCCTCATTTATCCCTGATGCAGCAGAAATATAAAAACCTTTTCCCGACTGGAAAAGCAAACCTTAAAAACAATAGCCGCTTTTTTAAGTGATGCTTTATCTTGAACTTGCAAAAATTTATGAGAAGCTTGAATCAACTTCAAAAAGGCTGGAAAAAACAGCAATTCTTTCAACATTTTTTTCTAAATTGCAGGAAAAAGAAGGATACATTGTGCTCCTTGCAGCAGGCAGCGTTTTTCCCGCATATGAAGAAAGAGAGATGGGTGTTAGCTCCCAACTTGCAATCAAAGCGATAAGCAGGGCAACAGGAGTTTCAACTGAGGAAATAATAAAAGAGTGGAAATCTTATGGGGATTTAGGGCAGGTTGCAGAACATCTGCTTGAAAAAAGAAGGCAATCAACGCTTTTTGAGAAAAAACTTACAACAGAGAAGGTATATGCCAATTTGAAAAAAGTGGCTGAGTTTTCTGGTGCTGGTGCAGTAGACAAAAAAGTTTTAGCTATTGCAGAGTTGATATCAGTTTCATCCCCTTTGGAGGCAAGATATGTTGTAAAGACCGCTATTGAAGAACTAAGAATAGGGGTTGGAGAGGGGGCGTTAAGAGACGCTATATTATGGAGTTGTTTTGGAAAGAAATTAGGAATAGAATACAGCAAAGAAAAAAATGAACTTATCCTCAATAATAGGGAAGAGTACAATAAATATTCTTCTGCTGTTCAGGGAGCTTATGATCTGACTACAGATTTCTCGTCTGTTTTTGAGTCCGCAAAAAAAGGATTAAAGTATCTTGAAGAAGTCCAGTTAAAACCAGGCAGGCCTATTAAGGTTATGCTTGCGTTGAAGGCAATTTCATTTGAAAAAGGGTTTGAAACAGTTGGAAAGCCTGCTGCAATCGAATACAAATATGATGGTTTCAGGCTTATGATTAATAAGTCCGAAAATGGAAAAATAAAACTCTTCACAAGAAGGCTTGATGATGTAACCGCACAATTTCCCGAAGTTGTTGATTATGTGGAAAAATATGTCCAGGGAAAATCGTTCATAATTGATTCAGAAGCAGTAGGATATGATGCAAAAAATCAAAAGTATAGGCCCTTTCAGGAAATCTCCCAGAGAATAAAGAGAAAATATGACATTGAGAAAATCAGGAATGAGCTGCCTGTTGAAGTAAATGTTTTTGATATTATATACTTTGAAGGCAAGAATCTTTTAAAAAATCCCTTCTCAGAAAGAAGAAAGCTGCTTGAAAAGATTGTGCAAAACAAAAAGTGGCATCTGAAACTTTCTGAGCAGATAATAACTCTTGATGAGGATGAGGCTAAGAAATTCTACAACTCTGCCTTGAATGAAGGGGAGGAGGGGATAATGATGAAAAATTTGAATGCCCCCTACAAACCAGGGGCGAGAGTTGGATATATGCTGAAGCTTAAGCCCTCTGAAAAAGAATTTGATTTGGTTATAACTGGAGCAGAATATGGGGAAGGAAAAAGAAGCGGATGGATGTCCAGCTTTATTCTTGCTTGCAGGCACGGAGACAGGATTCTGGAGATAGGGAAAGTAGGAACAGGCATTAAGGAGAAAATAGAGCAGGGAGTAAGCTTTGATGAATTAACAAGAATGCTCAAGCCGCTTGTAATCGAGGATAAAGGAAGAACAGTTAAATTAAAGCCAGAAGTAATTGTCACAGTAACATATCAGGAGATACAGAAATCCCCAAAATATTCATCGGGATTTGCATTGAGGTTTCCAAGATTTACAATGCTGAGGCCTGACAGGAATATCAAGGATATTGCATCTCTGGAAGAAATCAAAAAGGATTACGCAAAACAGAACCATTCATGAAGGAAAGAAGGTTTTGTCATATTTGAAAGTCCCGTAAATTAGACAAAATCCTGAAAGAAAAGCTTTTTAAATACACCCCTTTATAAATAAACTGATTAAGGATGGCAGAGAAATCAAAACTAAAAGTGCAGAATATTGTTGCGACAACTTCTTTAGGCAAGCCAGTTCCTCTGACAAAATTAATGCGCTCTCAGAGCAATACAGAGTATAACCCCGAGCAATTTCCAGGGCTTGTCCTGAGGATTGCAAAACCCAAGTCAGCGGTTCTTGTTTTCTCTTCAGGAAATCTTGTATGCACAGGCACAAAATCAATAGAGCAGGTAAAACAGGTTATCTCTGCGGTTATAAGGCAGTTGAGGAAGATAGGAATAAAGATCACAGACAAGCCAAGAATCAAAGTCCAGAATATAGTGGCAAGCGGCAGCATAAATCTAGTGCTAAACTTGAATGCACTTGCATTGCAGCTTGAGAACACTGAATATGAGCCGGAACAATTTCCAGGGCTTGTTTACAAGCTTATTGAGCCTAATGCGACATTTCTTTTATTCAGCAATGGAAAGCTTGTATGCACCGGAACAAAGAACAGGAAGCAGCTTGATCAGTCAATGAAACAGCTTATGAAGAATGTGAAAGAAGTGCTGAAAAAGATTAAGAAGTGATGAAAAAGATTAAATAGTGGCAATGTCTGAAAAAACAACTGCCGGGTAATCCGCGCATATAAATTAAAAAAGACGGGGAGTTGGGAGAGTTACTCTGCTTGTTAAAATGAAGACTGAAGACCTATTAATTGAAGCAAAAGAATTCTTTGGATATTACAAGAAGGAAATAGGAAAATTCGCAAAAAAAGGTAAGAAGGCAGTCACTGTTTCTTTTAAGGAGATTGCAGGCCAATATCCTTCATTGTCAGACCATCTCCTAAGAAATCCTGAAGAAATCCTTCAGATTCTTGAGTTAGCCCTTGATGAACTCGGTTTGATTATTGGTGCCAGAGTTAGGTTGACAGATATGCCTATTTCTGTATTTGTCAGGATAAGAGATATAAGAGCAAAGCATCTAAACCAGCTTATAACAATTGATGGAATAGTGCGCCAGGCAAGCGATGTGAGACCCCAGGTTGTAAATGCAAAATTTGAATGCCCCAGCTGCGGAACAACACTCTCTGTTCTGCAGATTGACAGAAAATTTCAGGAGCCAAGCAGATGCTCGTGCGGTAGAAAAGGGGGTTTTAGGCAGATAGGCAAGGACATGGTTGATGCGCAGAGGCTTGTTGTGGAAGAATCCCCTGAATCCCTTACTGGCGGAGAGCAATCAAGAAGAATTTCTGTTTTTCTTAAGGAAGACCTTGTTGAGCCAAAAATGGAGGAGAAGACAACCCCCGGAAGCAGAGTTAAAGTTCATGGTGTTCTGAAGGAAGTTCCTATCCCCCTGCCGACAGGAGCAATCAGCACAAGATTTGATTTGGCAATAGAAGCAAACAATATCCTGCCAATGGAAGAAGCATTCGAGGATCTTGCGCTGGATGATGAGGATGAAAAGCAGATTAGGGAGCTTGCTGCTGACCCCAATGTATTTGACAAATTGGCAAAAACAGTTGCCCCAAGTGTTTATGGATATGATGAAGTCAAGAAGGCATTGCTTCTGCAATTGTTTGGCGGCATAAGAAAGGAGAGAAGTGATAGAACATTTGCAAGAGGAGACATGCATGTATTGCTTGTCGGGGACCCGGGAGTTGCAAAATCAGTTATGCTGAAATTTATTGCGTCTATAGCCCCGAAAGGGAGATATGTAGCTGGCAAGTCAACAACAGGGGCAGGACTGACCGCAACGGTTGTAAGGGATGAATTCATGAGGGGCTGGAGTCTTGAGGCAGGAGCAATGGTTCTCAGCAACAGGGGAATTGTTTGCATAGATGAAATAGAAAAAATGGAGGAGAACGACAGGAGCGCAATGCATGAGGCAATGGAGCAGCAGACAGTAACCATCAGCAAGGCAAGCGTGCAGGCAACATTAAGGGCTGAGACCTCAGTTCTTGCAGCAGGCAACCCCAAATTTGGTAGGTTTGACCCTTATCAGCCAATTGCAACGCAAATTGATATTCCCCCTACTTTGATAAACAGGTTTGATGTTATATTCATCATGAGGGACCTGCCTGAGAGAGTTAAGGATGAGGCAATTGCAACACATGTATTGCTTGAGCACAGAAAAGCTGCTGAGAAGCAGTCAATAGAGCCAGAGCTTGTAAGAAAATATATAGCCTACTCCAAACAGAACATAAAGCCGGAACTGACAGAGGAAGCAGTTGATGAAATAAAAAAATTCTATGTTGATTTGAGGAATAAGCCGATTGTTACTGATCAGGCAATGCCCCCTGTGCCAATCACAGCCAGGCAGCTTGATGCGTTGATAAGATTGTCAGAGGCGTCTGCAAGGGTAAGATTAAGCAAGAAAGTAAAAAAAGAGGACGCTAAAGTTGCAATAGAAATGATGAAATACTATCTCATGCAGGTTGGCTTTGACTGGAAAACACAGCAGTTTGACATTGACAGAATTGCAACAGGCATCCCCTCTTCAAAAAGAAACAAGATAATCCTTGTCAGAGAGGCATTAACAAGGTTGGAATCAAGGTTGGGGAAGCTTATTCCTTATGACGAACTTTTAAAGGAATTAGGGGATAAACTTGATGAGGATTCAATGAATGAAGCTGTGGATGAGTTACATCGGGTGGGAGATGTATTCATTCCAAGAAAAGGATATATACAAAAACTTTGACCAAAATAAAATGCAAGCAGAAAGCGCATCAATCATACGTGAGCCTAAAAAAAGGCAGACAGCATTGAAGATGAGAATCTCAGAGATTCTTTCAGGCAAGATTATCCAAAACAATAACCTTTACTTTGTTGAGATAAATGGGCAGAGGATAACAAGGGTTAATATCCTGGCTAATGTGATTGACAAGTTTGTAAATGACGCAGAGAAGAAGTATGCGGTATTGACGCTGGATGATGCTTCAGGGCAGATAAGGGTTAAAGCATTCTCAGATGAAACCGAAAAAATAAAGCCTTTTGAAATAGGCGATACTATTTTTGTGATAGGGAATGTAAGATATTTCAATAATGAGATTTACATTCTGCCTGAAATTGTCAGGAAAGCTGATCCAAGATGGCTTGTCGTGAGAAAATTTGAGTTAGACAGGAAATCCGCCCAGATTGAGAAGCACGAGAGTCCAAAAACAAAAATTGAGAGAATAAGCGAGGCAGAAAATGCAGATTCTGAAGGAATTTCAGATTCAAGTAATCTCAGGAAGCAGATTATAGATATCCTCAAAAAGAACGAGGAAGGAATTGACATAGATAAAATAATCATGGAGTTACGCGCCCCTGTCGAGGAGATTAATAATATTACCACAAGAATGCTTGAGGATGCAGAGATTTATGAGCCCAAGCCAGGAAGAATAAGGCTGCTTTAACTCAGGATACTGCTTTCTTTTTATGTAGGGAAGAATACGCAAAACTTTAAATATTCTCACGATGAAAATTTGCTATGGAATATAACGATCTGCTTGATAAGCTTTACAGGGAAGTTAAGCCTATAGAAACACAGCATGACCGATTTGAAGTCCCTACAGTAAAAGGATATGTTGAAGGCAACAAGACAATTGTTACCAATTTTGCTCAAATCTGCTCAATTTTTCGAAGGAAGCCCGAGCATATTGTAAAATTTCTCTCAAGGGAGCTTGCAGCCCTTAGTATAGTCCAGGGAGACAGAATAATATTCAATAGAAAATTGCTTTCAGCAAAGATAAATGAGAAAATAGCCCAGTACGCAAATGAATTTGTGATATGCAAAGAATGCAAAAAACCGGATACAGAGCTTATAAAACAGGAGACTTTCCTGTTTATGCATTGCCTTGCCTGCGGTGCAAAGCATAGTGTAAGGGCTAAAATTGTCTGATTGTTAAATTTATAGCTAAGTCTAAAGAACCAAAATGTTTGTCAAGATACATAATGCCTACAGGAGAATAGTTGCTGTTTGTGATGCCGAGCTTATCGGCAAAAAGCTTGAACAGGGCAATATGCAGCTTGAATTAAGCGAAGAGTTCTACAAGGGCGAGAAAAGAACCGAAAAAGAGGTTCTTGAAATTATGAAAATAGAGTCGTCAGAAGATGCAGTATTCAATATAGCTGGAAAGAAGGCAGTACAGGCCGGATTGAAGGCGGGAATTATAGGCAGTACAGGCATTATCCAAATTGATGGCGTGCCTTATGCTCTTACTTTGCTCTGAATAGGGATTTAGCAAAACCTTTTAAATTGATATAATATTTTCTTGTTATGCGACCCCAGAATAAGCGAGGCAGAAAAGATGAGCATAGCGATCAGCCAGAATTTTTAAGAGTCAGGCTGCCCAGAGGCAGGGAAGTTCTTGGTGTGCTGGAGTCAAGACTTGGCGCTTGCAGAATGATGGTAAGATGCCTTGATGGGAAATCAAGAGTATGCAGGATTCCTGGAAGGTATAAAAGGGCATTATGGCTGAGAGAAGGGGACATAATCCTTGTTGAGCCTTGGGAATTTGAAGCTGAATCAAAAGGAGACATTATCTACAAATACAGCCTTGCGGCAATTGAATGGCTCAAGAAAAAAGGATTCTTGAAATTGTCTGAAGAAGAATTCTAAAATTTAATGCTCTAAAATGGAAAGGATATTTCTCGACACAAAGGCAATGAACAGAATAGTTGGAGAAAGGGCAAAGATTGAAAGTGCTCTGGATATTCAGATAAAAATAGGCAGAACTTTTGTTGATATTTCTGGAGAGGGTTTATCAGAATATACCTCGTTGCAGGTATTAAAGGCGATAGAATTTGGATTTGATGTGCAGACAAGTCTTCTTCTTAAGGATGAGGAGTATATCATGCAGACAATTCCTATCAAGAATTACATAGGAAAATCAAGCAAGAGGCTTAGCCAGGTAAAAGCCCGTGTAATCGGTAGGCAGGGCGGGGCGATAAAGAATATATCTTTGCTTGGAAATTGCGCAATAAGGTTAAGCGGCAGCATTGTCTTAGTTATAGGCCGGGCTGAAGAAATTGAAGGAGTCTTAGATTCATTGATATCCCTTATAAAGGGAAGTGAGCACGGCAATGTCTATTCAAGGCTGGAGAGAGCAGGCTGCGAAATCAGGGATTCCAGCAAATAAAAAGGGTCTTTTGCTTTTATAACAAACTTTATAAATTATTTTTATATCCTTCTCAAGTGCCCCGGTAGCTCAGCAGGTAGAGCAACTGACTGTTAGCTTTCTCTTAAGCTCTCTTTAAAAAAGAGACCTTGGAGAGAAAAAGCTTAGGAAAGAGAAAACTAAGTTAGCTGAAATCAGTGGGTCGTTGGTTCGAGTCCAGCCCGGGGCGTTCTGGTTTATCTCAATTCTGCCAGTTAAAATCAGATAGTTGGGCATATTAAGACTAATAAAATGGAAAAGTCAAAAATCCGCAGGGACATATCCAAAATGAGGGATAAGATGCCTCTTCAGGAAGTCCTTTCAAAAAGTGCAATAATAAAGGATTTGTTATTTGGCTGCGAGAAATTCATTAAGGCAAAATCTGTTCTGTTCTATGCATCTTTCAAAAATGAAGTCAGTACAAAAAATATGATTTATAACTCCCTTGAAAGCAAGATAGTTCTTTTGCCAAAGATTCAGGGGAATACTCTTTCCATTCATAGGATAGATTATCTTGAGGAATTATGCCCTAATAAGTACGGCATATTAGAACCCAGAGAAAAAGATGCATATGATTCCTTTGTGGATCTTGCAATTGTTCCGGGAGTAGCATTTGATAATAGGGGATATAGAATTGGTTCAGGCAGGGGTTATTATGACCGGCTGCTCAAGGAAATCAAGCCGGATAATATAGGATTTGCTTTTTCGTTTCAGGTTGTTGATTCTGTGCCTTATCTTGAGTATGATGTGCCGGTGGATACATTGATTACAGAGCAGGGGATTATCAATTGCATAAAGGAGCGCCAAAAAAGTTTATAAACAATTTCTGTTTTCGGATGCAATGGGCCTGTAGCTCAGCCAGGTTTAGAGCACCGCTCTGATAAGGCGGGGGTCCTCAGTTCAAATCTGAGCAGGCCCACTTTTAAAAGAGAAAGTAATAAAAAAGCAGGAAGCCATTATAATAGAGCAGAAAAAGAGGGGCAAAAATGAACGCAAAACAATTCGCTTTTGTTGTGGGCATTGCAGTATTATTCGCAATTGTAATTGGTTTGGGAATTGATGCATTTTATGCTTCCCCAAAATATGAAAATTTCTGCAATAATACCGGGGAATATCAGGCCTACCCTGAAAAATTTTTGCCAGTGCAAAACTGCTCAGTGAATTATTCCCAATACAATGAAATGATTGCCGAATGCAATGCGAAAGGCGGCTTTATAGATTACAAGTATAACTCTCAGGGGTGCAGCATTCCGGACAAGTGCAACATGTGCGGCAAGGAGTTCCAGGATATCCAGAATATCTATAACCGAAATGTTTTTTACATAGCATTTACAATTGGCATCGCAGCGGTAATATCCGGCCTGATTATTACAGAAATTTTAGGGGCAGGATTGATGTTCGGAGGAATTTTAACATCTATTTATGGCATTATGCGATATTTCAGCGAGTTGGGAAAAATCGCAAGATTTCTCGTTGTATTGGTTGGATTTTTAATACTTATTTTTGTAGGAAGAAAGAAAGTGAATGATATCCAGGCAAGAGCCCGGAAGATTTCCAAGAGAAAGAGATAACAGGCATTAATGCAGTAGAGATAAGCTCTATAAAAGAAGCAATTGATTATTTCTTTGGGTGATAACTACTGTTCAGGGCTTAATTCAATGATAAGCTTCTCTTTCTTGAGATAATACTTTTTCAAAGGAAGAGCAACAGGTATAAGTTTGAAATATGCCTCATTCTTTGTTATCGCCTTTATTTCAATGCTATTCTCAAGCTTGTTGACAGAAACATTTCTCATGCTTTTAACTCCCGGCAGAAGGATTTCATATGTAATCTTGTCAGTGAGCCTTCTCACTCTTGCTTCAGGTTCTCTTCTTGGAAGTTTTGAAATTTTTTCCCTGTTTAGCTCATTGAATTTAATATCCTTTGTATGTTCTTCGCGCACATTAAAGTCCCTAATCTGTACTGGAATGCTTTCAGGGCTCCCGCCCATCTTAATCTGCACGCTGAATCCTCCTGGAAATGTTGTCTTCTTTATCTCGGCCCCATTTTCTCTTACCACCTGTTCTTTTCCGCTTGTTTTTTTTGCAGCGAATTCCCTGTCAATATCCTTAAACTGTTTTTCTATATCCCTGCTTAGCTTCTTGACAATCGTGTTAAAAGGAAAAGTGTCTATGAATCCAAAACCCATTTGTTTGCCTATATCCCTTGTTAAATCCTCTATATCCGAGCTGTTTATATCCATGCTCTCTATCTCTTTAATATCATCAAGCAAACCCCTATTTTCTTCTCTGAGAACATTGCCGCAGTAGGGACAGAATTCAAATTCCTTGCTGACTTTTTTGCTGCACTGGGGGCATTTTCTTCCAAACATAAATATTGAATTAGCAGCTGATTTTTAAATTTTTCCTATAGCTAACGAAAGATTTTTTAACAATTATTCCATATCTGGAGGATGGAAAGAGGTGTCGAAGAGCATGAATTTAGCGCAGATTCAATTGCGAAAAAATATGGTATCTCTCTAGATTCTCTCAGGGCAGAACAGAAAAAAATTTCAAAGGCAGTTTCTCTTAAGGATTCAATAGATTTTAATCTCGCCGACAGGATTGCAGGATGCGATATTATCATGGGGGGGAATATGCTTATTGCAGTGATAGTCATTCTTGACAAGGAAATGAAGGTTCTTGAGCAGCAGTATGCTATAAAAAAGGCGGAATTCCCTTATTTGCCGGAATTCAGGGCATACCGCGAGTTGCCAGTGATAATGGAATGCTACAGCAAATTGCAGGAATCTTTTGATGTTATTCTCTTTGAAGGGCAGGGGATAGCACACCCAAGAAAATGCGGGCTGGCAACGCATTTTGGAGTTATAACCCAGAAACCAAGCATAGGCGTTGCGCAGAAGTTGCTGGCAGGCACTTCAAAGAATGGAACAATTGTTATTGAAGAGAAAATTGTAGGCATAGAACTAATAACAAAGGAGGGAAGCAAGCCGATTTATGTCAGTCCGGGCAACATGATATCCCTGCAGACTGCAGCAGATCTTGTGAAGGGATTAATAATCAAGCCCCATAAGCTTCCAGAACCCCTTGTTGTTGCGAGAAAACATGCAAACAGAATAAGAACAGAATTCACTAACGAAAAATCAGAGTTTTAGCCGGATTATTTTGTCCGGGGATTATGGGGGAGCAAGTGAGAAAGAAGTATCCCCTTGAAATTAAATTTTCTTACTGTCCGGACTTCTTTTATCTTTGGAACCATAATAAGATAAACAAGCAGCCTTAGGAATCCGGATAACAGGAAAATAACAAGCAGGGGATTGTATTGCGTTTTTATCATTCCAATAAGATAACCTCCTGTAACAGAGCCCAAAAACATTCCAAATGTGCTTAGTATATTTGAGTAGGCAATACATAAACCCATTCTTTCTCTTGATACTGCATTATAAATAAAATTTGAGCTTGAAAGGTTGAATGATGCCCATACAACTCCAGAAAATATCTGCACAATAGCCAGATATCTGATGTCTGTTGAGAACATCCACAGAATAGGCACAAGAGAAATCATCCATCCGCTTATTTTTATTGATTTGAGATTTCCGTACTTGTCTGCAAATTTTCCCCATAAAGGCATTGTCAAAAGCATTGACAGAGACTGCAGGACATTCAGAATTGTGAATGTTATATAATCCAGTTTCATATCTCTCAGCATATAAACAGTAATGAAAGGAGATGCCACATAAACTGCAAAGTAAGCCAGTCCTATGTAAATCGCAAATTTTCCAAAATTTGTTTTCCTTCCATTTTTGATAAACTGCCAAAAACTAAAGTAATATTTATCATCCAGCTTGAACTCGGGTTCAGATTGTTTCTTCAGGTAGTGAAGCGACACAATTCTCGCAATGAAAGCAATTAGGAATATTATTGAGAACCCGATAAAAACAAGATGGAATCTTTTGAAGGCATCAAGAAGATAGCCCATAGCCAGCAGGGTTACTATGCCCACCAGTCCAGAAATTCTGTTCCTTTTTCCGAAATATTGGCCGCTTTTTTTTGTTACTATATCTCTCATCCAGGAGTTCCAGGCAGGGATTATAAACGCGTTGAATGAAGCCAACGCAATGTAGAAAAGCATAAGCAGGGGAAGTGAATTTTGCCTGTGCATGATTGCTATCAGGGCTATCGGCAGCCAGAGAAGTGCCTGCCACAGGACATTGGAAACTATCATCTCTTTTCTATCCCTTTTTTCAAGGAGTTTTACAACAGGCGCCTGCAGCAAACTTGAAATCAGCCCAGGAAGAGAGGCGAGAAGTCCGATGTATCCTATGCTTGCATTCATTGCAATAGCAAGAGGGGAGATGTATGATGTTCCTGTGTTCTCCATCACAGCATAAGCCACTCCGTCTTTGACGCTGTATTTCAGGCTTTCACGCCTCTTTTTTTCGCTTAAATGCCCCGCCATGTTGAAAAAATAAGAAAAGACTATAAAAATTTATCTTAGAGCAATTGAACTTGATTCATGGAAAATGAATGCGCCAGCCGGGACTCGAACCCGGATAGTGAGCTTTTTCTTGTATGATAGTTTCTTTCTTCCGAAGTTCTTTCTCTGGGAAAGAAAGAAGCTCTTGGGAAGCTCAAGTCTTAGCCATTGGACCACTAGCGCTTTAATTTCTTATATAGATTTTTGGGGATAATAATCCTTATAAATTTAACAATATCAGGGCTTTAATGCCTGAAAGAACAGAGATAGAAAAAGAGACGAGAACCTTAATCGCACTTGACATATTATACAAGCCATTCTCAAGTTTGGGGGATAAAGGCAAGAGAAGAGCAGAGAAACATGTAAAAAATATAGCAAATCTGCTGAAAGACAGGGAGGAAAAAGGTGAGAGGATTTTTGCAAGGATTGAAAAGAAGGCTGAAGAAAAATCAAGAACATTGAGAGAAGGCATAGACACTTTCAAGAAGGAATACCCGAAATACGGCGAACTTCTTGAAAAATGCATAGAGAAAAAAAGAACAGATAATAATAAGTATCTGGTATACGGGCTGGCAAGCGGGTTCAAGCTTGGGGAAGAGGATTATACCCAAGTTATGATGGACATGGATTTCACAAGAAGGGAAGCAAATTCTGTCTATCCCCATATACTGGCAATTTCAGAACGTCTTGGAAAAGCAAAAGAACAGGCTGAAAGAAAGATGTTGATAAGCCCAAAAGATTAAATTAAAAAAATGAAAATTGCGCTGATAGGCTCTCATGGGACAGGAAAAACAACTGCAGTTCATGAGTTAATATTCCTTCTAAAGAAGAATTCTTTTGATGCAGGTTATTTGGAGGAAACAGTAAGAAGCTGTCCGTTTCCCATAAATGATGATGCGACTGAAGAGTCCCAGAAATGGATATTCTATGAGCATTTTGCCAGGGAGCTGGAGTTAGGGCGGAAAAGCGAGATACTTGTGTGTGACAGGTCCTTGCTGGATATCTATGCGTATTATTTCAGAAAATTTAGCAGGAATAAGGCAATGGAGGAATTAGTCAAGGAGAATATAGGCAGCTATTCACTGCTTTTCTATTTTCCATTGGATAAGTTTAACAACAGGCTAGATAATGATGGAGTGAGATCCATAGACATTAAATTTCAGAAAGAGATTGATGGGCTTGTGGCAAAATTATTAAAAGAGTTTAATCCTGTATATTCTGTATATGAGAGCTCACAAAAAGCTTTCAATGAAATTGTTAAACTCAAATCAGCTCAATAAATAAAAAATGAAAGTACGAGATGTAATGGGCAAGCCGTATATTGTTTCCCCTGAAACAACAATCCTTGAAGCAGCCAAGATAATGGCTGAAAAAGACGTAACGACTCTTTTTGTTGTTGAGAAACAGAAAGTTATTGGCATAATAACAGACATGGATGTAATAAAAAGATGTGTTGTTCAGAACAAAAAAGCAGGGGAGATGAATGCAAAGGAGATTATGACATCCAAGCTCATAACAGTTGAGGCGGATGACAATATAGAGTATGCTGTGAATGTAATGCAGGAAAATAAAATTCGCAGGATGCCTGTTGTTTCAAAAGGCAGGTTTATTGGCATAATAACCACTGATTACATCTCTGCTCATGCAGACGAGCTGGGAGTTGATTCTTTATTTTAGAAAAATGGAAAAGATAAAATTTGATGAATGGAAGAAGCTTGATTTGAGGGTTGCAAGAATAATTGATGTGAAAGAGCATCCAAATGCGGAAAAGCTTTATCTCCTGGATGTTGATTTAGGCAGCGAGAAAAGAACTCTTGTGGCGGGCTTAAAAAATCATTACAAACCAGCTGAATTGAAAGGAAAATTGTGCGTTGTTTTCACAAATCTTGAACCTGCAACAATCAGGGGCGTCAAAAGTGAAGGAATGGTGCTTGCTGCTGTGAACTCAGACAAAAGCAAGGTGTTCATACTGCAGCCAAGAAAAGAGATTGAAGTAGGAAGCAGGGTTAGTTAAGATGAAATATATTAAGTTACATTCTGATGAATGTTCACCATCGGAATTTATTGTGTTTTGGAGTAGTCTTTATAGAGATTCCAAAGAATCTTTTTATATTCCTGTAATAGACAAACAGAAATTTGATATCGGGGATATTAATAATCTATTTGAATGGAAAAATGGAGTAAAGTTAAGCCAAAAGAAAAAACAATCCCTAAACATAAATATTATAAACAAACTTGAAATTATTAATAAATTAAAACATAACTTTAATCTTAGTACTTTTCAAGAAGAATTTGGGAGAATTTCTGCAATATGGAAGATTTTTCTTTTACATATCATTGCTTCAGATAGATACCCCATTTTTGACCAGCATGTTTTTAGGAGTTATTATTTTTTAAAACATAATGAAGTAAAAGAAATTTCATATAAAAATAAAGAAAAGGAAGAGATTTATTTTAAGGAATATTTAGAATTTTTCAACAGTTTACATAATAATTTAATAAATGCTGATATCCCCAAAAAGAAGATAGATGAAGCATTGTGGGTATTTGGTAGATTTTTAAAATCTGATTATGGGAAAATTTTATTTCAATAGCTCTGGGTCGACGTCCTCTTCTTTTGATTTGTATCCTACTAGAAAGGAATTAACAAACAAAAAGTTTAAATAGTATTAATACTTATCAGTAAGTATGAATAAAAAATATGAAAGAATAAATATAACCCTACCAGAAGAAGTCTTAAAAAGATTTAAGGAATTCTGCAAGAAAAATGGTATTAATATGAGTTCGAGGATTTCTGTTCTGATAGAAGAAGATTTAGCAAAGAAAAACCCCTTTAAATAACTTTTTAGAATGAAAGATAAGCTACATTTAGAAATTAGGGATGAAGTAGAAACTTGTCTGAAAAATGGTCTTTCTATAGAAGAGATAGCAAAAAAGCTCTCTATTCCAATAGGTACAAGATATATAAAAGGAAGTGCAAAATGGTACAAATATTGTATTATAGCAAAAGAAAATCAAAGGAAAGCAATACAAAAGCACCCTAATTTGTATAGCAAAGCTGGAAAAATTGTTCAGCAAAAGCATCCATGGACTGGAAAAAACCTTGGCAAAAAATACGGGGCGATAGGTGGGAGGATTAGTAGTAATAGACTTAGAGGGAACTCAGAGTATTTTTCAAGAATGGCAAAGAAATTGCAAAAGATTAACCCAAATCATTCTAGGGATAATATGAAAAAAGCCCATGAGACAATGAAAAGATTAGGTAAATTTAATGAGCATCAAAGACTTGCAGCCTTAAAATGCAAAGAGAAGAATCCAAATCAACTAAAAGAAATGTCAAAAAAAGCCCATGAACTCCATCCTTTAGCTTTATTAGCATTAGAAAGCAGGAGAAAAAATTATCCCTATGAATTTATGGGATGCTACTTTGATTCAGAACAAGAAAGACTCTTATGCAAAAAATTAGTAGAGATAGGATTGATTGAAAATCCAATTGAAAAAGTGAATGTGCATTTTAGAATAGGTAAATGTCATGTAGATTTCTTTATTCAAAACAGGATTTTTGTTGAATTCCACCCCCCTCTTCAATATGGAAGAAAAAAAGGGGAGACTACGGAGGGTTATTATAAGGAAAAGAGAAGAATTTTAGATTTGAGTGGATATAAAGAATATCCCCTAGTTGTTATAGGCAGTTTGAGAGATATGGAATCTGAAATCACTAAAATAAGGAAACTAGTCTCCTTCAAACTGGACTAATGAAAATACTTTATATCCCTCATTTTCTAATTTTTCTCTACCTTTGAGGTCAGGCAACTCTATTACAAAGGCACATTCAACTAGTTCCCCACCAAGTTTTTTGATTAGATTACATGTTGCTAAGCTGGTACCTGCAGTGGCTACAAGGTCGTCCACTAACAAAACTTTATTTCCTTGCTGAATAGCATCTTTATGAATTTCAACAGCATCTTTTCCATATTCTAACTCATATTCTTCTTTAACAGTCTCGGCAGGTAATTTTCCAGGTTTTCTAACTAAAACAACCCCCTTCCCTAATCTTGAAGCTAAAGCAGAAGAGAAAACAAATCCTCTTGATTCAATCCCTGCTATTAAGTCTATCCCTCTGTTTTTATATCTCTCTTCTAAGACATCTAAAACCTTTTTGAATCCTTCAGCATCTTTTATTAGGGTTGTAACATCCCGAAACATAATTCCCTTTTTAGGGAAATTGGGGACTGTCCTGATTTTTTTCTTGATATCTTTTATATCCATTTTTTATCCTGATGATAGTGCCTGATGTCTCACATTTGGATTTGTTATTGCTATCACTTAATTTTAGCAAATCAAAATGCCTGATGAGCCCGCTCGGAATCGAACCGAGGATCTCCACCGCTCTCAATAGATGCTCTTCAAAAGGAGAGCTGATAAGAGAACCAAGGTTCTCTTATTTGTGAGGGTAGCGTCTTAACCGCTGGACTACGGGCTCACAGTCTTGGTTGGGAATGTCAATTTAAATATTTTTTACTGCCCCATGAATCTTCTGAAAAGCTCTATTTCTTCTTCTGCCTCTTGCCTGCTGCCAGAGGCATGAACAATGTTGTGTAATTCCCTGTTGTATTTTGCATTTTCCCTCATATCCTCGTTTGAATAATCTCCCCTTAATGTTCCTTTTCCTGCTTCTTTTGGGTTTGTGCTCCCGCAGATTTTCCTGACTTTCTTTATTGCATCCTCCCCATCCAAAACTGCGGCATGAACATAATCAGAACACATCCAGTTTTTTATATTTTCAAGCATTTCATTATTGATTTTGCCTTCAAGATGCCGGTATAAATTGTCTAAAAATTTTCTGCTGAGTTTTGTCTTGTATTCCTCTTTTATATTCAATCCCGCATCCCTGAATCTCTTGAGGCATACATCAACAAGGTTTTTCTGCACAGCATCTGGCTTGAGAATAATTAATGTTTGCTCCATTTTAATTGGCTATTAAGCAATTTATTTAATAATCCCTTCAATGAATTTGTCTATCCCGCTGTAAATTTCTTTTAAACTTCCAGAATTTTCAATTTTAAAATCAACAAATTTCAGCGTATCCTTAAAACTAAGCATTTCCCATTCCCTTTTCTCCTGTTCAAGAAAATGCTCAAATGTCTGTGCATCCCCTTCTCTTTTTCTTGCCTTTAATCTTTCATATCTGTTCTTTTCAGGAGCATCAAGCAAAACCAGAATTGCCCCTGCCTTTTTTGCCTCGCTTGCATCTGTCGGGGTTCTTATTCCGTCTATCAGCATCCTATTTTTTCCTGAATTTTCAAGCCTGTTTATAGTTTCCTTGATAAAATATTCCTGCCCGTATTTGTCCCTATATTTCTTCTGTATTGCCTGCAGGTTTTCCCTTGTCAACCCAAGCCCTTCCTGCCTTGCCACTTCCCTTACCAAATCGCCCATTACAACCCTGTAGAAACCGTGTTTCTGCACAAGATAATCTGAAACTGTTGTTTTCCCTGCGCCTATAGTCCCTATCAATCCGAGCATATATTTCTTATCTTTCATATTATTCCCCCCAGCCAAGAACTCTCATAAATCTTCTGAACTTCCCTTTTCTTTCCTGCTCTTCCATCTGTTCAACATATTTTCTTCCAAGAAGTTTTGCAGCAAGTCTTTTGTAGCCTTTTGCCGCCTTGCTTTCAGGATGAGTGTGAACAACAGCATCTTTCATCCTTAGTGCTTCCCCCACTGCTTCATCTTCTGGGATTATTTCAAGTATAGGTGTTTCAAGCATTGCTTCGATATTCTCAATGCTTTCCTCTTGCATTGAATCCTTGAATCTTGTCAGCACTACTCCCTTTACATTCTTGTCAAGTCTCTCTGCAAGTTTTATTGTTTTCAGTGCATCAGCGAGGGCAGGCATCTCTGCTTGTGTGACTATAATAATATCATCAGCAGCCTCAATAGCCATTATTGCTTCCCTTCCAAGCCCGGCAGCAGAGTCAAATATTATTATTTCCGCTAATCTCTTGAGCTTCCTTGCAACTTCATGCACCCTGTCTAAATCCATATTCTTCTGGATTGAAAGAGAAGAGGGCATTACTTTCATGCCCGAGTGATGCTCATACACAGCTTCATGAACTTTTGTTTTTCCGCTCAATACATGAGCAAAGCTCTCAGGAGTCACAGGAGCTCCGAGATGCAAACCAACATTGGGAGTTGTAATATTGGCATCAACTAGAATAACCTCCTTTCCTAAAAGGTTAAGGGCCGCTGCGAGATTTATTGCAGATGTTGTTTTCCCAACGCCGCCTTTCCCTGAGGTAATAACAATAATTCTTGCCATTTTTTTTGCTAATCCCTTATTACTTGATAAAGTGCTTGACAAAACTTAAAAATCTTTCCAAAAGTGCCTGCCACTGCTTTAGTTTGTCCATGTCTATTGTAATTATCCTGCCTTCATCAATAACCTTTAGTGCAACATTCTTCCTGAATTCAGCCTCTTTTGTATATTCCAGCTTGCCTATCTTTTTGAAAAATAGATAGAGTTTCAGGGTCTCTATGATAAGTTTGTCCTTTTTCAGCGTTTCCAGCACCAGATTTACTTTGGCGCGCGGTGCTGCAGGGATCTCTTTTATCATCCTCTTTTTCTTGGCTTTTACAAGCATCGCATTTATGCATTCCTCAATCATCCCCTGCCATCTCATTAATAAATTAAGGATAACATCGCAGGTCTTGGTATATTTAAGGCTGACATAAAAAAGATGCTCTGCTATACGTCTTTCTTTCTCAATACTTTGCCACATATAGATTTTTTACCCCTTTTTCTAAATACGTAAAAAATGTGATGTCTGGCTATTATTTATATTTATCTAAGTTTCCCCGCATTGGTTAAGTTATCCCTTAGCGCATACTCTGGTTGTAACTTTTTGAAGAATATTCTTGCTAGCAAGCAAATATCCTTTTAGCCTGTCAAGAGTCACTGTTTCTGTTTTGAGGTTGTCAGACATAATCACAAGTTTATCCTGTCTTGTAAATTCCATGGGGCTTGCTTTGTGCTCTTCCATAAGCTTGAACACATCAATTATCACTTCAAGCTCTGAAGGAGAGATCCCAAATCTGGGAGAGCATTTTTCCCGGAACAGCCTGAAATTTTCTTGGGCATTTTCAGTCATTGCAATTCTTTTGTAGGATGCCTCATATTGGAGCATGAGATTTACAA
The DNA here is from genome assembly GCA_043799715.1 of archaeon. Classification (GTDB taxonomy): domain Archaea; phylum Nanobdellota; class Nanobdellia; order Pacearchaeales; family DTIR01; genus JAGVXL01. The sequence goes on from JAZDNM010000001.1 coordinate 45,337, forward strand.
GAGACAGCATTGCAGAGTAAATTTCGCTTAGAATCTTTATTAAAAGCCGGTTTTCCCTTATCAGCGGAAAGGTTATGTAAACCATATGGTCCGCGGTCTGCAGTGCCTTTGAAGCAGATTGCAGTGCTAATTGAGCAGTTTCAGGCATTTTTCCCCCAGTCAAATACAAAAGCAGAAGCCGATATAAAAACCTTTTCTCTGATTTTACATAAATGCCCTTAATGCAATCTCAAAAACAACTGCAAGGATTATAAACATGACTACATGCGCGGGCTTAATCTGCAGCTTGCTTTTGTACTCATCATAATAATTAACCAAGCCGCCTGTGCCTGAAGGCATCCTGATATTTTCCTGCGCCATTTTCAGCCAAATTCGGGAAAGTATAAAAATCTTTGCCTGCCAAAAAACTTTAAAAGATGCCCTTGGTTAGTAGGAGGAACATGGAAAAAGAAATGCAGGATTATAATATAATAGAATCAGAGAAGAAGTGGCAGTTGTACTGGGACAAGCACAGCATATACAAGTTTGACAACAAGAAAAAAGACAAACTTTTTGCGATTGACACCCCTCCTCCGACAGTGTCAGGCAGAATGCATATAGGGCATGCTTTTTCCTATTCACAGCAGGATTTTATAGCCAGATTCAGGAGAATGAACAATGAGGCTGTTTTCTATCCATTTGGCACTGATGATAATGGGCTGCCAACTGAAAGATTAGTTGAGAAATTAGCAGGAGTAAAGAGCACAAGCATGAAAAGAGCTGAATTTATTGAACTTTGCCTTAAAACCTTAAAAAAGATAACCCCTGAATTCATTCAGGACTGGAAAAATTTGGGCATTTCTGCTGATTATTCCATCAGCTACTCCACAATTGACAAAAACTGCCAGAGAATCTCCCAAAAATCATTTATTGATTCTTTCAAGAAAGGCATTGTATACAGAAAAGAATTCCCAACTATATGGTGCCCTGAATGCATGACTGCAATTGCGCAGGCAGAACTTGAGGACAAGCAGCAGGATAGCCTTTTTTCAACAATAAAATTTAAGATAGGAGAGGAGGACTTGCTTGTTGCGACTACAAGACCAGAACTTCTCCCGGCCTGTGTTGCTATTTTTGTGAATCCTTTAGATATGAACCATAAGAATCTTGCAGGCAAGAAAGCAAGAGTTCCGCTGTTCGATTTTGAAGTCCCGATAATATCGGATAAGTCAGCGGATATCACAAAAGGCACTGGTGTCCTGATGATATGCTCCTATGGGGATAGGTTTGATGTTGAAGCAATACAGAAGCACAGGCTTGAGCCAAAGATTGTCATCAACAAGGATGGAACTCTCAACAGCACACAATACGCAGGCATGAGCATAAAGGATGCAAGAAGAAAAATCCTCAAGGAGTTAAGGCAGCAGAATCTTGTCCACGAAGAAAAGAGAATAACACATTCTGTTAATGTTCATGACAGATGCGGAACAGAAATAGAATTCCTGACAACCCCTCAATGGTTCATCAAAATCCTTGATAAAAAGGAGCCTCTCATAAAGCAGGGGCAGAGCATAAACTGGCATCCAGAATTTATGCTTAAAAGATATGAGGCGTGGATAAAAGGGCTTGAGTGGGATTGGAGCATATCAAGGGACAGGCATTTTGGAGTTCCTATTCCTGTTTGGGAGTGCGGAAAGTGTGGGGCATTTATCCTGCCTGAAGAGAAAGAGCTTCCTGTTGATCCGCTGCAGACAGAAAAGCGCTGCACCAAGTGCAATTTAGTCGCAGTTCCTGAAACAAAGGTTCTTGACACCTGGGCAACATCTTCCTTAACTCCGCAAATTGCTTCATCTCTTGTAAGCGATAAAATAGAAATTCCATTTTCTCTCAGGCCGCAGGCGCATGACATCATAAGAACATGGGCTTTTTACACGATTGTAAAATCCTATCTCCATGAAAATCAAATCCCCTGGAAGGATATAATGATATCTGGTTTTGTTACATTAAAAGGCGAAAAAATGAGCAAGAGCAAGGGCAATGTAATACAGCCGCAGGAAGTCATAGAAAAATACGGGGCTGACTCGTTAAGATTCTGGGCTGCAGGCAGCAAGCTGGGGGAGGACTTGGATTACCAGGAAAAAGATATTCTCACTGGCAAAAAACTTATCACAAAGTTATGGAATGCATCAAAATTTGTCCTGTTAAATCTTGAGGACTACAAGAATGAAAAGCCAAAAACCATAGAGGCTATGGACAAGTGGATTTTGCAGAAACTGTCAAAGCTTGTCAAAAACTGTGCAGGGCATTTCAGCAATTATGAGTATTCAAAAGTCAAAGCAGAAACAGAGAATTTTTTCTGGCATGACTTCTGTGATAATTACCTTGAAATTTCAAAACGGAGAGTATACCAAGGAACTCCTGAAGAGAAACTATCAGCGCAATACACCCTTTACACTTCCTTGCTTTCAGTAATAAAGCTTCTCGCACCGATAATGCCCCATATAACTGAGGAAATATATCACTTGAGATTTGCTGCTGATGAGTCCTGCAAAAGCATTCATATCAGCAGCTGGCCCGAATTGAGTATAAAAGAAGACAGCGCTTTGTTAGCAGGAGATATTTTTGTTGATATTCTGCAGAGAATCAGGCAGTTCAAGGCTGCAAACAAAAAATCCCTAAAGGCATTGATTTCCCTGACACTTGAAAAAGAAAAATTAAGCAGCATAAAGAATGCGCTTGACGATTTTCTCGTGGTTGTTAATGCGAAAGAAATAAAAGAGGGCGGATTTTCTGTTTCATTGCTTGAATAACTTCCCTAGTACAGGATTTTTAAAATGCCAGAGGACAAACTGAAGATAAAAAGATTATTGCATGAATTAAAAGGTTATAGGGGCAGGCATACAGAACTGATTACAGTTTATGTGCCTGCGGATTATAATCTCATAGCTGTAGCAAAGCAGCTTGAGCAGGAAAGAAGCACAGCAGAGAACATCAAAAGCAAGACAACAAAGAATAATGTGCTTGATGCCCTTGATAAACTCACAAGGCACCTCAAACTTTTCAAATCAACTCCGAAAAACGGCTTGGCATTATTTTGCGGCAATGTATCTGAATCTGAAGGGCAGACTAACATCAAACTTTGGGCAATAGAGCCGCCCGAACCCTTGAGAACAAAACTTTACCGCTGCGACCAGGATTTTGTTCTGCAGCCTCTTGAGGAGATGATCCAGGTTAAGGAGCTTTACGGGTTGATTGTAATCGAAAGGCAAGAAGCAACAATAGGTTTGCTTGAGGGCAAAACAATAAAGGTCCTGCAGAAGCTGACTTCAGGAATCCCCGGCAAGACGGAAAAAGGCGGCCAGAGCGCTGCTAGATACTCCCGGATAAGGGATGGTATGGCTAAGGAATATTATAGAAGGGCTGCTGAAGCTGTAAAAGAGCAATTTTTCAATATGCCCAAGCTTATGGGAATTATTGTCGGAGGCCCTGGTCCAACAAAAGAGGATTTTTTGAAAGAAGGGGAGCTTGTAACAGCGTTAAAGGAAAAAGTTCTTGCTGTCAAGGACATTGGATACAGTGATGAATATGGACTCGAGCTTCTTGTTGAGGCATCTAAAGATGTCCTTTCCCAGCAGGAGATAACACTCGAGAAAAAAATTCTTGAAAGATTTTTTACAATGCTTGCAAAGAAGCCAAATCTCGTGGCATATGGCAAAGAACAGGTTGAGAAGGCAATTGAAAGGGGCGCTGTTGCCGAATTGATTCTATCCTCAGCACTTGAAGAGAAAGAGTCGACAGAACTTGAACTCACAGCATTGAATATAAGCTCTTTAGTAAATTTTGTTTCTGAGGAGACAGAAGAAGGAGTCCAATTTAGGAATCTGGGGGGCGCAGGGGCGATACTAAGGTTTGCCCTTACTTAACTTTAGAATGCAAGACAAGGAGAATGCTGAGCTGCTGAAGAAAGTTGAGGCTGCATTATTTATTTCTGCGAGATTTATGTCTGTTGATGAGATGGTTATGCTGACAAACATAAATCCAATAATGCTGGGTGATTTGCTTAAGGAGCTTAAAGAGTCGTATGATGGAAAAAATTCAGCTCTTTCAATTATCAACAAAGAAAATCTTTGGAAGATGGATGTAAAAACGGAATACCATAATATAATGGCAAGGCTCGCCTCAGGCAAATCTGAATTCAGCAGAGCAGAGCAGGAAACATTGGCTATTATCGCATACAAGCAGCCAATCAAGCAGTCCATTATTGTTAAGATAAGGGGAAATAAAGCGTATAATGAAATAAAGAAATTTATTGAAATGGGGCTGCTGAGATCCAGAAAGTCAGGGCATACCTCCGAACTGGAGTTATCACAGCAGTTTTATGAATATTTCCAGCTTGAAAAGAAAAATAAAACAGAAAATAGGAATGATGCGCAAAATGAGGATAAAGAGCAAAATTCCAGTGTTAATGAAAGCGATTCAATATAAAAATGGAAACCGTAAAAATCATAATTTTGCTGGCATATTTTGTCTCATTATTTTTTATTATTTTTTGGCTTCTTGTTTTTGTTGATAAGGGAGCTGAAGACAGGAAAAAAACAATCAGGA
>JAZDNM010000015.1:0-11126 GCA_043799715.1 archaeon
TTCACAGATTTTTCTTCTGTTTTTTTGCAGTCCTGCTCGCAGCCATAATAGCATTTTGCTGATTGGGTTGATTCGCATTTCTTTCCTATCTCACAGGAAACAGCTGTAACCTCGCATGTTTCACCCTCCCCGGATTCACATATCCCATTCCCGCAAACACTCTGCTGCACATTGCTGCTTCCAGGGCATTCATTATAAATACTGAAACTATTCACTCCACATTTGCTTTTATCAGCATAGCAATGATTTTTGCATGCTTCTTTAGCATAATTTTGCCAAACTTCAGAAGGCTTGCAAGAAGATTCTCCTCCTGATTTTTCCTCATACCCATCATAACACTGCCAGTAAGCATTCATATACCAATAATAAGCAGAAGTTGTTAGTGTTGGTTGTATTGCTGTTATCCCTATTTTTACCAAATTTACTGCATAGTGATTTCCTATGTTGGGGCCTAAACTGACTTCCAGCTTGTAAGCATTATACCCCTCTGCGTATATATTGGCAACATACCTTCCTTCAGTTAATCCAGAAAATTCTGCTGCCCCTGTTGAAGCATCTGCTGAGCCGAGGAGATTTCCTGATAAATCATATAACTGAATCTTTGCATTATTCACCTTAACGCTTTCGCATCTGCAGGGTGTTTCTTTTGTTGTGGAAGTGCACTGTTCGCATATACTTTCAACAGGCTCTATATAGAGATTTCCTGTCCATGTTTCTTTTTTGGCGCAAGCGCCATCCCTGCAAATTTCAGGGCAAGTGTATATGAGGCTGTTATATTTTCCATCTTTGCAAAAGCCCTCATAAACCTGTGATTCCCCTGAACAGCTGTCCCATATCTCCCCTGTCTGTGTTCTTACATAACCTCTTGTGTAATAGTTTTCGCCATCAGAATCTGTGCATATTGTTTGAGGTACAGGTGGTTCCTGGGTTTTGCAAAGCCCATCTGAACAGCCATACGCACAAACAGTGCAGGCAGTAGTAGTAGAATTAATATATCCAGAAAAAGTAGTGCCGGGATTCTCACATTTCAGGCGTGTAGTGTCTGCGCATGCCTGCGAATCCTTGCAGTAAATTTTATGCTCTTTAATGGAATTGTCGTCAGCATAACAGGCAATATTGCATTTTTCTAATTTTATCAGGGACTGGTCGCATGAATTGTACCATCCCTCTTGCTCTGTTCCTGCAGATGAGCAGGCAGATTTGCATCCACTGCAACTGGCATTCATAATCGGCTGCTCATTTTCATACCATCCTTCCTGCTCTGTTCCTATCTGCTGGCAATATGGCCCTGCCAGAGCAGAAACCAAGGATAAAAGCAAAGGCAGAAGAAAAAATAAGCCTAAAAGGATTAATGCAAATGCCCCCTTTTTCATGATATAACTAGGTTATTTGAAATTTAAAAACCCATCGCAAGAGCCCTGCCCCAAGCTCGTGCCTGATGGCACTCGCTTCAGAGCTCGCCCTAAGCGGCTCGCATTCTTAAATGAAAATGAAAAAATAATCCTACTTTTTCCAGACTCTTATCAGCACAATTGCTGCAGAGACAATTGACACTGCAAAGAAATACCATGGATTGACAACCAGAACCCAAAATAATGCAGTTGGCCAGATTCCTACTATAAACAGCACAATTGCTGCAATAGCAAGTTTAACCAGGGCCATATCAAGCAGCTTCAGCCTCTTCAACTGTTTTTCAAACATTTTATCGCCTCCTTTTTATGGATAAATTAGGAATTTATTCTATAAAAACCTTCTCGCCTACCCAGAGAATCACAGAAGAATTTATAATGCTCATTTGCCTTGAAAAAAAATGGCAAAGAAAAGAGATAAAAACATGAAGTGCGGATGCAAAGGAACCTGCTGCGGAGGCGCAATCTATGGACTAGGATTCATAGGAGCTGCGGTTTACTACATCGGGCAGGCAACAACTTTCCTGGCAGGAGTGCTGGGATTTTTGAAGGCAATGGTCTGGCCGGCATTTCTTGTTTACAGTGCGCTTAAATTCTTAGGAATTTAATAATTCCAGAAAAGAGGCGGAACCTCATCATGCAAATCAGAAGAATGCTGAACTTAAAGGATATTTTGAGGCACATAAAACCTTTTATATCTTAACTAATTTTAAAAAAATATGAAAACCCAGCATATTCATAAAGAAGATTTGCCTAATTATGTAAATCTTAATCTTTTTTCTAATAGGTTTGCAATAGCATTATTTGATTATAAAAGAACAGGAAATAAACCAAAGCATCTAAATGAAGTATGCGATACATTTACAGAAATTCTCAACAAATTCATGAATTGGAGCATAGAACCAAAATACAGCTCGTTTGTGAACAATCTACTTGATACAGAAGAAGAGCACGAATTTCTTAGGGAAATATTAGGGAACAAGCCTTATGAGGAAGCAAGAAATTTATTAGCTAAGACAGTAGACCTCAAGCTTTCTGAGATATTAACAGAGCCACGCAATAAATCAATAGACTATATGATAGACTCTATAACAAGACTAAGCAACAAATCAATTTTAGTTTATACAAATAGGCCTCTCGTTTAGATAATCCCAAAAGCCTCTAGAACCCTAACTGCGAGGCAAACCTGCCTGCAGAGATAAAGATAAAGTGTTTATCGTTTCTTCGCAATCTTTTTCTTAGGTTTCTTCCAGCAAAATAATCCATATACATTCAGGCAGACTAATATAAAAGAAATCGCCCATAGACTGGTAATCTTGAGCATTACCCCCTGAATAATATATCCCATATTGCCCAGCCCGTTGACATAAAATCCAAATCTATTCTTCCTGGCAATTGAAAAAGCGCCTGCAATAAAGAAAATATTGCTTATCCATCCTATCCAGTCCGCCAATATCATCTTTTACACAGAAAAGAGACATATAAAAATTTAGCCCTGAAATTTCTTCCTGCATAATGCCATTCCTGCTGCAACAAGAACTAGGCCTATCACAGAAACTGCCGAGGATATTCTGTTCAAATTGAGGATATAATCCGCGGCATTAACCAGGATAAGAATAAATCCAAGTATTGCAATTGCAATCCCAAACACTCTTTTCTTTATTCTTTTTATCATGCCTTACTTGAACCTGCTCATTCTCTCAATCTTTGAGAATGGAAAAGGCCTCTTGTTCGAGACACATGTCATGTATCTCATGAACTTGTAGTTTTCAGTATTCCACGGCTCGCAGAATTCCGCGAGCTGCTTGTTTCTCCTGCCTGAAAAAACAACTACAAACCAGCTTATCAGCGCGACAATGGAAACAAGCTTGCCCCAAAGCGACAGAATAATGCCAGAGACAATCGCGACAATTATCCTGAACCATCCCTCTTGTGCCTCTCTTGAACTCTTTTTTGCCATATTCAAGCAAGGAAAAATCAATATTTAAACATTGCACTTCTCAGTTCAGTTTTCAGTTTTCTCAATTCCTGAGTCAAGAACCCTTGTGTCAGGGCTCAGGAGAAAAATATGGTCGTTTGAACTTCTTAAGCCTCTGTAAATTCTCTGCATGAATTCCCTTCTTGACTTGTCCAGATAGAACTCATTGTAATATTCTGGTTTTGTTTTCCTGAGAATTTTCCAGAATATTGAGTTTATGTTAGGATAAGGGTATTTTGTCAGAATTATGCTTCTGCACATTTCTCCTGGAAAATCAGCTCCGCGATTGCATTTTGTTGAGAATAATATATCTGTCCTGCCTTGCTTAAACTCAAGAACTGCATTTCCAAGTGAATCCTGCTCCTGCAAAGCAATCAAATCCTCCCTTGAAACAATGCCAAAACCAAGCTTCTCTTCTTCTGCCCTGCTTGGCAAATCAACAAACGAGCTGACATGGACAAGCAATGGCTTTTTTGCATACTTGATGCATCTTGACAATGCCAGAAGATATCTTTCTCTCATGCCAAGCTTTTTGAAATTATTGTAATTGCAGTTTATTTCAAACCCTGTTCTCTGCACTGTTATGCTGCCTGGCATTTTTGTCTCTGCCTCTATCATAATAAAATCTTTCAAGCCAAAAACATCCCTTAACACTTTATCAGAATGCAGAGTTCCTGACATCATTACAATCGCCTTGCTCTTGTCAAGCAACTCTCTAAATCTTTTTTCAAGGTTTGTCGTCACAATCCTTGCGACTATCTCCTTGTCTTCCCTGCTGAAAGAGACATAGGACTCGTCAAAAAAATCAGAAAATATTCTCGCTGCTTCCTCGCAGTTATAGCAGTAATTCTCCTCATCGCACTCAACCGCGTTCATTATGCCTGAGTCAAGGAACTCAGACAATATGTCATAGAGTTTTGTCTCTTTCAATGGAACTATTGCTTCCTTGTCAATCAGCTCGTCAATCTTCCTATCCTCAATAATCTCCCTTGAAATCACAATCAGCCTGTTCACTGCCTTTGCAACTGCATCATTCTCCGGAAACAAGCTGCCAAGGGCAAAATTCAAGCGATTAATGCTTATTCTTTTTGTGTTCGCAAAGCTATCAAGGAACTCATCGCACTCATCAATTATCTCGACATCTGTCTCAGGCTTTCGGTTCATTGCAACCTCTATTTTGTATTTGTGGCTGTTGAATATCAGGACATCTGCGTCAACATAGGAGTCGAACTGGCTGTAATATCCGCAGCCCTCTTTTCTCTTGAATATTTTATACTCCCTGCCCTGCAAGCCCTTGTACTTCAGGCATTTTGCCTCTATTGAGATGCCTGCGTCAGCAGGGACAATCGGGCACCAGTAAGGGCATACAGGGGCTATGGACATTCTCCTTACTTTTCCTGCTGTGTCAAAATATGAAGCATTGACTTTCCTGTTTCTTTCAAGATATCTCATTATTCTTGGCATGTTTTTTTCTTTTATCTCAATCTTGCATGGAAGAAAAGTATTGTTGCATGTCATGTCCTTGCTTTCAGATGCCATTTTCTTCTCATTCTTCATCATTATCAGCCTGTTCAAGGCAGTTTCAAAATCGCTTATCTCTGAATTCTTCTCTTTTTTTGCAGAAGTGTAGTAAGGCTCAAGAACTTCTTCTTTCAGGAACATGCATTGATGATTCGCCCTTCCTGTAAGGACTTTTATCTTCAGCTTCTCGCCATTCTTTTTCAGCAGATATTTCCTGTTTGTGTAATCCTCCTCATACTGCTTTTGCAGGGATTTCACAGGAACAACAACTGACGCTCTTCCAAGCTCTTTTGCTATGTTCAGGGCAATTGCTGATTTTCCAGTCCCGCAAACTCCCTTGATAAAAATAACCTTATGCCCATTATGCACAGCATCAACAACCTCATTGACTATATCCTCCTGATTTTTTCCATTTGAGAAAACAAGCGGTTTCAGAAGCTTTTCATTTTCATACAGGCTCCACATAAGCAATGCTTGCTGAAATGTGTTTATAAGAATTATTATTCCAGTTTTACAAGAAGCGTCTTGCCGTAATGATTTTCCCATCCTCTTTTGCCAAACGGCTCAATCATCCTGCCTTCATCAACAAGCATGAAGGGCTGAAAACATCCTTGCTTTTTCCCATAATACCCCTCAACCTTTATTGTTGGATTATCAAAATTAAAGCCTATAACAAGAAAATCCCTGCCATTCCAGTAGCCAATATTGCTGTTCCTGCCTCTTCCGAGATACCACTTTCCCTTAATCAGTTCAGTTTTCGGGATTTGCCTTAATTTTTTCTCAAGCATTTTAGTGTTCACACCTTCACAAGCGCGCCGCCAGCAGGCACAGGATTTTTCACAGCATCTCTCTGCCTTTTTTTGCCTTTTGTTATGAAGAATGGGAATGTGCCTGTGCAGTCAATATTTCCCTGATAGAAAAGCTCATTTCCTGAATATATTTTGCCTTCCATCTCAAATCTCTTCCCCTCTTCATGTCTTGGATATACTGATTTGGTCAGTTCCTCTTCAAGCCTGTCGTCAAACCTGAGATAAACGCAGCCAGGTTTCCCATAGAATAATCTCCATTCAGTGTCAGATTCCTTATTTTTTAGGGGATTATCTGTGAAACTAAAAGGCAATCCCTCTGTATAGTCCCCAAGATAAAAACGCGTGTCAAATTTATACTCCACATAAATTTTTCCGAAAGGCGGCAAATCAGTCTTAGGATAATCATATAGGATTAAGTTTTCCGGCTGCGAGCCTTCAAGTATCGGAATTGTTGTTTCCCTGCCTTTCCCGTCATCAGATATGCTGAATTCAGGCTTCCCGTTTATTTCAAATTCTATGTAACTCTCTCCTTCTATCCCTATCTGGTGCGAGTCCTCATGCTTAAGGAAAATTGTATCCATCTCTTTGTAGAAATTATGCTTTGCCCTGCACAGGTTCTGGCTTTTCATCTCATCAAAAAACCAGTCCCAAAAATGAAATGCCTTGTCTGACAGCATCTGCAATGTATCAATCTCTTTGATTTTATTCTCAAGGCTTCTCCTTGCAAAAGGAATAAAAGAAAATCTTTTCAGCATTCTTTCAGTTTTCCCCCTGACAGGAGAATAATCTATTCTCTTTATGCAATCATTAAACACGAAATCCGAACTCTCCATCATTCCTCCCAGAATTTTACAGTATACTTGACTTTAATCTTAAAATCCCTCTCCGCAGACTTTCTGACAAGATTTTCCAGTTCTTTTCTCTCCTGTTTTTTCACAGGCTCAACCTTCACAGCAAGAACATTCTTGTCTATTATTCTTTCCTGCCCTGGCTTGTCGCCAAAATCAAGATTGTCCTTGTCAACTTTTTCATAAGGCTCTGACTTGACATATCCCGGAACAATTATATCTGCCCAGTCGCAGTCGCTTAGTTTATTTATCTGGTATATCACTTTCTCATCCTTGTAAAAAAACATCTTTGCGGGATAATGAGTCAAGTGGTAATTGTAGAATTCTGGCTCTCCTCCCCTCATTTCGCCAGTCATCTCCCTTAATTTCAATACACTTCCCTCAATTCCTGAAAATTCTTTTAATTCTCCCATCTTGACAATCTCAGAAATTCTCTGAGTAAGAAATCACCTCAAATCTCAGTATCTCCCAGACTTTAAAAATCTAATCAAAGCGGATTGTTGCCTGAAGTTGCGCCCTTAATATTAAGCCAGTCCTTGTTCTTCCTGACTTTCTCGTTTGTTCTCCAGATTTCCTGTAATAAGTAGGGGTCATATTCATTTTCCTGCGAGAGCCTTATCAAAGCCCTCAAATCCTTTGGAAAGCATTTTCCGCCGAACCCAAAATCTCCGTCATGTCCTGGAACATCTATATTTCTGCCTATTCTTGAATCAGTGAGAATTGCATCCTTGACTTTGTCATAATCAATGCCTGCAGCCTTGCATATCTGATAGATTTCATTTGCGATTGCTATCTGGGCAGCAAGAGTGACATTTGCGGCGTATTTTATCATCTCAGCCTCTTTTCTTTTTGCGATTATATACCTCGCTTCGGGGAAAATCGGCTTGTAAATATCAAGCATCTGCTGCACGCTTCTCTCGTCATTCGCGCCTATGACAACCCTGTCGGTTTTCTCCATGTCCTCAAGAGCATGCTTCTCTCTGAGGAATTCAGGATTAAAAGCGAATCGAAAAGGATATTCCTTGGCAAGCTTGTCGGTTGTGCCTGAGATTGCTGTCGAGCGTATTGTGACAAGAATGTCCTCAAGATTTCTTTCTGTTTTTTTAATTTCGGCTGCAAGCTGGTTGATTGAGGCATACACAGATGAATGGTCTATCTCACCTGTTATTTTCATTGGCGTCGGAACGCAAACAAACACAACCTCTGAATTTCCTGCAAGCTCCTCAAGATTCTTATCCAAGCTGTACTCTTTCTTGAACTTGTCATACAAAAATAACTCATGTTTTTTCTCAAGAACTTTAGCTGTTGCGCCTCCTACAATGCCAACTCCGATAATCCCAAGTTTCATGAAAAAAATGCAGATTTATTATTTTTAATACCTTATGCTTCAAAAAACCACAGGCATTCAGGGAACATAAATTCTCTCTGTCCTGAATCTTCCCTTGCGCTTGTCATACCAGAAGAAAGTGAAGCCATTCCCAACTAAGTTTTCCACCAGCTTGTTGTTCCTGTAAAAAAGAACTATTTCATTTGGCTTAACTTCAATTGGCATTATCTCGATATTATCCTCAAGGCTGCTTTTCCCTTTCATGTCATTATAATTCCCTTTAACTATAAATATCCTGTGAAAAAACATGGCAAATCCTGTGAAGCAAGATTTTTTAAAATCTCATTGACTTGCTAAGGCATGGCAAAAATTGGCTTGGAGATTCATGGTTATATCTCTTCAAAAGAGAAGCTTTTCTGCGAATGCCCTGCTGATTACAAGGAAGCTGAAACTCCAAACACAAGAATATGCCCTGTATGCACAGCGCAGCCGGGCAGCAAGCCTATGCTTCCTAATAAAGAAGCAATAAAAAAATCAATTGCAATCTCATTAATGCTCGGATGCAAGCTGAGCGAAAAGGCACTGGTATGGCAGAGAAAACACTATGACTGGCCGGACTTGCCAAAAGGATATCAGAGCACTCTATCAGGCTCTTACGCTGTTCCTGTGGGTTATGAAGGAAATTTTCAGGGCATAAAAATCAGGGAAGTGCATCTTGAAGAAGACCCAGCCTCATGGAACCCTGATACAGGGGAAATTGACTACAACAGATGCGGACTGCCTCTTGTTGAGATTGTAACAGAGCCTGATTTCAAGAATTCAAAGGAAGTCAGGGAATGGCTGAAAAACCTTATCATAGCATTGTCATACATAAAAGCACTTGAAAAGGACGCGGGAGTAAAGGCTGATGTCAATGTCTCGACTTCCGGAGAAAGAGTTGAAATAAAGAATGTCAATTCATTTGCGAGCATAACAAAGGCTATAGAGTATGAGACAGCAAGGCAGGAGGCAGAGGCAAAGCAGGGAATTAAAATCAAAAGAGAAACAAGGCAGTTTGACGAGGCAAGGGGCATAACCCTGGCGATGAGAGAAAAGGAGCAGGCAGAGGATTACAGGTTTATTCCGGAGCCTGACTTGCCTGTAATTGTTCCTGACAAAATTTTAATTGAAAAAATAAAAAAGGAAATTCCTGAGCTTCCTCAAAAAAAGACAGAGAGGTTTGTAAAAGAGCACAGGATTAACAAGGATGCTGCTGAAGTCCTGAGCCAGAACAGGGAAATCGCTGAATTTTATGAACAGATATTAAAATCAGGAATAGAAAAGAAGCTGGCATCATACTGGGTTACAATCGAGCTCCTGAGAATTTTAAACTGGAACAAAAAAGCCCTTGATGAAGTTGACATAAAGCCAGAGCATTTTGCAGAGCTCCTGAAAATGATTGAGAAAAAAGAGATAACAGAAACAGCTGCAAAAAATCTCCTTAACAAGTTCATCCCGAAATCATTCAATCCAAAGGAAAAATTAAAGGAAACATCAAGGATAGAGGACAAAGAAGAACTTGAAGAAATCTGCCAAGAAATCATAAAAAAGAACAGCAAAGCAGTCCAAGACTACAAGTCAGGCGAGAAAAAAGCCCTTGATTTTTTAATAGGGCAGGGAATGGCTAAAACAAAAGGCAGGGCAGACAGCAGTCTTCTAAGAAAAATTTTGCTCAGGCTTCTGGGATAAATTAGCAAGATTAGGCTGAGGATTTTTAGTTCTAGAAGGAATTCTGCTGAGTGCCGAAAGCTTTTTAAATAGGGTTACCTATTAGGTAACTATGGAAAATCAAGGATTAGTGCAGGAGAACAGGGAAATTAGCGGGATTCCAAGATATGGATTAAGGGCTTATGCCTTGTTCTTCTCGAAGTATGGCTCTAACGGTAGCTTTACGCAGAATGAGTTGGACTGGATAGTCGGGCAGAGCATGAGAAAAAAGATATTCTCTTTATTGTTAAAATCTGGCTGGATAAAAAAAATCTCAAGGGAAAAATATGTTTGTGTGGCCCCAAATGAGATATTCAAGAGCATGTTAGAGTTTAAAGTGCCGTCTGTTATAAAAGAAGCAGAGAAAGAATATGCCTTTACTGGATTGTCTGCTGTTGAGATATGGTCTGACTATTCTTATGTTCAAAGAGGCATTGAAAAATCCCCCTATTTTATCAAGATAGCAAGAAAAGATTTAAATTATTGGAAGAATTTTTTCAATAAGCATAGAATTCCAGTGTATACCAAAGAGGGCTCAACAATAGGGGAGTATGTTATATTAATTCCAGTTGATGAGATAAAATCAGTTGAAAAAGAGGGCATGAAAGTAGAAAGCTTAAAAGAAACAATGAAATTAGCAGGCTTAAACAATTTTTATGCTTATGCTTATAATTATATAAGGAGGAAATATGGCGGGGTTGCAGCTTAGAGAAAAAGAGATATTTGAAACTCTTAAGCACATCCAAAAGCTTAATTTTGCAGTGGTTGGAGGTTATGCTGTAAATGCCTATACTCTGCCCAGATTTTCTGTAGACTGCGATATAGTTGTGCTGGATGATGAGGATTCAGGAAAGATTGAGAAGGAGCTTATGAAATTTGGCTATAAAAAAAGGAAAAATGAAGCAGAAACTTCTTATGCTGGCAGTTTCAAGAGATATGAAAAGGAAATAGCTAAAGATTTTAGTGTAAGCATGGATATCCTTATCAAAGAGGTTCTTGACAGGCAGACACATTCAACTTTCTCGGCAGAATGGATTCTTAAAAACTCAAAAACAAGAAGCTTAAAGGGAAAGACCATTTCTGAAGAATTAAAATTGAGGATAATAAATCCTGATGCATTGTTTGTGATGAAGATTATAACTTGCAGGCTGAGTGACATAAGGGATATTTTCCTTTTAGTATCCAGCATCAAAGATGAAAATTGGATACGGGAAGAGGTCTCAAAGAGATACAGCTTTAAGGACAGATTTGAAAGAGTAAAGAGAGAGATAACCTCGAAGCAATTCAAGGATGGCTTGCAGGGGATTTTTGGATTTGTTGACAGCAAGATTTTTGAGAAGCACCAGAAAATGATTTTTGAGTTGGCAGGGAATGGCTAAAACAAAAGGCAGGGCAGACAGCAATCTTCTAAGAAAAATTTTGCTCAAACTTCTGGGATAAAGAATGCAGAATTGCTGTTGAAGAAGTGTTAAGGCAGTTTTCTGTCAG
>JAZDNM010000003.1:0-352935 GCA_043799715.1 archaeon
AATGAAAGCGATTCAATATAAAAATGGAAACCGTAAAAATCATAATTTTGCTGGCATATTTTGTCTCATTATTTTTTATTATTTTTTGGCTTCTTGTTTTTGTTGATAAGGGAGCTGAAGACAGGAAAAAAACAATCAGGAAATATCCCCTTGTTTCTATCTGCATCCCGGCATACAATGAGGAGAAAAATATCTCCGAAACAATATTGTCCATTTTGGAAATGGATTATCCAAAAGACAAAATGGAAATCCTTGTTGTTGATGACGGCTCAAAAGACAGGACTTCAGAGATTGTAAAATCAATCATAAAGAAAAACGCAGAATTTAACATAAGGCTTTTAAGGCAGCATAATCAGGGCAAGGCAGTTGCTATGAACAACGGGCTCAAAATCGCTTCTGGAGAATTTTTTGTCAGTCTTGACGGGGATTCGATAGTATCAAAAGATGCATTGAAGAACTTGCTGCCGCATTTTGAGAAGGGGATAGTGGCTGTGCTGCCCCTGATAACAGTCCAAAAAAGGGATACTCTGATGCAAAAACTGCAGTATTGCGAGTATCTGATAAATTTCTTTTATAAGAGGTTAATGTGCAATCTGAATTGCATACATGTAACTCCTGGTCCTTTCTCAGTTTACAGGGCAGACATCTTAAGGAAAGTCGGGGGTTTCGACGAGAATAATCTTGTTGAAGATTTGGAGATGGCATTAAGGCTTCAGAAAAGAAATTATAAAGTCAAGCAGGTGCTTCTCGCTAATGTAGAGACAAAAGCCCCTGCTGATTTTTTCAGTTATTACAAGCAGAGGAACCGATGGTACAAGGGCTCTGTAATCAATCTGGTAGACAAGAAATACAGAGGCATGATACTAAATCCTAAATATGGGGATTTGGGCATTTTTCAGCTGCCGATGATATTTATTTCTGCAATGCTTTCTATAACCCTCTTTGTTATATTCATATGGCTGATGATTCTTAAGCCACTTTTCAACAGGATTTACAATCTCAGCTTTGTAAAATTTGACTTTATCCCCCTGGCGCATAAGTCAATAATAAACGCGAAGATTATGGACATTAATTTATCATCGCTGTTTTATGGAATAGCAATATTTACAATCGTATTCATATTCGTCTGCCTTGCATTCAGGCATACAAGAAGGTCATTGAAGCAAAACTTTAAATCCCTTCTTGTTTATTTTCTGGTGTATCCCGCAATAATTGGCATAATCTGGATAGGGGTTGTATTTGACATACTACGGGGGAAAGTACAAAAATGGTGAAAAGGGAAGTGAGCATTAAGAGGTATGCAACAGCATTTGTATTTACGTGTCTTATATTTATAATAGGCATTTTTGTAGGGAATTTCTTTTCAGACGGTAGAGTTGATTATTTGAAGGATTTGGCATACCAGCAGCAGCTCGATTACCGCAGTTTGGAGCTTCAGTCTCTTTATATCTCCTCATTTGAAATAAGCAATGAAAGCTGCCTTGCGTTCAAGAAAGTGCTTGAGAGAAGCCTTGAGGATGTGGCTTCAGCGCAGTCAAAAGTTGAGATGTACATGAGGCAGGAGAATGACAAGAGATATACGGATATAAAAAGAGAATATTCCATGGCTCAGATAAGATATCTTCTTTTAGACAAGAAACTCAGGGAAATCTGCAACTTTGATACTGTTCCTTTGCTTTATTTCTATTCAGACAGGGAATGCCCTGGCTGCAATCCGCAGGGAACAATACTGACCTATCTCAAAGAGAAAATAAAGGACAAGCTCCTCATATTTTCTCTTGATGTTGACTTTGCAGATGAACCTTTAATAGATTTATTTGAAGTGAGATATAATGTAACAGAGGTTCCGTCCATCCTGATAAATGATACTCTTCATGAGGGAATTATTCTGAAAGAGGATATCCTAAATGAAATCTGCAATCTTTACAAGACAGCTCCGGGAATATGCAGGGAGGATTAAAAGAAAATGGATGATTCTTGCAGGATATGCGGTAGAAACAGCAGGGAGGCAAATTTTCTGACTGCGATACTTGATAACGAGCCAGAGCTTGTTAGGATATGTGAAACCTGCGCGGTTATTGAAAAGGCAGTTATAGTGCCCATGCCTGGCAAAATGCAAATCAAGAATTCTGAAGTGCCCTATACGGTATACGAGAGGCTTTCAAGAATGTCCGGGCTTTCTCCGAAACAAGATTATCTTTTAAGGGAGCATGCAAAACAGGAGAAAGCAAAACAGACGGCAAGGAGAGTTCTTAATCAACAGACCAGCAGCGCATCTGTACTCAAGTTGGGAAAATCAATGCGTAAAAATCCGGAAAGAGAAGATACTAGCATAAAACTAAAAGGTAATGGGGAAGCTGTAATAAACTTCTCATCACAGGACATAAAAATTGGAGACTTGCAGAAACTCCGGAGAAAGATGCCTGAAAAGCAATAGGAAGCTTTATAAATCCTGCGTGCAAATTTCTTTTAATCCCCTTGAAAATGGAAATCAATATTCTCAAGAATGAAAAGCAGTATATGGAAGTTGAAATTGACAATCTTACAATAGCAGAACTGCTTAGGAACCAGTTGTGGAAGGTTCCATCTGTGGACGTTGCTGCGTGGAAACGCGAGCATCCGACAAAGAATCCCGTTCTTATTTTAAGGGTAAAGGAAGGCACTGCAAAAAAAGCACTGCAGGAATGCATTGAAAAAACCCTGAAGATAAATGACAACATTCTCGAAAAAGTAAAATCAGCAAAGTAATGCTAAATTTTATTAATTCCATATTCCTTCTATCTTTATGTTAAGCCTTGAGCAGGGGGAAACTCTTGTGAAGTTTGCAAGAAAGAGCATCAACCAGTGCTTTAAAGGGGATTTCTTTGAATGGCGTTCTGAATTTTCTGTCAAGCAAGGAGTTTTTGTCACGCTTCTTAATTTTCCAAGTCATGAATTAAGGGGGTGCATAGGCTTCCCATATCCTGAACTGCCTCTTGGAAAGGCAGTTTTAAATGCTGCAAAAGCCGCGGCATTCTCTGACCCACGATTTCAGCCTCTTGAGCAAAATGAACTTAGCAGTATTATCATTGAGCTCTCAGTCCTTACAAAACCAGAGGAGATAAAATCTAAGAAGGAATTAGGCAAGAAGATAAAAATAGGCAAGGATGGTTTGATAGTCAATTTTCAGGACAATTCAGGGCTTCTTCTGCCGCAGGTTGCAGTGGAATGGAAATGGGATTCTGAAGAATTCATTAAACAGACATGCATAAAAGCAGGCCTCCATCCGGAAGCATGGAGAAATCCCCAATGCAGAATTTACACGTTTCAGGCGCAGGTTTTTTCTGAGAAAAAGCCTAATGGAAAAGTTATTGAAAAGTCCTAAATGAAAAAATTATTAAATTACCGGTAGCTGTATCAAAGATGGAAAGGGAGAGAATTTCTGCAGGAAGCTACGATTTGAACAAGTGGCTGCATGGGGGCTATGAACGGGATATTATAACAACAATCTACGGCCCTGCTGGTTCAGGCAAAACAAATTTTTGCATGCTTGTTGCTGTATCGCAGGCAAAAAAAGGGAGCAGAGTAATCTTCATTGATACAGAGGGAGGATTTTCCACTGAAAGGCTAAAACAGATTGCAAGGGAAAAGGCAGAGGAGGTTATGACAAAAATTCTCCTGCTCAAGCCGACAAGCTTCAATGAGCAGCAAAAGTCATTCAATACTCTCCTTAATGAGCTTAAAGGAAGAAATGAGATAGGGGTTATAATTGTTGACAGCATGACAATGCTCTACAGATTGGAACTGGCAGAAGCTGCAAAGAGCAACAACAAAAGGCAGGTTCAGGAGATAAACAGCAAGCTTGCAAACCAGATGAGAACTCTTGCAGAAATAGCAAGAAAGGACAATATTCCGATTATTGTAACAAACCAAGTTTATTCTGAATTCCTTAGCGAAGAGGAATTAAGGCTAGGCAAGGAAAAAAAGGTTGCAATGGTGGGGGGGGATATCCTGAAATACTGGAGCAAGTGCATAATTGAGCTGCAGAACCTTGAAGGCAGAAAGAAAGCGATTCTTGTCAAGCATCGTTCCCTGCCGCAGCAGGAGCTGACATTCAATATAATCAACACAGGAATTCTGAAAACGTGGAGGATTTTCTGAATTTTATATGGAAGACAAGAAACTCCTAAATATCATTTTCAGCAAGAAATATCAGGGCATGACCATAAGTCTCTTGTGGAAAAATCTTGTTGATGCAGATAAGGAAATTGATTTATATTTCTCAAAAAATTCTTACAGCGATTTCTATGACTCCCTGGATGAATCCTTGTTCATATCGGAAAAGATAAGAAAAAAGCCGTTCAAGGAAAGGGAAAAGCTCATGACAAGCCTGATGTTCTGGAAGGGATATGAATTGGTTTTTGGCAATGATACCCTTGCTGAGAGCTTAAGCGAGCAGATAACTTATCTGCAGAAACTTGCATATTAACTTTGTTTCTGCCTGCATTCAGGATTAAAGCAGAATTTCCAAGGTCTTCTACCCTTGCTTATTGCCATAAGAACCGGGAATCCGCACTTTTGGCATGACTCTTCGCTTTTTTTGATGAATCCATAAGGCGGAAGACTGAATGTTTTTTTGCATTCAGGATATGCATTGCATGCGAGAAATTGCCTGCCAACCTTGCTTTTCCTGACAACAATCCATCCCTTGCTGCACACAGGACACTTCATTATTTTTGCCTGCTCTGCATCTTCTTTTTTAAGTTCTTCATAACCTTCCAGCAGTTTGCTGCCAATCTGCTCCATTTTTCCCTTCATACTGGCTGATATTTCTATTATAACTTTTTTTGCCTCTTCCACAATTTTTTTCTGAAGCTCTTTTTTGTTTTTGCTGTCCTGGATTTTCTCGCACTCTGCTTCGAAATGTCTTGTAAGCTCCTCATCAGTTATCACAGGAGCTTCTTTTTCAAGCGTGTCTATCAAAGTAATGCCGAACGGAGTAGCCTCTATAGGGTCATTTTTTATATATCCCCTGCTATACAATGTATCAATAATCAGCGCTCTTGTTGCCTTTGTTCCAAGATTTTTCTTTGCCATTTCAGAAACAAGCCCTGCTTGGGAGTACCTGTGGGGCGGCTGCGTTTTCTTTTCTTCTATTCTTATTTCTTTTATCAGGACATTTCCGTTTATGTCAGGAAGCTCTTTCTCCTGCACTTTCGCCTTGTAAACCTGCATCCATCCTTTTTCCTTGACACTGATGCCTGCTGAGACAAATTTCAGCTTGTCAATTTCAACAATTATCTTTTTATTTTCAATAACTGCATCAGAACAGAAACATGCAATAAATCTTCTTACAATAAGGTCATACATTTTTTTCTGTTCATCATTCATTTTCTCATGCTCTCCTGTGGGGAATATCGCAGGATGCGCGTCCTCTTTTTTGCCTTCAACAGGAATGTCTCTTGTAATATGCTTTGTTGTTTCTGTGTATTTTGAGAGCTGCTCAATAATCTTCTTGTATCCTATCGCTGACGGAAGCTTTTGGGACGATGTTCTTGGATAGGAAATAAGTCCTGCCAGATAGAGCTGCTGCGCAATCTGCAGCACTCTCGAAGGCGAAAATCCATGCAATCTTGATGCTTCAACTTGTAATGTTGTCAAATCAAAAGGGAAACCCGGCATAATCCTCTGCTCGGATTTTTCTGTTCTTGCGACAGTGCCTTTTCCTTCAAGCTTATGAAATTTGGCGAGTTCAACTTTTTTTGTGATATCCTTTTCATACCTGACTTCAATTTTATGGTCATTGCTTATTACAAGATAGACCTGCCAGTAAAGGGAAGATTTGAATTTCTGTATCTGCTTTTCCTTTGAAACAATGAATGAAAGCGCAGGACCCTGCACTCTGCCAATGGACATAATCCTGAATCTTCCTGCCTTGCTGAGAGCATTCATCAATGCTCTTGAGAAATTTATCCCGTAGAACCAGTCCAGCATATGCCTTGTCTCCCCGCTGACAGCCAGTCCAAAATCAATAGTTTTGGACATATTCTCATAGGCATTCACAATATCGGTTTTTGTGAGGGTTGAGAATTTCATCCTCTTTGCGTCATCCTGCTTGAATATGTATCTTAGGATATTATAGCCAATCAGCTCGCCTTCAACATCATAATCCGTTGCAATGACAAAACTGCTGGCGTTCCTTGCAAGCTGTGCGACAGTAGAGTAATACTTCTTTGTGAAATCTCCTTTTTTCTTCAGCTTGTAACTTGCAAGCCACTCTACATTGAATATAGGCCATCCTTTCTCGCTGCTTGTAAGCCCAAAAAGATGCCCCACTGCGCAGGCAACAACAATGTTCTTTCCATGGGACTCAACCTCATAATAAGGAACCCCATTAATGCTATTTTTCTTTGCATTTCCCAGGGCATATGCAATTTTCAGCGCTGCCTGCGGCTTTTCTGTCAGAATAAGCTCATAATTCTTTTTGATGCTGTCTTGCTTCAGGTTTTCCAATTCTGGTTCTTGCTCTTCATTGCTCTCAGATTTCTTTTTCCGTGGCATTGTAATCTATCTGAAATTTTCAGGGAATATATAAACATTCTCCTTGATTGCTTGAGTATTATCTCAGGAGGCTTATTATTCCCTGTATTATCCCCTGGCTGAAAAAAGCAAGGAGCACTATCCCAATAAAGCTGCCTAATGCAATCAGGGCATATGCTGTCTTTTTTCTTGTTTTAAGAATAAATGCAAGAAGAACAGAGCTCCATACTCCCCCTCCAAAAGAGGGAAGCATGCTCAATAAAAAAATTCCGCCACAGCCGAGATTTCTTACAAAACCCCAGATTGCATGCCTCTTTATTTTTGATTCTTCAAATGACAGATTAATCCTGATTCTCCTGAAAAAGACAACTTTTTTGCCGGCAGAATAAATAAAAAAGAATAATGGAATTTGCAGAGTATCAGCGGCTGTGGTAATCAGGATAATAAGCCAGGGGTTCTGCGTAATTGCAACCCCGTAAGGCACAGCAATCTTTCTTCCGCCTGCAGCATAAAGCAGCATAAAGCCCATAATAAAAAAAAGAAAATTCATCTTTAAATCTCAATTATTTTGCCTTTCCTCCCGACATTAATTACCCTTGTTTTTCCTATTTTTTCCTCAATGCCTTCTGCTTCATGCACGTGGCTGCATAATGCAATATCCGGCTTGAATTGTTCAATTGCTTTCCTGACAGATGCAGAACCCGAGAAGATGTTTGTAAGCTTGCCCATCAGCGTTTCAGATGGATGCACATGAGTCACCATCACTTTCTTTTTCGCATCCTTTACTCCCTCAAAGCCCTTTTTGAGCAGATTATAAATCTCTTCCTCACTAATCCTGAACAGCCCGATATTTGCCCCGCCACAGCCGAAAATGCCGACATCCCCCTTCCTGACAGAATGTCCATGAAGGCTCTTCAAATTGGGATATAACTGCACAAGAAAGTCTGTTGTTGCAACAGTCTCATGGTTTCCAGGGATGATAAGCACTTTCTTTTTCTCTTTGGTGAATGGCCCTATCAGTCCTTTTGTGCTTGTATCTGCATATGTCAAATCTCCGGCAAGGATAACCAAATCAACTTTTTCCTCTTTTGCCTTTTCTGCAAGTCTTTTTGCAAGCACTGCATCCCCATGCAAGTCCCCTGCAGCAAGAATCTTCATATACTCTTAAACAGATAATCTTATTTAAAACTTGCCAACTTTCGGCTTGGCTTCTTTTGTTTCACAAAGTTTATTAACACTTTTCCTCTTTTTTGGGATAATGGATATTATAATAAAAGGAAGGGGTGGTCAGGGCGCTGTTAAAGCTGCACAGCTCCTTGCAATTTCTGCATTTATATCAGGATATGAGGCGCAGGCATTCCCAATGTTTGGAGTTGAAAGGAGAGGAGCTCCTGTAAGCTCTTTTGTCAGGATTGACAAAAAACAGATAAGGACAAGGGCTCAGATAGAGAGAGCAGATTACGCAATTGTTCTCGACTCTACTCTACTTGATGCTGGAAGAATAAATGCAAAAAATATCGTAGTGAATTCAGGCAGGACACAAGCAGGATGCAAAGGGTTTGACGCTGATGCCATTGCCCTGAAAATATTCGCCCAAGGAGTTAATACAGTGATGGTTGCCGCATTTGCATTCTTTTCAGGGATAATTTCCCAAGAAAATCTAATTCAAGCATGCAGGGAAGTTTTTGATGCAGAATCAGGAGATAAGAACATACAGATTGTAAAGGAGACATTCTCCCAGCTGGAAAAATCAGCAAAGCGAAAAAAATGAAAGAAAAAATTACTACACATCTAACAGAAGGCGCGGTAATCATCAAGCCAGGCAGCAGCATAAAAAATAAGACTGGTTCATGGAGGGTATTCAAACCATTGGTGCTGAAAAACCGCTGCGCTGGATGCGGAACCTGTGTTAATTACTGCCCTGATTGCTGCATAAGAATGAAGAATAAAAAAGCAGCAATTGATTATGATTACTGCAAGGGCTGCGGGATATGCGCGAAGGAATGCCCTGCGAAGGCTATAATAATCCAAAGAGAGGAAAAATTAAGATGCAATTAATAGGTAAGAATAGGAAAATGGCTGAGTGCAGCGAAGCAATAGCATCAGCTGCTGCATCTTGCAAGCTGGGGGTAATAGCCACTTATCCTATCACACCTCAAACTCATATTGTTGAGAAGCTTGCAAAGATGCATTCAGAAGGGAAATTAAATGCAGAGGTAATTAACGTTGAGTCAGAACATTCAGCAATGTCTGCATGCATAGGCGCAGAAGCCTGCGGCGTCAGAACCTTCACAGCAAGCTCAAGCCAGGGCATTGCTTTGATGTCAGAGATGCTTTTTATTGCATCGGGTATGCGCCTGCCTATTGTTATGGCTGTTGCAAACAGGGCTGTTTCCTCTCCCATCAATATATGGAATGACCATTCAGACACAATGGCTCAGAGAGATTCAGGATGGCTTCAAATATACTGTGAAAGCTCCCAGGAGGCATATGATTCAATAATACAGGCATACAAGATTGCTGAACAGAAAAATGTGATGCTCCCTGTTATGGTATGCGTTGATGGATTTACATTAAGCCATTTATGGGAGCCTATGGAGGAGATTAAACAAGGGGATATTGATTCATTTCTCCCTGCTTACAATCCGATTAATAAGCTAGACACTGATAACCCAAAGACACTTGGTGCTCTTGCATACCCCAATACCTACATGCAGTTCAAGAAACAGCAGCAGGATGCAATGGCAAATTCTCTTGAAGCAATAAAAAAATCAAATATTGAATTTGGAAAGAAATTCAATAGGACTTATGGGGATGGCTTGGTTGAAACTTATAGGATTGATGATGCAAAAGAGGCAATAGTTGCCATGGGCAGTGTTTGCAGCACAGCAAGAATTGTGATTGACAAGCTAAGGCAGCAGGGCAGGAAAATAGGAATGATAAAGATAAGGGCATTCAGGCCATTTCCATCTGAAGCAATAAAAAAAATTGCATGCAATATTGATAAGCTTGCAGTCATTGACAGGGCTGTATCTCTTGGAAGTTTAGGACCCTTGTTCCTTGAAATTAAAGCGGCATTGCCTGCAACGCGCATGAATAATTTTATAGTAGGATTGGGGGGCAGGGACATAAACGAAAATATAATAGGGAATATAATAAAAAAGATTGGGCAGAAACAGGAGGTTGAGTGGATATTTTAGAATGGCCGGGAAAAAAAGTCATAAAGAGAAGAAGATAACCCAGAATAAGGAAGAATTTGAGGGTTTTGTATCAGGGCACAATGCCTGCGCAGGATGCGGTGCAGCAATTGCGATGAGGCATATAGCAAAAGCATCAGGGGAGAATAGCATTGTGTCTATAGCAACAGGGTGCATGGAAGTTGTTTCAACTGCATATCCCTTAACTTCCTGGAAGCTTCCGCTGATACACTCTGCATTTGAAAACGCAGCAGCAACAGCTTCAGGAATAGATGCTGCTTTGAAACACTTAAATAAAAAAGCGAATGTAATTGCAATAGCAGGGGATGGAGGAACTTTTGATATTGGCTTTCAGGCTCTTTCAGGCGCGATTGAAAGAAACCATGATTTCCTTTTCATATGCTATGACAACGAGGCATACATGAATACAGGAGTCCAGCGCTCCGGCTCAACACCGAGGTTCACAGAAACAACAACATCCCCCTACGGAAAATCAGTTCATGGGAAGCTTGAATGGAAGAAACAACTGCCATTCATTATTGCTGCGCATGGCTGCTATGTTGCCACTGCGAGCATAGCATTCTTGGGAGATTTTTATTCAAAAATAAAAAAGGCGCTGCAGATTCCGGGCCCAAAATTTATTTCTGTGCTTGCCCCCTGCACAATTGGATGGAAAATACAGAATAATGACGCAATAGAAATTTCAAGGCTTGCTGTCCAGACAGGGATATTCCCGCTTTATGAGGTTGAGAACGGCATTGTGAAAATGAATTTAGACATTAAGAGCAAGCCTGTTTCAGAATATCTCAAGAGACAGGGAAGATTCAAGCATCTAAGCATAAGGGAAACAGCTGAAGTCCAGAAAAAAGTTGATGAAATTTATTTAAGGATAAAAACCTTGGCAAATTCAGGAATGAAAATATTTTAATTTTAAGATTTAAAATAAAATGATGGCTCAAACAGGACTTGTAATCATTGCAGTGGCATGGCTTGTCCAGTTATTTTTCTCCTTGAAGGGCAAAAATGACATAAGGCCTGAGTTTATAGCATCTTATCTTGTTGGCGTGGGATTCCTGATAGCAAGTTATATCCAGGGAAACAGCTGGGATGCAATGTCTTACTTTGAATTAAGCACTTTCATTGCAGCGCTGATTGTTCTTGTGAACAGAATAAAAAAATAATTTTTTTCTTGGATTGAAGCTTCAATCGAAAGATTTATAAATTAAAGTGGTAATACAAAATATAGTTTTAGAAATATCTTAATAAGAATATATAAGACTAAGGAGACGAAAATGAAGGGAGAGAAAATAAAAGACCCTTTTGAGGTTTTTTTCAGAAAAAAACCGGCATTGATGCTGGTTGCATTGAAAAAATCAAGCAAGATAAGGTATGGAAGCATTCTTGCAAAGGAAGTGGACTGCACGTATTCACATGCAGTTAAGATTTTGCAGGGGCTTGAGAGGCTTGGCTTGGCTGTTTTTGAGAAAAAGGGAAGAATAAAGCTGATAAAGCTGACAAAGAAAGGCGAGGAAATCGCTGACAATATAGATAGCATAAAAAACCTTCTGAAATAAACCTGTTTTTAATCAATTGCGCAGGATTCTTTATGGCGCAAAAATTTATAAACAATTTGCTGCTTATCCTATTATGGAGATAAAGCTGAAAAAGAAGCCGCAAAAGCCGTTGATTATACAGGGGCTTCCAAGTCTTGGGCTTGTCGGGGGAATAGCTGCTGAATTTCTAATTGACCATTTGAATGCAGAGCAGATAGGATGCTTGTATTCAGAGAAACTCCCGCCTGTTGCATCAATTCACAAAGGGCAGGTTCTTGACACATTTGGGATTTTTTATAATGAGAAAAGCAACATAATTATAATACGCCCCTTGTCTCTCGCTTCAGGAATTGAATGGGAATTGGCTGATTCAATTGCAAATCTTTCGGAAATTCTTAAGGCAAGGGAAGTGATTTCACTTGAAGGGATAAATGCCGGGCAGGGTGTTTCAGAGCCGCAGGCATTCTTTTTTACAGCTGACAAGGGAAAATCAAAAAAGCTCCAGAATCTCGGGCTTACAGAGATAAGGGAGGGGCTTGTGTTTGGGGTTTCTGCATCCCTGCTGTCAAAACAGCCTGATTCCACTTTCATATTTACTGAAACTCATTCAGATTTGCCTGATTCGCGCTCTGCGGCAAAGATGATTGAAGTTCTTGACAAATATCTAGGGCTTGATATTGATTATAAACCTCTGCTTGAAAAAGCAGAAATGTTTGAAAAGAAATTAAAGACCATAATGCAGGCAGGGCAGACAGCCCCTGACAAGGCGAAAAGCACTTCTTATCTCGGGTAGTTTTTTCTATATCAGGCTTTTAAGAAACAAAAATATGGACCCGACGCGATTTGAACGCGCGACATCTAGCTTAAAAGGCTAGCGCTCTAAACCAAGCTGAGCTACGGGTCCGCTTTCCAAAGAAATTTTTAAGAATATAAAAAGCTATCGTTACGCTTTGAAATTTACTTGTATTCTCTCCAGGTATACTTGCATTTTGTGCATCTGAAGAATCTTGTCTCTGCCTCATCTCCGGCTCTCATCTGTGCGCTCCAGAAGAATGCTTCGCGATGCCCGCACTTGGGGCATGGGGCTGATACAACAGGCCATACAGTTGATTCCTTCTCTCTTAGAACTCCAGGCGTTTCCACTTTTCTCTGTATTTTTTCTGTTGCCTGAATCTTAACTTTCTCGCTGCTTGAATAAGTGCACTTGACACATCCAAAATTTTTTCTTTTTTGTATAAGAACACTCCCACACCTTGGACAGAACTGCATTTTAACTTTTATCCCGGATTGTTTAAAAACTTAACGGTATGCCTTTGATAAGCTGTTTGCAAGCTCAACAAAAATAAGTTTTGCCCATCCTATTTTTGGTATCCTAAATATTGCCCTGCCGACAATTTTCTCTTTTTCTATTTCCTTCTCTGCAGAAAGCTGCTCGGCATTATTGTCGCCTTTTGTGCCTATATTGCCTGATATGCTTATAACCCTATGAATTATTGGCTTTGACTGCCCTGCATCAAATATTATAACATCTCCCACTTTCAGATTTCCTTCAATCCTGCCTGAGACAAGAATTATATCTCCCTTGTCAATGCCATTTGTAAACTGCCAGTTCATTGCATCATTTATAGAGATATTATGCTCTTCATACCACGAGCCAAAATTATTCCACCATTCCTCAAAATTTCCTGAATGATGCATGCTGCCTGATTCCACTATAACGCTTGGCAATGATGTTCCTGCCATCAATCCAGCAACAGGGAAAAAGACAAATTTCACAAGAATATAAAGCAGTATCAAGTCAATAATCCAGCTCCACGCAGACGGAGACTCCCAGATAAACCACCAGAATTTCCTAATCAAACCTTTCTCAGGAGATTTTTTCTTCAATCTTGTTATTCTCTTCATAGTTCTTGGAATTTCTGAAAGAATAAAAAGCTTTCTGTGAAAGGCTTAAAGGTTAAAGGAGCAAAAAGTTTATAAAGTATATACCTCTGGTGTATACACTAAGAGTATACAAGATGACAGACTTTTTTGACAATCCTGTTTTGTGCAAAAATTGCAATATCCGAATGGAAAAACAGACTTTTGATAAATCAGGATTTGCAATAAGGGCGTTGCAATGCGCCAAATGCAGCAATAGGGTTTACCATCCTGCAGACATGGAAGACTACAGGAAGTTCAGTGACTTAAAAAACAAACTTTTTAAAGTTAAACTGCGAGTTGTAGGCAACAGCTATACCGTAAGCATTCCAAAAGAGATTGTGGATTTTATCCATGAGCAGGAGAGAATAATGAACAATATTGTCAACTTATGCTTTGAAGAGGCAGGCAGACTGTCTCTGGTATTCGGAAAAAACATTCAAGAGGAGTAAAAATGACACAGATTAAATTAAAGGTTATGGAGGCATTGCAGGACGATGCATACAAGGGCATCGCAAGGATAGATTCAGAAACAATGAAATCCCTCGGAGTTAATCGAGGAGATGTTGTTATAATCAAGGGAAAAAGGGATACAGTGGCTATAATTGACAGGGCATATCCTGCTGATGTAGGAGAGTCAATAATAAGGATAGATGGCATAATAAGGCACAATGCAAAGACGAGCATAGGGGAGATAGTTTTTGTCACAAAGGCAGAAGTCAAGGAGGCAAAAAAAGTTATGATAGCTCCTGCGCAAAAAGGTTTGCAGGTTCATGCTGATTCTGAGACATTCAGAAGGGGATTGTTGGGAAGAGCTGTGCTGAAGGGGGATATTGTTGTTCTTGGAGGCGCCCAAAGAAGAAGGGACCTGATGGATGATTTTGGATTGTTTGAGATTTTTGGAGAGGCATTTGGGGGTATGGGGCTGCCGACTTTTACAAGCACAAGATTCATGATAGTTTCAACTCAGCCAATCCATGCATGCATAATAACCGAATCAACAGAGGTTACTGTGAATCCAAAGGCAGTTGAGCTTCTTGAGGAAAAAATTCCTGATGTAACTTATGAGGATATTGGCGGATTGGACGAGGAAATAAGAAAAATAAGAGAAATGGTTGAATTGCCTTTGAAGCATCCTGAATTATTCACAAGACTTGGGATTGAGCCTCCTAAAGGCGTTTTGCTGCACGGCCCTCCTGGCACAGGCAAAACTCTTCTTGCAAAAGCAGTTGCAAACGAGTCAGGGGCAAACTTCATCCTGCTCAATGGTCCTGAGTGCATGTCAAAATTTTACGGGGAATCTGAGAAAAAGATAAGAGATATTTTTGAAGAGGCTGAAAAGTCAGCCCCTGCAATCATATTCATTGATGAGATAGATGCAATAGCGCCCAAGAGAGAGGAAAGTTATGGCGAGGTTGAAAGGAGGGTTGTCTCCCAGATTTTGACAATGATGGATGGGTTAAAGTCAAGGGGGAAGGTTATTGTGATAGGCGCAACCAACCTGCCTAATCTGCTCGACCCTGCATTGAGGCGCCCGGGCAGATTTGACAGGGAAGTTGTTATAAATGTGCCTTCAAAACAGGGCAGGCTTTCAATACTTAAGATTCACACAAGAAATATGCCTATAAAGCCGGAATTAAAAAGAGATTATGTGGAAAGCAAGATAAAGGAAATCGAGTCTAAATTAAATAGGGATACCTTGGAAAAAACCAAGAAACAAGCAGCATCTAATCTGGATGATGATAAAAAACTGCTTGCCGAATTAACTCAGTTAGAAAAAAAATTAAGTGATAATGAAGATAAAAATCATGAGACCCTGTCTGAGAATTACAAGAAATATGAATCTATATTCTTGGAAGGCATGCTTTCAGAACTTGCAGCTGTAACTCATGGTTTTGTAGGGGCGGATTTGGCATCATTATGCAAGGAGGCTGCAATGAATATCATAAGAAAAGTTTTGCCTGATTTGGGATTAAAAGAGGATGAAGAAATTACACAGGAAGTATTGCAAAAATTAATAGTAACAAAGCAGGATTTCTATGATGCCTTGAAATCAGTGAGGCCTAGTGCAATGCGTGAAGTGCTTGTTGAAAAGCCCAATGTCAAGTGGAATGATGTGGGCGGATTAGAACATGTTCAGCAGGAGTTGAAAGAAGCAGTTGATTGGCCCTTGAAATATCCCGATTCATTTAAGAGAGTCGGCATCAAGCCGCCGAGGGGAATATTGCTTTACGGCCCTCCTGGCACAGGCAAAACACTTCTTGCAAAAGCAGTTGCAAATGAGTCAGAAGCAAACTTTATACAGATAAAAGGTCCAAGCCTGCTGAGCATGTGGGTTGGAGAATCGGAAAAAGGCGTAAGAAAGATTTTTGAAAGGGCAAGGCAGGTTTCTCCTTGCATAATATTCTTTGACGAGATTGACTCGCTTGCTTCAAGAAGAGGATATGACTCAGGAACAAAAGCAACTGAAAGAGTCCTCAACCAAATGCTTGCTGAAATGGATGGTTTGGAAGAACTAAGGGATGTTACTGTGATAGGCGCAACCAACAGGCCCGATATGCTCGACCCTGCGTTATTAAGGCCTGGAAGATTTGACAGGATAATCTCAGTAGGCATTCCAAACAAGCATGGAAGATTTAACATCCTGAAAATTCACACAAAAAATATGCCTATTGGGATTAGCAATGAAGAATTAAAAGAACTTGATAAAAAATTCAAGCAGGATAAACTGGAATCAAACATTGACACTTTAAAAAAGATGGCTTCAGATGAATCAATAAAACAATCGGATTTAGAGAAATCAGATAAAGGAAAGGATAATAAAATAAACTTTAAGGATTTGTCCCTAAAAGATAAACTATTGTACTCTTTAGCAGAGAAGATGGAGGGGTATACAGGAGCAGACATAGAATCTGTTGTGAAAGAGGCGGGAATGCTTGCCTTGCGTGATGACATAAAGGCAAAGGAAGTAAATAAAAAGCATTTTGATGACGCAATGAAAAAGGTAATGCCCTCTGTAAAACAGGAGGATATCAAGAAATACAAGGAGATTGAGGATACATACCTCAAGTCAGCAAGAGCCGCTATTGAAAAACACCCTAATCACGCAGAATATCTTGGCTGAGACTGATTAATTTTCTCCGAGAACAAGAACTTTATTATTCTTTATGAGGATTGTTTTTTCTGACTGAGAGACAGGCATTCTTGATTTTTCAACAAGCTGATTGAACTGATGCAGGCATCCAGTCTGTTCAAGTGCTTTCAGTGACAGAACAGCTCTCAGCCCGAATTTTTTTACAATCCATCTCACTGAGAACGGCATTGTCTTGTATTCCTGCTGTATGAACTTTAATATCTCTCTGGTAGATGCATCTCTTGCTGGCTTGGCTTTTTCAAGCTGGTATATTCCAGAAGGATTTCCATCCTGGACAATCCCTATCCCTGAAGTTGCAAAAGGCTCTATTGCATAGATGCCATCACTTAATTTTGCATTGTTTCCGTTGTCATAATTTGGAATTGTGATGCCTGCATGCATCTCATACTGCCTTATCTCATGCCCTGACAAGTTTCTTACAGGGCTGAATCCTGCGAGGGTTATTGCATCCTGAATTTGTCTTCCAATATCTTTTAGCAGGACTTCTCTTGAGTTGCTGAAGCTGTTTTTTATGAATTTGATTGCATTGTCCAGTGCAGTTTCAGATGCCTTTATCATAACTTCATATCTTTGGTTTTCAGTCAGGTCAAAAGAAATTGCATTGTCAGAAGCATAGCCATTAACTGAAATTCCAAAATCAATCTTGACAAGCCCTGTTGCGACAGTCTTGTCTTGCCATAATGGCGAGAAATGCGCTGCTGTCTCGTCGCATGATACAGTTACAGGAAAAGCAGGCATCGCGCCTAAATTTTCTATCTCAGATTCAACTTTCTCTGCTATTTCAAGAGCAGCCATGTTGGGTTTTACAATCTTCCGGATTAACTCTGCAATCTTTGCAGAAATTTTGCCTGCCTTCAGGCAGCATCTTTCAGCCTCTTCATCAACAGTATATTCCATCCTATCTTCCTTTAATCCGCCTCTCTTTTGGCAGGTAATTAAGTACCCTTGTTTTTGTCATCTTTCCTACGCCGATTATGTCGCCCTGGTTTTTGATTATTACGAAGCCGTCTTCTGCCCCATTTTGTTTTTCATTAACTTCGATTTCTTCCCCATGAAACCATTTTTCTGCCTGCTCATCGCTTATCTCAACAATATTCCTGCTTATCTGGCCTGAAAGCAAATGCGCGGCATCAATGCTTAATCTTATTTCAGGCTCATCAACTGATGCGAGATACAACCCCATATTGTCTATGCTGATGCTCTTGAGCCAGCTGATAATCTCCTCCTTGCTTATTATTCCCGAGAACATCCTGGTTTTCCTGCTTGTTCTTATGACTAAGTAATCCAGCCTTTCAATCCCGTAATGCCCAAGCATCTCGGTAATTCTCTGCTTTTTTGTCCTGTCAAGAATTTTTGTCTCTGGTTCCATTTTTAAGTTTCCTTATTTTTGCCACAAAAAATCCCTCTGAGTCATTGTCCTGGGGATATATCCTGCAGCAGTTTTTGATTTCATCGTGGAATTTCCTTCCTTGCCATTCAGATATTCCGCATCTTGTCTTCACAGGCAGATTAAGCTCTTCTACTTTTACATCAAAATTATCAACAAGGAATTGCACTACCCCCTCATTTTCTTCAGGCGTGAGGGTGCAT
Source organism: archaeon (assembly GCA_043799715.1). Lineage (GTDB taxonomy): Archaea > Nanobdellota > Nanobdellia > Pacearchaeales > DTIR01 > JAGVXL01. The sequence continues at coordinate 17,934 of JAZDNM010000003.1, forward strand.
GTTGAATACACAAGTATGCCATTTTCCTTGAGTATGGAGATTGCAGAAGCAGCAAGCCTTTTTTGCTGCCTTGAAAAGTTCTCAATCATTCTGATATTCCACATCCTGAACAGTTTGATATCTACTCTTGCAGTGCCCTCCCCTGAGCAGGGCGCATCAACAAGTATCCTGTCAAAGTTTACATTCATATTTGAGAAATTTTCACATAATCTTCCTCCATCTTCTTTTGTGACAATCTCATTTGTGATTCCACATCTTTCAAGATTGCTGTTGAGGATAATCAGCCTGTCAAGCCTTACATCATTTGCAACAAGCAGCCCTGAATTGTTCATATAAGCTGCAATTTGCGTTGTCTTGCTTCCTGGCGAAGCGCATAAGTCCAGCACTATATCCTTGTTTGAGGGCTCCAAGGCAATAGCAGGCATCATGCTGCTTAACTCCTGTATATAGTAATAGCCAAGCAGATGCTCTCTTGCCTTTCCAAGCTCTCCAGGCAGGAGTTTTGTTCCATCTGCTTTTGAGATGACTTTGATAATCTCTGGGTTGTCTTTGAATGGCTGTTCTATTTTCCATCTCTTGCTTAATCTTTCTGCAAGTTTTTCAGGGCTCATCTTTATTGTGTTGCATCTTATCCAGCTCTGCAAGGGTCTCCTGCAGTAATCAAAGAAAATTTCCCCCTCAGAACCTAAAAGTTGGCTTATTCTTTCCTTAAATAACGGTTTTGGCTCTATCATTTTATATAGAAGATATATTTCTTGTTTTTCCTCTTTTTCCTTCGTTGTTTCGGAAAACAGCAATCTATTTAAACCTGTTGTTCTACATAAAAAAAGGATTTTATAATTCAAAAAATCCTCAATAGCCGGCTAAAAAGTGGGTTAATTCAATCTTCCTTTTGAGTTCATGCATCAGCCATAAAAGGGAGATGTTTGCATAATGGTAGATTATCACTATATCAAAAGGGGGGGCAAGACTTATGGTCCTTATTATTACAGAAGCTACCGTGTTGGCAGCCAGGTAAAAAAAGAATATCTTGGGAAGAATTTTGTTCTTGAAACAAGCGAGCAGAGAAAAAAGCCACTGGTTCCTTTTTTTATTTTTGCAGCACTGCTGTGCTGCCTGTTCTTTTTCCTGCTTTATCAGCCAGCTCTGATAGGAAAGGCAAGCATCAGTCTTGGCACAGCAGATTTCAAGGCAAACGAGCAGATATCAGGGAGTCTGGACATACAATTGAAACAAGGCGAGCTTCTTCCTGAAAAGACAGAAGTGAAAGTTGAGATTTCAAACTCCACATTTTCAACAGGCAAGTCAATAAAACTGAAAGAGCTTGTTTCAGGGGATTATGGGGAATATTCCAATAACTTTTACATTGAGAATGTTGTTCTTGGTGGCAATGGCAAGGGCTTTGGCTTGATTGGAGCAAAGCAAATCCAGCCTTTTATTTACTTTAAGATTGAAATTAATGCCCTAGATGAGGCAGGAACAGAAATTACACAGATTATTGATGCATCAGCAACTGCCGCACAGCAGTATGTCTATGCCTTGGATAGTATTGGCAATTCTACTCCTCTTGCGAATATTGAAGCTATTGTGCAGGAAGATTCTGCTTATTATTATGATGAAGAAGGCAAAAAAAATAATATCCCAATTCAGGAGATTGCAATAGAAAAAACTGAAAGCCAGATTATTGCATCTGCCTCATTTTCCTATATCATAGAGGGTTTTGGCTCTGATTTTTTACTGGAGAATACAACAGTTATAAGCCTGAACCTTTCTTCTTTTAATCTTGCAGTTGAAAATCCTGGAGAGTATAATTTTGATGTATCACTTTCTTATGAGAATGTGGAGATTATGAAAGTGTCTTCTCCTGTAAGTATACTCCTGTCTAATATCACTGCAAACAGGGTGCCTTATCTTGTGCAGGAAATTCCTGATATAATCTTGCATGCAAATGAGAATACAAGCATAAATCTCAGGAATTATTTTTACGATGAAAACGGGGATGCAATAACATTCACAAGCACTCAGCCTGAAAATGTCAATGTGAAGATTTTAAGTGGCATTGCAGAAATTGTTCCGGAACATAATTTTGTTGGCGCTCTTGAGATTAAATTCAATGCATCTGACTCACAGTCTGAGAATGAGAGCAATGCTGTGCAGATTGAATTTGAGAACAGCCCGCCTGTGCAGGCGAGAGAGATTGCTGATATGAACATAACAAGGAACAGGAATGAAGAGATAAATCTTGCATACTATTTCGAAGATGCTGACAATGATGCCCTTGCTTTTTCCAGCACCCAGCCTGAGAATATTACAGTTTCCATCTCGGGCAGCACAGCAGTGCTGCAGCCAGATGAGAATTTTGTTGGCTCAAGAACCATAATTTTCCATGCAAGCGACGGAATAAATGTGACACAGAGCAACCAGATAGGAATTGAAGTTGCCATGTATTCTATAAATCATTTTCCTGTCCAAAAACAGACAATACAGAATATCACAATAAACAAGAGCAGCACTGAGAGCATAAATCTTGCTGATTATTTTGAGGATGCTGATTCAGAGCAATTAATTTACAATATCTCGAAACTGCCTGAAGGCAATATTGATGTTCTGCTGAACTCAACAACTGGCGCTGTTGAAATTGTTCCTGAGATAAACTGGATAGGAAACAGAAGCATTGTTTTCTCTGCAGCTGATTCTGCTTCTTTTGTGGAAAGCAATCTTGTTGAGATTTTTGTTGTTGAAACCCAGTTAGGACAACTGGAGAATATGACCAATGCCTCAATAAACCATGCCCCTGTCTTGGTTTATGCCCTGTTAAACATGAGCATAATGAAGAACAGCAATGCAACAATTAACTTGTCTGGATATTTCTATGATGCTGACAATGATAATTTGATATTTATGGCATTCCCTGTGGAGAATATTACAGTTTCATTTTCAGGAAGCACAGCTTCAATTATGCCGGGCACAGATTTCGAAGGCACAAGAATCCTGAAAATTTATGCAAGTGACGGGATTAACATAACAGAAAGCAATCCTTTCATTGCTGAGATTGCAGGCGTTAAAATAAACAACCCCCCAGTATTAATCATGCCTATTCCTAACATTACTATCAGGGCTGATTCTGCTTATACGCTTGACTTGTCTGCATTTTTCAATGATTCAGACAGCGATTTGCTTCAGTTTTTAGGACAAACAGAGAACATAACACTGAATATAACAGGCAGCATTGCTGAACTTATCCCTGACAGCAATTTTACAGGCACAAGTGCATTGATTTTTGATGCAAGCGACGGAATAAATGTGACACAGAGCAATGATATTATTGTTGAAGTGAAATTCTTGAATATTACTGATACAGTAACGCAGCAAAGAGCTGTTATTGGAAAGCCTGTGAAGTGGAGCAGGAAGATTGTTCTTGCAGAGCCCTCTTCAGTTACAGTAACTGTGCCTATTGATGCAGTTAACTTGTCAGTTGAAGAGGTTACCAAAGAAAATCAGAAAAATGTTGAAGCTTCAATTTTTACTCTGACAGGCGCTGCAGTGAAGATTGCTGAATCAGAAAAAAGCATTTGGGAATACCTCTCTGATTTCTTCAGGGGGATATTTTCAAGAATAGGAATAACTGGCTACGCTGTTGCTGATGATTCTGCAATTCTTGAGGATGAAGTGCAGAAACTGAAAGATGCTGGCTTCAAGGAAATGCAGATTAATCTTGAGGGCAACGCAACAGAATATAATATCACATATGAGACTCCTGCGCCTGCAGCAGAAGAATTTGACCTGGGCAATGGCAGAAAGCAGATAATAGTTTCTGGTCCTGAAACAGTGCACTACACAGACATCCTTGCTTTTACTGAACTGCCTGAAATTGTGCCTGTTGGGAAAGAAAATGCAATCAACCTTTACAACATAAAAAATGATTCAAGGGAAAATGTTAATTTTACTGCTTATGATTCTGACACTGATGGAATGATAGATATGATTGAGTGGAATGTGCCTCATCTGAGCAATGAGACATATGAAACAAGCATAACTATTTTTAATGTCCAGAGTTATCCTACTCTTTACGGAAACTGGAGCGTATATTTTAATACAACAGGGACAGCTGATTTGACAATAACAGCAATTAACTCGACAACATGGACAGAAACAGGAAATTGCGGGGGCAAGACCTGCCAGTTAAGGTTTGTCAAGCTTGTCTGCGGAGAAACTGAATTTAATTATACATGGCTGCAGAATTCAGGGGATGGAAGCAACAACTCTGTGTTCTACAGTAATTATTCCTGCAATTTATTGAGTTTTGAGGAGGTGCAGGTTTTAGGTGCAGAGCATCACACACTTAAATTCACATTTGGAAATGAAACTGCCTATGCACTTAATGAGGTTACTCCTCCGACAGTAACTTTAATTTCCCCTGCTTCAGGCACGATTACTACTTATGACAATGCAACTTTCAAATTTCAGGCGTCAGATAATGTGGCATTGGCAAATTGCTCATTGCACACAAACAGGACAGGCGCATGGCAAAGAGAATCTTCAAACACAACTGCGATAGCAAATGACGTTACAGCAGAGATAAACTTGACTGGGCTTTCTGATGATGGCAATTTTGACTGGAATATCAAGTGCTATGACAACTCAAGCAATTTTGGCTGGGCTGCTGCGAACTGGACTTTTAATATTAATGAGTGGTACACTGAAAGCACAACCTTTTTGCTTGATTTTAAGCCAGCTGTGAATCTGACTTATCCTTCTGACAACGCAGTTCTGGGAGTAACATCCGCATTGTTCACATTCAATGTTACAGAAACATTTGGGCTGTTGAATTGCAGTTTGTATCATAATATAACTTCATGGGGTATTGTTGAGACAAATGTTACTGCATCATCAGGAAACAATTCATTCACTGTAAGCAATCTTGCAGATGACACAAACTTTGAGTGGAATATTGTGTGCTATGACACAAGAGCCAGCAAGGCATGGGGCAATGGGTCTGCAAACAGGAGTATAAGCATAAACCTCTGGTATACTGAAAATGTGAGCTTCAAGATTGACAGGCCTCCTGTGATAAACTGGACAACTCCTTCAAACCTTAATGAGAGCATATTCAACAGGACTTATGGGTTTGCGCAGAATGTCAATGTCACTGATTATGCGCTTAAGGAAATGAACTGCACAATTTACTCTGATGTTAATCTGACAAAAGCCATGTGGAGCGTATCATTGAATATAACAGGATACAAGGATTATGTCAAGACATCCCTTGTCAATACCTCAAATTGGGAGTCAGGGGTTTATTATGAAAAATGCATTGTTACAGATGTGCCTGTTTAATTATAGGAGGTATCGGAAACAGCCGGACAGGCTGGTTCTGATGGTAGAACAACAGAAAAATCAGGAAAAAATAACGGGGAAATAGCGATGGAAAAGATATATAAATTTGGAAAAACTGGGATTTGCAATAAAAGAAGGGAGAAAATGACAGCAGCCGGCAGAAAAATGAGATTATCTTATTCCGCAGTTCTTTTTTTGGCAGTTCTTTTAATTCTGAATGTTTCATTTGTTCAGGCGGCTTACAAGCCGCCGTATCATATAGCCAATCCTTTGACAAAAGAATGCCAGTATTATTTTGCAGGCGAGCAGGACTGCTTTGATGCCTGCATGGATGAATGCCAGGGCGCTGGCTACAATAACAGCTATTGCTCTGACCCTTGTGCAAACCAGTACTGCCATTACAATTTAAGACCTGCAGGTTTTGATGTTGATATCGCCCCGCTTTCTGTAATCCAGAACAAGACAGAAGCATGCAATCTGTGGCTTAACTGTGTCAATCAGAACAGGGAATGGGATTCTGAGACAGGAAAGTGCGGGAAGAAAATTGCAGGCGAGAAACAGGAAATCTCCATGATAAGTATTATTATTCTCTCTGTCAGCTTGGCTGCGCTTGTTGCAGTTGTTCTTATTTATCTCAAGACAAGAAAAATCCAGAAAGAGATGCAAGTTAATCCCCAAAAGGATAGAGGAGATAAAAAATGAAGAAAGGAAAAGAACAGGAAAGAAAGTTGCTCACGCCTGGAAAGGATAACAAAGAGGAAAGAACCAATTTTGTCAGATTTTGGGCGGATTATATCAGAACCCACTCTGATAGGGAGTGGAGCAGGCAGCAGAACATAATCATAAACGCGCAGATAAGAGGGGGATTAGCTATATCTGCTGAACAAAAGCAAAAATATATTTAAATACTTAAAAAAGTATAATATTATATTAAAAAAAGTATAACCTAAAAAATGCTTACGAAAGAGGAAATAAAAATAATTGATTTATTTAGAAAGGATTTGTTTAGAAGTTACACCATAAGGGAAATTATGAAAAGGACATCTAAAAAATCTTATCCTTGGACATTCAATTCAGTTAGAAAAATGGAAAAAATGGGCTTGATAGATATGGCAAAAAAAGGATATTCAAATATATGCTCTTTAAGTCTTGATAATAGCTATACAATAACTTATCTTGCTTTTCTTGATGAATTGGAAGCTAATTCAAGAAAACTGCCAAGAGATAATATTATCCAGCTCATTAATGCAGTTCCATTATCCTATTTCACATTTATGGTTGCGGGTTCATATGCCGCAGGAAAGGCAACAGAAAAATCAGACATTGATGTGGTTGTTTTGGCTGAAGACGGAACAGAAACAAAGAAAATTCTCACTATATTAAAAAACAAAGGGGAATTGATGGTGCCCGAAGCCCATCCCTATGTTTTCACCAAAACAGAGTTTTTGAATATGTTGCTTAATGAAGAGCAGAATTATGGGAAACTTATATTCAAGAACAGGATTATTTTTTTCGGCGCAGAAAATTATTATCTAATTGTAAAAAAGGCAATAAAAAATGGATTCAAAGGCTAATTCAAAGGTAAAGCTTTACATAGAAAGGGCTGAGAATGAGTTTAGGCTAGGCAAAGCTATCTTCAATCTTTCTGAAAAAGAAAACTTGAAGACAGAGCTTGAAGCAAATCCCGAAGATACTTTTTATTCAGCAGCAATCTCCCACAGCTATTATGCGATATTTTATTCTGCCAAGGCAATTCTGCTAAGCAAGAACATAAAGACAGAGCCCCCAGAAGAGCACAAGAAAACTCTTGATGAGTTCAAGAAGCATTTTGTTGATACAGGCGTGCTTGATAATGAGCTGCTGAAGATATACGAGGAGATGGCTATAAGGGCACATGAATTGCTGAATTTATTTGCTCTTGAGAAATGGAAGAGGGGGCATTTTACCTATCATACTATTGCTCAAGCAAATATTGAGCCTGCAAAAGAATCAATCAATAATTCAAGAAAATTTTTGACAAGCATAAAGAAGGTTCTTGAAAAATGATGAAAAAAACAGGAAAAAAGAGCAGGAAGCCAAAAATGGGACAAAAAGAAAGTTTTAGGCGGCAAGAACCAAATAGAAAAATAGAGATGATAAACTTTTCATATCATATGATACACAAAATATAACTAAAAAGATATAGCATTATATCAAAAAAGAGATAAAATGATATTTTCAAAAACACCAATAAAAATTATGAATTAGAATAGGAAATATTCAATTAAATATCTAAATATCACAAAGAAGAAAATAGCGCTAATAATACTAAAAAAGTAGTAAAATATTTAAATAAAGAAGAAATAATACTAAAAAAGTAGTAAAATATGGTAAAAATTGAAATTTTAATGGGGGAAGGGAAGATAAGCAGAATTAATGAATTGGAGATTGGCAGATATGTTAATTTCTTTGAAAATTCATATAAGGACAATTTAGAGCACAGCAAATCTAATTTAACAAAATTCCCAAGATGGGCTATAATCTCAGGTTATTACGCTATGCATGATATTACAAAGCTGCTGCTTGCAAAAAAATTCAGGATAAAGATAGATTTTGAAGTGCATGCGACCACAATAAAGGTATTGAAGGAATTAATCAAGAATAAGGGGATAATAAGCTTAATCGAGGAAGGTTACAGGAATTTTCTGAACCTTGCTAATGATTTAGATGAGGCAAGAAGGGAAAGAACCAAAGTGCAGTATTATACTGGAACAGCATTTATGAAAGGGGAATTTTCTAGAAAAGCCATAAAATTCTACAATGCTGCTGTTCTGGAATATATCAAAAAAATTCAGGTTCTGCTGGAAAAATGATAAATGTAATATTTGACAGGGAAATAGCAAAGATTTTGACAATCTTCTCTGTCTCCCAAGGCTCAAGGATGCAGAGGAAAGAGATTCAGGAAAGGGCAAGAATAAACAACAGAGTGCTTGACAGCAGAATCAATCTTTTGCTGAATGCAAAAATCCTGAAAAAAGAGAAAAGGCTGCTCTCACTTGATCTTGAAAAGGAGATTGTGAAGAATATCGTCAGCATTCTCGCAGCAGAGTACAAAAATCTGAAAGAGCTGCCGCTTGACGCTTATTTTTCAATTCTGGAGGTTATAGATTTTTTAGGCAGGTTCAAATCTTTACAGTCTTACTTATTTGGCTCTTATGCCAAATTAATTTATAAGGAAAAGTCTGATATTGACTTGGCGATAATATCTGACAGAATCAGCGAGAAAGATAAAAAGGGACTTGGAAATCTAACAAGAAAAGTCGAGTCAAAATACAAAACAAGCATAGAAATCCATTATTTCACCGGCAATTTTTACAAAAACAAAAAAGACCCCCTTGTGAAGGAGATACTAAAAAATGGGGTTAAACTAATCTAAAAAATGCCAAAAAAACCAAAATCTAAAACAATGGGAAAAGCTGTCAAGCACAGGTTCCCGATGCTTCCCTCAATTGGGAAATTACAGCAGCCATTGGTAAAAAATCCAAGCTTTATCTTTTTCCTGGTTATTGCGATAGCATTGGTTGGCTTGCTTGTTTATTTTGGTCCAAGAATTCTTGGTTTTGTAACCCTGCAGCAGCAGGCAAAGAGCATAACATTGCTGACAGGCACATACGAGAGAACAAGTGCCTGGAACGGGACAGGATTAGTTTCTTGGTGGAAGTTTGATGAGGGAACTGGAAATATTTCTTATGATTCTGTGGGGGGCAATACTGGCACGATTTATAATCCCAATTCCTACACAAAACTGCTGCTGCATTCTGACGGCGCTGACGCCGCTAACGCCTCGGGCGCTGTGGACAGCGCAACAGGAAAAACTGTTGCTGGCTCTTATGGGGATGCTCAGTTAGATACTGCCCAAAAAGAGTTTGGAAGTGCTTCTTTGCTGCTTGACGGGACAGGGGATTATATTAATTATACAGAAAGTTCTGACTGGGCTTTCGGAACTGGGGATTTTACTGTAGAGGCATGGATAAAGTTTAAGGTTACACCATCAACTAAAACAGATTCTGAAGTACTTGCAATGCAAAAGAAAGATGCTAATAACTGGTGGGTAATTTATCTTGGTGATGGGGAGAAGATAAGTGTTCACCTTTATAGTGGCGGTGTGGATACAGGTGAATTTAGAATGACCTCCCCTGTTAGCTTGGGAAATACTGCTTGGCATCATATTGCTGTTGTAAGGAACGGGGCTTCAATACTAATGTTTATAGATGGTGCTTCTCAGGCCGTAACTACAATAACTGCGTTAGCTTCTGATGTGGGAACTACAGCTGGAACTTTGTATGTAGGAAAATATGGTGATGCAGCTAATTATTATTTTGATGGCTGGATAGACGAACTCCGCATCTCGAAAGGCATCGCGCGCTGGACTTCTGATTTTGCTGTCAGAACTTCACAATATGAAGGATATGAGGATTCTGGAGATTTCACAGACGTCGCAGTTTCAGGCAAGGCTTTGAAATTTGACGGCTTGGGTGATTTTGTGAATGTGAGCGATAGCAATGACTGGAATTTCGGGGCGAACCCCTTCACTATGGATTTTTGGGTTAAGTTCAATTCATTGCCCCCAGCAGGAGACGAGGATTATATATACCAGCAATATGGCGGAGGAAATTTTGTATTTTTTTATATAGTAAATTCTGCTGGGCAATACCAGTGGACATTTTATACATCTGTTGCTTCTCCAGTCGCCCCCCGTGCATTCAATACTACTCTAAATACTGGAACTTGGTATCATGTTGCTCTGACGAGGAATGGAAACAGTTTTATGGTTTTTCAGGATGGAATTAAGGTTGACATCACACAAACCATTGCAGTAACCCTGCCTGATATTCCTGCCAATGTGTTGTTTGGCAGGCATACTCAAGGATATTTTTTCAACGGCACCCTCGACGAAGTAAAAATCTGGAACCGCTCGCTTTCTGCTGATGACATATGGCAGGAATACAAGGGAAGAAGCGGTGTTTACACAAACTGGACAATGAGAACAGAGCCGTATGCATGCGACAGCAATACTGTTGCGTTATGGCATTTTGATGATTCTGCTGCTGATGTGTGCGGGGCTCACGGCGGCACAATAAATATGACAGGCACGCATGATAATTTTACTGCTGGAAAATTCGGCAAGGCATTAAGCTTGGACGGGGCGGGAGATTTTGCTGCTGCCCCAGACAGTAATGACTGGTATTTTGGAAGTAATGATTTCACAATTGATTTATGGGTTAAATTTGATACTGTTGCAGGACAGCACTATTTAGTTACCCAATATACTGCAACAAATTCTTGGTATTTTCTTTATGAGGCAGATGGCAATATTTATCTTACCTTTATAAATAGCGGAGCTAAAGCCAATTATATCCTTGCTTGGACTCCTTCTGCCGGAGTTTGGTATCATTTGGCAGCTGAAAGGATTAATACTACTGCCAACCTCTTTATTAATGGAGTGCAACAAACATGGACAGAATCTGTTGCATTCAGCAATAATGATGTAGGAAATTTAGCAAGCGCTTTGTTTATAGGTTGCAATTTCAATGGTGCAGGCGGGATGAACGGCACCATCGACGAAGTACGAATCTCAAACAGGAGCAGAACTCCTGATGAGTTCCGCGAGTTCTACAGGCAGGGCACTTACAAAAAGCAGTTTGATGCCGCGACATCTGGGACAGAATGGAAAACAATCTCATGGAATGTTTCAAGATACTCAAAATTCGGGCAGGAACTGGCAAAAGATGATTCAACTGTTTTGCTGATGCATTTTAATAATGATTCAAGTGTTGGGGAGAATTACAACAATTCAAATGGCAGCGTGATAAATGATTACTCTGATGGCAACAACAACGGCACGCTTCATACTGGAATTGCAAATGGCATAACCTACTCTTCAACAGGCGGCAAGTTTTCAGGAGCATTCACTTTTGACGGCAAGAATGATTATGTAAGCATTCCTAATAGTGCTGATTGGAATTTTGGCACTGCAAAAGATTTCACTATTGATTTATGGGCAATATTTAGAGATATAAGCTTAATTAAGGGGCTTGTTGTTGCAGATAACTCAGCCTATACGACTGGTTGGGAATGGATATGGCAAGGAGTATCAGGGAACCTTCAACTTTTTGAAGCAGGGGGGGCGGGGTCATCCAACATATTGTGGTCTCCCTCTACGAACACTTGGTATCATCTCGCTCTTGTGCGTTCAGGCTCGAACAGTACGGTTTATGTTAATGGTGTCCGTATTGGCACATATCCTAATTATAATCTCAATAATGATAATAATGCCCTTATCGTGGGTGCTACTGGAGCTGGAACTGACCAATTTTTCAACGGCACCATCGACGAAGTCGCAATCTACAACAGAAGCTTGCGTGAAGATGAGATTCAGGACCACTTTGAAAGGGGCGATGAAACAAGAAAAGTTTGGATGCAGACAAGAAGCTCTGCTAATAATGTGACTTGGGGAGAATGGACTGGAAACAAGGAGATGCCACAGCCAAATGAGCAGATAACAAATTCATCAACAGCGCAGAATGGCACTTTGCTTTCTCTAAGTTTTGATGATGCTTCGACAAAAACACAGACAATTGGGCAGAGGGGCTACAAGGGGTATGATGGAGAAAAACCAGATGCTAATACTAAACTTCTGCTTCACATGGATGGAAGTGATGCTTCAACAACCTTCACAGATTCAAGCATATATGGAAAATTGGTAACTGCTGTTGGTAACGCCCAGCTTGACACTGCCCAGAGCAAGTTCGGGGGAGCAAGCGGCTTGTTTGACGGCACTGGTGATTATCTTTCTATTCCAGATAGTGCTGATTGGGCTTTTGGAACAGGTGATTTTACTATTGATACTTGGGTGAGGTTTAATGTATTGCCTGGTGCTGGAAATTACCCGGCATTTGTCGGTCAAAGTGATGGTGGTCTTAGTGACTGGGTTTTCAGTATTCCTGAGTCAGGCAGCACCTATAAATTAAGAATGGCTGTTGGAGGTTCTGCGCAATATGGTGATTTTAAAATGACTAATAATTGGGGTGTATCTACTAATACTTGGTATCATCTTGCTTTTGTTAGAAGTGGCAGTAATGCATACATTTTCATTGATGGAGTTTCGCAAGCATTGACTACAGATGCTACCTGGGGAATTTTCCCTGATTCTAGTGCTGTTCTAGCTATAGGAGGTCATGTAAGAGATAGTAAGTGGTTAGATGCATGGATGGATGAGTTTAGGATTATCAAAGGCATAGCCCGCTGGACTTCAAACTTCGCAGTTCCAACACAGGCATACGTTGCAGATATTGTCTCGTCAGGCAAGTTTCTCTCTGCTTTCAATGTTTCAAGTTTTGGAGGCGGCACTCTAAAATATCCAACAGGAGCCAGCGCTGATACTGATACAGTCCTGTTATGCAGGTTTGACAATTCATATGCATGCGACACCGGGCAAAATGGGACAATGAGTGCTGATGGGTATACCAAACTGCTTCTGCATTTTGATGGGGGGGGCAATGGTACCACAACTTTCTTGGATTCTGAAACAACTCCCAAGGCAGTAACAGCAAATGGGCAGGTTTATATTAACACAGCGCAGAAAAAGTTTGGGGCGAGCTCAGGATTTTTTGATGGGGCTGGGGATTATCTTTCTTTGGCAGATAGTGATGACTGGGCATTTGGTTCAGAAGATTTCACAATTGATTTTTATATAAAGTGGGCTGGAAGCGTAACTGCTAATGCCGGATTACTTTCTCATTGGGCGGGTCCTCCAAATGATGATTGGAATATTTATTATGATACTAATGGATTTACTTTTTACTATTCTGCTAATGGAACTTATCCACCTGGCTATTTCTTTTTCCCTTGGAGAGCCACCTTAAATAATTGGCATCATATTGCTTTTGTGAGAAATGGAAATAACTTTAAGTTGTATGCTGATGGAATTCAGGTTGGTTCTACTCAAGACATGACTGGCATTAGCTTATACAATGCAGCAACAACTTTAATTATTGGAGATGTTCCTACTTGGGAGGTATATTTTAACGGCTTTCTCGATGAGGTTAGAATTAGCAAGGGCGTCGCGCGATGGACTTCCAATTTTGCCCCGCCGACTGCGCAGTATCCATTTGAGTTTGAAACAGGTAAATACGGGCAGGGCGCGAAGTTCAATGGCAATGTGAGTTATTTAACATTGAAAGACAGCGACGACTGGAATTTTGGCAGCGGGGATTTCACGATTGATACATGGGTTAGATTTAATTCTATGGATGGAGCAGCCCAAACCCAAGTGTCTCAATATGTAGATGACGATAATTTTTGGAGGATAGTTCACGATGGAACATCTACTTTTATTCTTCAATTCAAAAATGGTGCAGCTAATAAAGGCTATTATTTAGCTTCATGGACCCCAGTTATAAATACTTGGTATCACGTGACATGGGAAAGAAGCGGGAGCATTGCTCTACTTTTTATAAATGGAATATCTATAACTCCAACAGAAAATACCGCCTTTGGGAGTAATGATGTAGGTAATTTAGCTGCTAATCTTAATATTGGTAAAGGAATTTCAGCCGTTCAATATATGAACGGCACCCTCGACGAACTCCACATCACAAAGGGCAGGGCGCGCACACAAAATGAGATTTATAATGATTATTTTGGAAACCTGAATAAAACTGCCGGAACTATTGCGTTCTGGACAAAGCCAGAGGGCTGGAATGGAAATGACAGCAATCCACACATATTTTATGAAACATCTGATGCAGACAATGCAGCATTCATGAGAATAGGCAAGGATGCAGGAAACAATTTGTTCTTTAATATGAATAATGGCACTGATAATGCCACAAAACTGCTCCTGCATTTTGATGGTGCAGATGCAAGCACAACATTTACTGACAGCTCCCCAATTCCCAAAACAGTAACACCAAACGGAGGCGCGCAAATCAGCCAGGTTAGCACATCTGGCTTGTTTGATGGAGATAGTGATTATTTAACAGTTCCAGACAGTGCTGACTGGAATATGGGGACAGGAGCATTTACTGTTGATACTTGGGTGAGGTTTAATTCTTTAGCTGGAAATACTTATGCTTTATGGGGTCAGAGTAACAACGCTACAACATCTGGTTGGGGATTATGGCATCAACATAGTACAAATACATTAGATTTTGTATTATATTTTGGTAGTACTTCTTTATATTTGACAGTTCCTTTTACTTCCGTTACTAATAATTGGTATCATATAGCCTTGGTTAGAGTAGATGATAGTAATGCAGCAACTGGTTGGAGAATTTTTATAGATGGGGTATCTCAAACACTTACAAAAACATCGGGAAATTGGAATGCAGGTATATCAGATATAAGTGAATTATTCAGAGTAGGTTATAGTGTTAGCACAGGTCTTGCAGATTTAAATGGCTGGATTGATGAATTTAGAGTCTCCAAAGGCATCGCGCGCTGGACTGGAAATTTTGTTCCTCAGACAGTGCCTTACACAACTGATTCCTCAACAAAACTGCTCCTGCACATGGATGGAAGAGATGCCTCAACAACATTCACTGATGATACAGGAAAGACTGTTACAGCAGTGGGAACTGCGCAGATTGACACAGCACAATATAAGGTTAATTCCCAGAAATTCAGCCAGGCTGCTTATTTTGATGGCAGCGGGGATTATCTCAATTTAAGTGACAGCGCTGACTGGGATTTCGGCTCGGGAGATTTTACTATTGATTGTTGGATTAGATATAATAATGTTCAAACATATTCTTTGCTTTCTCATTGGGGTGATTCTGGAAATAGGAATTTTGAAATCAACATAAATTCTGCTACTGTATATTTTTATTATGATAATGATGGTAATAATTTTCAATTTGGTTGGAGTCCATCAACTAATACTTGGTATCATGTAGCTGCAGTTAGAAATGGAAATGATTTTAAATTCTTCATTAATGGAATACAAAGTGGAGTTACTAAAAATGCTGCACTTATAAATTTTGGTGCGTCAACAGCAAATCTTGTTGTAGGTAGAAGTATATGGGATGAATATTTTAATGGTTGGATGGACGAACTCCGTATCTCCAAAGGCATCGCGCGCTGGACAGGGAATTTTGAGCCGCCAAAATTATCATATCCATATGAGAAGATTGTGTATTCGGATATTTCAAACTGGAGTGCGAATGTGTGGCAGCACGTTGCTGCCACTTGGGACAATACGAGCATGAAGCTTTATATCAATGGAACGCAGGTTAACTCAACTGTTTCATCGCCTCTTGCCCTAAATTCAGTGAACCTTTCCTCCTCAATGAGGATTGGAAGCAATGCAGATGGCAGGGAAAACTGCCAATGCTCAATTGATGATTTTGCAATTTACAATTATCCAAAAACATCGCCAAAAACACTGGGATATACTGCTGATACAGGGGAGAATATCGCCTCGACTATCGGAAGATACATTGAGGCAAGGGCTATTTTTGCAACAAAGGATATTGAGAAGACAGTTGTCTTGGGAGAGATAACAATAACAGCAGAGGACTTGATTTTATGGAGCACTCCTTCATATGAAGGCACAACTCTGATTAACGGAAACAGCATGACTGTTACTGTCAACTTTTCTGACACTTCCAATCATCTATATGATGTTGTGTGCAACATTACAAGTTCTGGAGGAACAAACATGTGGGGTGTTTATCTCCCTCCAAGCTATATGCTCAGCAATACAAGCATGAACATAACAGACACAATTGATGTTTCAAGCTGGAATGAAGGCAATTATTCCATGTCATGCAAAGTCAGGGATATTTAGAAAAGAAACCCCCCAATCGTTACTTTAGAAAGTAACGAAAGTTATTTAAATAAGTAATGAACATTACTTTTGTAGGTAAAGATGATGTCAAAAGATGAATTAAAAATTTTAGGAGTGTTCAAAGAAAATCTATTCGGAGAATTTAGCATATCTGAGGTAATGAAAAAAGCAAACAAAAAAAGCAAACCGTGGGTATTCAACACCCTTAAGAAATTTGAAAAAGAGAAATTCTTATTATCTGGGAAAAAGGCGAATATAAACTTATACAAGGCAAATTTGGGAAACCCCCTCTTGATTCAAGCTTTCTTGTTTTTAGAAAGCCAGAGTTTAGTGAATTTCAAATACCTTGGCATTATAATCAAGATTATTGAAAAGATACCAGCAGAAAATTACTGCCTCTTGATATTTGGAAGTTACACTGAAAACAAGCAAAGGAATGATTCAGATTTAGACCTCTGCTTTTTAGTTGAGAATAAAGAATCTGAAAGCAAAATCAAGCCTTATTTTAATGAAATTAAGCTTCTTTCTGAGGTTAAGATTGATGAGCATTACATCACCTTTGAGGATTTTGTTAGAATGCTCTTAAAAGATGAGGAAAATTTGGGAAAACAGATGTTCAAGAAGCACAAGACATTATTTAACGGCAACATATTTTATAAATTGGTGCTTAAAGCTCATAAAAATGGATTTAATGGATAGGGCAAAATTGTATTTGCAAAGGGCAAAAAATGAATTAAATTTAGCGAGAGCAATCTTTAAACTGTCTTGCGAAGAGAAGTTAAAGACAGAATTTGAACTAACTGCTGATTCAACATTTTTTAGCAATGTTATAGCCAATTCTTATTACTGTATATTTTACTCTGCAAAGGCGATATTAGCAAGTAGAGGCATAAGAACATTTCCGCCAGAGGAGCACAAAAAAACACTCAATGAATTTGAAAAATTAGTAGATTCTGGCAAGATTGACATTGAATTATTGAGGATATACAAGTCAATTGTAGTGAAAGCAGAAGAGCTTCTTAATATATTCCAAAAAGAGAAAGGCAAGCGAGGAAAATTTACCTATCAAAAGCTCCCGCAGGCAAATTTACAGCCAGCAAGAGAGAGTTTGGATAATGCTGAAAAATTTTTCAGAAATATTTATTTGATTATTGAAAAAGAAACAAAATAATGAACACAAGCATGAACCTCACAGACACAATTGATGTTTCAGGATGGACAGAAGGCAATTACAGCATGTCATGCAAAGTCAGGGATGTTTAAGCCCTATACCAATTTAACAGCAAAAATGTTACATAAGCAACAAAAGATTAAAATGCATAATGGAAACTGAAACCAAAATCATAAGGATGTTAATAGAAAAGAAGAGAGCTTTTACTATTAGAGAGAATATTGTCACAGAAAAGCATATATCAAAGAATAATAACCTTTATATATAACTTTATATAAGTTATTATATACAAATATATAAAAAATGGAACAAGAAATATTGCACTATCCAAATTTAAGAACTGTCCTGATGGTAGAGAAAATTCTGAAAGAAGCAGAAACCACAATTTCTAGAACTGAACTAAAAGAAAGGCTGCCTAAAGGCATAATGCACCAAACCCTTAATTTGATTCTTGATTATTTAGAAAAAAGAGGAATGATAGTGGATATACATAAGGGAATATTGTGGATATACAATCCAAGCCCAAAACTAAAAGCTGCAATAGAAAAAGGGACAGAGGTTTAAATGTTCAGGGGAAAAGAGATTCATGTAGTATTTTCAGAAGAAGCAAGAGAAAGTTTTGACGAACTAAACAAAGTTGTTGGTGAAGAGATTAAGAAGGATATAATGGCTTCTGTGCACCAAACCCTGCTTAAGTCCATAAACAGGGCAAAGGAATTGCTAAGAGAAAATCCTTTTGCAGGCATTCAAATACCCAAGAGCCGAATCCCCCGCAAATACCTTTTAAAGTATAATGTTACAAACCTCTGGAAAATAAACCTTTCAGATTTTTGGAGGATAGTTTATACTGCTACTGGCAACCAAGTTGAAATCATGGCTTTTGTTCTTGACATAGTTGACCATAAAACTTATGATAAGATATTTGGTTATAAGGGGAAGTAGAGTGCTGAGCAACACAAACATGAATAATCTCCCAATAAGTTAAACAAATGTCCAAAAAATGAAAAAATACCTAAAAATAGGTAAAAAGAGAAGTAATAATTACCTCACTTCAAAATAAATCACAAAAATATCCAATATCACTATCCTCATCACACTCTCCAGATAAAAAGCAGGGAAAGCGAGAGGCGCGAGAAATCCCGGGATTTCGAAATGTCTCGCATAAGCAAAAGGAACTTTGATTTAGCCGGCAGAAGCAAATTCCTTACTGGGGAGTATGCAGTTTTATCTGCTGCGTTTCTGGCTGTTTTCTTTGTTCTGCTTCTCGCTTTCCCTGAACTTGCCTATGCCAACAACACAGCATCAGGCATAAGGAGCTTTACAGTCGGCGGATTGGTTTGCGAAGTAAACCAGACGTGCAGGGGGGGGTGGACTGACATGTTCCACGTTTCAAATATTTCTGATGCTCATGGGGAAATGGCAAACAGCTCTGAGTATGCCTATAAAGTATGCTGTGTCACGAATGAAACAGCTGTAAACTGGCTTGGGAACAACTGCAGCCAGAAATACTGGACAATGCTGCACATTTCAAATGAGACAAACGCCCATGCAGAACTGCCGAATAATTCTCTTCTTGGAATTAACCTGTGCATAAATATGAATACTACAAGATATGTTTTCAACTGGACTTATAGCCAGAACTGCTCTGGATACGGAGACTGCATATTTTCCATAAGCAATGAGACAAATGCGCATTTTGCTGGCTGCGGCGCTGACACTTCATATGCCCTGAAATTATGCGCTGACATAAAGTTTGACAGGACACTGCCTTCTGTGAATCTTCTTACTCCTGCAAACAACACAAATTTTTCAAGCGCATCAGTTGAGTTCAATTATACTGTTGATGATGACAACAATATAGCCAACTGCAGCTTTATTGCAAATAGCACTGTAATAAGCACAAGCTCTTCAATAACAAAAATAGCAAACCAGACATTCCTGCCTTCATTAAGCCAGGGAAGCTTTAACTGGACAGTCAACTGCACTGACAGCAACAGCAATACAGGAACAGCAGGAATGAGGAGACTAAGTATAAGGGGCATGGACTGCGAAGTTGCAGCATCGTGCCAGTCAGGATATTATGACTTGCTGCATATGAATGACACTACAAACGCCCATGCAGAACTGCCAAACAGAAGCATATTCAGCTATAAAATATGCTGCAAGAGCAATATTGCAGGCGCAAGCCTGACAGCAAACTGCTCATCAGCTTTTGGCAGCTCATGGACAATGCTCCATTTGTATCAGGAAACAAACTCCCATGTGGAAATGAACAACAGGAGCATTTACAATATTTCTGCATGCATGAACCTTAATTCAACTGCATATATCATGTCATGCAGCTATAAAACAACATGCGCTTACGCAGAAACATGCGTTGCAGCGGTAAATCAGGAAACAAACTCCCATGTCTCAGGATGCGCTTCAGAGGCATATGGAACAAGATTATGCTGCCAGATTGAAAAGGACACAACACCTCCTGTTGCAAGGTTAATCTCGCCTGCAAATGGAAGCACATGGGATGGCGATGCAACAGCAACAGTAACATTCACTTATAATGTGACTGATGCGAACAACATCGTGAACTGCAGCCTTTTTGTTGATTCTGCATTTGACCAGGTTGACAATACAATAACAAAAGACACAAGCCAGTCATTTTTGAAGGATTTTATGTTAAGCGCAAATCACACATGGTATGTGAAGTGCGTTGATGCTGCAAACAATATAGGGCTGCAGCCGTCATGGCAGTTTAATTTCTCGCGCTCTGTTATTCCTGAAACTCCAAACATAACATTTGTGTTTCCTACTCCTGCCAACAGCGAAAGGCAAGTCAAAAACTGGATTTATGTAAATGTTACAGTCAACACAACACTGAACAATGTCAGCGCATGCCTGCTTGGCTGGAATTCAGGAGCAGGAGAAGTAAACGAGACAATGAGCAAGATTGGAACAGGCACAAATGCAACATGCTGGCTAAACAAGACAACAGTTGACGGCACAACTTACACATTCAGGGTTTATGCAAATGACACAACAAACACATTTGGCATGTCCGGGCAGAGAAGCAATATTGAAAATTCAATTCCAGGCGCTGTTGCAGCCCTTGTTTATCCTAAAGTCAACCAGAGCACAACAAACAGGACTTTGCAATTTAACTGGAGCGCCTCATCAGACAGCGAAGGGGATGCACTGACATATGAAGTGAATATCTCATGTTTCCCTGCATGCTCTGCTGACAACAGGAAAGTCAACTCTTCTGCAAACCAGAACTGGACAACGCTGGATTCAAGATTGAGATACTTCTGGGATGACACTTTCTATTACAACTGGACTGTGAGAGTATGGGATGGCTATGAAGTAAGCGACTGGACTGTGCCGCAGAATTTCACACTGGCAAGTTATGTTGCGCTTTCATTGCCCACAGAAAAAGTAAATTTCAGCACGCTTACTCCGGGCTCAACCGAGGATACAACCTCAGATAATCCTGCGCCATTGGTATTGCAAAATGATGGAAACTCATTTGCTGATATCAACCTTTCAATATTCCAGAATAACTGGCTTTGGACAAGCATAGCTGCAGCAGCTTCTGACTATTTCAGATACAAGATAGACAGTGTTCTAGGGGAATCAGGGGCGTTTAATGCAGCCGGCTCTCAAACAACACTGGCGCAGGTTCCTCAGTCAAATTTCACTGTTATTGACAACCTGAATTACACAGATGCATCTGATTCAGCAGAGATTGATGTGTCAATAACAGTGCCTCCGAATGAAGGTGCTGGAATAAAATCAAGCCAGATGGTATTTACCGGCTGGTATGTGAGGGAATTATGAGAATGAAAATAATGAAGAATAACAGCAATCAAAAAATATTGAAAACGCAGATTGTGCTGAACATAGCAGCAATAATCATGTTTGTTGTAATCTTAAATTTTAGCATTTTGCTTTCCCCTTCGCAAGGGATGCAAACAAGAGGCAGTTCAGTGTCTTTCAGCTGGCTTGGATTTGCATCCTCTGCTCTTGTTGATGACAATCCTGATTTTACTTCTCCGATAATTGCAGAGAAGAACAGGCAGATTGAGCTGAAGCCGGGAACATATTACTGGTGCGTTCAGTTTATGGGCAAGTGCCTTGACAAGCAGGAATTTGCGATAAACTCTGATGTTGTAATTGATGTCAAAACTGCGGTTATTGATAATGAAACAGCATACAGGATTGAAAACAAAGGCAACACAAGAGTAATGCTCAACATAATAGGAATGCTGACAGGAAAAGCAATACTTGAGCCGGATGCAGTGATTTACGAAAAAAATTCCTCTGATATAACAAAAATAATCGCTTCAGAAAATGAATAAAAACAATACAAAAACAATATTGGCTGCCTTGGCATTGATTTTGATAGCAGTTGCGATGACATCAAATGCCCTTGCTCTCGGCATTTCTCCTGGAAGATTGACGCTTAATTTTGAGCAGGGAATGCAGAGGGATGTGCAGATTACAGTAATTAACACAGAGCACAGGGATATGAATGTTGTTTTTGGCGCAACAGGGGAGCTTGCGAGCTATATCACATTGAAAAGCGATTCTCCGATAGTCCGCATAGGCGCATCAGAAAATGAAAAAACACTGACATACTCAGTTTCCCTGCCTGCAAAACTTACTCCTGGCGAGCACGAGGCAAAGATAACAGTAACTGAACTTCCTCCTGAAGGCGGCGCGGATGGAGTCCAGATAGGCGCAATGGTTGTTGTTGCATCGCAGTTGCTTGTAAAAGTGCCATATCCTTACAAATACGCAGCAATAGTGCTCAGTTCAGAGCATTTTGAAGCAGGCAGCTCTGGCAAATTTTATGTTGAAGTTGATAATCTTGGGGAGCAGGATTTGGTTGGCATGCAGGCGACAATTGAGATTATTTCAGCAGCAAACCAGAAAATAGCAGTATTAAAAACAGACAGCAAAACAATAAATTCAGGGACAAAAGGCGAGCTGCAGGCAGCATGGAAAGCAGATGTTAACCCTGGAAATTACAGGATTGTTGCAACATTGCCTTATGATGAGGGCAAGCTTGCGTCTTCTGAAAAAATAATCTCAGTTGGCTCACTGGTTGTTGATATTGTTGATATTTCTGTAAGAAACTTCAGGCTGGGGGATATAGCCAAATTTGACATCACTGTTGAGAGCAAATGGAGCGAGAAAATCAGCGATATCTATGCGCAGCTCCAGATTCAGGATGAGCAGGAGAACTTGATTGCAAATGTCAAGACTCCTTCAATAGAGCTTTCTGCAATGGGCAGGAGCGTCTTGAATGCATACTGGGATACAGCAGGAGTAAAAGAAGGCGTGTATTCAGGAAAATTGCTGCTGAATTTTGCCAACCAGGTTCTTGAAAGGCAGCTAAAAACAGAAATAGCCCTGACTTCAATTAAAGTGGAGATTATTGGAGTTGGAATATCCGCAAGGGCAGTATCAGCCGAGTCAGGAAAGCAGAATATGATGTTTGTGCTTGTTTTGGCAGTACTGCTCCTTGTTGTGATAAACATAGCATGGTTTGTTTACTTTAATAAAAAGATAAAGAAAAAAAAGAGTGATTAGATGATTATTTCCTGCTCTGTTCTTGTTGCTTTATCATGCCAGGTTATCTCTGTCTGAAGGATATAATTTCCATGTTTGAGATTATCAGTGTTTATCCCTGCGCTGAATTTATGGCTTCCGATGTATCCTTTTCCCTCATAGCCAAGCTCTTTGTTTTTCCCTTCTACTAATTTGAAAGAGTCCTGTGCTTTGAAATCCTCCACAAAATCAAGGGCAGTTGAATTGTAAATCTCCATTGCAGTCTGATTGTTCTTCTCAAGAAAGATATGAATTACTGCGTTCGGAGGCAGGACTTCGCTTGCAGTTATTTTAATCTCTGCACTCATCACAGGAGCAGCAAAGAAACCTGTAATCTGCGGGCGCACAATAACTGCCATTGCAATCATAACTGCCATTGTCAATGCAGGCAGCGCGTATGGAACACTTTTATGCACCATCCAGCAGCAAAATTGATTAAGTTTATAAATTTTCTCTGCTTAATCCTCAATAATAATTCAAAATGATAAATCTGCTTTATTTCTTCCTGCCTGCAATACTCCTGCTTGGGGGCTTGGCTTCATTCTGGGATATAAGGCATGGAAGAGTGAAAAATTGGCTTGTGCTTTGGGCGCTGGCTTATTCTGCAGTTGTATATCTTCTGCTTGTTATCTATCTTAAAATCTCCGGCATGCCTGTTAATGAGGCATATATCTCAGAACTCCTGACAAACTTCCTGTCTGCTGTTGCGTTCAGCTTCCTGCTTTATTCATTCAGGTTCTGGGCTCCGGGCGATGCAAAGCTTTTCATTGCTTTCTCTGCGCTGATACCCCTATCTTTTTATTCCAGTTTTCATATAAGCATATTCCCCTCTCTTGTCTTTTTCAGCAATACTTTTGTCATCTCAGGGGCTTATCTGCTGATAAATTCAATTGTGATGCTGTGCAAAGGCAAAAAGGGATTAGGAAAGGTTCTTGATGCCAGGGATTTTTTCAAGAAAATTTTAATCCTCGTAATCTCAATATTTTCCTTTTCGTGGATAACAAGCATGTTCCTGAGAAGCTTTCTTCCTGTTTCTGGCTTTTATTTGACATTGATTTCTTATTCCTGTGCTGCTGTGCTTAATATTTTCCTTGCCAGAATTGTTAAAAATAAGAAGATACTGTATCTTTCTTATTTCTTGCTTTCCCTGTTTAATATGGTATTTTTTAGGGCATACACCTCCTTGCTGAATGTATTAAGCTTCTCGCTATTTTTCTCTATTTTCAAAACAGTTGCAATAGATATGCAGGCAAGGATAAATATATCAAAGGCAAGAATAGGCAGTTTAATGCCTTACAGCCAGATTATGCAGCCACTTTTCCATAACAAAAAGGAAATATGCAAAAAAGGGGAGGTTATCAACAGAGCCAAAATAAAAGAGATGAAAAGCGCTTTCAGCCTGGACAGAAAAATACTGGTTAAAGACAATTCCGCCCTTGCGCCTTTCATGTTTATTGGGGCTCTTGTTACAATCCTGATAAAGGGAGAAGTAATAACATGGCTCCTTGCACTGATAAGGTAAAATGAACAAACAAATGCGCTTTTTTGCCAGGGATGATGATGTTTTCGAT
Organism: archaeon; assembly: GCA_043799715.1. Lineage (GTDB taxonomy): Archaea > Nanobdellota > Nanobdellia > Pacearchaeales > DTIR01 > JAGVXL01. The sequence continues at coordinate 42,448 of JAZDNM010000003.1, forward strand.
TTAACTTCCAATTTAGTTAAATTTTCCAGAATGATGATTGAGCTTAAAGTGCCTGTTATTTATGGAATAATTCCGGGAAAAATAGAAAAAAAGCTTTCGGATTTTCTCTCAAAATTAAAAAAAGACAATGATAGTCTTGTGCATCTTGCGCAGCACGGCTGGATGCATGCCAACTATGGAAAAACAAGAAAATATGAGTTTGGAATGTCAAGGGATTATGAAACCCAGAAAAAGGATATTCTGCAGGGGCTTGGTATCATGCAGAAATTATTCGGATTCAAAAAGAGAATCTTTATTCCCCCTTATAATCATCTGAACAAGGCAACTGTCAGGGCTCTTGAGGGGCTGAATTTTGAATTTATTTCAACAGATTTGCCTGCAGCGCGCTTGGGAAAAATCAGGAACTTGCCTGCGATTATAAATTTTGAAACATTTACAGACAATGGCGTAAAGAAGAAAACATTAAGGGAGCTGCTGCTTGATTTTGCAATTCTAAGCAGAAAGACGAATTCATTTGGGATATATTTTCACCATAGGACTCTGGAAAAAAGGGATTTTGAGACAATCAGGAAATTTATGGAGATACTGAAAGGAAAAAAAGTTAAATTTGTTTTGTAATGGACAGTAAAATGCAGAAAATCTCGGCAAAGAACATAACATTTGAAATAACAAATGAATGCAATCTGAAATGTTCTGCCTGCCCTATGTGGCAGGAAGCTGAAAGAAAGAATCTTGGCAAAGATGCGATATTGGGGGTTCTGACATCGGGAATATTAAGGCATCCTCTTGAATCAGTGACATTGACAGGAGGAGAGCCGTTTATGCATCCGGAATTTAATGAAATTTTCAAGTCTCTTGTGTTGCTGAAGATGAAAAAGCAACTGAGGAAAATAGGGATATCCTCAAACGGCTATGACACTGCCAGAATTCTGGATTTTTTAAAGGAAAATAAGGATTATGCAAGAGATATCAGTTTGTTCATCAGCCTTGACGGGTTTGGCAGTGTGCATGATAAACTCCGGGGCAGAAATAATGCCTTTGAGAAGACAATGAACACTATAAACGCTGTGAACAGTGAATTTGAAGATGTGAATCTAACCCTGAAATTCACAATCTGCAGTGAGAATGCAAATGAAATACCAAAAGTTTATGATTTTTGCAGCAAAATAGGCATAAATCTCCTTTTTAAGCTGCTGCAATCCTCTAATTCTGCGCATGGACTTACTCCCAAATACCGCAACAGCAGCAGGCAGGACTTCATGAAAAAAATGCTTGATAATAAAAGCAGGGAGAAAATAGCAAAAGAGCTTCTCAGAATTATTGCTTCTGAGAAGAATTCAGGCGCATCAATTGTAAATCTGGATTACTTGTCTGCCCTTGTAGATTATCTTCAGGGAGAATTAGAGATAAAATCCTGCAAAACCCCTGAAAATTACCTTTTTATTGACTGCACAGGGAATATTTACCCTTGCTTGTATCAGGAGCCAATTGCGAATTGCCTTGATAAGGACTGGGAAAAGGAATTTTATAAAAAGAGATATGCAGAGATGATAAATAATGCAGAAAAAGGCATATGCCCGAAATGCCTTGCTTATCATGGGTATTTAAAATACTGGAATTTCAAAAATGGCAATTAACGAGAAAGCAGGGAACATAAAAAGGGCAGAGGGCATAACAAAGAACAGGGCTCTTGTCGGCCCTGAAATAGCCCAGATAACAGCAGTAAGAAAATGCAACCAGTCATGCAAATACTGCTGGATTTATTCTGATGTGGCCAATAGATACTGCAAACTATATAATAATTTCTATATGAAATTCCGCAAAAATCAGGATTTTCCCATTTCCAAGTTCAAAGAGGTTGTTGATGACCTTGCTGAGATAGGAACTCCTACTCTGTCAATAAGCGGGGATGGCGAGCCATTCATGCATAAAAATCTTGGGGAAATGGTTCGCTATGCTCATGAAAAAGGGCTTTCAGTAGGAATCCAGACAAATGGGACTATTTCCCTGGAGAATTTTAAGGAAATTGGCATGATTTCATTCCTGAATATTCATGTTCCAAGCCTGAATGAAAAAAACTCGAGGCTTCTGCAGGCATCAGGAATTTCTTATCTTGATAGGGTTATAAGGAATATTCAGTGGATTTCCAGAATGGCTGAACATAGAACAATGCCCAAGATTGAACTTGGGCTTGTAGTCAACAAGATAAACTGCAATGAGATAATTGATTTCTTTGATTTTGCACTGAAGTATAACATTGATTCAGTATGCCTTAAGAAACTCCGCTCTTTTAATCATGTTGATGAACTGTGCCTTGATAAGGGAGATATAGAAAAAATAAGGGACAGCGTAAAATTTCTCCTTGGTTCAGGCAAATCCAGAAAAGTCAAGAACAACCTCGCAGCATTCCTCAAGGAATTAAACACTGAGGAAAGCAGAAAGCGCCAGAAATGCCTTGTAGGATATTACAGGGTTTATATAAATCTGGATGGAAGCACAAGCTTGTGCTGCTGGAACCCTTTCCGGTCATTCGGGAATGTTTTCAAGAAAAGATTAAAGGATATCTGGTTTTCAAAAAAGGCAGATAATCTTAGAGGAAAGATGCAGTCTATAAATACAGCAAAAGTTCTGTGGAGAACATGCAGAACCTGCCCTTTAAGCACTGTTGACTTGAACAAGAAACTATGCAATATCTCTGAGTACTTTAGTTCCTAGCTGAAGATTTCCTTCCTTATTATTTTTTGGGAATTAAACCACTCTTTTTTCATTTTTATAATATGTTTTTCACTGATTTTTTTTCTTATCTCTTCTGCCAGCCTGCCTGCGTCAATATTGCTGTATTCAATAATTGAACTATCAGCTTTGTCTTTCAGAAGCAAAGCCCTGTAATACTGCTCTATCCCTGCTTTGCTTATGTTGTCAAATTTTGGGATGATTATTGATTTTTTTCCAAGGAGCATTGTTTCTGCAGAAGTGTTGTAGCCAGCCATGCTTACAGACAAGTCGCATGCATTGAGCAGCCTGCTGAAATCTGATGAAAATTTTATAAGTTTCATATTTTTCCTGCCTTTAGCCATCTTCCTGAATATCTTTTCTTCTTTTGCAGTTGAGGATATCCCATAGACAACAATAAAGAAGAAATTATCCCCGAGGATTTCTGACGCTTTTATTGCGCTTGAGATTATTTTTGGGTAGATAACTCCGCCTCCCCTGCTGGCAAGTATAATCTTTTGGTTTTTGCCTATGCCAAAAGCATTCCTGAGACTATCATCTCTTCTTATTTTGGGCTTTGCTGTCAGATAATTTGTAAATGTAATCTTGGATGCAAGTTTGCTGAACACACTGTTATAGAAATCAAGGATGTCATCTCTTCCTATCAGATTAAGCGCTTTCCTTATATAAGCCAAGTCAAGGTTTTCAGGGCAGTGAATCAAAATTTTGTCATAATATTCTGAAAATTTTAATATTCTCTCATTTTCAATTACAGGATATCCCACGCTTGCATAAATCTTTATTGAAGGATTAATCTGCCTGAGATGCCTTATTATTGAGGATATCTCAATTGAAAAGATTCTCCTGCCAAAAGGGAAAAATTCTGTTATAAACACATCAGGGCTGAAATCTTTTAACTTGTCCGTGATAAATTTTATTCTCTTTTTTATTCTTTCAATGCTTATTCTGGCTCTTCCTCCCTTGAACACCTCTTTTCCTGCTATGCTCCACGGAACATTTATTATTTCTGCATGAAAGTCTGGAATCTTTTGTGCCTTTCCTGCCTGTATAACAAGAATTTCATTTCCGGGCTTCAAAACATTAGCAAGGTTCCTTGTTCTTGATGTATGCCCAAGTGATTCATAATGAGTATAATACAATGCGATTCTCATTTCTTCCTAAAAAACTCCCTTACTGCAGCGGAAATCTGCCTGATTTCATCCTCTTTTATAAAATGGAAAAATGGAAGATGCAGGCATCTTTTGTAATAATCCTCTGCTCCTGGAAATTTCCTATTCTGGTTTTCTGAAAATATGCAGATTGCTGGATAAGGCAATTCTGCTAAGATATTTCTTTTTTTCAGGAAGTCATGCAGCATGTTCCTTTCATCCTCGCCTTCAAGCTGAATTACTAATCTTGTGTAAAGCCCTTCATTCTTGTTTTTTGAGTTGATAATCCTAATTTCATTTATACCGCTTAGTTCCTTGAAGTATAACTCTTTCATCTTGTTATGGCGCTCCTGCATCTTGCTGAAATACCTCAGCTGGACTGCAATGCTGCTTATCGCAGGAAGCGAAATTCTTGAAATTCCCTTGAGCTCCTTTGCCTGCATCAATCTGCTTATTTTTTCTGCATTCTCCTCTGATTTGAATGTGAGCATCCCGCCCCCGCTGCTGCCTATTGAAGAGATGAATTTTTCATTTGAGAAGCTGAAAATTGCAAAATCGCCTAAACTCCCAAGATACTTGTCATCAATCTTGTTTCCTATTGCCTGGCAGGCATCTTCTAAAAGAACGAGATTGTTTTTTTCTTTTATTTTAACAAGCTCTTTCATATTGCAGGCATTTCCAAACATATGAGCTGCAACAATAGCCTTTGTATCCCTGTTGACAAGTTTCTCTGCCTTTTCTGTGTCAATTGCAAAATTTTCAGGATTTACATCGCACAGCCTCATTTTTATATCAGGGAAGCATGAGAAAGAGCTGGTTAAGCTGTAATATTCTGCTGCAGGAACAATAACCTCTGCTTTTTTTCCTCTGCTGTTTAAACTTAACAACCATAAGAAAAGAGTGAATGCCTGCGTGCCTGAACCAACGGATTTTGAATGAATAAACCCGAATTTCCTGCTGAATTCATCTTCGAGGGCAGCAGAATATTTTTGGATGTCATTTGCTCCATTTAAGCCCCTTATTGCCCTGCTGAGCTCTGCGAAATATTTTTTTTCGAGAATTTTGTCTATTCTCAGGTTGTCATGCCTTGCTTTCCACACCATAAGCCTTAAAAATAATTCAAATTTAAATATATGATGGTTGAGGTTGAGGCTGCAAGAGATGAAAGGGAGATTATAGCGCAGTTCAACATTCTATTGAAGAATTTCTCAGGTTTCAATAATCTGGGCGAAGTCAGGGAGATAAGAAAAATTGAGGACATAGATAGAATACCAATGACAACAAGGCAGAGCCTTGAATCACTGGGAATAAAGAATGCTCCTATTCAACCTTTATGCATGCATGTGACAAGCGGCTCTTCAGGCAAAAATGTCCCTGTATTCTACTCTGAAAAATCATGGCAAGTTCTTGTGGAAAGGACAAAAAAGCTTTTTGAATTTATGGAAATTTCAAAGAAAGACATAGTCCTTAACCTGTTTGAATACGGGCTTTCAAATGAGGGGCTTGCAATAGACAATGCGCTGGCAAGTGCGGGGATAGCTGCATTTCCCTGCGGAAATCTTGAAAAGGAAAAGAAGTATCTTGCCAGGGACTTGATTAAAAAGATAAAGCCAACAGCCCTTATCTCTTTTCCTTCATTTATCTTTGACCTTATTGAATTGAATGCTGACTTGTCATCGATAAAGAAGATTATGCATGCAGGCAGCTTTGTATCAAGGGAGTTCTTTGATTTTATGCGCAGCAGGATAGATGCTGTTTTTTACAATTGCTATGGCTGCAACGAAGTCGGCCCTATTTCAATCAGCAGGACTTTTGAAGATGAATTCTCGCTTCTTATTGATAAAGGGCTTTACATAGAGGTTCTTGATGACAATAGCAAGCCGCATGAAATAGGAGAAGGCAGGATTTTAATCACTGATTTGTATAATCTTTCAACCCCAATGATAAGATATTTTCTTGGTGACAGGGTTAAAATAATAAAGCAGGATGGAAAAAAATATATAAAAGTCCTGAAAAGAGAGGACTCCTACTCCAAAATAAACGGCGCTGTAATGCCTGTAGGTCTGCTTGTAAAGACATGCATGGAACAAATAGGGCATGACCACTTTTCAATACTTGTGAATTTTTCAAAATCCTCAATGAAGGACGAGACTGTAATCTATCTGCTCAAAAAAGATGCAGGCAAGGCATCAGCACTGCAGAAAGAGTTCAACGAGAAACTTAATCTCTTCCCGCAAATCAAGCTGATAGGAAATATGCCCAGGACATTCACAGGCAAGATAAGGAATTTTATTGATGCAAGAAAACCAGAGTAAACCTTCTTCTTATTTTACAAGAGAATATACATCCATATAGCTGAGGGACTTGTCAGAGCATAGCGCCTTTAATTCCTCTGTTTTAATCAGGGAGCATTTTTCATAATTATTCTCCTGCCGGACATAGCTTATTATTGACAAGTCCATTGAAATCCTGTTGAATAGGTCATTGCAGTCTTTTCTTATAATGCCCCTGCATGCTTCAGAATACCCTATCCCCAAATTCTTGTTTGAGCATAAATTCTCATCGTTCTTAGAGATTGCAAGCCTTTCTGTGAAATATCTCTCGCAGTCTTCATTTGAAAATTCAAGGCATCTTGATGCATTAACAAGAATCGCGCTGCATATGGCTTCTGAACTGCCTGTTAATCCTATGCATGATTTTTCCTGCACAGCCCTGCATATTTCTTCATCAACCAAGCCCCCCTCTCCTGCTTCGTCTTTAAGCGTGCTGCAGTCTATATTTGAATATTTCTCTATATCCGCGACTATTGCTTTATAGTCATTGTAATCTGCGATGCACCACTGCCTTGAAATTGAGTTGTTTATGAAATTGCACTTGCTCTCATTATCAGAAACAACCGCCTCACAGCTGACAACATTTGCAACCCACCTTATGTCCTTTTCAACAAGATGATACCTCAAACTCTCAACATCCCCTGAAACAACATTTTCAAAAGGAACAGGTATTTCAATAATCTTCACTCTTGGCATAAAAATAAAGATTGCAGCTATAATAAGTATGATTGAGATTCCTGCTGCAAGAAATATCATGCTGTTGTTCTTTGAGATGGAGTTTATTGCCTCTCTGGCATCTTTCTCAGGATATCCTTTTTTTCCAATTTCCTCTTTTAACTGCGCTATGGAAATCCCTTTTCTAAGTCCATTTTTTATGTAATTCACAAGAACTTGGTTAACCATCTTTTTTTGAATTTAGTATTCTGTCTGCGAGTGGCTTGCATGATGTGAATGCGTTGCTGTTGCTGTCCCGCTGGCATAACCCTGGCTTAAGTCATTGCTGTGTGTTGCCTGGCTGTGCGCAGCAGCAGGCTGCGACATGAGTATTATATTTGCGAGTATAACTCCTGCTTTTATTATCTTATCCTTAGAAATAGTGCCTTCCTCGTCATTCAGGAAATTTTTAAGCTCCTGCTTAATCTTTGGAAAGAATTTCTTTCCCGCCTCTTTTGCCATTATATCTAATCGCTAATCCAATTTTTAAATATTTCCCTGTTCTCTTTCCCCTCAGCCATTTTCTCAAATATATACCTGAACTGCCCTGTGTAAATTATGTGCCTCATGCTGCAGCTTATCTTAGGCAGGACATTGCCCTGCTCGCTGTGGTTTATTACAGGGCATGTTCCAATCCACGGAAGGAATGCAGAAAGGGGAGAGTAAAGATTCATTGCAGAAGAGCCAGCCATGTAAAACATGTTAGGACTGCCAAGAACCTCTTCATACCTGTTATTCTCAACATTTCCAAGCTTGAACAAGTCATTCCCAGTCATTCTTGCCTCATCGCATGTGAAAACATCGCCGTTTTCAGAGTACAATATCTGGCTTCTGCCTGCCCCACAAGGGCTCATTAGTTCAGTGTACAAAGCATCTTTTTTCAGCAGAATTTTCTTCAGCATTATAACAGAAGTTGTTTCTTTTATTTTTGTTCCTTTTTTGTTCAGTTCAAGAATGTAATCAAGTGCTGAACGCCAGAATTTTAGGAACTCTTCTGCTGTGTAGCCAATCTCTTTCCAGTTTTCTTTTGCAACTCCGAGATAATTGAGAAATCTCATATGAATGCTGTCAAAGCCCTGCTTTGCATACTCATCAACTATCTCTTTCCAGTATGGAAGCGAATTTCTTGTTATTGTTGGCAGGGCTCCGACAATTTTCCTGCTGTTCTTTTTTATTGACAGGGCATTTATTTTTCTTATTCCGCTTATGACATCATCATAACTGCCCTTGCCTGAAATATAATGCCGGTTCATGTCATGAAGGGATTTCTGCCCGTCAAGCGATGTGCATACAGTTATATCATTATCAAGGATAAAATCAATATGCTCTTCTTTTATTGATGTCAGGTTGGAGACAATTGTGATTTTCAAGTCCTTGTTTTCTATCTTGTTTATTTTCCTTGCCTCTTCTGCAATAAACTTGAGAACATCCCAGTTAAGCAGCGGCTCTCCGCCCTGAAATTCTATTGTTATTGCTTTTGAAGGGCTCTGGAAAATAAAATTGAGAACTTTTAATGCTGTGTCCCTGCTCATTTTCTCGATTTTTCTGTCCTTGGCATGGCAGTAAACACAGCCAAGGTTGCATTCAGGAGTCAGGCTTACTATATGCAGTGATGGACCCAAAAAAAGATTCGCATTAAGGTTCCTGTAATTTTTTATAATCCTGTTTATATTTTCCTTGCTTGCTATTATGTCCTTTTCATGAAGTTTTGTCTCCAGTTCCTTGCTGAGATTTCTGCTTAATAGGCATTTCCATTCCTCTTCATCAAGCATCGCCCATGAGCCGAAGAATGTTGTTACAAGATGCTTATCTTTTATCTTTTCTTCATTAAACGGCAGCAGAATATGCTGTTCTTCAAGCGCCATTCTTGCTCCCTGAAAGATTATCCATTTTTATTTTTTCCAATCCAAGGCAATAATTGCAAAACTCAAGCGCCTGCTCCTTATCCGAAAGCAGGATGCTTATTGATGTCTTGCTCTCTGTTTTTTTTGTGCCTTCAATTCCAAAATCCTTGATTGCCTTTTCAATGCTCTCATTGGAGTATAAGTCCTTGCTTAGTTCAAGAATTATTTTTCCTTCTTTATGGATTATCATCTTGCTTTATTACTTCTTGCTCTTTGTTTCATCCAAATCTCTCAGGAGCTCTTCAATCTCTTTTTCTTCTGCCTCTTCTGCTATCGAGGGATTTGCGCTGAATAAAGCCCTTTCAAGAATCATTTTCACTATATCCTTTTCTCTTTTCAAAGAGGCATAGTAATTCCCGTAGTTTATCAGCTCGTCATAGAATTCCTGCTTTATTTTTTCTGCATCTTTCCCATTTTTCCTGAAAATCTGCACTATAATCTCTTTTTTCGGGTTTCCATCAAGGATTATGTATGCCCTATCAAGCATTGAATATGCTGCTGCATAAATCACTTGCATTGAATATATCTGGGGATTTATCTTTATGATAACTGATTCATCTTTGCTGTTTTCATTCTCTTTCATTTTACTTTTATCCCTTCATGAATCAGAACCAATTGATATTGGTTCCGATACCTCCGCTAACCCTTCATTACTGCAATTGGCTTTAATTTTGCCACAAGCTTGCCTATTCCTGCCTCGTGGCTTACTTTTACAACTTCGTCTATGTCTTTGTATACTTGCGGCGCTTCCTCTGCTATTGATTTCCACGAAGCTGCCTTGATTTCTATGTTCTTTTTTGCAAGCTCATCCCTTATCTGCTCCCCCCTGAACTCGCGCAATGCAGCGCTTCTTGAGCTTACTCTTCCTGCGCCATGCGCAGTGCTTGCAAATGAAATTTCCTCTGCTGTTTTTGTTCCGAGCAGAACATAGCTTGATGTGCCCATGCTGCCAGGCAGTATAATCGGCTGCCCTGCATCCCTGTAAACTTCAGGAATTTCCTCTCTCCCTGCCCCGAAGCTTCTTGTTGCGCCTTTCCTGTGCACGCAAACTTCCCTAATTTTGTCATCAATCCTGTGCTTTTCAATTTTTGCTATATTGTGGCATACATCATATACAACTCCAATCTTGCATGGCAGCAGTTTGCTGAAAACTTCCCTTATCCAGTGGGTTATCATCTGCTTGTTGCAGAAAGCAAAGTTTGCTGCTGCGCTCATAGCAGCATAATATTTCTGCCCCATGTCGGACATGATAGGCGCGTTTATCAGCTCCCTGTCAGGCAGATTTTTGAAACCATACTTGTCTTCCATCAGTTTTATGTAGTCAGAAGCAACCTGATGCCCCAATCCCCTTGAGCCGCAATGCACCATAATCATAACCTGCCCCTTTTCTGTTATGCCGAGCATTCTCGCTGTTCTTTCATCATATATCTCTGAAACTTCCTGTATCTCAAGAAAGTGATTCCCGGCGCCAAGGCTTCCAAGCTGCGGCATTCCTCTTTCAATTGCCCTTGCTGAAACCTCTGATGCTTTTGCAGTTTTCATGCATCCCTCTTCTTCTGTTTTTTTCCAGTCATCTGCAGTGCCAAATCCCTGCCTGACAGCCCACTTTGCCCCCTGTTCAAGAACATCCTTTATGACATCCCTTGTCTGCCTTGTCTTTCCTGCCCTTCCAACTCCGCTTGGCACATTTGAGAACAATTCATTCAGAATTTCAGTTCTTTTTTTCATCAGTTCCTTTGCTGTCAGGTCAGTTTTTAAAAGGCGGACTGAGCAGTTGATGTCATATCCAACTCCTCCTGGAGAAATAATGCCTTCATTCATGTCAAATGCCGCCACTCCTCCGATGGGAAAACCGTATCCGGAATGAACATCAGGCATTGCTATTGCATATTTGAGTATTCCAGGCAGTTTTGCAATATTTGCAAGCTGCTGCACTGCTGTTTCCTCAACATCCCTGAGCAGTTTTTCAGAGATAAATGCCTTTGCAGGCACTTTCATGCTCCCTTCTTTCGGCAGCTCAAATTCGAACTTGCTGATTTTTCTCAGTTTTTCTTTCATATCTCTCCTGATTCATCCCAATTGATTTATTATTTAAATAGCTTGCCCCAAATAAAGCATATTTTTCAGAATAGAAAAGTATTTATTTAATTCAAAAGTGGTAAAAGCTATGAGAACAACAGAAGAATATTTTAATTCATACAGGCAGGTTCAAAAGGGTTCTTTTAGAATATTGGGCAATGAGAACAAAGAAATAGAGGAGTTCAGAACAGTTGAGATAAGGCAGCAGCCGTTATTCAGGCAGTATTCAACTCTTATATGTGTTGAAAGGGCAAACAGGCCTGTAAATTTCAACCATAGCTCTAACCTTTACACCAAGGGGCATATTCAGGACGTTGTTAGTAAGATGCTCCAAAGCAATATGGATGGAATAAATTTAGAGAAAGCAGTTGAAAATGAACTTCTAAAAATTGACCAGAGTGAAGAAAAAAAGAAAAGAGACAAATGCCCTTTCTGCTACCCTAACCTGGAGAAGGTAACGCCAAATCCCAAGAAGATGCATAATAGCGGGCTTACAATAGAGGATTCTGAGTTTAAACTTGCGAAAATGCCTGAATCAAAAGTAATCAGTGTTCCCAATCTCTATCCATTTACTGTTCCTCATTGGGTTACTATCTTTGCAAAACACAAGCCGGACTTGCAGGAATTGAACTTTCAGGATATTTTCAATTATATCGAAAGCGGGTATGAAATCGCGAAAGAGATAAAATTTATAGAAGGTGTTGATGGCATGTGGGATATAATAAACTGGGGTCCTGAAGCCGCTGCTTCCCAACCGCATCCGCATGCCCAGCGAGGGGGCATAGCAACAATGATGATTACTGAAATGGACAGAGAAATAGAAAAATGCACTGCCGCAAAAAAATACCTTATGGATGACCCATTTGAGCATTATATGAATAGAATAAGGCAAAGCGCCTTATTTGGTTTTGAGAATGAGCACATACTTATTCATGCACCATTCGCACCAAAATTTCCGCATTCAATAGATATAATATGCAAGAGAAAAGCGGGCAATATACTTGATTTAAATGAACATGAAAGGAAGGTAATTGCGCACAGCATGCTTGGTGTTTTCCACTTGCTTTATAACCGATGCGGGGTCAGGGACTTGAATGTTGTAACGCACCAAACAAGATTAAACAGCAAGAACGAGTCGGATTATCATCTTCATTGGCACTTTATGCCCAGAAATCTCAACAAGCTTGGAGGAGTAGAAATAAATCTGAATAATTTTGTGGTTTCAGTTTTTCCAGAAGCAACAGCAAAAGAGATAAAAACACATTACAAGGTCTAATTCATCACAAGTCAACAACAACCTGCGCTGAAAACTTGCCTTTCTCTTTTTTTATCAGCATGCTGTTGTATGTGACTGCCTTTACCTCTCCGAATGTTTCATATTTCTTTGAGTTGTCCCCGAGAATTTCTGCTTCAAGCACGTATTTCCCTTCATTTCCTGAGATTTTCATTTTTTCAATCCTGCATGCAAGGAAATTTTTGGAATCAAGCAGGAATATAACCTCCTCAAGAAAATTATAAAGCAGGGATTCAGGATTTTTTGCCTTAACTTTTATCTTTTTGCTTGTTTTTCTGATTATTTTGCTGGTTTCGCACATCAAGTTCAGCATCGCCATTGCTGAATTGCTGAATGCCTCTTCCAGTGTCCTGCCTGTTGCAATGAACTTGCCGTCTGCAGTGTGCTCAAGATATCTGTATCCTTTTGCCATTTTTTATTTTATATTCTGGGCTCACTCTATCCACGCAAAGAACCTGAGCTTCCTCGGCTCATAATGTATCATTGTTGAAGAAACAAGAATGTCATCAACATAAACTTCCTTTTCAGGAAGTTCAATGCTGCATTGCCCAGCAAGCCCGCATATCTTCACAGTGAAATTTATTCCTGGCGGCATCCTTTCTGTTATGAATGATTTCACAACTGCATCATTGCCTGATAGGGCTGCGCTGCGCACTGTCTCATTTCTTGCAGCTTCATCAAGTATGCTGTGCTGTATTTTATACATTGATTCTCCAAGGTCATTCTTTTCTGCCTGCTTTCCTATCAGCATCAGGATAATTGATGCGAGCATTATTATTGCAATCGCGGCTTCTGCAATCCTTATCCATGCTTTCTTGCTTTTCATTTTTTCAGTTTCTTCCCGAACTTTTTAATTTCTCTTTCCGAAGTTTCTCTTTCCGCGAAAAGCTTTTGCTTTTCGGGGCACAGGAAATCTTTGATTTCCTCTGTGAAAGAGAAAGCTCTACCAAACCTGCATGTTTATCGTTGCCTGGAACACTTCCCCGTTCTCGCGCATTATTTCAGCAGGCAGTTCCCTTGCATTGACTTCAACTTTTTCGGGTTTGCTTGTGCTCATGCTGATTATCTTCTGCTTTGTTGCTGAATCTATTATTTCTGCTGAAAAATCATAGCTTAAAGGGAAATTGAATGATCCCCTTAATTTAGTATAATCACTGCTGTATGCCCTTGCCACTCCCTCCAGTTTTGGAAGATAAAGCACTTCATAAACCCTTGATGCGGCATACTTGTAGTTGCTTATATTCAGGACATTGCAGGATATCATCTGCAGCTCAGGGATTGTAAAAATCACGCTGCCGTAGTACAGGTAATAATAACTCTGTCCTGAAGCGCCTTTCTCTATTTTTAGACTGCCGCTGTCAAGTGCTGTCTTCGATACTCTCCCATTGCTGTCTTTTGCAAGTATATTTGCCCTGTTGCTTGTGTCAAATGGATTTGGGATTGTGAAGCAGTTCTCAAAGCCTGCTTTTATGTTCAACGGCATTTCAATAAGCTGAATTGTTGCGTTGCTCTGCAGGCTGTTTTGGACAGCATCAAGAAGAACATCCGAGATATCCTGGTTCCTTACTGGATTAAGGAAAAACAGCAGGAAAAATACAAATGAAGCAAACAGCATAAAAGATACAACCATCTCTATGTGGCTCACTCCTTTTTTACTTGTCATTTTTATTGTCATTTCTTCATCTGATTATTTAATCTTTTTGAATTTGGATTGGGTGATTGAATTATCCCACTAATGCCCTGGCACCGGTTGTTATAAGATAAGCCAGCGCCATCATTATGAATGAGTGCCTTAATCCGGATTTCACGCTGCCTTCTGAAAGCTTGCCTATCACAAGCCCTGTGAAAAAACCCTGCACAACAAGAAGCGCGAGGAACGGCTGTGACAATTCTTCTGCTGAAAGCGGGGATGTCTGCACGTTTGCCCCTGACAGGCTCATCTGCCCTGTGCCTGATAAGCCTGCGGTCATGGGTATTATTTTCATCTCTGTAACAAGCATTATTACAATGAATATCACAAATATTATGTATCCTCGAACAACAAGATTGTACACAGCAGCTTTCTGCTCTTTCTTCGTGTCTTCTATCTCTGTGACGGATTTTCCCACAGATTCAAGAATTGTGTCTATCATCCCGCCTGCCTGCTCTGCCTCGCTTATCAGCGTTACTGCGCGGCTTACAACCTTGTTTCCTATATCCTTCGCAAAAATATCCAATGCCTGCTTTACAGGAATTCCCAGAGCAACCTGATTTCCAAGTTTTTGTATATGGGGAGTCAGGGAGCCAAAATCCTTGTTTTGCAGGTTGATTATGCTCTTGCTGATTGGAGTGCCTGCCTTCACATTCTCAACAAGGCTTCTTGTGAATTCAAGGAACATTTCCTCTTTTTCCCTTTCCCTGCCTACCTCTACTATAGTAGAGAGAACAAACGGGAGAACAGCTATGACAACGGCAACTCCCAGCAGAAAATAAAAAAGTTTCTGCTGCCTCATGAATACAAAGTCAATAAGGATAATTGCTGCTGCGAATGCGATTATAACCCAAGTTTTCTTGTCAATTTTCATTTTTTATCATACTTCCTGCCTCAACTGCAGGAACATCAGGAAAACAATGTTTATCAGGGCAACGCCTGCAACAACAAGATAGGAAAGCATCTGCATGCTCATGCCAAGCCCCATGCCTGTCACATTCATCACAACGAGCATAACCATGAATATCAATGGCGCTGCAACGAGTATTCCTATGTAGATATCCATTGAGGTTTCAGCCATGTTGCTGTATTTCTTTCTCTCAAGCTTGTAATCAAGAAGAGTGTCTTCTGCCCTCTTGTTTAGGTAGTCCTTCAGGCTGCCGCCCCCGGAAATAGTTGTTGCAATGCCGTTGAACAGTTCTCCTAACCTTTCATTTGAAGTTGTTTTTGAGACATTCCTCAGTGAGTTGACCAAATCGTATCCGTAAAGATTGACATAATTTATTATCTTTTTTATCTCCTTGCTTATCGCAGGATATTCAGGGCTTACTGCAAGTATCTGGAATACTCTTGATGGTTCAACTCCCGAGCCTGCAATGCTTGCCATGTGTATCGTAACAAATGGCATTTCCCCTCTTATTTTGGTGCTTATTGAAGCAGCCTGCGTCGAGGGATAAATGTAAAAAAACCAGAATGTCGCAGCCCCTGCTGCAAGGGAAATACCTGTGTTCTTGAGCAGCCTGCTGGCAAGCCCTAATGTTCCGAGAAAATTGAATGTGGGATAAAGCCTGCCCATAGGCATGCTCACACTAAAAAACGCAAGGAAAAGGGATATTGCAAGTGCAGTAAGCAGCACAGCAAAAGTTGAGAAAATTGTTATTGACAGATATGTGCTCAGAAGATGTGGCATATTTGCTTTCCTGAGCTGTTCCTGAAGCCCCTTAAACGCCCCTGAATCAGCCATTTTAAACGCCTGTTTGGAGAAAAATCTGGATGCAAGCACAGTGTACTCAGAAGGCTTTTTGAAATCGCTCTCCTCCATGACGCTCTTTTCCCTTTTCTTTTTTCTTATCTCCCTAAGCGCGTCTTCAGATATCCTGAGTTCGTCTATGAATTTTTTCCTGTATTCCCTGTTGAGCATTACAATTCCTGAAGGAATCTTCACTTCAACAGACATTTCAACAGGGGAAGTTTTCACAGCTTTTTTTTCAGGAAGTATGCTGCTGATTATCCCGGGAATTGAATTATTTATCATCTCCAGTTGTTTTATCATTGCGCTGGCAGCAGTGTTGAAAAAATCCTTTTCATCAGAAATTTTTGAAGATTCAGCTTCGTGGCTGAGCACAGCAAGCTCCTCAATAATCCTTTTGCTTTGCATCAAATTTGAATTTAATATTTCCAAGCTCATTTTTCTTCTTTATCAGTGCAGCAGATTCATGAATTTTTTCTGCAGCACCAGAATAAGTGATTTCAATCTTTCAGCTTCAATACTGTCCTTTTTGTCAAGAGATTTTTCCAGTTTTAATGCAGCTTCACTCATCTCCTGGTTAAGCTGCGACAGGGATTTTAGCTGGCTGTTGTCTGTCATCTTTACATGGAAATGCCAAGTTTTTGCATTGCCTGCTGTGGATTTTTGTAATAGTTATTAATAACCTTTTGAACTTCGTCAAAATCAAATATTTTCCGCTTGTAAAGCTCAAAAATGATTTTTGTCCTTATTTCAAATTCCCTCATAAGCTCCTCCTTGCTTAAGCCATTCCTGTTCATTATCTTCTCGAATACCTTGCTGTCTTTTTTGAAGAAAAATTGGTCATTTACAGGATTCCACCTGAAAGGCGTATTTGTCATTGCAACCCCGTCAGGAGTCACATTCACAACTTCAACTATCTCCCTTAATCTTCTTGTTTCCTGCTTGTTGACAACAGCATGCGTCATAACAGCAACTGCGTCAAGAGTGTTTACAAGAGTTGGCGAAAGCTCTATTGGCGGAGTTTCAAGCCTTTTGATTACTGTATCAACAGAATCTGCGTGCATTGTGCTCAGGGAGGAATGCCCTGACGCCATGCCCTGAAAAAGGACATATGCTTCTTTTCCCCTGACTTCTCCAACAATCACATAATCCGGATTCTGCCTGAATGAGTTTTTTAAAAGAGAGAACAAATCCACTTCTCCCACTCCTCCTATAGTCACGCCTGTTCTTGCCACGCTTGGCAGCCAGTTTTCCCTTGGGAGGTTGAGTTCCCTGGTATCTTCTATGCTTACAACTCTTGCTTCAGGAGGAATAAAAAACGCAAGCGCATTCAGCAGTGTTGTTTTTCCAGAGCCTGTGCCTCCTGTAATAAGGATATTGCATTTGTACTGCATTAAAATCCAAAAATAAGCAAGCATCTCGGGGCTCAGGGAATTCATTGTTATGAGCTGCACTGGAGTCCAGGGAACCTTTGTGAATTTTCTTATGGTCATTGTAGGCCCCTTGCTTGTCACATCCATTGTGTAAGTTGCATTTACTCTGCTTCCGTCAGGCAGGCTCCCGTCAAGCAATGGAGAAGCATAGGAGATGTATCTGCCGCATCTCTGGGCAAGTTTTTCAATAAAGCTGGCGAGAACATTCATGTCATTGTATGCTATATTTGTCCTCAAGTTTCTGTACAGCCTGTGAACAACATAAACAGGGGTGTTAATGCCATTGCATTCAATATCCTCTATAAAATAGTCTCTTAGCAATGGCTCTATATCATTCAGCCCGACGAAATTCCTGTAAAGATAATAAAATAATTTTTTGTATGAATCCTCGCTGATTTTCAATCCCATCTCTGTTATAAGCAGCCTGGCTGTTTTGTCAAGATATTCTATTGTGGCCTCAGGATTTTTTTCAATAAGGACATTGAGGTTCATAAGCTCGCGCATGCCGCTTTCAACTTTTATGAGATTTGCTTTTTCATCATCGCTTAAAATCGGCTCTTCAATGTCATACACAACCTCTGAGATTTCAGGATTCCAGTATATATGCGCTGAAACATAAGGCGAAAGAAGCATGTACCTAACATCAATCATGCTTTTGTCAGAAAATTTTGGCAGGACAGGTATTTTTGGGGATAAATCAATCTTTATCGGTTCTGCGAGAACAGAGTTTGAGTTCACACTTGCCCCCTTTTTTCCGAACATGCTATCCAGAAGTCAAATTTCTTTAAAAATCTACCGATGTTTTCTATGCTTTCTTGTCCCTGATTATAAGGATGCTGCTGCCTATTAAATCAGAAACAACAGCGCTGACTGACATGTCGTCTAATCTTGCCTTGAAAACGCCTTCCTGCAATGGAATTCTTGTTTTTCCAGAGATTTTTTGCATGACTTGTTTTAAATCATTCTCACTTATCTTAATCCCACTGTCCTCAAACAAGCTGCCTTTTTTTACAAGAATGCTTCCCCCTGAGATTTCAATTGCGTTTACACTTGCATCTTCAAGCAGCCTGTCAATATCTTCATTAAGAGCTATGCTCTGCTTTTTTTTGGCAGGAACTTCGGCAATCTCTTCTCTTGCTTCCTCTTTTCCAGCCATCCCGGGAAACTGCCTTATTATCAGCCTTACTTTCTCAAGCGCTTCCTCTCTTACTCTATCCTCTTCTTTAGGGATAATCGGAATAATTTCCTGTTCCAATTCTGCTTTTACCGGCATTGCTTCTATAGCATTATTTACAAATTCCTGAAGAAATTCCTCCTTTTCAGAAGAGGTTAGATATACAGTCTCAAACATTCTTAATCAGAACCAATTGATATTGGTTCCGATACCTCCATAAATATAAACAATTTTTAAAATCTGAATTCAGGCAGGGGCTTAGGCTTTGTTTTTTCAGAAGTCATCTCTTCCTCAACCATGCTCAGCCCCCTTGCAATTGTCTTGTTTTGCTCTGTAAGCTCATTCAGCTTTTCTGTCAAGCCCCGGACTTCGGTTTTCTGCTGCTCTTTTCTCTCCTTGAAGTTTTTTGCTGATGACTCAAAAAGTTTCAGCAGATTTGAAATCTGTTCAGTCAGGGTTGAAAGCTTTCCTGAGACTTCTGTGAGAACTTTCTGCAGGGAGATAAAATTTCCTATGAGCAGGTCTGCTGTAGAATCCTCTTTTTTCTCTTTGTTTTCCTCATCCCCTTTTGCAGCCATGCTTTAGATAGTGGATTTCAATTTAAAAAGATTGTGTCAATATGGGGACAGGGCGAATCGAACGCCCAACCGACGGTTTCTTCGCTATTGTAGTTTCTTTCTACTTCCAAGCTTTTTAATTTCTCTTTCCAAGGTTTCTCTTTTGAAAGAGAAAGCTTTCTGGAGCCGTCCGTTTTACCATTAAACTATGCCCCCGTTCTTCCTTATATAATCAGAATTCCTGATTTAAAAGATTTGCTTAATTTGTCATAGCCTTTTCAGCTCCTCAATCTCCTGCCCGGATATCGCGCATCCCTTAAATTTCAATGCATACAGAAATGCATCAACAAGGTGCTTTCCGTCAGGCAGCCCCATCAAGCTTTTTTTGTATGCAACATATGCAAGCTCAGAACTCCTTATTATCTTTATTCCTGAAAACAATTCAAAATTTTTCTCTTCTGCACGGATAGGGGTGTGCAGCTTGCTTTCAAGCAGCTTCTTCAGGTTCAAGGGCATCTCGCAGAGCATTCTCGCTGTTCTTTCATCAACCATAAATGCACAGTTGAATCCCTTCTCGGCAGCGATTCTTGCAAGTGCAAGACAGCTTGTCTCGCCGTGGCTGATAATATGTATCCACTCGCCTTTTGCATTGAATGTATGATTTGCCAGCTGCATCAGCTGCTCTTTTTCCCTGCCTATTTCTTTTGGGCTTATATTTATTGATTCAGGGGATTCAAATGTTCCATCACTAACAAGCTGCTGTATCATCAGTGATTCAAGCTCATATTTTTTTATATGCCCTGGTGTCTCAATAATCTCTCTTTTCACATCCTCTGTCACTATAAACCTGACTCCTGGTTTTTTCATCTTTCTAAACAGGTAAAGAAGGCTGTTCATTGCAAGTGAGATTATGCTGCTGGAGTCAAGTATTATGATATTCATCCCAGAACCTCCTCTGCTGTTTTCAATCTCTCTTTTACGTTTTTTGTAATGCTTAAGTCCACATCGCTTATTCCTGTTGAGCCCGCATATTCAGCAAGCTCGAACACGCTGATGCCAAGAAGTTCAGATGTTTTCTGCATGCTGATGCCGTGCTCGTAAACCCTTGATGCTTTGGTTATCTCTGCTTTTCTGAAAACATCCTGGATATAATGCCTCAGGTTGCCTGATATCCTTCCAACCCTGCTTCTTATCTCCTTAATTGCACTCCTGAATTTCCTTGAATCTCCCTTCTTCAGGGCTATAATCGCTATGCTGAGCCCGTTCATGCATGTCTGGAAAAATTTAGGCCAGTCAGGATATTCGTGATATTTTTTCCTTTCAACTATCTTGCTTAGGGAATAGACTATTACCGCTATTGCGATGTTATCCTCATCCCCGTATATCGAAGCTGAATGCACAGTCCTGTCGCTCAGTTCTCTCATCAGCACAACGTCTTCATCTTTTACCGCCTGCTTTGTCTTTAGAAGTATGTCAAGAAGATTCTCTTTTTCCTGCATAAGCCCTCAAATGCAGAATATTATTTAAAACTTGCTAAAAGGGGTTGAAAAACCTTTTAAATTGCTTCTGCCTTGCTGATTCATGATAATCGCCCTGGATACAAATTTCCTTGTTTACTGCGCGAGGCAGAAGCTTGATTTTATCAGGGAAATTGAAAGGATGTGCAGCTGCACAAATAAAATTGTTGTTCCGGGGCAAGTTCTTAAGGAGCTTGAAAAACTGTCAAAATCTAACTCTCTTGACAGCATCTCCGCAGCACTTGCGCTAAAAATGACAAAGGATTATATCTCTAAAAGCAGAATGCATGCCGAGATTATTGATGCAGACACTGCTGATTCAGCGCTTCTTGAACTGGATTTTAAAGGCAACGCTATAGCAACGCTTGACGCGGAACTGAGAGCAAAATTCAAAAATGCAAAGGTTATTGTGATACGCCAGTTCAACCATCTTGAATGGGCTTAATGCAGGAAAAATGGAAGAGAAAAAGGTTTAAAAATGCCTTTTTTATGATACTAATGGATTAACTTTTTATAAAAATATTACCAAAAAATGTTTTACATACTTAATGTTGAGGACCATATCCGAGTAGAACCAGAGCTTTTTGGGCTTGAAACAAAGGAAGCAGTGCTGAAACAGCTTGAAAAGACATACAGCGAATTTATCAGCAAGGATTTCGGCGCTGTAATAGGCATTCTTGATGTTCTTAATGTAGGAGAGGGGATAATCATACCAGGAGACGGTGCTGCGTACTACAAGACAAATTTCAAGCTGCTGTCTTTCAGGCCTGAATTGCAGGAGCTTATTTTTGGCATTGTTGAGGAAATAACCAATTTTGGAGCATTGGTTGATATCAGCGTTATGACCGGCATGATGCACATTTCGCAGGCAATGGATGATTTTGTAAATTTCAGCAAGACAAACACGCTTATCGGAAAAAACTCAAAGAGAAGCCTAAAGAAAGGGGACTTGTGCCTTGCAAGGATTGTTGCAGTAAGCTACAAAACTGCAGAACAGAAGATAGGACTCACAATGAGACAGCCGGGCTTGGGCAAGCTGGAGTGGCTGGACGAGGAAAAGCGGAGAGCAAAAGTAAAATCACCCCCGCCTGAAGAAAAAGAAAGGAAAAAGAAAAAATGAAGAAAGCATGCAAGAAATGCAGGATAATTTTCTCAGGAGAGAGATGCCCTATCTGCAATAATATTGATTTTACAGAGGCATGGAAAGGCAGGGTTGTAATCCTTAAGCCGGGAGAATCGGAAATAGCAAAAAATCTTAATCTTAGCAAGGAAGGAATATACGCTATAAAAATAAAGTAACTTTAAAATGGAAATTAAATTAAGGGACAAAAAGCATAATATCTTTCTGGACAGGGATGAGATAACTGTTACTGTTATATCGGATGCAACACCAAAAACAGAGCAGGTTAAAAAAGAGGTTTCTGCGAAATTTAATATTTCCGAGGATGCAATAGCCATAAAGAGGATTAAGGGCAATTTTGGCAGGAAGGAATTTGAGATTGAGGCATATGCCTACAAGGACAAGGAAGCATTTGAGAAGAGTGAGCCCAAGTCAAAATCAAAGAAAGCAGATACAGCTCAGGATGCAGCAAAGGCAGAAGAGAAGAAATAATTTTTATAATTGAAAATGGCAAAAGTTGAGAAAAAAGGCAAGAGGGAAAGAAAGCCTAGAATTTCAAGCAAGAAGTGGGAAAAATACAAGATTGAAGGTGATGCTCTGAAAAGAACGCATAAATTCTGCCCAAGGTGCGGACAGGGGATATTTCTCGCAGCTTCAAAAGGAAGGTTATTCTGCGGCAAGTGCCATTACACCGAATTTGTCAAATAGAAATTCATTGGAAGATATCAAGAATGAAACTTAATCGG
Organism: archaeon; assembly: GCA_043799715.1. Classification (GTDB taxonomy): domain Archaea; phylum Nanobdellota; class Nanobdellia; order Pacearchaeales; family DTIR01; genus JAGVXL01. Next base: position 64,640 of record JAZDNM010000003.1, read on the forward strand.
ATAATCAAGTATCTTGTTTATTCAGATTTGATTTTTTATACTGGCTGGGGGCTTATATCCCCCCTTTTTGCAATCTTTATCCTGCAGTCAATTGCAGGAGGAAGTGTGTTTGTTGTCGGGATGTCAGCAGCGGTTCATCTTATTACCCGTTCGCTCCTGAGAGTTCCTTTTGGGATTCAGGCTGATAAAAGCCAAAAAAAAGCTTATTGGTATATGTTCTGGGGTTTGCTGATTGCTTCTTTTGTTCCTGCAGGATATATCATCTCGGCAAATCCGTGGCATATTTATCTCTTGCAGGCAGTTTTAGGCAGCAGCCTTGCGATGTCTACAGCAGGATGGACAGGAGTATTTACCAAGCATATGGACAAGGGCAAGGAGAGCACAGAGTGGGGCGTTGATGCAGTTGCTGTAGGTTTAGGCCCGGGCATCGCAGGAGCCTTGGGGGGCGCTGCTGTGACTTACTTAAACTTTGATGCTGTATTCGCAGCTGTGGGGATTATAGGGATAATAGGGGCTTTACTGCTGCTTGCAGTGAAAAAAGATATCCTGAAACATAGTTCAGGCAGCGGGAGATTATTTATTCCTCATGAGATCAGAAGGCTGAAAAAGGCAAGGATACATTAATCTGGCTGAATATTAATTATAAATCAAAAAACAAAAGTTGCTGGTCTATTATAAAAACCAAAAAATCCAAAAGGATTTTAGGGTGCTCAGAAATGTTAAACATTTCTGACATAATAGAAAAGCCAGCCAACTTTAATCATAATAGTGGAGGTATCTTAACACTCTTGAAGGGAAAGTATCGGAAACCGTAGGTTTCTGATAAAGAAAACCCTTAGAGGACCTTCCCGCGTATTCAAAAAGAACTGCGTCAAGGTCCTCTTGGGTAAAAAGAGGTGATACTATTTTCAAGGAACTACACTTTATAAATCTTTCGGTTTTGTTGTCTTTGAGTAGTGACAGCATTCTATTCTTTCCTGTTTTCCGTCCTGGCAGCAGGACAAAAGGATTTTAAACTTTTGATTGCTCTGAGTTCAATGCAGGAAAAAGAGACAGTCAGCCAGGAGCAGCTTTATGATATGCTTCTTTCCCATGAACTCAGCTGGCAAGAGATAATTTATGAGCTTATCAAAACAGAGCAGCTTGACCCGTGGAGCGTCGATATAACCCTTCTTGCATCAAAATACCTTGACAGGATAAGGCGGCTCGAAGAGGCTAATTTTCTTGTCTCAAGCAAAGTCCTGCTTGCAGCATCTATACTGTTAAGGATGAAATCAGAGCTTTTGCTGAGCAGATACATCAAAACACTTGACGAACTGCTTTTCGGCAGGAAAGACGATGCAAGAAAGCAGGAGAGAATAATATTTGATGAGGAAATACCTGAACTGCTTCCTAAAACTCCATTGCCAAGGCTGAAGAAAGTCACGCTGCCTGAGCTTATGCAGGCTCTTGAAAGAGCGATAACAACAGAGCAGAGAAGGATAAAAAAAGACATAGCGCTGAAGCATGCTGGCAGGAATATAATTTTCGTTTTGCCAAAAGTCCGCGTCAACATAAAGGACAGGATAATGGGCCTTTATGGCAGAATAAAGGAATTTTTCAGGCAAAAACCCGGAGAAAAACTGACATATACAATTCTTACAGGGGCTGAAAGAGAGGAAAAAATAGCCTCATTTCTTCCATTGCTGCATTTAGACAGCCAGGGCAAAGTCTCTCTTGAACAAGAGAAGCATTTTGAAGAAATCTACATTATGCTTCAGGAACATTCAAAGAGAAATGAATCAGTAATGCCAAATCTTGAATGGCTCAACACAGAACCCTCTGCTTAAGTTAACGCTTTGATTATCCCTATTTCAGAAAGCATATTTTCTTTTCCTGTCTTCATATCTCTCAACTTGAATTTCTTCTCTTTTGCTTCTTTCTCCCCGACAAAAATCACATAGGGGATATCAAGAGAATTTGCGTATTCAAGCGCATTCGTGATTTTATACATTACAATCACATCAACATTCTTCTTCCTCAAACTTTCTGCAATTTTCACAGCTTCCTTGTCCTGCGCAATGCTGACGATTATAATCCTCCTGTCCCTTGCAGAGATATTTGCAATGCTTGAAATTCTGTCAAGCCCGAAGCTTATCCCTGTTGCCTGGATGTTATTGACAGTATAACTGCCGCCTGCAATGATTGTTTCTTTCATTTCCTTTGTTTTAATCTCAAATATGCTGCCGTTGTAATAGCCAAGCCCTCTTGAAAGATTCGGCTTGAATTTCACGCCGATATTATAATATAAGCAGTATTTTTTCAGCTCTTCAATTTCCTTGTATGAACTGAATTTCTTGAAATAACTTTCAGGATTTTTGAACAGCTCAACCAGTTTATCCGCCCTGAATTTTTTCAGATTTTCTTTTATATCCTTTTCAGGAATCTTGTCTATTTTGTCTATCTCCCTCAATACAGCTTCTTTCTCGATTATTCCCTCTTTTTCCATAATCTCATTCAGGAGTTTCCTGTTGTTTATGCAGATTTCCGCCTTTATCCCGAGATTTTCAAGAATTTTTCCTGCAATGCAGAGAATCTCTGCCTCATCCCTTATGCCTGCGCCTACAATATCAGCATCACACTGGACAAACTGCCTGAATCTGTTTGAAGAAACAGGTTCATCCCTGAAAACTTCCCCGATCTGATATCTCTTGTAAGGCAGTTTTTTATTATTTGCGAGCCTTTTCAGCTGGAATGTGAATTCATATCTCAATGCAAGATTTCTCTTTCCCTTGTCCTGCAGCCTGAAAATATCAGAGATAGCCTCCTGCCCGAGATTTCCCGCCTTGACAAATTCCTCATTCTCAATTATAGGAGTTTCTGCAGGCTCGAAACCGTAAAGCTTGAAAGTTCCCACTAGGATTTTCTTTATTTCTTCTCTTTTCAGGGCTTCCTTGCCTGAAACATCCCTAAAACCTTTTACTTGTTCCATTCTATTGAAGGGCGGAAGGAGAGAATCGGACTCTCTTTTAGCGGGTTCTGCAGATTTCCACAGCCGCTTGTTCTGCCATTAAACTACATCCGCCATGGTGCAATATTAAGAAACAGATGTTATCAATTTTAAAGCTTTTGCCTTGCAAGCTCTGCCTGCTTATTTAACCACAAACAAATTGCTGTCAGAAACGTCAAACAAGCCCAGCCTGCTTCCTGCGTCAATCCAGCCGTGCGCGTAATTTACAGCAGCAAATGCATTCACATAATCCCCTTTCTTCCGGAAATATTCTGCATCGCTCAGGTATCTTGAAGCCATATCAAGAACTGCCAGGGCATCTTTTTCCCGGGATTTCACAATATGCTTTTTTGCTTCTTTAATCGCCTTGTCTGATATGCTGAAATATTTGTCAAGGCGGGCGTCGCAAACAAGATTTATTTTTTTGCCTTTTTCTTTCTTTGCCATTTATACCTCCTCAACAGCCAAGTCATCAATACTTTTAATATCTTTTTCTAAATCTGCAATTGCAACTATTCTCCTTCTTGGGTAAGCAGAAGATGTAAATATTGTGAGGCATTTTTTGTCAAACATAGCCTCTGCAGCTTCTGATTGATGCCCCCGTATCAATACCTTTTTGTTGTATCTATTCATCAACTCATTGAAATAATCTGCACCAAAGAGCGGTCTTTTCCAAGGGCGTTCTTCCAATATTCCCCCTTTGACTTCTGCAAAATCCCCCCTGAGAATTTTCATCCAATTTTTATCCCTATCTTCAATTTTGTTTATATCCTCTAATTTTTCAACAGCAGGCAGTGCCCCATGCAATGCCACTATCCCCCCGGCAGAAATGGCAAGAGGAAAATTTTCAAATATCCTAAAATAATTTTGTTTTTCTCTTTCTTCAAGGCTTTCCCAGAAATCATTTGGATAGCATTCCTGTATGCCAAAAGCATCATGATTGCCCAAAAGAAGATAAACTTGTTTGGGATGTTTCTTTCTTGCCTCAAGCAAAAAATCAATATTGCCCTTGGAGTCATAGCCCCTGTCCACATAATCCCCGAGAAAGACAATTTTGTAATTTGATTTCAGGTAATTCCCAATGATTTTTTTGCTTGCTTCCAAATCCCCATGAGTGTCCCCGACAAAAACGATTTTACCCTTTGCTGGCAGCACAATAAGCTTTTCCTGTTTCATAACTTTTAAAAACAATTCTGATTTTAAAAATCTATGCAGGAAATCATCAGGAATAAGTGATGACAGATTAAACCCTTTTGAAATATCCTTTTTCTGACACAAATTTTTATAAATTAACTTCCTCTGCGATAGAGATGGATGAGAAATTTCTTGATGCAGTTTATATTGATGCTTTTAATCTCGATGATGCGTGGTTCCAGTGCGTCAACAAGATTCTTGACAGGGGCTATAAGTACACAATAAGCAAAGGGAGCTATGAAGGGAATCAGAGGCTGGAATTTGACTATGTTACAGTAAAAGTCAGGAAACCTGGTGCTGAGCCGATTATACCTATTATGCCTGAGGGCTGCTCAATTCCTGCGCCAACAGATATGAAATATGTAACTGAAAATTATTTGCCGTATCTTCTTACCCCCCAGAAAACAGCAACAGAGAATTACACTTACGGAGAAAGGATGCATGAGCCAAAGGCAAGGCTTGAAGATAAATTAAGCATAGAGAAAGTCAAGGAAGGCGGTGTTGAATTAGGCAGTAAAACAGACGAGGAAATCAAGAAAATTTATCCATACACTCTTAATGTAAGAAGGGATGATGGAAACATTATATTGTCAAGAGAGATTCCTTTTAATATGAATCCTTTTGAGCAGATTATAAAAGATTACAAAGAAAAGGGCTTTGGCACAAATCAGGAAACAATGGAGATAGCAATGCCTTCGGACATTGTGCTTAAGGACCCTCCATGCCTGAGATTGATTGATACAAGGATAAGGTATGGCAAGCTTCATTTTATGGTTTATTTCCGCTCTTGGGATTTGTGGGGAGGTTTTCCTTCAAATCTTGCCGGGCTTGAATTAGTAAAGCAGCACATGGCATCTGAGATTGGAGTGGAGAACGGCGAGATTATAGCGTCAAGCAAGGGACTGCATCTTTACAATTACGTGTGGGACCTTGCAAAAGCAAGGACGCATAAGGAAATTGATTTTGATAAATACAAGAATCATGATTGAAAAATGAACAAGCTGAAAAAAGGAATTCTTGTGCTGTTTGAAGGCGGAGAGAGCTGTGGGAAAAGCACTGCGCAGGAAAGCTGTTTCAATTATCTTTCTTCAAAATATGACACAGTTAAGATGCGCGAGCCAGGCACTGCCCCTGTATCCGAGGGCATAAGAGACCTTTTGCTGAATCATCCTGAAATGAAAATGTCAAATCTTACAGAGCTTTTTCTTTATGAGGCAGCAAGGACGCAGTTTGTAGAGGACTTGCTCAAGCCCGCCTTGCAGCAGCACAAATTAGTGTTGTCTGACAGATATTACTATTCAACAATAGCTTATCAGGGCTTTGGAAGGGGGATTGATTTAAGAGTGATTGACTCTTTGAATAAAATCGCAACAACTGGAATCAGGCCGGATATAGCATTTATATTTGACGTCCCTTATGAAATAGCGGCGGAAAGAATGCGCAATGCAGGAAAATCTCCTGATAGAATAGAAAGATTAGGCAAGGAATTTCATGAAAAAGTGAGACAAGGCTACCTTTACGCTGCAAATAACAAGGAAGCTGTGAAAATAGACGGCACTTTAAGCAAAGAAGCTATAAGCAAGCAGGTTATAAGCATGATAGAAGATTACCTTAATCCCTTTATAATTCAGTAAAGGATTTAAATCTCTGTTTCTCTAAGATTTCAGATTAAAAGAGGCAAGATGATAATAAGCATTTCAGGCACCCCCGGCTCTGGCAAGACAACTCTTGCAAATTTTCTGTCAGGAAAACTCAGGATGAAAGAGTATCTTGTTGGCGAAATGGTAAGGAAGATTGCTGAAAAAAAAGGGATTTCTATTGTTGCGCTTGACAAAAAGGCAGTAAGCGACAGGGCAATTGACAGGGAGATAGACAAAATTCACCTGAAGCTGAAGAATAAAGATAATTTCATTATTGACAGCAGGGTTGCCTTCAAGTTCTTTCCAAAGTCATTGAAGATATTTCTTTATTGTAGTCCTGCGGTTGCAGCCAAAAGGATTTTTGAATCAAAAAGGGAAACAGAAAGAATGAATCTGAAAAAAACACTGCAGGAAGTCAGGCAGCGCAACCGCCTTGATAGATTGAGATACAAAAAATATTACGGGATAGACCTAGATTATGCCGGCAATTATGATATAATAGTTGATACTTCGCGCATGATAATAAATGAAATGTGCAATACTATCCTGAAAGCAGCTGAAAAATTCAGGAATTAGCAGCTTTTTCCAATTAGCAATCTTTTTAAATTTGGATAATCAAAGTTTTCTGTGCGGGGATGCCGGAGTGGCCAAACGGGCAGGACTCAGAAGAAGGTATCGGAAACCTTGGTTTCTGATGTGCCAAACTTAAGGTCCTTCGGAGAAACGGGAAAAGGGATGTGAAATCCTGTGGCTTAGTGCCTGCGTAGGTTCGATTCCTACTCCCCGCATTTATTTTTTGTTTCTGATGATATTAAAGGTAATAAAGAATAAAAAATATAAAAAAATAAAAAGAAAAAACAAAAATCTAAGAAGATTTACTTCTTCTTTTTCTTCTTTCCGCCGCGGGCCATCTTTGCTTCGCATACATTGCCCTTTCCGTCGACGTAATAAAGGAATCCTGTTTTCCTCTTGATGGCGTTTTTAACGAGAATCTTTCCCATTTTGAAATCACACCTCCATTTTTATTTTTATATTCGATAAATCATCATCGCTTGTATTTAAACCTTTCTTTTTCCTTCGCTGTTATGGAAAAATGGAAAAATTATCCCTGCTGCTTTTCATGAATTCCCTGAACACAAATTCCACGTTTTTTCTTGTTACAAAGTCGTGATGCTTGAATCCCCCCTCCAAATGCCTTCGGGATGTGCATTATTTCATGTATTAATGTCCTTGTCTGCTCATCTTTTGGAAGCCTGTCAAACCTTTCACTTATCACTTCCACTATATATGCCGCCTTGCAGTCGAGAACTTTCTGCCATATCTTGCCAAGAGCATAGCACCTCGCTATAACCCCTGATGCAGTCGAGCCGCGGCTTCTTATGCAGAAAACCCTTGACATGTCAATATGCTTTATGTCTGTCTTTTTCAGTATCTCAATTATCCTCTCCTGGATGTCAGGGGCGAATTCATATTTGATTGGCATTTTTATTCTTGAATCTCAATAATTTTATTGTGCGATGTTATTCCCCTCTTGATTCTTATTTTTGAGCTTGAAATCCCGAAATGCCCTGCCAGCAGTTTTATTAATGCAGTATTTGCCTTTCCTTTTTCTGCCCTTGCCTTCACGCTTGCTTCGTAGCTGTTAATATTTATAGGGGTTATTTTTTCAGCACTGCCGCCTGGCTTGACTTTGACATTGATTATCATGCTAGGGAAAAATTGAAAGAATATTTAAATCTTGCATATCTTTTTCCCTGATGATAAAACAAATCTTCCATGATGTATGGAAGCTTTATTATGATAATTTTGGCTCAAACTGCTATCTTGTGAAAGCAGAGGGCAAGCATATTTTGATTGACACAAGCGGCAGGGAAAATAGGGAAGAGCTTATTTCTGATTTGAAAGATTTAAACCTCAATTTAGAAGATATCAGCCTTGTTCTGCTTACACATCTTCATTATGACCATATTGGCAATCTTGATTTGTTCAGGAATGCAGAATTTTTTGCTTCAAAGCAGGAAATTGAGGATTTCGAGAAAAATCAGTTTGATGCTGTTTTGAATGAAAATTTTATTGAGAAGATAGTGGAAGGAAAAAGCAGCACCAAGCCTACAAAAGAATTTGCCGAGCTTGGCAAGGTTAAGATAAACCCTGTTGAAGATTTAAAATTTGAATCAATGGAGATAATTAAAGTTCCGGGGCATACCCAAGGAAGCATTGCTTTTTACATGCCTTCTGAAAGGATACTGTTTTCAGGAGACACTCTTTTCGAGGAAGGCACAGGCAGGACTGATTTGCCTACAAGCAATGCAAAAGAAATGGAAAACTCATTGAAAAAGCTGGATAAGTTAAGATTTAGATTCCTTTGCGCAGGGCACTGACTTCTGCTTATGTTACAATTTCAATTCCGTCCCTGTGCTTGAGCTTATGCTCCTTGCCGACAGCAAGCTTTGTCTTGGCATCTATCGCCCTTATGAATTTCTTTCCCAAGTCTGTATGCACAGCATATGCAAAATCAAGTGCAGTAGAGCCGTTTGGCAGCAGGAAACAGTCAGGAAGAATATTCCCCTTGCTGTCAGCAAGCTTTGTTGCGCCTGCAGGGAAAATAGCGATATAATCCAAAAGCTGGAATACAGTTTTGTTCAGGATTTCCTGCACTCCTGTTGAGCTGTTTGCATCGAGAATATTATTTTTTATGAACTCAAGAGCTTTTTGCTGTTTTTCGCTGATTGTTCCCTTAATTTTAAAGCTGCTGTCTCCTGGAACATAATCAATAAGATTATCCCTTGCAGCCTCTCTTAATGCAAGCTCTGCTTCTGCAGAGCAGGGAATTATAATCTTGTCAGGGAATTTTTCCTTTATTTTTTTCAGGTTCTCAACTGCCATCGCAGTATCACATTTGTTTGCCGCGATTATCATCGGCTTGCTCAATGCCCTGAGCTCATGCGCAAATCTTGCAATATTCTCTTCACTCCATGAAGTCAATCTCTCAGAGAAATTCACTTTTGAAAAAACTGTTTTCACTAAATTCTCGCTGATTTTGAGCCCTGAAAACTGCTTTGCTATTGCCTGAACTGCATTCTGGTGCTGCATGTCAACAGTTCTTGAAAACGCTTTCCAAACCTTGTTCAATATTCCGAGAAACCATAAGTCAAGCTCTTCTTCAAGGAAGATTATGTCATTGACAGGATTATATCCCTGGGTTTTCTTGCCTTCAACATCTGTTGTTCCGCTTAAATCAACAATCTGTATGAATGCATCTGCCTGCCTTAAGTCATCAAGGAACTGGTTGCCAAGCCCTTTTCCCTTGCTTGCCCCCGGGACAAGCCCTGCCACATCCATAAGCTCAACAGCAACGAATCTCTTGTGATTGATGCAGAATCCTATTCTCGGCATGCACTGAACTCCAAGTTCCTTGTCTATGCAGTCAACTTTCACATATCCCATTCCGTGATTTGGCTTTATTGTTGCAAACGGGTAATCTGCTATCAGCACTTCAGCGAGGGTTGCTGCCTTGAAAAAAGTGCTTTTTCCTACATTCGGTTTTCCCACAAGTCCAATTAACATAAATCTGCGAGACAAGAAAGTTTTAAATATCTTTTTAGTATCCCTGTTCCAATGGGCCTGTAGCTCAGCCAGGTTTAGAGCGCCTGTCTTATACGACGGTAAGAGGATACTCTTATCAATTGGATAAAGTAATCTTTATCAGAAAGTTGCTCTAAGCAAGCAGGTGGCCCGAGGTTCGAATCCTCGCAGGCCCATTATTCTCTTTTAGAGTTAGATTTAAATACAATTTTTTTCTCTCTATCAGGTGCCCCTTTAGTCTAGAGGCCCAGGATAGAGCCCTTTCGATGAGCTTTCTCTTTAGGAAAGAGAAATTAAAAAGTTCAATAGAAAGGCTTTGACACGGGTTCGAATCCCGTAGGGGGCATATCAGTATTTCCATTCAGAGTGCCCGAATTGGACAATCATGTCAAAATTAAGATTTTCAAGATGCAGGGGCAGGTCGCATGCGCCAAAGCATGAGCCAAGCCAGATAAAGCATTTTGCGCCTGTTTTTTTCTCAATCTTTTCTGCAATCTCTGTTGCATCCTGCTTCAATCCGTCAGGAAACTGAAGGCAGACAAGCTTTGCCCTGCTTTTCTCAATCTTTTCTGCAATCCTGTCTGTTTCAGGCTCATACATTGTTTTCATTTCAGCAGAATGAATGGACGGTTTAAATATTTGATTGGCTTGTTTCAGGTGTAGGAAGTTTTTTAAATTTCAATCTGCTGCTCGAATTATGAATTGCTCAATCTGCAGTGCTGAACTTAAAGAAACCTTTCTTGGAAAAATTGATGGTGCAATTGTCAAGGTTAATGAACAGGGCAAAAATAAGATTGTTTATTTCTGCCCTGAATGCCAGAAAAAAGAAAAAAATCTCAAGGAGAAAGCAGGAAAAATAAAATGAAAGGGAAAATACTGAAAGTCATGAAGCTTTCCAAGGATGCTGAACTGCCTGAGTATGCCACAGAAACAGATGTGGGATTTGACTTGAGAGCTTCAGAAAGCATGGATATTGAGGCAGGCGAACAGAAAACAATAAAGACAGGAATAGCGATTGAGATTCCTGAAGGGCATGTCGGCCTGGTAAGGGATAGGGCAGGGATAACAACAAGAATGAGCTTGCATACAGCCGCAGGAACATTTGACCCTGCATATAGAGGAGAGGTTTCAATTGTCATGATGAATTACGGGGATGAGACAGCATGCATTGAAAAAGGCATGAGGATAGCCCAGATGCTTGTCCTGCCTGTTGCAAAAGTCAAAATTCAGGAATCCAAGAAGCTTACAAAAACAGCAAGGGGCAGCAGAGGTTTTGGCTCTACAGGAAACAAGGAGATTCTTGAAATAGAAAAAGAGCTTAACAAGGATGCTTAGAAAAACTTAAAATCCATGATTTCTATTTTAGGATATGCCTCCGTAGCTCAGCTGGCAGAGCACGGCTTTCGTAAAGCTTTTCTTTGCTAAAGAAAACCTTGGAAAAGAAAAGTCTGTAGGAAACTACTTGAAAAAAGCTGGGGTCGCAGGTTCAAATCCTGCCGGAGGCTTTTATTCTTTTCTTATTCCCTTCTATCGCTCCTTTTGGCAGTTCTCCTGTCTGCGGATGTTACTCTCCTTTCAAGCCTGCTCGCGGCTTCCCTTAATCCCTTTTTAGGCATATTTTTGCTTGCTGTATAAGCCCCATAGTTCATGCCCTTGTATTTTAAAGTGATATAATCCCCGCTGAATTCAACTATAATCCCCTCAGGCAGCCAGTTGAAATCTCCCATGTTTTTCTGGATAAATTCAGGTTTAAAAATTTATCCTGTTTTTCCCACAACATTTATAAATTGAGTAATTTGGTTATTCCTGATATCATAAAATGAAACGCTCATCGAGAAGGTGGAAAAAGAAAGGGCAAATGCGCTGGAAATGGCAGCGCAAGAGGCTTAGGCGAGAGAAGCATAAGAGAAAGCAAAAAAGGCAGGCTGCAAAGTAAGCGTCTTATTTCTGGGATTTACTTATCTGTTTGTATTCTTACAGAGCTCAAAAAGCAAAATTTTAAATATCCCCCTGCTTTGCCAATTAAAGGAGGGGATGATTATGCCAAAAGAGGGAAATCTGATTGTTACTTTTGAGCCTACGCATCAGGATTCTGCGTTAAAGGAGATTTCTATGCTGCTTTCAGAAGTGAAAGACAAGGGTGATATCATCAAGGCAGAGGAGGGTGTTGCAGAGCTTATTGTCAAGGATGCAAAAAAAGCAGTGAGGGAGCTGTCAATGCTTTCAAAAAAGAGCCCTGATAAATTTGCATTTACGTCGCATTGGATTCCTGTTGAGAAGTGGTGCAAAAATGCTGTTGCTGACATGCAGAAGGAGATAAAAAGCCTTGCCTTAGGAATAAAGAAAAATGAAAAGTGGAAAATGGACCTCAAAATAAGAAAACTGAAAGAGAGGCCTGATGAAATCAAGCTGATAACAAAGCTCACAGAGGTTGTTGACAATCAGAATGTTGATTTAGGCAATCCTGATAAGATTATCAAGATTGAGATAATCGGCAGCAAGGCAGGATTGGCTTTGCTGGACAAGGGCGAATTTCTGAACCTTTCAAAGCTTAAGCAGAAGGGCTGAACTTTTTTATCCTGTTCCCTGTGAATTTTCTCAGTTGGAGCTGCAACTGCGGAAACTATATCATAAAAATACAGCAATCTTTATAAAACTCCTGATATAAAGAGAAGCATGCCAGAAAAGGATTTTTCTTATGGTGAGATGTGGACTGAGAAATACAGGCCAAAGGACTTTCAGGGAATAGTCGGGCAGGAAGAGATTGTCAAAAGAGTCAAAGCTCTAACCAATTCACAAAACATCCCTCATTTGCTTTTTGCAGGCCCTGCAGGAACAGGAAAGTCATCGCTTTCTCTTATAATTGTCAAGGAGTTGTTTGGAAAGAACTGGCGCGAAAATTATCTCGAGCTTAATGCCAGCGATGAAAGAGGGATAGATGTTGTGAGGCAGAAAGTCAAGGATTTTGCAAGGACAAAAGCCCTGGGTGATGTCCCGTTCAAGATAATCTTCCTTGATGAGGCTGACGCGCTGACAAGAGAGGCGCAACAGGCATTGAGAAGAACAATGGAGAATTTTACATCAACATGCAGGTTCATAATGTCATGCAACTACAGCAGCAAGATAATAGACCCTATCCAAAGCAGGTGCGTTGTTTTCAGGTTCAGGCTTCTTGAGAAAAAGGATATAGAGAAGATAATAAAGAGAATCACAGAGGAAGAAAAAATTGAGATTGACAGCGGCGCAATGGAAATCCTGTATGAGGTTTCAGAAGGCGATTGCAGAAGAATGATAAACTTATTGCAGGCAACTGCATCAATAAGCCAGAGGATAACAAAAGAACTTATTTTCACTCTTGTTTCCTCGGCAAAGCCGAGTGATATAAAGATTATTCTGGAATACGCGCTTGCAGGCGACTTTCTGAAGGCAAAGGACAAGCTTCTTGATGTAATGCTAAAGGAAAGCATATCAGGGCAGGATATCATCAAGGCAATTCAGAGGGAAATATGGAACCTGCATATAGAGCCTGAGATAAAAGTCAGACTTACAGAGAAGACAGGGGAGGCAGAATTCAGGATTGTTGAGGGAAGCGACGAGTTTATCCAATTGGAAGCCCTGCTCGCCTCGTTTGTGCTTGCTGGGAAAAAGCAATAACTGCCTTTTGAATATGGACATAACTGAGAAAATTAATTCATCAAAGATTGTTGCAGAGGCATACCTGCTTGCTTTTAATGCGCATTCAGGACAAAAAAGAAAATCAGGCGAAAATTATTTTATGCATCCTCTTCAGGTTGCAGTAATTGCAATTGACAATAATGCAGATGATGCAATTGTTGCAGCTTCATTGCTGCATGATGTTGTTGAGGATACAGTCATAACACTGGATGAAATAAGAAGCAAATTTGGAGAGGAAGTTTGCTTTTTGGTGGATGGTGTTACAAAAGAAAAATCTGATGAAGGCACTTTCAACAAAATCAGAATGTACTCCCAAAAAGACAAAAGAGTTTTGTTTGTGAAGCTTGCAGACCGGATTCATAATATGCAGACACCTATTGACTCTGATGAGTGGAAGAAAAAATACTGCAGCTCAACAAAGGAGTTTTATATCCCTATGGCAAGGGAATACGGCTTTGAAAATTTTGCTGACAGACTGGAAAACTTGCTGGGCAAACTGAAAAATGCAGAATAAAAGCGAAACTTGGGCAGAGAAGTACAGGGCATTTTCCCTGGATGATTTTAAAGGGCAGGATGATGCTATTTTCATGCTGAAAAAATTCATAATAAATTTCAGGCATGGCAAGCATGCAGCCCTGATTTACGGCGCAAGCGGGACAGGAAAAACCTCAATGGTTTATGCCCTTGCAAGGAATTTGGGGTTTGAAGTTATTGAGCTTAATGCAAGCAGCATGAGAAGCAGGGAGCAGATAGAATCCATATTAAACCCCGCATCATCGCAGGCAAGCCTTTTTGCCAAATCCAAAGTAATTCTTATTGACGAGATTGACGGCATTTCAGGAAAGGACAGGGGGGGCATAGATGCAATTGTCGGGCTTATTGAGACAACAAAATATCCTATATTCATAACAACAAATGATGCGTGGCAGCAGAAGCTCAATCCCCTTAGGCATAAAACAGAGATGATAGAATTTAAGCAGATAAATTATAATGCCCTTGCTTTCATCCTTGATGTTATATGCAGGAAAGAGGGCTTGTGCATTAATCCCGAGCTTCTCAAGAGCATTGCTGTCAAGTGCAGGGGCGATGTCAGGGCTGCGATAAATGACCTGCAGTCAATATCTCAAAGCACTGAAATTGACACCTCATGCATTTACGAAAGGGAAAAGGACGAGAGCATATTCAATGCAATGAAAAAAGTGTTCAAGGCGGTTAAGATTGACATGTCAGTTATAGAAGCTTTTGACTCGGTCAATGTCCCTATTGATGATATTTTCCTGTGGATAGAGGAAAACATTCCTGCAGAATATTCAGGCAGCGATTTGGCTAATGCATATGATGCCCTGAGCATTGCTGATGTTTTCCGCGGCAGGATTCACAGGCAGCAGCACTGGAGATTTCTGATTTATGAGAATGCTTTTTTGACTGCAGGCATCGCTGCTGCAAAGAAGCAGGCAAAACTTGAATTCACGCCTTACAAAAGGCCTTCAAGAATTCTTAAGATATGGATGGCAAAGCAGAGAAATGCAGTCAAGAAATCAATTGCAGCAAAGCTTGCCTCGGCAACACATACTTCACTTAAAAGGGCGCTGAAGGACTTTTATTTTTACAGGATAATACTGCAGAAAGGCAAGATATACGCTGACAATCTTAAACTAAGCGACAGGGAGATGGAATTTATTCTTGAGAAATAGTGAAGGAGAAGATTTATAAATTCCTCTTTTTGAATTTAAGTATCATACAATCAATGTGCAAAAATGAAAATATCTGAATTACAGGCAGGACAGGGAAACGTGGATATAGAAGCCGAGGTTGTTGAAGTCAGCGCTCCAAGAGAATTCAACAAGTTCGGCAGGAATCTCTCTGTTGCAACAGCAACAATAAAGGATGATAGCGGAACTGTAAAAATGAGCTTGTGGAACCAGGACATAGACAAAGTAAAGGCAGGCAGCAGGATAAAGGTTACAAGCGGATATGTCAATGAGTTTCAGGGCGAGAAGCAGTTCACATCAGGCAAGTTCGGAAAGATTGAAGTTCTTGGAGAGGGAAAATCTATACAGGCAGAAGAGAAAAGCGAGAATTTTGAAGAAGAAAGGATTGGGTAGGAATAAGGATATATCCCAAGATTAAGCCCAGAGTTCCTTTTCTATATACTCTTTCAGGGATTTATTCTCCTTCATGATTAGGGAATATTCCAAATCAATGTTCCTGATGTTTTTTACAATGGCAATCTTTGAATGATTTATTTCTTCTTTGCACATTCTTCCCTCTGCCTCAAGAAACTCACTGAACCCCCTTCTCTCCTCCTCTTCATTCACATTCTCCCCCTGCTTTTTAAGAATAGGCAGATGCACTGTTTCAAACAATCTTTTTCCTATCACTTCCTTGCTTGCAAAGTCAACGTGCATGTCAGCTATGTCAACAAGGGTGTCAATTGAAAGATTGTACAGCCATGAAAGCTCGCTGCATTTGTTGTATTTAATCCTGTTAAAAAAATTGTAAGCTGAAAGCTTTTTGCCGTTATGCTCGACTGAAAAGTTCATGTCAAAGCTGCTGAATATTCTTGATATCTGGCTGATGAATCCGCTGCTAACCATCAGGCTTTTGAACGGCTTTTTCAGGAGTTCCATATCCTCCTTGCTCATTCCTGCTTCATACATCAGCAATTCTGAAAGTTTTTCCCCTGACAGAGTCTTCCACTCATTTACTCTTGTGCTTATGCCTGTGTCATATCCATTCATGAAAGATTCATATTCGCTCATGAAAACAAAAGGGTTTCCCTTTATGATGCCGCTTTCAGATGAATCCACCTTTTTTTTGATATATTCCAAAAAATGCTCAGAGCATTTGCTCAGCGGCTCTTTTTCTATCTCCAGCAAGTCAAGGCATTCAACAATGCTGTCAATCTTTTTTTCAAGGCAGGAGTCGCTGCTTTTCATGGGATTGAAAGGCAGAGATTATATTTAATCTTTGCTGTTAATCAACGCTGAATTGTTACGAGAAAAAAGCTTGTTATGATTAGCCGCACTGTGGTGTGTCCCCATTTGATGCTGCAGCGCCTGTCACGCTTGCTGTCACAGTCACAGAGCATTCGCTTGGCTCTGTGCTGAATGCAGAGCAGATTGCTGCCTGTGCTGCTTCAGTTCCAGAGTAAATTGAATCGCTCTTGACTCCGTTAATTAAGAGTGTAGGGCTGCCTGAAACGCTGTGCTCTGCAGCGTCTGCTTCATCCTGCTTCAATAAACTTGTGCCTTCTGCGCCATAAGCCGCAGCTTCTATCTTGCTGATGTTCATTCCTAATTTTGTTGTGGCATTTTTCCAGCATGCATCAAGCTTTGCAGCATTGCTTGCAACAGAATAGCAGTTATTGTTAAATTCCTCAAGGTAAGCATAATACTTGGCAGGATAATATTTCATTATTACTGCCTGCCTCGCGTCTTCCTTTGCCTCGTTTATGCCATGCAGGGAGCTTACATCATTGATTGTGTTTCCGTTTACAGTTGAGATGAACTTGACTTTAAAATCAATCTTATTCTTTAGAAGTTCAGCTACAGGCAGGATATTATTCTCGGCATTGACTCCGTAAGGGCAGAAGCTCATCACAAAAAGCTCAACAACTGGCTTGTCTGATTTTGGAATTTCTGTTTCAGCTGCTGCTTCTGCAGGCGTCTCCAAATCAGAAACGCTTATTATGCCGCTTGGAAGAATAAGGAACTTGGCATCTTTTGTAAGATAAACAGGAATCTTGTTTGAGTTGTAGTTTAATGTGACTTTGTATAATCCGCTTTCAATGCTTATAGAATCAAGTGTTGCAGAACTGTCCTGCACAAAATTATCATTGACTAATTTCAGGACTTTCTCCCCTGCTGCTTTGCTGTTTATTGTACTGCCTGAGAAAATCTGGAGTGAAATGAATATTAAAGCAATCACAGCCAAAGCAACTGTAGAAACAACCCAAGGATTTATTTTTCTTGGCTTTTTTTCATGCTCGTGCATTGTTTTTTCGTGTTTCTTTGCCATATATACCTCTGCTTTGGACAATTTATAAAGTTTATGGATTTCATGGCTTTGCATATTAAAGTAAAAATTATATAAAGACAGATTATATTCTTATTTGATAAAAAAGAGTGAAAATGGCTTTTGACATAATTCTCGGAAGGGACGAGGCGGACAAGAAGAAATTTGGAAATTCTGGACTTATATACATAGGAAAGCAGTATGTAAACATGGGGCAGACAACCTCACTTTCAAACAGGATTCTGATGGACATAGCAAGAAGCCATGTTATCCTAATTGCAGGCAAGAGAGGCTCAGGAAAATCATACACCCTGGCAGCAATAGCAGAGGAGTTATCACTGCTGCCTGAGGAGATATCAAAAAATATTGCCTCGCTTATTTTTGACACAATGGGCGTGTTCTGGACAATGAAATATGCAAATGACAAGGAGTATCAGCTTTTGAAGGAATGGCAGCTCAGCCCGCAGAAACTGCCTGCAAGAATTTTCGTGCCTTATGGCTTTGCTTCTGATTACGAAAAAAAAGGCATTCCTGTCGACAGCTCTTTTGCCTTGTCAGCAAGGGAATTAAGCGCTGATGACTGGTGCATCACATTCGGCTTGAATTACATAAACCCTGTTGCAATAGTCATACAGAAGGTTGTCTCTGCTCTCAAAGCGAAGGATGCTGATTTTGATATCGAAGATATAATCCTCGGCATAAAAAAAGACAATGAGTCAGGAGTGGATGTCAGGCAGGCTGCAATGAACCTTTTTCAGGGTGCAAATACATGGGGTGTTTTTGCAGTAAAAGGGCAGAAAAGCATGACAACAAGGGAACTGGTTGAAGGCGGGATAACAAGCATTGTTGATTTGAGTTGTTACAGTTCAATAGGCACTTTTAATGTCAGGGCATTAATTATCGGATTGATTTCAAGGAAATTGTTTAATGAGAGAATGTCAGCAAGAAAGGCTGAAGAAGTAGAGGCAGTGCAGCATGGAATAGATTATATGAGCTACAGGCAGGACAGGGAGATGCCGCTTGTATGGATTTTTATTGATGAAGCGCATGAATTCCTACCCAAGATAGGCGAGACAGCTGCAACAGACACTCTGATACAGATACTGAGAGAGGGCAGGCAGCCAGGCATCTCTCTTGTGATGGCAACACAGCAGCCAGGCGCAATTCACGAGGATGTTATGACGCAGTCAGATATTGTAATCGCGCACAGGGTTACTTCAAAGCCGGATATTGAATCCCTTAATGTTATAATGCAGACATATGTCTTGGAAGATATAAGGGCCTATATGAATAACCTTCCTGATTTGAAAGGAAGTGCCATTCTGCTTGATGACAATTCAGAAAGGATTTATCCCTGCAGGATAAGGCCGAGATTCACATGGCATGGCGGAGAAGCCCCGACTGCTGTGAAGGTTGAGAGAAGGATATAGATTTTTCTTGTGATTAATCAAAAATAAAAAAGAAAAATAAAAGGGAACAAAAAATAAAGTTCCTGAAAAAGGAATTTTTTAGCTGATGTTTTCTGCTTGCTGTTTACCTAGTTTCTTAAAACGTGGGTTGATAAGGGCTTGCCCTTATTAATAGTAAGCTGTCTCTTCCTCGCCCATTTCCTTTGGCTTTCTCACTGTGACAAAAAGCACAATCATAAGCACAACAAACATAATGCCCAACACAACTGAAAGTGTCAGAGCTGATTTTGATGTGCCTGCACTCTTTGCCTTTACAACATTTGCAGTTATGCCAACTTCCTTTGTAGTGTCATCCTCTGCGGATGTGATTGTCAAAGGCACGTTGTAGCTTCCTGTTGTTGTCTCGCCGCTTGCTTCAACCTGGACTTCAACAACCTGACTTGAATCAGCAGGCACTGTTATCACAGAAGGTGTTGTAGTAACCTTGACTCCCTGTGCTTCCAAAGCAGCAGGAGTTGTTATTGTCACTGTCTTTGCCTCGTCGCTTGGATTGAATATCTCAATCCTGTAGGTTTCCTTGCCTCCGATGGCAACTTCCTTTTTGAGCTGTTCGCTTGTAGCAAGGATTTCCATGCTAACCTGCTCGTCAACGCCCTTCACTATAACACTGTCGCTTACGCTTGCAGTGGACTCGTCGTTGTATGCCTCTATAACCACTTTGTATGTCCCGGACTCTGTGCCCTTAGGAATGCTTATAGAAACTGTCTTCTCAACTGTGTCTTCTTTCTCACAGTCATCGTCATCACAGTCAACAGCAACCAAGTCTCCTGCGTAAACTTCCCTGCTTGTAAGTCCAAGCTCAGAAATTCTTGCCTTGACAAAATTGTCCTCAACTTTCTTGCTGCCCCTGTTCTTTATCACTGCGTTTATCTGCAAAGTGTCCCCTGCCTTGACTTCCCTTACAAAACTTGCAGATAAAATCTCAAGTTCGTATGCAGGCCTTTGCACAGTAAGCTGATAATCCTGCTCATCAGCCCTGTTCTTGCCAGCGATTCTGACAACAAGCTTTGAGTCCTCAGCGACATCAAAATCAATAGGCAATGCAATTGTCAGCTTTTTGGTGTATGTCCTGCCTGAGACAACATCGAATCTTCCTGATTTCTCAAGAATTTCTTCTTTGTATCCTTCCTCAGTCCATACCTTAACAACTACATCCTTGTCATCAACAACAGCAGTAAAGCTGACTTCAACATCAAAGCTCTGCCCTGCTGTCACTGAGATTGTCTTGCTGTCAACAACAGTATTGTCAACCCTGACTGATACGTTGCTTGCAAGCTCTGCAGCATAAACCGCAAAACTTGCTGAAACTAGGAGAATTGCAAACAAAAATCCTAACAAAATATTTTTTGACATTTTTCTCCATTAATTTTATTTTAAAGACTGCAGTTCCCCAGATTTATAAATCTTTCGGTTTTGTAACTACTATAGAGTTTTAAAAATATCACACTTTACTCTGCCAGCTTCTGCATTTCCAGGGCGTCAAGGTCAAGGTTTGGCGATTCAGAGATGATTGTGAGCATGAGTTTCTTGCTTTTTATCACTTTTGCAAGCTGCCTGAAATCCGGCTGCCATCTTTCTCCAAGAGAAAGATGCCTTCTTTCCCCTTTTTCAGTGAACTCAATTTCTGCGAAATGGCAGTGCATCTGTTTCAGATAATCTTCCCCCAGCTCTTTTTTTATTTTATCGAAGATTTTCTCATAATCCTCCTTGCTTTTTATGCTTCCATTTGCTCGGGCATGCAAGTGCGCAAAATCTATTACAGGCTTGACTTCAGGCAGAATTTTTGCAAGTTTTATGTTCTCGTCAAGAGAGCCGAATGCGCTTTGCTTGCCTGTTGTTTCTGCTCCAAGAATGCAGTGCAGTTTCTCGCTTTTCATTTTTTTGATAACTTCCCTTAGAACAGATACACATCTGCTCATTGCCTGTTCAGGGCTCTGCCCCTGGTAATATCCTGGATGGAACACTATAATATAAGCTCCGAGAAGCTCGGCAGCCCTTGCTGTCTGGAGCAGATTGCGCACGGATGTTTGCTGCTTGTCTTTTGAAGGCGAGCAGCAGTTGATATAATAAGGGGCATGACAGCTTAGCAGGACATCATTTTTCTTAGCAGTTAACTTTGCTTCAGCCCAGTCCTCTTTGTTGCCTCTTACACCCCTGACAAACTCAACTTCAAATGCATTTAACCCTTCATTTGCAGTGTATTCAATTCCCTCTGCCAGCTTCCTGCCTTTCATTGCAAGTGGCATGCCTGCAGGCCCGAACCTTAATTTTGGTTGCATTAAAATAAGCAGAATTTTTTATTAATAAATGTTATCAAGGATAAATTTATAAAATCTTTTCTGCTTCCAGATAAGAGAAAAATGAAAATTCTGTCATTGCACTGCGATTATATAAAATTCAAGCCCCTGAAAAAGGCGCTCAAACAACCTGAAGAGCTTAATGCAGAGCAGTTAAAAGGAGATGAAGTCAGGGAGTGCATTGTAATCCTTTCAAGCGTTGAAAAAAGAGACGAGGGGAATGAGCAGGAAATTGTCAAAAAGCTTGTCGAAAATGTCAAGGATATAGCATCTCAGGTTAAATGCAGCAAGATTGTTCTTTACCCCTATGCGCATCTTTCATCCGAGCTTGCGTCCCCCCAATCTGCAGTTAAAATATTGAATGATGCTGAAACTGCGCTGAAAAAAGCAAAATTTGAGGTTATAAGGGCGCCTTTTGGATATTACAAGGAATTTGAGCTGAAATGCAAAGGGCATCCTCTTGCTGAGTTGAGCAGGGAGATTTTTGTCGGGGAAGCAAAAGAAGGAGAGAAGGGCAAGAAGTTAGAAGTAATTGGGGAAAAATATGATTACAAGCAATTGCTGAGGCAGATTTCTCAGGTAGGACTGGATACTACAAAATTAAAGGAAAATGACCACAGGATTCTTGGGCAGAAGCTTGATTTGTTCAGCTTTAATGAAGTTGCGCCAGGCATGGTTTTCTGGCATAACAACGGACTGATAATTTATAATGAATTGATAAATTTCTGGAGGGATGAGCACAGGAAATCAGGATATCAGGAAATTTCAACTCCTTTTGTCCTGGACAAGAGGTTGTGGCAGATTTCAGGGCACTGGGAGAAGTACAGAGAAAATATTTTCCTTACAAAATATGAAGGCAGGGATTTTGCAGTCAAGCCTATGAACTGCCCTGGAGGAATTCTCGTGTACAAGACAAAAACAAGAAGTTACAGGGATTTGCCGCTCAGGGTTGCAGAGCTTGGAATTGTGCACAGGCATGAGTTAAGCGGTGTTCTGGCAGGATTGTTCAGGGTTATCAAATTCACGCAGGACGATGCTCATATCTACTGCACAGAAGAGCAGCTTGAAGATGAAGTTTCAAATGTAATGCAGCTTGTTGACAAGTTTTACAAAAAGTTTGGGTTTGAATACCATGTTGAGTTCTCAACAAAGCCGGAAAAAAGAATTGGCTCTGATGAGATATGGGACAAGGCAGAAAAAGCCCTGAGCAATGTCTTGAAAAAGAAAAAAGTAGAATTTAAGATAAATAAGGGAGACGGCGCTTTCTACGGCCCTAAGATTGATTTTCATATAAAAGACAGCTTGGGAAGAACTTGGCAGTGCGCAACAATACAGGTTGATTTCTCAATGCCTGAAAGGTTTGAATTGAGTTACACAGGCAAGGACAACAGGGAGCACAGGCCTGTAATGGTGCACAGGGCAATCTATGGCAGCCTGGAAAGATTTATTGGAATCCTGCTTGAGCATACAAACGGGAATCTGCCTTTATGGCTTTCTCCGATACAGGCAAGAGTTCTTTCATTCACAGAAAGGAATACCAAAGCAAGCGGGCAGATTCTGCAGAAACTCAAAGAGGCGGGGATAAGGGCTGATTCTGATTTTGAATCTTCGACAGTGAACGAGAAGGTTAGGAATGCAGAGCTGATGAAAATCCCCTACATCCTTGTTATTGGAGACAAGGAAGAGAAAAACAACACAGTTGCAGTCAGGGAAAAAGGCAGGAAAGAGCTAAAATTTGGGGTGAAGATTGAGAAGCTTGTTGAGGAATTAAAAAAGAAAATTGAAGAGAGAGCATAAATGAATTTTGCTGAAACACTTGAAAAACTTGAAGCTAGCAAGGAATTCAGGAATTTTAAGAAAAAAAATACTGATGCCTATTTATGCGCAGGCTTTTTTGTGATTGATTTTGAGGCAGGCAAGGACACGCAGCAGATGGATTTCCAGTGCGATGAGCAGATTGCTGCTTTTTCTGTTTCTGATAGGATAGAAATGAAAATGGAAGAAACCATTGACAAGAAAAAAGTGCCTGAAATAAAAAAAGAAATCAAGATAGATTTGGATGAGATGCAGAAGATAGCAGGAAAGGAGATAGAAAAAAGCAAGATTTCAACAAAGCTCAACAAGATGATAGCCATACTGCAGATGAATAATGAAAAGCAGATTTGGAACATTACATGCATTTTTGCCTCGCTTGCAATGCTCAGAGTTCATATTGACGCCTTTTCAGGGGATGTTCTCAGGGCAGACAAGTCAAGCTTGTTTGATTTTGTCCAAAAGGGCGGAAAAAACAGCTGATTGAGGACAGATATTTTTAAATAATCTTTCTATCAATCTTTCTTATGCTAAAGAGACTATCAAAACTTGGATTAACAGCGTTGCTTTCTTTATCATTGGCAGGATGCGCAACAACTAATATCGCCAAGATAGAAACAGAAAAGAGGTATGGGGGTCCTGTTGAGCAGCAGATTTCAAGGGAAATTGTTTCTTCGAAATTAAATTATTCAATTGACAAGTTCCTTCAGAACAATTCAGATATTTCAGTCTATGTAAGCGAATCAAAAAAAGATAACATAATAATTACCACTCGGATTTCAAAAGAGGTTTTTGAGGGCAAGTATGAAGTTGTAGAGCACAAGAATTATGGGAGTTCAACAATCGGCAATCTGATATGCCTGCCCCTGATTATTCTGGGGTCTCAGCCTATAGAGCCTGCTACTTCAACAGAGAGGCGTAAGGTTAGCGAGACAAAAACAGGAACTGAAAAAACCACAAGGAAAAAAGAGCGCACTATTGATGCTTACATAAATGAGCCAGCAAGGAATATTCTTGTCAAGATAAGCAGCCAGGATTTGGGTTTTGGGGATGACAAAGCAGATTCAGTCATTGCAAGAACTGATGCAAATGGCATTGCAAAAGTTAAGATAACAAAAAAGCCTTTTCTGTTCTATTTTCCAAGCGATGATGTCCGTAAGGATTTGAAAAATATCATGCTGCAGCAAACAAAAAAAGCGCTTCAGGAGAAAATTGTCAATGAGAACTATTCTTTCAAGGCTAAGGAATATCCGGTTACAGCAAAGACAATTTCTGATGCAGGCGCGGTCCTATCTGAAGAGGGAAATGTTGAGAGGATAAATGATGAAAAAACCTTTTCTGCAGGGGGAATGGAAACGGATATTTCAAACCTTTTATCGCAAACAGAGCAAATAATCATGGCAGAGCTTGAAAGCAAATACAAGTCAAAAATAATCTCAATAAGCGCAGTAGGCGAGGACTTGCTTCCTGTTGAAGCATACATTTGGTTTAAGTCAGGCAAGGAACTGGGGTTGGAAGAGGTGCTTGAAGAATCAGAGAAGATAAAAGAAAAATATCTTGTGAAAGATTTGGAATTATACAAGAGAGTGCAAGTTGATTCTGCTTCAATTGTCAAAAATAATACAGACAAAGGCGCGGTTATTCCTGTTACAGGGTTTGATTTTTCTGTTAATGTGCCGTCAGAGTACAGAATAAGAATCATGAAAGAGGAGTATGCCCCTGTTGATGAGACAATCAAATTCACAGAAAAGATGAAAGGCAAGATAGAAGTTAAACTGAACCCGCTCAGCAAGAAATTTGATGTTGGCAGCAGCAAGAGCTCGTTTGATGTTGAGTAATCATCTGCTCACAACAAAAACAAGATTTCTTCCGAAAGTATTTTTCTTCAGTATTTTAAATCCCGCCTTTTTTATCAGCCTTGACAGCTCAAATGAACTGAATAAGTGATAATATCTCTGATATGTTTTTTTCCTGCTGTGCCATGGTATTGAAATGTCCTTTTTGCTAAAAAAGAATCTTGGCTGAAGCTTATTCCATACAGTTATAATCGCCCTGCCGTTGGATTTCATTAACCTTTTTATTTCCTGAAGCGCTTTCACTCTTTCTTCTGCATTCAAGTGATGCAGCATTGCAATTGAAAGCACATAATCAAAACTCCTGTCAGGAAACGGAATTTCTGTTGCCAGCCCGTATTTCAGCTTCACATCAACATCATGCTTTTTGCAGTAGTTGCCTGACATCTCAAGCATCTTTCTGCTGAAATCTATGCCATAGCACTCAAAATTATTGTATGAAAATAAAAGCAGATTTCTGCAGTTCCCGCAGCCAATCTCCAGAACCTTCCCTTTCTGCCAGCTTTCTGCGCATTCTTTCAAAATTGCTGCGAGTTCAGGAACTGGCTTCTGCCTGTAGGAGTCCCAGCCCTCTGCGATTTCATTCCATACTTCCTGCTGTGATTCCTCTTTTTCCATTATGAGAATAATAAAAAGTTGTTTAAATATCTTTATCAGGCTATTTTAAAGAAAGCTCCCTTATTGCATCGCCTGCAATCCACTTCGCAGCTTTTGAATCTGACTTTCTGATTTCTTCTGCTGCGGCTATTGCGGCATTTTTTAGATTTTTGTTTCTCTTGCCTATCTGTCTTAATGCCCAGTTAACAGCTTTTTTCACAAAATTTCTTTCATCAGTTGATTCTCTTTTTAGTATTGGCAGGAATTTCAGGAATTTCCTGTCATCTGCATTCTTGTCATGGCAAGCAAGTGCAGCCATCATTGCAAATCCTGCTCTTTTGACAAATTCACTTTTGTTTCTGCTCCATTCCTCTGCTTTTTTCCATGCAACTTCTGTTTTGTCAAAAAGATTCATGCATGTCTGGTCGCAGACATCCCAGGAGTCAAAATCTCCTGCCCATAAATCCATCTGGCTTGATGTGACAAGAGCGGGCTCATCAATCATTGATGCGAGGATTTTTGCCTCGTGAATACCAGAAGCCCAGAGTTTCAGCGCAAGTTCGTGATTTTTTCCTGTCTCTTTTGCGATTTTCCTCACAGCAGGGATTGGAACTCCAAGTGTTTTATATGAGCTTATCCCGAATCTTGCCATGCCCTCAATATTTCTTGGGTTGGAAAGTGATTTCAGTTCTTTTATTATCTTTCTGCAAGATGAATTTTCCATTTGAAGAATTAGAGAATTTCGCTTATGCTCTCATTGCAGCTGCATTTTTCTGATTTGATTTCAGGTATTGCAGCAGCCAAAAGTTTTTTCACATTGTCGGCGTTCTGCTTCATTCTTTCTGTAATCATCTCCCATGTTACAGGCTCTTCGCCTTCTTTCCAGCAGTCATAATCAGTTGACATTGCAATTGCCTGATAGCACATTCCGGCTTCCCTTGCAAGAATGACTTCAGGAACAGTTGACATGTTGATTATGTCTGCGTTGAAGCCTCTGAACATATTGCTTTCTGCTTTTGTTGAAAACCTTGGCCCTTCTATTGTAATCACTGTGCCTTTTTTGTGATGCTGCAGATTTAATTTCTCTGCTGTTTTTATCAGGATATTGCGAAGCCCAGCACAAAACGGCTCTGCCATTGATGTATGAACAACTTTTGAATCATGAAATGTCAATGTCCTGTGCTTTGTGAAATCTATGAACTGGTCAGGAAAAATCAGATGTCCGGGCTTTATTTCTTCCCTTAAAGAGCCGCATGCTGTTGTTGCGAGAATATGCGTGCAGCCGCTCTGCTTCAGTGCAGCAATATTCGCCCTGAAATTCACTCCGGTTGGATAGATTGTGTGCCCCTCGCCATGCCTTGCAAGGAGGACAACATCAACCCCTGAAATCTTTCCTGTTGTCAATAGTGAGCTTGGCTTTCCGTATTTTGTTTCAACAGAAATTTCCTTGAAATCCTTTAGAATTTTAGGGTCATCAAGCCCTGAGCCGCCGATTATCCCCACTTTTATCATATCATCAGGACTGGAAGGATAATTTAAATAACTTATCATATTATTTAACATATGGCAAAAAAGAAGGGCAGGCTTATTGATCTAATTCCCCCTTGTCTTCCTGCAAATGCTGTTGCAAGAGAAGCGCAGCCGGGCTATAAGGCAGGAAACCCCTTGATTGACAGGGTAAATGAAAATTCAAGGGAAACATTATTCAGGAAGTTCATGGATTTTTATAACAAGATTATTAAGAAGAAATAACTGTTTCTTTTTATGGTTCAGTTAAAAAAAGCAGCATTCAGAAAGCCCTCAAAAACAATTGCAGGAGTTACTCCAGTAGCAGTAATGCTCAAGCCGCGGAAGTGCAAACATGGCACTTGCCTGTACTGCCCTTCTCTTGATGTTCCTCAAAGCTATACTCCAAGAAGCCCTGCTGTGCTGAGGGCAAAAATGTTTGGATATGATGCATTCAAGCAAGTTGAATCAAGATTAAAGGCATTTGAAATAATGAGCCATCCCACAGACAAAATTGAACTGATAGTTATGGGAGGGACTTTTTCGGATTATCCTCTGGCTTACCAGAAAAATTTCATCAAGAAATGCTATGATGCCCTTAATGGCAGGATTTCTTCAAGCTTGGAACAGGCTAAAAAACTGAATGAGAAAGCAAAACACAGGTGCGTTGCTCTTTGCATAGAAACACGTCCTGACCTTTGCTCTGAAAAAGAAATTCAGAGAATGCTTGAACTTGGGGCAACAAGAGTCGAGCTTGGAGTGCAGGCAATTGATGACAGGATTTACAGGATTGTTGAAAGAAAACATACTGTTGAAGATGTTGTGAAAGCAACTCAATTACTGAGAGATGCTGGCTTTAAGATTGGCTATCACATAATGCCGGGCTTGCCTGGAAGTTCCTTGAAACATGACTTGGAAATGTTCAAGCAGCTTTTTTCTGACTCAAGGTTCAAGCCAGAGCAGTTGAAAATTTACCCGTGCCAGGTTATCAGGGGAAGCAAGCTTGAAAAATGGTTTGAGAAAGGGAAATATAATCCATATTCTGAATCTGAGATTGTTGATTTGATTGTTGAAATGCTCAGGCAAGTTCCTGAGTATTGCAGGGTAATGAGAATAATGAGGGAGATTCCCCCTGAATATCTGGTTGCAGGAACACAAAGAATTGATTTGAGAAAAGTGATTGATGAGAAACTTGCTGAAAAGAAAATAAAGTTGAAAGAGATAAGAAGCAGGGAAATCGGTTTTATGATGCGCGAGCACAGGAAGATTGACAGGAATTTAAAATTAAAAGTTCTGGAGTATAGCGCTTCAAATGGCAGGGAGTTTTTCTTAGAAGTTGTTAACAAGCAGAATTTTCTGTTTGGATTGCTGAGATTGAGAATTCCTTTTAAGCCTTTTATCCAGGAATTGGATGATGCTGCTATTGTTCGCGAGTTGCATGTCTATGGCAAGAGCATTTCTTTAGGAAAGAAATCCTCGGCAAAGAAATTTGATGCTGTCCAGCACAAGGGCTTGGGCAAGATGCTTATGAGAAAGGCAGAAGAGATTGCAAAAAAGCAGCATATGAAGAAAATTGCTGTGATTTCTGGGGTTGGGGTGAGGGAGTATTATGGGAAATTGGGATATCATTTAGAGGGCGGGTATATGGTGAAGAATATAAGATGATTCCTATTTGTGAGAGAACCAGAAAACTGCCTTTGTTTTATCTGCATTTATGCTGTCAAGCCTGCAGAAGCCGAACCTCTCAAACTGGATTTCGTCATTGACTTTGAGCTGTTTTATGCCGGGCTCTGCAAGCCCTTTCAGGATTGAGCCGTCAGGCATCTGGATTTCTGTTTTGATGATGTTCTTTTCATTATTTTTGTCAGCAGGAAGCCAGTGAATAAGCTTTGCGCCGAGCTCAGGCTGCATTTTTGTGGAGACATAGGATAATTCTTCTCCTGAAAAATTGAAAAGATGCATGAATCTCCATGTTCCTTTGCTTTTCTGCATTTGCTCGTAATCTGTCTTTGCAATGTAAAACTCCTGCATTGTGCTGAATTTTCTTGTTCCCCTTTCAGGATGGTCAGGATGCAATTGAACTTCGGGATGGCTGTCAGGAGCTGCAGAAATTTTTATTTTTTCAGGCTCTGCAACGAAAAAATACCTGTTGCTTGTCTCTATTCTCTTCCTATTTATTGAATAAAGCACATCAACAGGAACTGCAATATCGTTCTCGTTCAATCCGATTGACTTGACAAATTCCCTTATTGACTCTGCAAGAATTCCCCTTCTTCTTAATGACTGGATGCTCCATGTCCTTGGGTCATCCCAGCCTGTGAATATACCTTTTTTCACTTCCTGCTGCGCTTTTGATTTTGAAATCTTGACTTCCAAGCCTTCAATCCTGATAAGCCCTGCATGAATCATAACAGGATGCTTCCATCCAAAAATATCCCAGATAAACTTGCACATCTCGCTTTCCATCATCAGGTCCTTGCCCCTTATTATATGGGTAACTCCAAGCAGATGGTCGTCTATTGCCCATGAGAACTCCAGCATAGGCCACACAGAATATTTTTTGCCAACTCTTGGGTGCTCCCTGTTGCTTATCCTGAAAAGCACCCTGTCCCTGAATGCAGGATTTTTGTCCTTCATTGATGTCTTTATCCTTAAAATCGCCTGCCCTTCCTTGTAACTGCCTTTGAGCATTTTTTTCCACTCTTCAGAATTCTCTTTTATGCTGCGCTTTCTGCATTCGCATTCATTTCCCTCTTCCCTGTCTTTTCTTAATTTTTCTGCGCTGCAGAAACATACATATGCCTTGTTCTTTTCAATAATTTTCTCTGCATTGCTGTAATAAATCTCAAGCCTGTCTGATTTGTAAATAACAGGCTTTGCATATTTCACATTGAGCCATGCGAATGCCTCTTCAATGAGATTGTAAGATTCAGGCATAATCTGCTTTTCCTTGCTTCCAATTGTGTCATCCATCACAAGAAGCAGTTTTGCGTTGTATTTCTCTGCATAGAACGCATTAAGAAGATAAGTTTTCGCATTGCCTATGTGTAAAGCCCCTGACGGAAAAGGGGCTAATCTCATCACAACACTTCCTTTTGCATCAGGCAGTTCAGGAAGTCCTGCTTCTTTTTTTTCTGTTTTTACTTCAAGCAGTTCAGGAGCTATTTTTCTGAGCTCTGCAATCTGCTCAACAAGAGGCATATTATTAACTGAATTTACCGCCTCTGCAATATCCTTTGCTATGCTGCCTATTTCCTTTTTTAATTCAGGCTTTTCCTGAAGTATTTTTCCTATTACAGAAGAAACCTCTGCCCTGCCGCTGTACTTTATCGCATTCTGAAGGGCATAATTCCTGAACAGGCTCTTAGTCTCTTTTTCCATGAGTATTAAAAACAAAAAGAATATTTAAAACTTTATAATCAGAAGAATTAATATTCTTCTTTCAAGCCAATCTTTCTTTCTACCCTGTCCATCTTGTGCTCAAGCAAGTCTAATCTATCGAGAATTTTAAACAGCTTTTCTGATATGCTGCCAAGCTTTCTTCCTGTATCTTCTGTGCCTGAACTTCCGTAACTGCCATAACTCTGGCTTGAATTTGTGTTCTCAGCTGCATTTGCCATTGTCCCGAGAAAACCAAGCCCGCTTTCATTTTCTGCTGCTGGAGTGGCTGAAGCGCCTGTTGAAGTGCCCTGCGCACTGGATTTTGCAGATTTCAGCTTTCCCAAGTCAATGACATAGTCACTGAACCTCCCTTTTTTCCTGAACGGGTTGAACATTTTCACTCTTTTTATACTACTTTTATCTTATCCAATAGAGGTTATAAAATTTGTGTTTTTATTGATTGGATAATATTATCCTGAAAAAATAAAAATTTATAAAGATTACTTAACCCTCAACAGGATGAATAGAGAAGAAATAAAAAAATTAAATTTGGGGGACATAATACAAATTGAACTCTCAAATAATTCAGAAGTAGTGGGGTATCTATACTCCATATCTGCTGAGGATATCCATTTGTCAAGGCACAATCCTAGAAAGAAGCTTCCATTTATTTTCAATTTTATTAGGGGATATAATTTAGAGAACATCAAGAATTATAAGGTTTTAAAAGAATCTTAACCTCTTTCTTAATGAGAAAGCATGCTGAAAATTCCCTTCTGGAGGATGATTAACGAGAGGGCTATAAGTATAAATCTTGGGAAGACAAGGTAAGGAATAAGCAAAAGCGCAATGCCGCTGAGTATGTCAATTGAGCTTACTGCGCTTCTTATGAATACAAGCCCTTTAATCAGCAGGCATACTGCAACTGCCATGACTGCATTCTGGGGCATGCTTATTCCAAGCAAGGGCATTGCTATGGCTATTGAAGCAAGGATGTCAATTATCCCGAGGAATTTTATCATATTCTGCGCAGCAGCATTCAATTTAAAAATCTTGTTTAGATATTATACTTGCGAAAGATATTAAAAACCGCATTGCATGCATAAACAAAGATAAAAATGCCATCTGTTCCTGAAATAATCGCAGGCATAAACCCTAAATATTCTGAAAAGGGAAAGCCTAAGCCGGTCTGGCAGAATCATATAACCTATGATTCCCCGAGTTCTACTCTTGAGCCGATATACTTCTGGATTCTCGACTTGGTTGAGAATTTTGGATACAGTGTTGAGAAAGTTGCTGATAATTTCTCTGCAACTCCTGGCTCGGGCTATTTTGCTGAGCTGGGGGCAAGGGCTACAAAAATGCAGGAGGAAGGCATGAAAATCCTCGGCACAGTCAATACTGTGATAAAAAGCATACTCAATCTTATCTATGACTTGAAGGACTTTGAAATAAGGCTGAAAAGCTATGAGAGCTTGAAATCAAAGAGCAAGTCAGAACAGGAAGCAGGGATTCTTTCTTTGAAGCAGGTATGGATGGACAAGGTTGATATCGCAAAAGGCAGAGGGAGCATAAACGGAATGACAGCAGAGCTTGGATTTACAACATTAAGAGATGCATTCATGGCTGCGAAATCAGCAGCAGATGTTGACAAGATGGACTTGAATGACAGGGTTAAAAGAGTGCTGAAGCCGAGGATTGAGGAATTTCTTGTATGGATAAAAGCAAGCGAGCAGGAGCTGAAAAAAAGATATGAAATTGAAAGAACTTACTTGAAAAGCCAGGTTGAATCCCTGAAGATGTATACAAGATGGGCAAAGCCCTATCTAAGGGCTGCCGAGCAGCTTGGCATGAAAGAATCATCCTCCCCTCATCTTGTCAATGTGTTCAACACAATGGTTCTTGAGCTTTCTTTGTTCTGCAAGAAGAAAATAGAAATAAAGGATTCTGCGCTTGGCAAGGAGCTTCCATTGAAATTTGCAGAAATGAAATTCAAAAGGGATTATTATGTGTGTGTTCACATTGATTTTAAGTTCAGGGGCATGCCCCAGAGAGTTTCGCAAAGGGGGGATTATGCTCTTGGCGGCAGGACAGATATAGATTTTATGTCTTTTGTCCTTAATGACGACGAGCTTGCAAAATTCCAGCAGGAGCTTGAAAAATCAGATATTTCAGATGCATTAAAGCTTGTTGAGAATGTCACAAGCCAGAGCTTGGCTGAACTGCAGGCGGATTTGGACAGGTTTATCAATGACAAGTCAAGCGCACAGGATTCTGGAAAATCCCAATCGGATGACGTAAATCCTTTTTCTGCATTATTCAGTTTTTCAAATCCAGAAAAGAAAAAATCAAGTTCAGAGCAGGAAAAAGCCAAGAAATCAGGAATTGTGAAAGATAGCTATGCAGAGGGAGTTGTAAGGAATTTTGCTGAAAAGAATTCTGCAGATTCAGCTTACAAGATTTACGAGCTTTTCAAGAAGTCAATGGGCATGGCTGCATTTGATGATTATGATACGACTGGAAAAGCCAAAAGGGAATTCTAATCATGATTAAGATGGCTGAAACAAATGTCAGGAATGCAGAGAAGAAAATAAATTTGTCTGAGGAGCAAAGGGCATTGAAGGCGCTTGAGGAATTAAGAAAAGAAGTTGAAGAAGAGCCTGAAAGTGAAGAGAGTGAAGAGACTGAAGATGCAGAAAAGACTGAAGAGAGTGACGAGCAGGATAGCAAAGAAGAAAGTGAGGATATCTCTGGAAAATTTAGCAAGGAATTTGAAAGTGAGCTCTTTGATTCAGCTGTTTATGAAAGGCATGCCCCTGTATTGAAACAGGAGGAGCTTGAAGAAAGGGTAAGCAGCGCTCCTGGAAGAAAAGAAAATGATGAGGACAAAAAAGATAAAATTGACTACAGCTTTGAAAAGCCAAAATACTCCTTTTCATATTCAGAAGATGATGAAGAGCTGAAAAGAGCAGTGCTGAGGCAAACCCCCTCGCTGATAGAAAGGGCGCAGGAAGCAAGGGAAATAAGAGGCATTGGATTAAGGGATTCAATGCTTGTGCATAATGAATCTGGAGCGCAGGAGAATGAAATGAAATATGTAAGGGACTCCGGGGAACATATACTTGAGAAATCTGATGAAGCAAGAGATAAGTCAGTTGATATAAGAAAATACAGCAAGAATAGATAATCCATTGATAAGGTTTATTAATTAATTCTGATATAGATATTGCAGGACAATCATGACAGACAATTACGATTTTTTATATAATGGAGCAGGAAGCAGCCTTGAGCCTGAATCTGATGTTTCTACTGGCTACAGGTTTCCAATGTCAAGAATAGGCGCGCCCACTTCTCCGCAGACAGCAAACCAAATACAGGAAGTTTCCTCAAGACTGTCAGAGGGCATGAAAATGGTTGAACTGCAGCCGCTGCAGCCAATGACCTTTGAGACAATACCAAAACAGCATATTGAGGAGATAAACAGGCTGTCAAAACTTACTGGCAGCGAGGTTTCAGTCCATGCTCCGATGATAGACCCTGCTGGTTTCTCTGAAAGAGGCAAGTGGAGCGAGTCAGACAGGGAAGAGGCAGAAAGGCAGCTTTGGAATGTTGTTGAAAGAAGCCATGGATTAAGCCCAAAAGGAAACATCCCTGTTACAATACACGCGTCCTCAATTATGGCTGCAGAATACAAGGCAGGAGTTGAAGGCGAGAAAGAGGCGATTGTAATTATCAATCAGGATACAGGGGATATGGCTGCAGCGAGAAGAGAGGAAAAATATTATCCTGAATTCAAGAAGAAACAAATTGAGACTCCTGAAGATGAAATAAGGATTATCAACCGCTCAGAGTGGAATAATAATTTCCATCCGATACTTGATATAAGGACAGACGCAGCAGGGATGATGCAGGACTCTGTCAAGGTTCTTCTGCCGATAATGGACAAGCTCAGGAAGAATGAAATATCCGAGAAAGAACTGACAGTTGAGCAGAAGTCAGCAATAAACCAGCTCAACAGCGCGAACATATACCTCGACAGCGTTGAGTCAAGATTAAGGGCAATGTACCACAGAGCATGTATGTATGGAAGCGACAAAGACAAGAAAAAACTGCAGGAATTGTCAGGCGAATGGCAGAAGCAGACTGAAATAATCCAGAAGGGCAAGGCTGGCTTTGTTGAAATCCCTTTGATGAGGGCTGAATTGATTGACAAATCAATGGATATTCTCGGCTCAATAGAGCCGCCGAAAGTTTACAAGCCTGTTGAGGATTTCGCAAAAGAGAAAGCATCGCAGACACTTGCAAACATCTCCTTCATGGCGTATGATAAGTTCAAGAATAATGCGCCTATCATTAATATTGAGAATTTCATGCCGGGCTCTGCATTCTCAAGAGCAGACGATTTAAAGAA
Organism: archaeon; assembly: GCA_043799715.1. GTDB lineage: Archaea > Nanobdellota > Nanobdellia > Pacearchaeales > DTIR01 > JAGVXL01. Next base: position 99,066 of record JAZDNM010000003.1, read on the forward strand.
GCTGATTGAGGCTTCAAGGAGCGAGTTTGTTAAGAAGGCTGAAAAGCAGGGATATTCTTCAGACGAGGCAAAAACAGCAGCTGAAAAAATGATAGGTGTTACATGGGATATAGGGCATATTAACTTGTTGAGAAAGGCAGGATTCAGCAAGGAGAAAATTGTTGAGGAAACAAAAAAAATAGCGCCTTATGTAAAGCATCTTCATATGACTGATAATTTTGGGTTTGAGGATTCCCATCTTCCTGTGGGAATGGGAGAAGTTCCTGTCAAGGAAATGATGAAAGAACTTGAAAAAGCAGGATATTCAGGCAAGGCAATAATGGAAGCAGGCGGTTTTGTTGCGCACTTCAAGACATCGCCGCATCCGTATGTGCTTGAGGCAATGGGCAGCCCTCTTTATTCAGCTTACATGCAGCCGTTCTGGGGCAATATGCGAGGCACAGCAGGGGCATATTCATCTGGATATGGAATGATGCTTCCTGACCAGCACTTCAGCATTTATGGCTCTGGATTTTCAACACTGCCCTCAGAAGTCGGCGGGCAGGTTCATGGAAGAAGTAGGTTTTCAGGCGCTCCGATGGAGTAAGCCTTCTTTACATCAGTAAAGAAGGCTTGGGAAGAAAAGAATGACGAGAGAAAATTTATAAACTGAAAAGAATAAAATATAAAATGGATAATCTGGATAAAATAATTGCTGACGGAATGTTTTGGGCTGGTGCCAGCTATGTTGTTTTAAGCATAGCAGTGGGCATAAGGAACTTTGTAAAGGAAATAAAGGAATGCACTTATTATGATAATACAGGACTATTAGACAATTATCATCCAAAAAAGAGTTGCTCAAAACCCCAAGGTTTAGTTTAAGAAAATATGGCAAAAAAAGAGGAAAAAGAGATTGTGAAGGAGTCAAAGATGAAGGGAGGTATCGGAACCGCAGGTTCTGATAAAGACACTTCAAAATTGTCTTCTGACAAGGAAATAGCATATGATTTTGCAGTAAAGGCATATGAAAAATTCAACAAGCTGATAAAATCAATTATCCTTTTTGGAAGCTCGGCAAAGCAGACAGCAACAGAGAAAAGCGACATTGATTTGATTGTTCTTCTAGATGACTGCGCAATACAGTGGGATGAGGAGCTTGTTGCATGGTACAGGGAAGAGCTCGGCAAGGTTATCAAGGAAAATCCATACAAAAAATCCCTGCATATAAACACTGTGAGATTGTCAACATGGTGGGCTGACTTGCTGAGGGGAGATCCTGTTGTAATAAATGTGATAAGGTATGGCGAGGCGCTTGTTGATTTTGGGGGATTTTTCAATCCATTGAAAGTTCTGCTTCAGCAGGGCAAGATTAAAAGCACTCCTGAAGCGATTTACACTGCATTGCAGAGAGCGCCTGCTCATATGGCAAGAAGCAAGGCGGCAATGCTCGGAGCAATGGAGGGATTGTACTGGGCAATGGTTGATTCAGCCCATGCCGCATTAATATCAGCAAGGCAAATTCCGCCTTCTCCTGAGCACATCACTGAAATGCTGAAAGAGCAGTTTGTCGACACAAAAATGCTGTCCCAGAAATACATAGAATGGTACAAGGACATGTATGTCCTTGCTCACAAAATCCTGCACGGGAATGTGAATAATATAAGCGGCAGGGAAATTGATGTGTGGGCAGCGAGAACAGATGATTTTATAGGAGAAATGGCAAAGCTTGTAAAGAAATTTATTATCTGATTTCTTAATCTTCTTTTACTGTCTTGTATGCAACCTGCGCCAGATTCTTGTATATTGCTTCAAGCTCATCATTCAAGTCGTCCTTGATATCCTCGTCAGTTTCATTAAGCTCTGTTTTCTTTATGTAATCAGCCATTTCCTTTATGTATCCTGAGAGCTTTGATTTGCTTAATTCCCCGCTTGCATCTGAGAACCTTTTCTGCAGCTCAATTGCCTTCTGCTCATGGAATCTGCCGAATATCAATTTTGTGTCTTCAGGGCTGTTAGCCATCATATACGCAACAAAATTCAGGATATACTTGTTGTCCTTGATTTGGGAATAAATATATCCCTGCATTTTTTCTGTCTGCTGCGGCTTCCCGTCCTGCTCATAAAGGGAATTCATTTTCATTACATCTGAAACCAGTTCCCTTGTCTTGTCATTTTCTGAATTGTTTGTCTTGTGCCTTGGCATTGAGATAGCGAGAGAATAAAGCCCTTCTGGCTGCTTTTCTGCCTCATTCATGATATAATCAAGATTGCCCTTTGCGAATTCTATGACAATATTTTCAGAAAGTGATTTCCCCTGCCTGATTGCCTCATGGAATCTATCGTTTGGCTTGCCGAATAAGAATTTAGGGTCTGGCTTCCCTTCAGAATTAAGGCATGTGTCTGGGCTGATTTTAAACCATTTCTTTCCAACCTTGTATCTTAATTCAGAATCAGCTGGCCCCGGGCCTTCCTTGTCGTTGAATTTTCTTTCATATTTCATCCAGTCATTCCATTCATCAACAATATCCTCAAGGATTTCCTTTCTTTCAGCCATTTTTGTTTTGGGTTATATGTCCTATTTTGTTATTATCTAATAGTGACAACGATTTATAAACTTTGTTATTTACATAGAATATATAGCTTGGAATATGCTATATTCAAGTGAATATTGCTGTCTTATTCAGAATTCTCTTCACTCTCTTCACTTTCAGGCTCTTCCCCGATTATCTGCTCATTGCTTTCTTCTGCCTCTTCTATATTTTCCGTTGTTTCCTGATTTTCTGCCTCTTCATTGTTTGTTTCAGGGCTTGACTGATTCATTGATGCCTCAACTTCCTGGACAACCTTGCTTATCTCATGCGCGGCATCGGCATTCACAGAGATGCTGTCTATTCCTTTCCTTACAAGCCATTCAGCCATTTCTTTTTTTGAAGCAGCCTGTCCGCATATGCTTGTCTCAACATTGTATTTCTTGCATGTGCTTATCACTTTTTCAATCTGCGAGAGGACAGCAGGATGCATCTCATTGTAAAGGAACTGGACTTCCTCATTGCCCCTGTCAACTGCAAGCGTGTATTGAGTCAGGTCATTTGTGCCAAAGCTTATGAATTCAATTCCCTTGCTGCACAAATCCTCGATAATCTCAACAGCAGCAGGCGTCTCAATCATCACTCCAAACTTTATTTTTCCGAGCATTCCCATTTTTTCTGCAATCTCTTTTGTTTTGACAAATTCATCTGATGAGATTATCTGCGGGAGCATTATTCCAATCTTGAATCCAGCCTCGGCTGCTCTTTTTGCAGCTCTTAGCTCAGCTTCAAACAGCTTCGGGTTTGCAAGCGATAATCTTATCCCATGCATGCCCAGCATGGGATTTGCCTCGACTTCAGGAGCTCCTTGCAAATGCTGGAACTCATCTGTCCTTATGTCGCTTGTCCTTACCCATACTTCCTTGTCAGGGAAATTTGAGGCAATTTTCTTTATTCCATGAAAAATCAGCTCTTCATATTCGCCAAGCTTGTTTTCCCTAAAATACTGCAAGGGATGTTTTTTTGCATTGGCTATTATGCCTTCAAGCCTCAAAAGCCCGACGCCAGCAGCCTTGGTTTTCCCGGCTCTTTCTGCAAAATCAGGCAAGTCAGTTATAACCTTGATTTTTGTTTTTGTGCTGACAACAGGCAGGATTTCAATTTCTTTTTGGGATGAAACTTTCCCGTCATATACTCTTCCATTTGTCCCGTCGACAGTTATCTCCTGTCCTTCCTGAAGCACTTCAAGCGCTTTTTTCGTTCCTGTAACGCAGGGAATGCCCATTTCCCTTGAGACAATAGCTGCGTGCGCTGTTGCCCCGCCCTCTGATGTAACAATTGCATTTGCCTTCTGCATCGCAACAACCATGTCAGGATTAGTCATTTTTGTCACAAGAACATCGCCTTTCCTTATTTTTTCCAAATCTTCCATGCTTCTGACCATTCTGACAATGCCTGAAGCAACTCCGGGAGATGCAGAAATCCCGCTGAGTATCGCGTTTGCATTTATCTCAACTTTTTGCGTTTTGTTCTCAAGGGTTGTAATCGGCCTTGTCTGGACAATGTAAATTTTGCCTGACTCAATCGCGAACTCTATGTCCTGCGGATGCTTGTAATGCTCCTCCAAGTCCATTGCATAATTTGCAAGCTGCTTGACTTCAGAATCAGTCAGCACTTGAGCGTCTCTCATTGATGCATTCAGCTCCTGCTTTATTGTTTTCCCTGCTGCGTTTCTCGTGAATGTGATATCCTTCTGCCCGATATTCCTTGTTTCTATTTTTAATGTCTTTTTGTTTACAGTGTAGGAGTCAGGCATTATTGCGCCAGACACAATGCCTTCTCCCAAGCCAAAAACAGCCTCCATTACAACTTCCTCGCTGTTTGTTGTCGGGTTGGTAGTGAATATAACCCCTGACTTGTCAGAGTTTACCATTTTCTGCACAACAACAGCAATAAGCGCCTTGTCATGCTCAAAGCCCTTCTTTATCCTGTAATAAATAGCCCTTGCAGTAAACAGCGATGCAAAACATCCAATAACTGCTTCAAGAAGCTCTGCATTTCCCTTGACATTGAGGAATGTTTCCTGCTGCCCTGCAAAGCTGGCAGTGCTCAAGTCTTCGGTTGTTGCAGAACTCCTGACCGCGACAAAGCACGGCTCTCTCGCTGATTTCAGTATCAGCAGGACATCAGTCGATGCTGTCTTGAGCATGTTGCTGTCAACATTCAAGTTTGCATAAGCTTCTGTTACTGCTTCCCTTAATTCCTGGGGAAGTTCAGTGTCTTTCACAATTTCCTTAACTTTTAATGCAGCTTCTTCAAGCTGTTTTGTATTGTCCACAGAAATGGAATCCAAAATGGATTTTATTTTTTCTTTCAGCTTGTTTGCATTCAGAAAATAATCAAATGCCTGCGCTGTTATTACAAATGCAGGCGGGACAGGCATGCCTGTATTGTACATTTCAGCAAGATTTGCCCCCTTGCCTCCTGCAACAGGGATATCACTTTTGTTCAGCTCTGACAGCCATCTTATAAACTTCCTGTCATCTGCTGCCTGCTCTGGCTTTGCTGATTTCTTTTCCTGCTCCTGCTCGCTCTTGAATGACTTTGAAACTTTCTCAACAAGATATTCAGCATAAGTCCTTGATTTCTCTGTCATTTCCCCTCTTTTTCAGTTGCAGAATAAAAATCAACCAAGATATATAAACCTTTTCAGAAAAAAAAGAATATTAAGAGGACTGCTTTTTCTCAGTGACAACTTTCTTGTGCCCAGGCATTTTTGCCTTTACCTTGTTGAGAATATCCCTTGAGATTCTCGCGGAATTCTCGTCGCTTACTGCTACTGTGAATATTTTTCCATGCTCATGCACTCTGGCTGCAATGCCTACAGGCACGCCAAAGCTGAGAGTCATGCCAGTCTGCATTCTGTCTGCTCCTGCCCCTGTAAGCATCTTGTTCTCCCTGAGAACCTGATGAGGGTAAACGTTCAGGCTGAAATAAAAATTTTCCTTGAAATTCTTTTCAAGCTGCCTGTGCACGAACTGCCTTGCAGCCTCGATTGCATTATCCCTTATAAAAACCATCTTCTCGCAGCACACAAGAGTAATAACGTAGGGGAATTTCCCATTTTCAAATTTATGCACATCCCCCATTATAAATTTTGTAACCTTGCTGTCAGGGGTTGTCTTTATGTAATTCTTGTTCCTTACAGTGCTTCTTCTTGTGTAAGCCCTCTTGTAGAATTTTGAATAAGCAGCGGCTTTTCTCAATGCCATTTTATTTTATCTCCTTATTTGCATATTCCATATTAAACTCTGCAAAATCATAACTATCCCTATGCTCCTTTGGATTTTTATTAAAAAAATCAATTATCTCATTATATTCTTTTCTTGGTCCACTGAAACTTTCAAATCTCTTCTGTTTCATCAAATAAAAATTATTTGGCTTTATCTCTTCAAATTTTAATATATCAAGTCCTTTAGGCAGCATCTCTTCAAGTTCTTTATCTGAAAGTAAATCCAAGTCCATCATTCTATTCTACCTCCGCCTCTGTGTTTATTGCCTGCCCGGGAAGCCCCCTCTCAAAAATAGCCCTTACAAGCCCCTTATTGCCATGCGCAGCGGCAATCTTGCCTTTTGTTTCCCTTCCTGCACTTGACTTCCATACAACATTCCTGCCTTTCAGCTTTTCAGCCTCTGCCTTGCTCTGGACAGCATCAACCTGCAGGATGAAATGCCTTGGAGTGTAGTTCTTCCTTCCCCTTCTGAAACTTATAACAACAGCTTTCATTTTGTTTTAATCAACAGGAAAACTTTGGTTTGGTTATTTTTAAACCTTATTATGGCGCAGAAAGGTTGATTGGATTAAAAATCCCTAAAACTGGATTTCAAATTCAGGAAATATCTTGTGGAGATGGCTGAGGATTTTTGTGTTGAAGCACGCCTTTTCTTTTTTTGCCAGAGCTTCCTCAAGCTCTTTTTTGCTTGATTCGGATATTCCCGAGCTGCTTATTTTCTTTATTGAATCAGGCAGGGCGACAAAAAGCTCTTTCCCTGAAAAAAATCCATCGGCATCCAGAATCTTGCCATTTTTCTTGTATTTGATTTTTATTCTGCTTGCGGAATGCATATCCTTTTTCTGGGCGTAATCTGTAATCATGGAGGTTATTGAGGCAGCATCCCTTCTGATATTCTCTGTCTCGTGCTTTGCAAGCTCTTTCTGCTTTCTTGCCTTTGCAATAGACTTAAGAATGCCCAGCATTCTTTCAGGCATCTTTCCCTTTTTGATGAATTCCTCATTGAATTTCTGGATAATCTTTTCCTCATTCGCCTTCCCGAAGATTTTTTCAAGCAGCCCGAATATCTCATCATGCACTTTTACAACTGTCTCATGCCTTGCCCTCACTTCAACCTGATCCTTCAGCTCCTTTAATCTCTTGATATACTCAGCTGAACTCTCAAGAAGCTCGTCTATCTCCTTGCCCGAGATTGTCTTGACTTTTTCATGCTCGTAATTCTTGTATATTGTGACTATCCTGCTGAGAATATCTATATACTTCTTCTCAAGAAGCTTTTCCTTTTCAGTAAAAATCTTTCTCATAAGCTCGACTGTTTCTTTTGGAGTGGGAGGCGCGATGCCATAAAGCATGAGGACAGCCTGGCTTGGCGTTATAACCCCCCAGTAAATATCCTCTGTGACAATATCATTCAGCTTGCGCTTTACTCCTTCCCCAACCCTTTCTCCGAGAGACATGAACATGTCAATAGCTTCTGTGCTTGGCTTTATCTTGCCCATTCTCAATAAAAGCTTCCACGGCATGAATGCGCCTCGGTCATACAAAGGAACCCCATCCCTTATGAAAGTGAAAATTACAGGATGCGCATCCTTAACTGCTTCCCAGAATTCAGTCAGAATGTAAACCTGCGGGCTTAACTTATTTTTCACGCCCGCAATTTCAGACGCCTCGCCAAGATAACTGTAGATTATTGCCTTGAGCTTGTCTTTCAGCTCGTATCTCGACATTCTCTTGACATCAGTGTCATCAATGACAACATAAACATCAACATCGCTTGTCTTTGTAGCTTCCCCCCTCGCCATGCTGCCTGCAATAACATAACTGACAACATATTTCTCAAATTTTTTCAGGACAAGCGTCTTGTGTATTGATGCAACTCTTAATGCACCCAAAATGCCCTTGTCATGCAATGGAAAGGACATTGCTATTGCCTCGATATAATCATACTTTCCGTCGAAGCTTGTCTCCCACAAGTCAGACATGCTTTTCACATGCACCCACACCTTGGGCTTTGCCTCCTGCACAATCTTTATTGCCTCTGCCTTTACTTTGTTGATTTCTTTTGCCTTCTCATCAGGCACAAGCGCAATGACATGTATCAACTTTTCTTTTGCCTCCTGTTCAGGAATCTCCTCTTCCTCCTCAACAAGCTTTGATGCCTGCGGAGGCAGCAAGCCGATTGCAGAAATAAACGGAAATTGCTTGAGGAGTTTTTTCTTGAAAGTGTCCAGCTTTTCTTTTATCTTGCCAAGCTCTTTTTTTGCTTCAGCAGAAACCTCTTCGGGCTTTTCAACTTTTTTGCCCTCATTCAAATCAATCTCGCTGCCCATCTTCCTTAAAAATAAGGATTATATTTAAAGGTTATGCTATCAGAACCGGATATTATATCTTATCTCAATGTTACTGCTGTCAAAATCTTTTTTTATTGTTATATCCCTTTTTACGCTCTTGCTTCTGCTGTCTTTTAATATCAATTGAATTTTTACATTATTCTCCTTAAGCTTTGTGCTTACTTTTTCTATCCCCCAATTATCCTTCCATTCGCTTTTATTTGCCCCTTCCATAATCTTTTCTTCAATAAATTCCTTTTTATCTTCGGCATAATAGTATATCCTATAAACCTCAACACTTTCCAACTCTTCCCTTGTAGGCTCTTCATTTGCGTATCTCAAACTTGGCAGCTTATGAAGGTAATCCCTAAAACAAAGATTATCCTCAATTTGAATAACTGTGGGATTAGGCATCATAGCAGGAGGAGCAACTGCAATGGGCTCCTGTGCATACGCCTCTTTTGCAAAAGAAATCTTTGAAACAATTGAGCTTGTCTCATTCTTGTTAGTTTCTGCAAGCAGAATGTTTGGCTGCATAACTGTTGCTGCCAGCAAACCACATAACCCCCATACTGCTTTCTTGAGCATTGCTTTGCTATACTTAAAAAATATTTAAATATTGCTGTTTTATTGCCCTCTGGGGGCTTGTGGTCCAGTGGTTAAGACGTCTCCCTTACAAAGAGCTTTCTCTTTAGAAAAGAGAAACTTCGGAAAGAAGAAACTACAATTGCTCTTAAGAGCGGAGAATATCCCTGGTTCGAATCCAGGCAGGCCCATCGAGGAGTTTCGCTCTGCTAATAGAGATATATTCATAACCAGAGCGTAACTCCGAGCAGAATTTTTGACAGGGAAAGAGCAATCTCAAATGTGAGAAAGAAGTTTTATTGGCAAGATTTAAATATTAACCAATTTTTTTCTTGTTGTGCGCCAGTAGTCTAGTGGTAGGACGCAACCTTGCCAAGAGCCTTTCTTGAGAAGAAAGCCTCGGGAAAGAAAAACTCTAGAAAGCAGAAAGGTTGCAACCTGGGTTCGAGCCCCGGCTGGCGCATTCATGATTAAGAATTAGGGGTGATTTCTGCCCAGAGAATTTCTGGGGCTTTAGATGAACAGCAATTCAACATTGGATGAGAAAGTTATTGAGATAAGGAAATATGGAATGCTCGGCATTTCCCTAAATAGAAACGGAAAAAATCAGAAAATTGGCATAATGAACAATCTGGAATTATACAATGATTCTAAAGCCAAGGAGCTGATTTTGGAACTGGATAGAGATAGGCAGATTTTGCATTATAAGGACATCCATCCCACTATTGAGAAACTGATACATACTTTTTTTGTATTTTACACTTTCGCAGACAAAAGGCCTGATGGAACTTTGGAAGAAGTTGTCACAGATGTCGCCTTGGACAAGGATGCAGTGCAGTGGCTGCAAGGCATGTTCAAGCATTATGACAAGCCATTTCCAAAGATAAAGGGCAAGATTGCAGAATCAGCAAGAATAAAAGATTATAATCCTTCAGGGAAATCAATTGTAACATTATCTGGAGGCAAGGACTCAACTTATGTGGCGCTTGAAACAAATGCCATTCCAGTCCACATAGCAAAGATAAACAAGGCTGCCCAAACAAGAGAATTGAAATCTGTTCTCCGCCTTACTTCAATTTTGCCTGAAAAGCCATTAGTAATTCCTCTTTATAATTCTGTTACATTGGGGCACGGCTCAAAAAGATGCGAAGTCAGGGATGCACTCATTTACACTTTGCTGCTTCCTTTGGCATATGAAACTGGCGCAGACAAAATTTATAGCGGGGCATACGAGGAAGCGGATTGGTACAGTGACACGCCAAAAGGAGTCGAGTCATTAAATGAGCTCTTCTCAGAAAAAGGAATTGGGCTGTCTGTCCATCCCATAAAGAAGCTAACTGAAACAGAATTAATTAGGAGATTTATTAAGGATTATCCTGAAATATTTGAAATGACTTCCCCGTGCATCTCATCAGATGACTTGTATACTCAAAACCGAAGCTGGTTCAAATCCAAGTTTCCTTTTTTCCCTCTTTTTGATGGGATTTGCGGCGTATGCCCAAAAGATGTGCAGCTTAATATGGCGCGCTTGCTTTACGACCCCAAGATTACAGGTTTGCCATTCAAATCAAAGAAACAAGTGGCAGATTATTATCTCCATAAAATACATTCAAAAGAAGTGGACAGGTTTGTTGAAGACAGCTTGATTGGGAAGATAAAAGATTATTTTGGAGAAAAATGAAATTTAAAAGAAAATTGGGAATTGGCATATTAGCATCCTTGTTATCTTTGGGAGTTGGTTGTGGAACGGCGGATTACAGCAACAAGACTTCTATTCAGAAAAATAAAGAAGAAACACAAATTGTTGCAGAACACAAACAATTTCCTGAGATTTTTGATTATAAAAACCAGACTTTTTATAAGTTGAGCGGGGGGATTGATGAGGGATACTTGGGCAAATTTTTGACAGAGGAAAAGATGAACAACAGCACCTTATCATTTTATCAGAAGGTGGATGAACAGGAAAGAGAGCTGGAATTCCATTGTCTCCAAGATTTTGAAGGTTCAATTTCCCAAATTGAGAGTTTAATCACTGCAATCAATAATCTAAAGTTGATAAGAGAAGGGGATAGGGCAAATATTTACAAACTGAAGGAGGAGTATATTCCTCTTAAAGTTCTTTTGGATAAACTTAATAGGGTATATCATAAGAAACTTGCCCAGCAGACAAAATTGAAAGAGTTATATGAAATAATTTCTGCTGAAGTCAAATCTGGAGAGGCAACTCATGAGTCCCTCCCACTGGAAAAATTAGTGCAGGGTGCGAAAGGAGACTGCAATGATCTGTCCCCTGCTTTTTTCAGCTTGTTAAATTATTATGGGATCAAGACTTATTTGCGTTGTGGAAAGGTAATTGACAAAGGAGAAGAGGGATTGCATGAATGGATAAGTGTTGAAATTGACAACACTCTTTTTGATTTAGATCCAACATGGTATGGCTCCTTCTGCCCTCTGGAAGACAGAAACAAAAAAATAAAGCACAGTTCACTTAAGGAAGAACATATGATTTTTAAGAAAAATGAATAATAGGCTATTCCTTAATATTCCCCGCCAGGTGGCATAGGGGGCATTCCTCTATGAGCATTGCCGCCGCCTGAACTTGCAATAACATCATCTATTCTTAAAATCATCATCGCAACTTCAGAAGCGGAATCAATTGCCTGCGTCTTTATTTTCAATGGCTCAATTATCCCTGCTTTCATTGCATCTTCTATCTTGTTTGTGAATATGTTTATGCACGCATTTTTCTCGCCTTTCTCATGCCTTGCTTTTAATTCAGTAAGTATGTCAATAGGATCTAATCCCGCATTCTCAGCGAGAGTTGCAGGAATTGATTCAAGCGCAGCGATAAACTGCTCTATTGCAAGCTGTTCTCTTCCGCTTAAGCTTTGCGAGAAATCTCTTAATCTTTTCGCAAGCTCTGCTTCTACTCCCCCGCCGCCTGCAACAATTTTTCCCACAGTAAGCGCAGCTGCAACATCTCCTAAAGCATCTTTTATTGCGCGTTCCATCTCATCAATAACATGCTCTGTTCCTCCTCTTACAAGGATTGTCAGTGCCTTGGGGTTAGGGCAGCCCTTGACATTTGTCAGTGCTTCTTCCCCTTCTCTTTCCTCGCTGACCTCAGCTGCTTTTCCAAGCTCCTTGCCTGTTAATTCATTCAAATTGCTGATAATTTTTCCTCCTGTTGCCCTGGCAAGCTTGTCCATGTCGCTCTTTGCAACTCTCCTGCATGCATAAATCCCTTCTTTTGTAAGATAATACTGCGCAATGTCGTCAATTCCTTTCTGGCAGAAAACAACATTAGCCCCTGCTTTCTTTATCTTGTCAACCATATTCTTCAATATCTTCTCTTCCTGGTTCAGGAACTCCTGCAATTGGTCAGGGCTGCTGACGCTTATTTTTGTGTCAGTTTCAGGATTCTTTATTTCAAGCGCTGAATCTATAAGTGCTATCCTTGCATTTTTCACAATCAAGGGCATGTCGCCATGCACTTTCTCTTTGTCAAGAACTATCCCCTCAATAAGCTCGGAATCCTCAACCCCTTTTCCTTTCCTCTTGTCAATTTTTATATTAGCCAAATCAACCTTGCCATTTTCGTAAATCATTTTGACAGCCTTGACAACAATATCAGAAAATTTGTCTTTTGCTGTCTCAGCGCTTTTTCCAGTCATAGCAGTCATTGCGATATATTTCAGCAGCAAATCATCTTTTAGGGTTATCTTTGTTGCTATCTCTTCAAGAATTTCCTGAGCTTTTTCTGCCGCAATCCTGTAACCTTTTGCGATTACAGTTGGGTGTATCTTTTTATCAAGAAGAAATTCAGCATTCTCAAGCAATTTTCCCGCGATAATAACTGCGGTAGTTGTTCCGTCACCAACAGCTGCTTCCTGTGTCTTTGCGATTTCAACCATCATCTTTGCAGCAGGATGGTCAATTTCAATTTCTTCAAGAATTGTCACCCCATCATTTGTGATGGTTATATCCCCAATTCCTGAAACAAGCATCTTATCCATGCCCTTTGGTCCTAAGGTGGTCTTGATTGTATCAGCCACTAACCTTGCGGCCATGATATTATTCCTTTGGGCATCTCTGCCCATTATTCTCTGCACATTTTCAGGAAGAATGAATATTGGTTGTTTTTCCATTTTTAGAAGAGTCTAACAAAAATTAGTTTCGACAGGCATTTATAAACCTTGCGAAAAAATCCTCTTTGAACCCCTAGTTTTTCTTAACTCCCAAGTCAGAAAAAATCTCGATATTTTCTTTAAAAGGTTTTATCTCTTAAATCATATATCTTTTTATGTAGGATAGTTTTTATATCTCCTTGCTCTTTTAAAACCAAGAATGAAATTCAAAATATGGGCAAAACCCAAGATAGGGATTAAAGTAGGGGATATAATGACTAGGAACTTTGTTTCTGTAAAGTCGGATATAGCTGTCAGCGACTGCGCTAGGGAAATGGTCAGGAAGCATGTAGGTTCATTGGTTGTTCAGGATGGTCAGATACTGAGAGGGATAATCACAGAGAGGGATATTGTTTGGGTTGTTGTTAAAAAGCAGGATTTAGGCAAGATAAAAGCCAAGGATATAATGACAAGAAGAGTAGTAAGCATATCTCCTGCTAAGGATATTTCAGAGGCAATGGACAGAATAACAAAAACAAAATTCAGAGTTTTGCCTGTTACAATAAAAAACAGGGTTATAGGGGTTATAACTCTCAAGGATATATTAAGGATACAGCCGTCTCTTGCAGAAAGCTTAAGGGAATCAATTGAAATAAAGGAAGAAACAGAGAAAAGAAAAAGGAGCGAGGCTGCATTAACTGGCGAGACTTGGGTAAAGGAAGGGGAATGCGCAGAGTGCGGGGCTTACGGCCTCCTATATAATCTAGACAACAAGCTTCTCTGCGAGAGTTGCAGGAATCTAATTGAATAGCTGCAATCTTCTGTAATTTTTATTTAGTTTGATAGTAAATTTTAAAAAGCCTCTTGGACGTATGCTTCTTATCTTTAACTTGAAGATGTCAAAAGCAAGAATAAAATTATCCTCACCTAACATAGAATACCTGAACAATATTTGTTCAACAATAAAAGACATAGCCAGCAAATCAGGCGTTGTTGTAAGGGGTCCAATTCCTCTGCCGACAAAACATCTGAAGGTTACAACAAGAAAAAGCCCGTGCGGTTCAGGAAAGGCGTCTTTCGACAGGTTTGAAATGAGAATCCACAAAAGGATTATTGACTTGCCTCTTGATGACAGGGTTCTACACAGCATAATGAGGATTTCAATCCCGAAAGAAGTTAATATCCAGATAGAAATGATTGACTAATTTTTCTCTTGTTATTAAAATGCCCTGCCATCTGTTCTGAAGATTTTTCCATAAAAATATTTAAATACCAGTCGCAAGTAGTCTAATTATGGCTGAAACAGACAAGATATACGAGAGCAAGGTTAAATTTGAAGGGCTTTTTGATTTCAAGGCTCTATACAATTTTGTAAGCAAGTGGCTTTCTACATACGGCTACGGCATTATAGAAGAGAAATCCTACACAGAAAAAATCAAGGCTGAGGGCAAGGAGCTGGAAGTTATATGGAGCGCTAAAAAGAGCGTTTCAGATTATTTCATGTTTCAGTTCAAGATAATATTCAGGGTTTTTGGCATGTCCTCTGTTGAAGTTCAAAGGGGAGACATCAAAATCAAGCTTAACAAGGGCAGTCTGGAAGTGGGAACAGTTGGGCTGCTGCTGAAGGATTATGAAAGCAGGTGGGAATCTTCCCCTTTTACAAAATTCATGCGCGGCGTTTACGATAGATACATAATAAAAAGCAGGATAGGATCCTATGAGGGAAAGATAATGGAAGAAGTTGATGAACTCTGTGCCCAGCTTAAATCTTATCTTGAAATGGAAGGAAAAAGATTTTAGAATTTTTCTATCTGTAAATTATTGGTGGTTTTGGGTGTAATCCTCTTCTGCCGCCAGGACCTATCATTCCGTTCCAGCTGTATTCTGCATCTATCCATCCTGAAGGTCCTCCAAGCGCGCCTGTTCTTATTCTCCATCCCTTTACATTTCCTGTTGCCCCGTCAATAACATAGCCCCCTTTTAAATCATGGACAAATTTGTCTCCGTTTGGCAAGTCATCAATCTTCCTGAATTGCGAGAAGTCAATTTCCTCTTTCACAGAATTCATAAATTCCCTTTTCTCTTTCTCTAACTTTATTTCTAAGTCTGTCATGTTATTTATAATTCCTTTTTATATTTAAAATTATCCATAATCCAAAAAAGCTTTTCAACCAAAAGCTTTTTAAATCGCTTGTTTCTGAACATTTTAATTTAAAACAAAACCCATGACCGATTTGATGAAGGAGGTTTAAGATGAGTTCTGTTTATGAGATAGTTGAAAAGGCAAGAAAGACAGGCAAGATAGAAAAAGGTACAAACGAAGTTACCAAGGCAGTGGAACGTGGAATTGCAAAACTTGTGGTTTATGCAGAGGACGTGTCTCCAAAAGAGATAGTTCAGCATTTGCCGGTTTTGTGCAAGGAGAAAGGAATTCCATGCATCGCAGTTGATTCAAAGCAGAAACTTGGAACTGCTGCAGGAATCTTGGTTGCAACAGCATCCATTGTTGTTGTTGATTCAGGTGAAGCCGCAGGCAAAATTGCTGAATTGGCTAAGCCCTCCAAGGAAGAGACGCAAACTGCAGTTGAAGTTCAGGCCGAGTCTGAAGAAGAAGCAGAAGAAAAGCCTAAAAGAACAAGAAAGAAAAAAGAAGAATAAAATCTGAAATCTTGCTTTGCTGTTAAAATGACAAGTGAAAAGCCGCAAAAGGATAAGGTAACTGAAACAAAGAAAGGCGCAGAAAAATTAATTGGGACAGCTGTGCCTGCTGTTGTTGAGGAGATTGTCGGCAGAACAGGCTTCAGAGGAGAGATAACCCAAATCAGGGCAAGAATTCTACAGGGTCCTGAAAAAGGAAAATTAATCAGAAGGAATGTTAAAGGACCTATTCGCTTGAAAGATATTCTTATGCTGAGGGAAACACAGATAGAGGCGAGAAGGCTCAGAAGCAAGGTTATGAAAGGAGCATTCACTTGAGCTTTTCTTTAAGAAAGAAAACCTCGGAAAAGAAACCAAAATTCAAATAAAAAATATAAACTAAAAAATGGCAAAGTGCAGTTTTTGCAGCAAACAGATTGAACAGGGAAAGGGAGTAACATTCGTTGCATTCGACAGGGTTTATCATTTTTGCTCATCCAAGTGCATAAAGAATTCCAGGTTGGGGAGAGACAGCAGCAAATTGCCGTGGATTCGCAAGGCAGGCAAGGGAAAAACAAAAGCAGATTTGAAAGCAGAGTTGCTTGAAGAGGCAAAACACGAGGAAGTCGGAAAAACAGGCACTGCAGAAACTGCAGCTGAGCAGAAAGAAGCAAAGCCAGAGAATAAGGAACAGGAAAAGCCCAAGAAATAAATAAGGGGTTTGACAAGATTTAAAAGTTTTCTTTTGTTTTTACAAGCATGGAAAAAATAAGGCAGCCAATAGTAACTGTTGTGGGGCATGTTGACCATGGAAAGACAACCATACTGGACAGTATAAGGGAGACAATCATCGCAAGAAAGGAATCAGGAGGAATAACCCAAAAAATATCCTGCACTTCCTACCCAATAAATCTCATTAAGCAAAAATGTGCTGATTTGCTTGAAAAATTTAATATAAATCTGGAGATTCCGGGATTTCTGTTTATTGACACTCCTGGGCATGCTGCATTTACTAATCTTAGAAAGAGAGGCGGCAGCCTGGCTGATGTTGCTATTATGGTTGTTGACATAAATGAGGGTTTTATGCCGCAGACTTTTGAGTGCATAGAAATTCTTAAGGCAGGAAAAGTCCCGTTCATTGTTGCGTTGAACAAGATAGACGCAGTCCCTGGCTGGAAAAAAGTTTCTAGCAGCCTCCAGGAGGATATCAATCTGCAGCCGCCTCATGTAAAATTAGAATTTGAGAAGAAATTCTCAAGGATAGTAGAAGCTCTTTCATCCCATAAATTCGATGCTGATATATTCTATAGGATATCAGATTTTACAAAGCAGATTGCATTAATTCCATGTTCCGGAAAAACATCAGAAGGCATAAGGGAGCTTATTATAATGCTGTGCGGGCTGTCTCAGAAATTTTTGAAGGGAAAACTGCAGATAAGTTCAGAGGCAAAAGGCACTATTCTTGAGGTTAAGCGCGAAAAATCAATTGCATATGTGGAGGCAGTATTATACGATGGCACAATGAAACAAGGGGATACAATCGCAATTGCAAATTTTAACGAGCCTGTTGTCAGCAGGATAAGAATCCTGTCAGAGGCGCTTCCATTAAGCAGCGGATTTAAGCCTGTAAAAGAAGTAACAGCTGCTGCAGGCATAAGGATGCAGCTGTCTGAAAGTGTTGAAGTCCTTCCGGGAATGCCATTTTCTGTTTTAAAGGAAAACAAGCAGGGAACACTTGACGCTCTCAGACAGGAAATAGAAAAAACCGTAAAGACAGAAAAGGAAGGAGTTATCATCAAGGCAGATTCTCTTGGCAGCCTCGAGGCGCTGATTGTCCTGCTTAACAAGGAAGGAATCAAGGTAGGAAAGGCGCTGATAGGTGCTGTGAATAAAGTTGATTTGATGAACGCTGCGGCTAACCTGCAGACAAACCCCTTAAATGCGGTTGTTATTGGCTTTAATGTTCCGATTGAAGAGGATGCAAAAGATGCAAAAGTTAAGGTTATCCTAAATGATGTTATATACCGGCTTCTTGAAGATTTTCAGAAATGGACTGTTGAGAAGCAAAAGGAGATGCAGAGGGATACTCTCGCAAGCATGATTTTGCCATGCAAAATCAATGTTTTGAGGTTTGTATTTAGGCAGAGCAAGCCTGCAATCTTCGGTGTTCATGTTGAAGGGGGTATATTGAAGGCAGGAACAGATATGATAAATTCAGACGATGAGAGAATTTCAGAGGCAAGGGTTATACAGTCTGAAAACAAATCAATTGAAAGGGCTGCAAAAGGGATGGACGTTGCTGTCAGCATGCCAAATATCACATTTGGCAGGCAGATTCATGAGGGAGATATTTTATACAGTGAGATGAGCGAGGAAAATTTCAGGAACTTAAAAAAGAACAAGCAGTATCTCAAGCAGGATGAAATCTTTGTTCTTCAGGAAATCGCGCAGATAAAGAGAAAGAAAAAAGCTACTTGGGGAGTTTAAATGATGAGGGAAAATTTTCTTAATAGAAAGAGAAGCAGCGGGAAATGTGAGGGTATAGTAATAAAACTTGGCACTGTAAGTATAACTACCCCGGATAATGGGATAAACAAGGAGATAATTCAGAAGATAGCAAAAAGCTGCAGCTATCTTGTTGATATCGGAAAGAGAGTATCAATTGTCTCTTCAGGGGCAATAGCCTGTGGCAAAGGAAAAGTTAAGGATTACTACTCTGAACAGGATGAACGGCTTGCTTCAATAGGACAGCCAATCCTGATGCAGGCGTACATTGAAGCATTTTCAAATTATAACAGGAATGTCGGGCAGATTCTGCTTACTGACGCGGATTTTGACAGCCGCAAGAGGCTTGAGCTGCTCAGAAAAACTTTCAAGAGCCTGCAGGATAACAATGAGATTCCGATAATAAATGAGAATGACGCAATCGCAACAGACGAGATAACTTTTTGGGATAATGATTTGCTGGCTGCCAATCTGACAGTTGATTTGAAACAGGACTTGCTTTTGATACTTACAGTTTATGATGGCTTGATGGACAAGAATAGGGATATAGCTGAAACTGGCTACTCGCTCAAACAGGAGAATTATGCTGATTTAAGCAGCGAGATAGTCAGAAAAGGAAGCGGCGGCTTGGAGAGCAAGCTCAATGCAGCGAAAATATGCAGGGACAATTGCAAGATATGCAGGATAGGGAATGTTAACAGGGATATAATTGGAATTCTTGAGGGCAAAGAGATTTCAACCACCTTTTACTATTGATTATTCCTCCAAGAGAAAGTTTTTAAATGCATTTTTGCAACCAGATGAATAAAATGTTAAAACTCGATATCGCAGGCATAGACAAGGACAAGGGAAAGACATTTCACTTGGAAGCAGACGAAAAAATCTTCGTAGGCATGAAAATTGGGGATGTTGTCCAGGGCAAGGATATCTCAAAGGACTTGCCTGATTATGAATTCATTCTCACAGGAGCTTCTGATAACGCAGGATTCCCGGTTGTTTCCTCTTTGGAGGCTGTAGGCCGGAAAAGAATGCTGCTAAAGTATGGCATTGGCATGAAGCAAAGGAAACCGCATGGATTAAGATTGAAAAAGACAGTGCACGGCAACACAATCTCAACAGATATTATGCAGATAAATCTCAAGGTAAAGAAGCATGGCAGCAGGGCGCTGAGCGAGATTTACAAGAAAGAGGAGAGCAAAGAAGCTGCTGTTGAAGGCAAGGCAGAGAAATCAGGGTAGTCAATTGGATAAATTTAAAAAATCTTTTTCTTTGAGCACTGAATAGGACAAAAATGGCAGAGCAGATTACAAAACAGCCTATTTTGAACATAGGCATGGTTGGGCATATAGACCACGGCAAGACAACTTTGCTGTGGAAGCTCACTGGAAAGTGGACAGACACTCATTCAGAAGAGCTGAAAAGAGGGATAACAATAAAATTAGGATACGCAGATGTTATCATAAGAAAATGCCCTGCCTGTAATTTATTCACGAGGGATGAGAAATGCAAGTGCGGCGGCATTGCTGAGCCTGTAAGATATGTAAGTTTCGTTGATGCCCCGGGGCATGAAATGCTTATGGCTACAATGCTTTCAGGCGCTGCGATAATCGATGCTGCAATCTTAGTTATCGCTGCAAATGAGCCGTGCCCAAGACCGCAGACCCGCGAGCATCTTGTTGCGCTTGAGGCAAAAGGAATAAAGAATATATTAATAGTCCAGAACAAGGTTGACCTTATAACAAGGGAACAGGCTCTTGCCAATTATGGAGAAATAAAACAGTTTTTGAAAGGCACAATAGCTGAAAATTCAGTTATAATCCCCTGTTCTGCGCAGCAGGAAGTCAATATAAGCTCTATTCTTGAACACATATGCAGCCTGAAGATTCCTGACAGGGACTTGGAAAGCAGCCCAATGTTCTTTGTTGCAAGATCATTTGATATCAACAAGCCAGGCACTAACGTATCTGAATTAAGCGGAGGAATTCTTGGCGGAGTACTGAAGCAGGGAACACTGAAAGTAGGAGATGAGATTGAGATAAAGCCGGGAATATCTCACAAGAAGCATAACCTTACTGAATACAAAACTATAAAGACAAAAATCCTTGCGTTGTATTCAGGGAGCAACAAGCTTGACAAAATAACCCCCTCCGGCTCTCTTGCAATCCAGACTTCTCTTGACCCTGCGCTTACAAAGGCAGATTCACTTGCTGGCTGTGTTGCAGGAAAAACAGGAGAGTTGCCTGAAGTCAAACATCATATAAAAATAAAGACGCAGCTTTTCAAGGAAGTTATCGGCATAGAGGAAAGAAAACCTGTTGAGCCTGTGAAGGTAAACGAGACGCTTCTGCTCAGCGTTAATACAGCAGTAACAGTAGGCATAGTTACAAAATCAATAGGCAATGAAATTGAGCTTTCATTAAAAATCCCATTTGTGCCTATAGCCAAGAACAAAGTAGGCATAGCAAGAAATCTCCAGAGCCATTGGCGGCTGATTGGCTGGGGGGAAATTGTTGTGCAATGAACTTCCATTAAATTTATAAAATAAAAATTCCTGTATAATTCAGATGGTAGAGTATTTTAAGGCTATAGAAAAAAAGAGGAAAGCACTTGTAATTACAGTCTCAATAATATGGATTATTATCTTTGGCTCGGTTATTTTTGCCCTTCGAGTAGGACTGATTTCAGGGCAGCAGGTTCAGATTGTACAGTCGGAAACAAAGGACAAAATTGATGTTTCAGGATATGCTGAAGTGACAGAGAAAGCTGATTTGGTTGAGATTTATCTGGGGGTTGAAACACAAAATTTGATTGCATCAACTTCCCAGAAGGAAAATGCAAACATAATGCAGAAGGTATACAGGGAAGTTTATTCTTATGTCAAAAAGGAGAATGTTGAAACATCTTCCTTTGATCTCTATCCGGTTATTGAGTGGAAAGACGGGCAGGAAAAGACAGTCGGCTATAAGACGATACACATTCTGAAAATTAAGGCTGCTGTTGATGATGCAGGCAGAATTGTTGATTCTTCTGTTAATGCAGGAGCAAATAAGGTTAACAGCATTGTTTTTACATTAAGCGATGCGAGAAAGGAAGCAGCAGGCGCAGAGGCATTGAAAAAAGCTGTTAATGACGCAAAGAAGAAAGCGCTTCTTGTGGCAGAGCAGGCAAATGTTGCGCTTAAAAAACCAGTGTATGTCAATGCAGGGTACAGCTACATTACACCATATTACGCCGGCGCATCCTCGTTATATAAAGGCGGCGCTGAATCATCAACTGAAATTTCTGGCGGCAGCGTCAAAGTCACAGCATCAGTTTCAATAAGCTATGGTTTTGAATAAATCCGAATCTAAAAAGGAGGTGAAAATGGCTTTATCAAAATTAAGGAGAATATCACCATTAAGCGTTGCTATTGTGGTAGGACTTATAAACGCAGCAGTGGGATTATTCACAGGATTGCTTAACTTTGCAATCTATCTTTTCCTTGCGAAGAATCCGGATATAGCATCGGTATTGGTGCAGAGTGGGATGCAAAACATAGCAGGATTGTCTGCTTCAAGCGCATGGCTCATTCTTGTATATCCTCTCGTGGGATTTATAAGCGGGTTTGCAGCAACGATTGTATTTGCATGGCTATACAATCTTATAGCAAAAAAAATCCAAATCAAACTGGAGTTCAAATAATGGGAAGTTTTTTAAGCATCTTCCCCTTATTACAAGCATAAAAAGGAGGTGAAAATGGCTTTAACTAAAGTCAAAAAGATACCGCCAGTTCCTATTGCATTAGCAGCCGGTTTGGTGAATGCAGTTCTTGGTTTGGTTTTGGGGATATTGACAGCAGTCAACCTGGGCCCTATTGTGTCTTTGCTGGCACAAGTAGCAGGCATTTCAGGAATCACATTGCCCCAGCTGAACTATGTAAACGCAGGAGCCCTGCTTATAGTGGGATATCCAATAGGCGGTTTCGTAGTTGGTTTCCTCGGGACTATAATTGTTGTTTTTATATATAACATTGTAGCAAAGAAGATTCCAATCCGCATGGAGTTAAAATAAGCAAACACCTTTTGTTTTTCTTTTCTTGCTTATTTTTTATAATTTAATTGTTTGAATATCTTCCTAATCAAGAATCAGTATTAGAATTTATTACTCTTCTATCAATTGATTGACTTTTACCAAATCAGTAACAGAATCGCCTTCCTGCAGTTTGATTATTCTTACACCTTGAGTAACTCTCCCCATTATTCGGATATCTTTTACATTTGTTCTTATCACTATGCCTTTTGTTGTTGAAACAATAATTGAATCTTCATCTTTTACAGAGACAGTTGTCCTGACTTTTCCAGTTTTATCCGTGACTTTCAAGTTTATCACACCCTTGCATGCCCTTCCTGTTTTTCGGTAATCTTCTATTGCGCTTCTCTTGCCATATCCTTTGTCTGTTATTGTCAAAACCGAGGCTTTTTTCTGCTCTTCTTCTGATTCAGGCAGAACTTCCAGGGAGACAACATAATCCCCTTTTTCCAGTTTTATCCCTGCTACTCCATATGAAGCCCTTCCCATTGCTCTTACTTCCTCGGCTGAAAATCTTATTGCCTGCCCATCTGCTGTCACAATAACAACCTCCTGTTTTTCTGTTATTCTCTGGACATCAATTAAATTGTCTGAATTGTCAAGAGGCAGATTAATTGCTCTTACCCCTGCTTTTCTTGGGTTGCTCAGATTATCAAGCGGAAGTTTTTTTATTATGCCCTGTTTTGTGACCATAAGCAGGAAATTTTCAAATTTATTTACAGGAATAACACTCGTAACATTCTCTTCCTTGATGTTCAGCAGATTAATTATTGCTTTTCCTTTTCCATATCTGTCTGTTTCAGGAACTTCATAAGCTTTAAGCCAATAAACTTTTCCCCGGTCTGTGAAGAATAATAGGTAATCATGGGTGTTGCATGTTATTAACTGCCTTATGTAGTCCCCTGTTGCCAAGTCACTTCCAATCATCCCTTTCCCGCCTCTTTTCTGCTCCTTGTATGCTTTTTCATCCATTCTTTTTACATAGCCTTTTCCGGTTATTGTAACTATAGCCTGTTTTTTCACTATCAGGTCTTTTTCCTGTATCTCAGCTATTCTCTGCAGTATATTCGTTCTTCTTTCATCCCCGAAATTTCTTTTCAAGTCAAATAAATCTTTCCTTATTATTGCAATAATCTCCTTTTCATCCGCAAGAATCTTCTTTAATCCCTCAATTAGCTCTTCAAGTTTTTTATTTTCATCTTTAAGCTTGTCTGTTTCTAAAGAAGTCAGGGATGAAAGCTTCATATCAAGAATTGCCTGTGCCTGCTTGGGAGTTAATGAGAACTTTTTGACTAATGCCTCTAAAGCTTCCATTGCATTTTTAGATTTTTTTATTGCAGAAACAACGTCATCTATCTGCTGCAAGGCAATAAGCAGGCCTTCAACTATATGCTTCCGGTCTTCAGCTCTTCCTAAATCAAATTTGGTTCTTCTCTTGATTACCTGTTTTCTATAATTGACATAAACTTCTACTATTTGTTTTAAGTTAAGCAGTTTTGGCTCTCCGTTAACTAATGCCAGAATATTCGCATCAAAATTGCATTGCATATCTGTATACTGGTATAACCTATTAATTGTGAATTTTGAGTCAGTTCCTCTTCTCAACTCAATAACAATTCTGATTTTTCCCCTTGCAGATTCATCTCGTATATCTGTAACATCTGGAAGTTTCTTCTCTGTAACCAAAGAAGCAATCTTTTCTATAAGCGTTGTTTTGTTTATCTGATAAGGAATTTCTGTGATAATTATCGCTTCTTTGCCCCCCTTGATATCCTCTGTTGTTAATCTTCCCCGCATTGTTATGGATGCTTTTCCTGTTTTGTATAAATCGAGGATATTTGAGGAGTTTATGCTCCCCCCTGTAGGAAAATCAGGGCCCTGTATTGTTTCAGCAAGCTTTTCAATTTCAACACCAGGATTATTTAAATAAGAGATAATTGTGTCGCAAACATTTGTTAGGTTATGCGGAGGAATATTGGTTGCCATACCCACTGCGATGCCATTTGCTCCATTCAATAATAAATTAGGCAGTTTTGCAGGAAGCAATTGCGGCTCTTTCAGGCTGTTGTCAAAATTGGGATTCCATTCAACTGTATCCTTTTCTAAATCCTGAAGAAGCTCCTCTGAAATTTTGTCAAGTTTGGCTTCTGTGTATCTGTAAGCAGCAGGCATATCCCCGTCAATGCTGCCAAAGTTGCCCTGCCCCTTTATCAGCGGATATCTTAATGAAAAATCCTGAGCCATTCTTACAAGAGAATCATAAACAGCAATATCGCCATGAGGATGGTATTTACCGATAACATCTCCCACAATACGGGCACATTTCACTGTTGCCTTGTCTGAATTTATCCCCAGTCTTTCCATAGCATAAAGAATTCTTCTATGGACTGGCTTTAACCCATCCTCTGCTGCAGGCAGGGCCCTTGAAACAATTACAGACATTGCATAATCTATGTATGCCTTTTTCATCTCTTCACTCATATCTGTATCTGTTATTCCTTTTTCCTTGCTTTCTTCTTCTATTTCAACATCATCCTGCTCTTCTGCTTTGTCTTTTTCTTCTGCCATTTTATTTCCTATAAAAGTGCAAGTGTACTATGCCCTTGCTTTTTATTGTGTATATATTATAACTGTTGATGGGGTTATGAGCGTTGTCATAAACCTTCTTTACATCAGCTAAAATCCCATTGAGATTTCTGCAGTTTTCTCTTGTTATTTCTATCACAAAATTTTCCCTGTTAGTTGATTCTGCTTGTCTAACCTGGCTTATCACTTCTTTGAGCGTTGTCATTTTTTACAAATCCAAATTTGCCTCCTTGGCATGTTCTTCTATGAATTGTTTTCTTGGTGCAACATCATCCCCCATTAATATTGAAATTGTTTCATCTGCCTCAACAGCATCTTCTACTGTAATTTTTTTTAGTGTTCTGCTTGAAGGATTCATTGTTGTTTCCCATAGCTGCTGGGGATTCATCTCTCCCAATCCTTTAAATCTCTGGACATTGACATTTTTCCCCTGCCCCAATTTATTCAGGGCTAATTTTAGCCCCTTATCAGAATAAACATAATGGTCTTTGTGCTTTCTTATTTTATACAAGGGAGAAACAGCAACAAAAATATTCCCATTTTCTATAAGCTGCAGCATATATCTGTAAAAAAATGTTAATAATAATGTTTTGATATGCTGTCCATCAACATCCGCATCTGTCATGATTATAATCTTCCCATATCTTAATTTTTCAAGATTAAATTCCTCCCCTACCCCTGTCCCGATTGCTGTTATCAAATTGGCAATTTCCTCGCTGCTTAAAACTTTTGTAGGCTGGGCTTTTTCAACATTCAGAATTTTTCCTTTTAGCGGAAGTATTGCCTGAAATTCCTTGTTTCTACCCATCTTTGACGAGCCTCCGGCTGATTGTCCTTCGACAATGAATAATTCTGTTTCTTCTAATTTATTCGATGAGCAGTCTGCTAATTTCCCTGGCAATCCGGACAAACCAAAAGCATTTTTTCTCCTGACAAGGTCTCTGGCTTTCTTTGCAGCCTCCCTTGCTTTGGAAGCCTGGGCAACTTTTTCTGCAATTTTCTTTGCAATTGTGGGATTTTCTTCAAAAAACTGGGATAAAGATGAAGTAACAATGGAATCAACAAAACCCTTTACCTCTGAATTTCCAAGTTTTGTCTTGGTCTGCCCTTCAAACTGCGGCTCTTTTATCTTTATTGAGACAATTGCAGTAAGCCCCTCCCTAGAGTCATCCCCAGTTATTGTTTCGCCCTTGATTATCTTATTTTTTTGCGCATAATTGTTAATCACTCTTGTCAGTGCAGTCTTGAATCCGATTATGTGAGTGCCGCCTTCCACTGTATTTATTGTGTTAACAAAGCCGAATATATTCTCAATATAACTTGAATTGTATTGGACAACACACTCTATTATCGTGGAATCCGCCTGTTTCTTGAAATAAATGGGTTTGTGGAGAGCCTCTTTGCTTTTATTCAGCCATTTTATAAAATCAAGCAGCCCTGCATCGCAGAAGAACTCCTCTTTTTTGTCCTTTGTTTTGTCTTCAAGAACAATCCTCACTCCGGGAGTCAGGAATGCTATTTCCCTGAAACGATTGGCAAGGATGCCAAATTCAAACTGTAATGTTGAGAAAATTTCAGGGTCAGGCCAGAATTGCACTGTTGTTCCTGTCTCCTTCTCATTTTTCAGCTTTCCAACAACCTTAACATCCGCTGTGGCTTTGCCCCTCTTGTATTTCTGCTCGTAAATATTCCCTGCTCTTTTTACCTGCACAGTCATATTCTCGCTTAATGCGTTTACAACTGATACCCCTACCCCATGCAGCCCTCCTGAGATAAGGTAAGCTTTATGGTCAAACTTGCCTCCTGCGTGCAGCTTTGTCATAACTACTTCCAGAGCTGATTTGCCAACTGAATGTTTTTCAACAGGTATGCCTCTTCCGTTGTCTTCAACAGTTATGCTGCTGTCCTTATTAACTGAAACAAGAATCTGTGTGCATGTCCCGGCAAGCGCCTCATCAACAGAATTATCCACTATTTCATAGACAAGATGATGCAGCCCTTCCTTGCCTGTTGAGCCTATATACATACTTGGGCGCCGCCTTACTCCCTCTAATCCATCAAGAACCTTTATTTCCTCTGCAGTGTACTTCCCAGCTTTGCCTTCGTTCTTTTCATCTGCCATTTTTTTGCTCCTATTGATAGTTTTCACTAATTGCCCTTGAATTTAGTAAGTTTTAATAGAGAATTTTATCCTGTTCCAGATAAAAAATCCCTGAATTACTATGTAAAAAATCAGGATTAGTTTAAAAACCTTTCTGCCAAAATTTTGCCTCTGTAAGCCTCCAAATGCCCAATTTTTATTTAATGCTGTATTTTTAAGCCGCTGCAAAAACACGAGTTTGCGTATAAAAGGCAAACTTTTTAACTTCATTTATGCTTTTTAATTCTATGTTTGAGCAGGAAATAAGCGTTATGATTGAAAAAGAGCTTAAGAAAACAATTAAGGCATCTGAGATATCCAAGCTTATTGAGAAGCCGTCAAGAAGTGAATTGGGAGACATAGCTTTCCCCTGCTTTACTCTTGCTTCTGTGTTGAAACAGAATCCCAAAAAAATAGCAGAGGATATCGCAGAAAAATTGGGCAGAAAGATGCCTCCTGGCATAAGCAAGATTTCTGCAATTAATGGATATGTTAATTTCTTTGTTGACGGGCCCTTTATTGCAATGCGCATAATCCATGAAATCTTAAAGGAGAAAGAAGATTTTGGCAGCTCTAATCTTGGCAAGCACAGCAAGATTGTGATTGATTTTTCAGGCCCGAATATAGGAAAACCCATGCATATAGGACATATCCGCTCAACTATTCTGGGAGATTCAATGCTGAGGATAATGAATTTTCAGGGATATGATGCCAAGGGGATAAATTACCTTGGGGATATCGGGCTGCATATAGGAAAACTGATTGTGGCTTATGAGCTCTGGCTTGATAAGGGGGCATTGAAGAAAAATGCTGTAGAGGAATTATTAAGGCTGTACATAAAGTTTTGCGAAAAAGAAAAAACAGATTATGAGGAGGATAACGAGGAGGAATTTCAGAATAATGAGTGGACAAACAAGGCAAGGGAAAAATTGAAGCTTTTGGAGACAGGGGACAAAAAAACAGAGGTTATATGGAAGGAAATACTGCAAGGTTCAAAAAAAGGCTTTGGTGAGATTTACAAGCTGCTGAATGTGAACTTTCACGAAACAACAGGGCAGAGCCTGTTTTCTAGCAAAGGCAAGAGGGTAATAGCCGAGGCATTAAAAAAAGGCTTAGCCAAAATTGAGAAGGACAATGCTGTTTATGTTGAACTTGATGATCTGCAGAAAAAATACATAATCAGAAGCAATGGAACAGCATCTTACATAACCCAGGATATAGGCGCAGCAGTTGAGCGTTACAGGAAGTATAATTTTGACAGGATGATTTATGTCACAGATTTCAGGCAGGAGTTTCATTTCAAGCAGCTTTTTGCCATCCTGAAAAAGTTCGGCTATGACTTCCCAGACAAACTTTTCCATCTCCCATTTGGAACAGTAAATTTTGAAGGGGAGATTATGGCAACACGCAAGGGAAAAATGGTTCTGCTTCATGATGTTCTCCAGAAGACTGTTGAGAAAGCTTCAGAGGAAGTGAAGAAAAGGGGGACAAAAGGGGATGCGACAGATATTGGAGTTGGGGCAGTTAAATATGCAATTTTAAAAAATGAGCCGCGCAAGGATATTAACTTCTCGTGGGAGCAGGCTTTGAATTTTGAGGGGGATTCAGGCCCTTATCTGCAGTATTCCTATGCAAGAGCAAGCAGCATTCTGAGAAAAGCGTCAGAGGCAGACAAAAAGAAGAAAGCTGATTTTTCCACTCTTTCCAGCGATAAAGAGAAAATGCTTGTCAAAACGCTTGCTTTATTCCCCGAAATATGCAGGAATGCATCCGAGCAGCTCGCCCCGAACATTATTGCAGGATATACATACAATCTTGCACGTTCATTCAATGATTTTTATGAGTCCTGCCCTGTCTTGAAATCCGGAGCTGAAAAAGAAGCAAGATTGCTTCTTGTTGAGGCTTCCAGGCAGGTTTTAGGCAATGCACTTTCATTGCTCGGCATAAATGCTCTCAAAGAGATGTAAAAATGAACTTTTTAGAAATTGAATTGAACAAGAAATTCTTGCTGGTTGAAGGAATAATATTCTCTGTGCTTGCTGTTATTACCCTTCTTGAATTTTTTAACTTTCTGCTGTTCACAGAGTTCTTTATGCGCATGAAGGAGTATCTTTCATGGTTCCTCGGGCTGAGCATTGGTCCTGTTATTTCCAGCCAGATTTACAGCATAAGAAGAAAGATTAATGGCAAAAAGGGATTTATCCCCCCTGAACAGAGATTTGCATTCTTCCTTTTGAATATTGTCTGGATTACAATTGCAGTCGGCATTGTGCAGAGCTTTTTTCTGTCTTTCCTTCTGAGATACTTTGCGTTCTTTCATGTTATAGTTCTTCAATGGCTGGTTATTGTTTATGTATGGTTCAAATCACTGAACAACTTCAAAATTCACACAAAGTATGTCATAGGGGCAGAAATCCTTGTTCTTCTTTTTAGCCTGATTATAACCTTCTCATTTTGATTTTATTCTTTCTTAGATGAACAATTCTAATCTTTCTTTTGGCACAAATATACTATCTTGCATCTCTGTTGGCAGCTGTATTAGGTATTTGTCTTTGTGCTCTTCTATTAGGTAAACTTTTGCAAATCCTTCAAGAGTCTCGCCTTCTTGCGGCTCTTTTTTTATCTTGACAGACTGCTTGTCCGCAAAACCAGCCGTATATTCCCCTTTAATGTTTGCAACAGCAATATGATATTCTGATGAAAAAATTCCTTTGCTGACTTTGCATTTGATATACATTTTTGCTTCTAATTGGGTCGGCATTTTATTTCAAGCTTTTTATTAGATAATTTAATTTTACTCTCTTTTTAGGATTATTTTGCTCATTAAGCAAGTGTTATTTTGCTGGCAGTCTCTCTGATTAAACCGATAATCCCCTTGAAATTTGAGATTAATAATATCATAAGGGCACTGAATAATCCTCCTTCCAGCAAAATAATTAGCAAACCTGCATTTATGCTCTGCAAGAGTTTTAGTGCTTTCGAAGACCCCTCTTTTGGATATATGTATCTCCATATTTCCATTATAGAATTGCAGGAACTTATGAACAATCTCCTTGTACTTCAGGAGGTTCATCGTTAAGCCTGTATCGTCAAAAAATTCTTTTCCGGGATTATTTAATTCCCTGATGCTTGAGATAAAGAATACATTGCAATTGTAATTTTTTTCAATATGATTTGCAGAGTCCAATAAATCCTTAACTTTTGTATTCTTTGAGACCATATAGCAAACTTCTAGGGGCATATTTGTTTTTGGCAGGCTGTCAGCGCTCTTTATGCTGCCATTTTTACAGTATAGAGAGACTCTTAGTTTGATGCCTTTGAAATCTTGTTTGTTGTAATTGCATAGGAAGCTGCCATTTGTGTAAATCGTTGTTTTTATTCTGTGTTTTCTGTTTATCTTGATAATATCCCTCAACTTTGGATGCAAAAGGGGCTCTCCCCCAAGCAGATTTATCTGCTTGCCGCCTTTCTTCAGAAATTCTGAAATGGCATTTCTATATTCTTCCAAACTGATGTCTGAACTGCTTTTGTTCATGACAAATC
The DNA here is from genome assembly GCA_043799715.1 of archaeon. Taxonomy (GTDB): domain Archaea; phylum Nanobdellota; class Nanobdellia; order Pacearchaeales; family DTIR01; genus JAGVXL01. The sequence continues at coordinate 129,387 of JAZDNM010000003.1, forward strand.
TTGCAAAGCATCCTTTGCAACGCAGGTTGCATCTATTTGTAATAAATATCTGCAAGGTATTCCTCCTGCATGTTGAAACCTCTTTGTACTTATTCCAGGGAAATAGCATCCTCTTTACTCTTCGCTTATTTTTTGTTATATACCTTGGGTTATCAAAAAATTAACCAAAAAGTTTAAAAAAAAGAAGAGAGTTCCCTTATCATGTACCCTGATTTGGCGGTGTATAGAAGCATGTCTGGCTCGACAAAAGACCAGATTTTGAATATACTGAGCTATGACTGGCCTTTAAGCATCAAAAAGATATATTCTTTCCTTAAGAAGCGATATTCAAGGAATGTTACTTATCAGGCAGCGTATAAGGCTATAAACCAAATGCTACAGGAAAAGATTCTGGTAAAGGCAAAGGAAGGCTATCAGCTTAATCTTGGATGGGTTAAGGAAATTCATAACCAGACAGAGATAATAAGGGCAAATTATTTTTCTGAGCAGCATGCAGTGCTTTTTGACAAGGATTCAGGGGATACTGATGCAATAAGGGCTTTTATATTCAAGACATGGTTTGATGTTGAAAAATATCTTTATTACCTGCAGAAAAGCTATGTTCTCAAATCAAAAAACAAGGAGACTATATGCGTGCATCATAGCCATGAATGGCTGCCGCTTTTCTACCTTAGGGCAGAGTATAATTGGGTTAAACAATTGAACAAGCTGGGGCACAGAATTTTTACTTTATGCTCTGGGAACTCTGTTATAGACCGATGGGCTGCTGATTTTTACAGGAGTATCGGGGGCAATATTCAACTTGGGGAAAAATGCGCTGAAACTTGCGAGATTATGGTTTTTTCAGACCTGGTCATACAGCTCTATATTCCGCTTGAACTTGGAGAATCTTTGGATAAGGAATTCAGGAAAATAAACAGGATTGAAAATGTGAATTATGCTTCTCTTATAAAAAATGTATTTGAAAAAGAAACAGAAATCAAAGTGGTTGTGAACAAAGATAAGAATCTTGCCTCGCAGATTAAAAAACAGACTCTTGCTAAATTTAGAATATAAAGCTTTTAATAACTATTTTTTTCAAAAATGAAAGAGCTAAGGAATGCCTATATTGAATCATACGGATGCTCTGCAAACAAGAACAACTCAGAGATTATTGCCGGCCTGCTGCAGCAGGTGGGCTTGAACGTTGTCAAGAATTTGAAAATTGCGGATATTGCGATAATAAGTACATGCATTGTGAAGGGTCCGACAGAGCAGAGAATGAGGGACAGAATAGAAAGGCTTTCAAAAATATTCTCAGAAAGACTGATTGTTTCAGGATGCATGCCTGATGTTGAATCAGGAATCATACAATCACTTGCCCCGTCAGCGAGCCAGATAGGCAGCCATAACATCAGCAAAATCTGTTCTGCTGTAAAGGAGATTTCAGAAGGCAGAAAGTCCTTGTTCCTCTCAAAAGGCAATGAGGTAAAGCTGTGCCTGCCTAAATCAAACCAGAATAGTGTTATAGGCATAACACAGATATCAGAGGGCTGTGTTGGAAACTGCAGCTACTGCATTACAAAATTTGCAAAAGGAAACCTTTTTAGCTATCCCAAAGAAAAAATCCTGCAAAACATAAAGCAAGATTTGCAGTCCGGATGCAAGGAGATATGGATTACTTCGCAGGATAATGCCGCTTACGGGCTTGATAGAGGCAGATACATGCTGCCTGAACTGCTTGATTCAATACTTTCCATTAAAGGAAAGTTTATGCTCAGGATTGGGATGATGAACCCGAATCATCTCAAAAATATTCTTGAAAAGATGCTTGAATACTATGAAAATGAGAAGATGTTCAAATTCCTGCATCTGCCGCTTCAGTCAGGAAGCAATAAAATCTTGAAAGATATGAACAGGGAATACAAAGCAGAAGATTTTATCAGGATTGTAAAAGTGTTCAGGGAAAAGTTTCCTTCTGTTACAATTGCAACAGATATCATAACAGGATATCCAACAGAATCGGATGATGATTTCAGGAAAAGTATGGAGATTGTCAAAGAAATTAAGCCAGATATGTTGAATATAAGCAAATTCTGGCCGCATGATAGAACCCCTGCTTCAGAATTGAAGCAGTTAAAGGCAGGGATAGTGAAAAAGAGGGCGAGTGAATTGATGAACATTCATTTGGATGTTTCTCTGGCTCAGAACATGAAGCTTGTTGGAAAGAATTTTGAATGCCTTATTGACAACAGGGGTTTTTGGGAAACAGTTCTTGCAAGAAACAGGGATTACAAGCTGGTTGCGTTAAATGGCAGAAATCTTCTTGGTAAATACCTTAATGTGGGCATAACAGAAGCAATGCCCCATTATCTAATCGGCAGAATAAACTCCAAGAAATCCGGCTGAGATGATTGCATAATTACTTGTTCTGTTTTAATTTGCTCCAGAGAACATCAAACAATTGCTCAAGCGCTGAAGCAAAGAACTCGGTGTTTATCCATACTCCAATATCATAACTTGCGTGGACCTTCTCATCATCAAGCAGCATGAATAAAATCTCCTCAGAATCCACAAGGCAGAACCTTGCTTTTAAATCGCTAAGCGACCTTATCTCTGCAACCTTGGCAAACTCTTTTGCAACAGCGATATTGTTCTTTGTTATAGGGGCTGCTATCCTTATCACAACTCCTCGTTTTTTCGCCTTTTCAAGGCTCTGTATCAGGCTTTCCATTTTTCTGTTCAAGCCCTCTGCGGTTGTTACAAGTGTTATTGTTTTTTCTGCGCCCCTTATCATCATATCCATATGGTTGTAAAGATTATTCCTGCCTTTCAATGCGCCTGACAAATCGCTTGGCTCAACAAACTTAATACCTTGCGTGAAAAGCATATTAAGCTCCTTGAGAACATCCTCACCTTTTAGCTGATCCAGCCTTTTTGATTTTTCATTTGCCTCTGTATGGAGGTTTCTTCTGACTCTCTCAATAACCTCTTCTGGTTTCAGTGCAACAAACTTTATCGGCTTGCCAAGTTTCATCACAATAAAACCTTTCTTTTCTAAACTTTCGAGAATATCATATGTCCTGCTTCTTGGGACATCGCTGATTGTGCTTAATTCTCCTGCTGTGCTTGTGCCCCTTGAAAGCAGGGACGCCCAAACCTTAACTTCATACAAATTAAGGTCAAAAATTTTCCTTAGTCGGCTTAAAAATTCCTCTTTGACAATCATTTTACTTTTGCAACATCAGAGCAGTTGAGAAGAATAATGCCCTGAGGTATTTAAACCTTTCTTTGTTTCACTCTTTTTCAGTTATATCAAACAGTATCCTTATCTTTTCATCCTTTATCCTGTCTTCTGCCGAGAATTCATAGTTTTTTGCTGCAGAGTCAAGTTTGGAAAATGTCAGTCCAGAGGCATTAATCTTTTCCCTGATTATTTTTTCATTTTCTTTCATAATCTTTCCAAGTTTTTCATCTGACTGCAAAATGAGCCTAATTTTCTGCTCTTTTTCAAGTCCGGCATCCTTTCTTGCTTCCTGCACTCTTCTGCATATCTCCCTTGTGTAGCCTTCTGCCTCAAGCTCAGGGGTCATCTTTGTGTCAAGCTTTATTTTTGTACTGTTTACTTCAGCGCTTTTTGTTAATCTTGCTGATTTTACATTAAGCTGCTTTTTTATTATCTCAAGCATCCCCTTGTTATCGCTGAAGCTGTCATATAATTCCTTGTTTGCCTGAATAACCGCTTCTGCCAGCGGCCATTTTAATCCTATCTTTGCGTTGTTTCTTTCTGCAAGCCCTAATTCAATTATTCCAAGGATTTGAATAAACTCTTCTTCCAATTTTTTATCAATTCCCTTCTCATCAGATTTAGGCCAAAAAGAAAGATGGACAGATTCTTCTCTGACAATTTTCTTATTTCGTAAATTTTGCCATATTTGTTCTGTTGTAAACGGAATTATTGGTGCACATAACTTAATCAAGCCCACATAAACTTTTTCTAAAGTAAATTTAACATTTACATCCTTAGCCGATATTCTTTCTCTTACTATTTGTATATACCCCCTACTTAAATCATTCAGCCAGAAATCCTGCAATGCCCTTGTTGCAATATGCGGATGTAAATTTTCTAATTCTTCTGTTACTGTTTTGACTACTGAATTGAATTTGGACATTATCCATCTATCTTCCATTTGTAATTTTGATTTATTTTTTTTTGATTTTTCAATTAATCTGCTTAGGTTATATAAAATATTTATATTATTTTTTGGCTCTTTTACAACATTAAATCCGAATCTTAATTCTTGGGTTGGGTCTTGCAGACAATATAGTAATCTCATTGGGTCTACACCAATTTTTTCAATAGCATCATCAAACCAGATAGTATTTCCTTTTGATTTATGCATCTCCTCCCCCTTTTCATCTTTCAAAGTTTCATATCCTAATATGGTCTTAAAAGGAGTTTTTCCAGTTATTGTAATAGAAGCCCACATTAAAGCATTAAACCACCCCCTATATTGGCCAGGCATATTCTCACAGATAAAATCAGCAGGAAACCATTTTTTCCATTCTTTTTTATTTTTTAGATAGGGGCCTATTGTAGAAAAAGGAACAATTCCTGCATCAAGCCATGCATCTCCAACATCTTTTATTCTTTCAACTGTTTTACCACATTTTTTACACTTAATTTTTATCTCATCTATCCATGGTCTATGTATCTCTGGAAGTCTTTCTACTTTCTTCTTATCAATTGCTTTTTCTTTTAATTCCTCCAAGCTTCCAATAACTTCTATATTGCCACATTTACATTCCCATATAGGCAGAGGCAATCCCCAATATCTTTTTCTTGAGATAAGCCAGTCATTCATGTTCTCAAACCAGTCTTTTTGTCTTGTCTTGCCATATTCTGGAAACCATTCTATTTTCTTATTTTCTTCAATAAGCTTGTTTCTGATTTTATCACATTTAACATACCATTCATCAACTAGCCTAAATACTAATTCTTCTCCACATCTCCAGCAGTGAGGATATCTATGCCGATATGGCTCGATTTTGTAGACAAACCCTCTTGCCTCTAAATCCTCTAAAACCTCTTTGTTCACTTCAGAATATTTTTTCTTTCCAAATTTTTCAAATTCTTCAGAATAAATTCCTGCTTCATCCAATGGGGAAATTGTTGGGAGTCCCAATTCTTTTCCTAAACTAAAGTCTTCTGCCCCACATCCCGGAGCTATATGAACAATTCCTGTTCCTTCTTCTCCAGAAGCCAGTTTCCATAAGACAACCATATGAGGGGAGCTTTTTTGGCTCTCAAAATTTTTATAAGGCATATCATATAACATTCCATTAAGTTGCTTGCCTTTTTTCTCCTCTATAATCCTATATTCGCCTTTTAATTCTTTTAATCTTGCTTTTGCTAACCAATAATAATCTTTTTCAAATTCTACTTTGACATAATCTAAATTTTCATTTACCGCAATTGCAACATTTGCTGGAACTGTCCAGGGGGTAGTTGTGAAAATCAGAAAATATTCATTTTTTTTTGATTTTAGAGGAAACCTCATAAATAAAGCAGGATGGCTTACTTCTTTGTAACCTTCTGTAACAATATCGTGTTTTGAACTTGCAGTTCCGCATCTCCAACACCATGGCACAATATCTTTTCCTTTGTAAAGCCAGCCTTTTTCAAAATATTTTTTTAATAAAAACCAGTTATGCAAATTGTTTTCATCCGTCATAGTATAATAAGAATTTTCCCAGTCCATCCATTGCCCTAATTTAATGCTTTGCTCTGTCTGAATTTTAGAGAATTTTTCAGCTCTCTTTTTGCATGCCTGCACGAATTTTAAAATCCCAAATTTTTCAATGTCCTGCTTGTTTTTCAATCCTAAACCTTTTTCTTCTTCTCTTTCAACCCATAATCCTTGGCAGTCAAAACCATTTTGGAATCTCTGGTCAAATCCTTGCATTGCCTTAAATCTCTGGAACATGTCTTTATATGTCCTGCCCCATGCATGATGAACCCCCATTGGATTATTTGCAGTTATAGGGCCATCTAGAAAACTCCATTTTTTCTTTCCTTTATTTTTCCTCCTTAGTTTATCAAATATCCTGTTTTTCTGCCAAAACTCAAGAATCTCTTTATTTTCCATTTTTAATATAAAATCTATAAACTTTTAGACTTATCGGTTAAAACTCCTATTTTTTTGCTTAAAATTAATAGTTCTCGATTAAAAATTAAGCCCTATTTATAAACAAATGAGTTTTCGGTGAGGCTATTTCTTTGAATTTGTAGATAATTATTTTAAAAATTAGAAGGGTTTATAAATTCAATGTTTTTTATAATAACATGAAACAGATAAGTAAATTAAATCCAAAATTTAAGAAAGTAAAGGGCCCAAAGAAATTGTGGTTAAATGAGAGTATAACTTGTGCATGTATTTGTACTTATAAGGGATATTGATAAAATTAAAAGCATCAGAAACTTTAAACAAAGTAAAAATTAACTCAAATACTTATTATATCTATGATTCTTTATTTGGTAATTTAACACGAGTTAATTCAGATATAATCAAATTAATCAGTTATATAAACGCAAAAGATTATATCGCCCAAAATGAAAAATTAAATAAACGAATAAAAGAAACTATAAACTTTTTAAAATCTAACAATTTTCTCGTCCCAAATAATTTTAATCCCCGTGAATTATTAATTACAAGATTTAAAGATTATATCAAAGAAGCAAAATCTGGAAAATTTATTACCAATTTAAGACTGAATATAACGGATTCTTGTAATTGTACATGCAGATATTGTTATGTTCATACAATAAAAGGAAAAAAAAGCCAATCTATCTCAGAGAATACCGCCAAACAAGCAATAACCAAATTTATTTATATGGCAAAGAAAAACAATTTGAAACATTTGACTATTCGATTTTTTGGAGGAGAGCCTCTTCTATATCCAGAATTAATAAAAAACTTGATGCTATATTCTAATAACTTATCCAAAAAATATCATATTAGAGTACATTACATAATAAATACAAATGGCACTATTATGTCTAAAGAGATAGCAGGGACATTTTCTAGATTTAAGGTAGGGGTAATTGTTAGTCTAGATGGAATGGGCTTAGAAAATGATAGAAACAGGGTATTCGCTAACGGAAAAGGAACATTTGAGATAATTAATAAGACTTTAGATCTCCTACTCAAGTATAATAATAAGGTTATTATTAGCACTGTTATCAATCCTGGCTCTTCTTATAGAAAACTTAAACAGTTCATAGATTATCTCAGAAATAAAGGAATTAAATTTGTAGGGATAAATCCTTTACAGAAGTATGATAAAAAATATTATAGATATAGAGGCTTCAGAAAAGTAGCCAAAATGCTTATCGCAATTAAGAAATATGGTCTTAGAAAAGGAATTTTTGTAAACGGCTCTTGGGAAATGCTTTTTCTAAAATTAACCCATCCATCCTTTTCATATTGTGGGGGTATCGGAAAAGAACTGAGCGTAAATCCTAATGGAGATATCTACCCATGTAGCGCATTATCAACAAAGTGGGGAAATATTAAAAATTTAGATAAAATACCCAAAACTTCAAAATATATTTCGATACTAAATAGGTCAATTCCTTTTTTAAGAGGATGCATCAATTGTGAGATTGAGGCAATATGTAGTGGGGGGTGCGCTGCAGAATCCGAGTTTGTTTTTGGAGATATGAACCAGCCCGCTCCGGGGTGCTATTTCAGAAGATATCTAACAAAACAAATGATTTTAGAGGATAATCCGAAACTTTTTACTGATAGAAAACTTGATATTTGAGGGACTTTCAAACTGTTTCATTTTTGTATTTAACTAACTCTCATAATTCAACTTTATTTTTTTCAATCTGCACTTCAACAGGAAGCCCGTGGCAGTCCCAGCCTGCTTTTCTAGGCACATTATATCCCTGCATATACTTGAATTTGTTGATTATGTCCTTGTAAGTCCTTACTTCGAGGTGATGCAGTCCCGGAGGAGCATTTGCTGTAGGCGGCCCTTCAAGAAAACTGAATGTTTTTTTTCTCGTTTTATCATCGCTTACAGCTTTTTTCACATCCTGCTTTCTTGTTAATTTTTCAGCCTGCTTTTCTGTCTCCTTGAAATTATACATGACAATGACAATAAACAGATATTTTTAAATTTTGACTTATGCAAGGGAAATTCAAAAGGTATTTAACCATTCCCCCTCGTTTCTGTGGAATGAGAAAAAAGGTTGTAACCATCGGCGGAGGCAGCGGTTCCTTCAGGTTATTGGAAGGATTGAAAAAGTATGGTGCAAGGAAAGATGATGATGACAGCATTGACATAAAATTTATTACTACAGCAACTGATTCTGGGGGGAGCTCAGGTAGACTAAGGGACGAGTATGGAATATTACCTTATGGGGATGTAATACAAGGACTGTTGGCATTATCCGAAGCACAGGAAGATTTGAGAGAGTTGCTTAATTATCGGTTTGATAATGGGAGCCTAAGCGAGCATAGATATGGGAATCTTACCATGCTTGCACTCACAAATCTGTCCAAGGGAGATGAGGAAGCAGCTTTAGAGAAAGCACACAGGATATTCAATGTGAAGGGGAGAGTAATGCCCGTTACGAAAGATAAGGCGCATATCAGTGGAATGTACAAGAATGGAACCGTATTAAGCAGGGAAGATATTATAGACCGATTTGAGAATCCGGATATGATAAGGATTGAAAGGTTATACTCCAATCAGCCCATAAAAGCAAATCCAAGGGCTTTAGAAGCATTAGCAGAGGCAGATGCGATTATTATAGGCCCCGGAGATTTGTATACTAGCATAATATGCAATTCCCTTTCTGAGGGAATAGTAGATGCCATAAAAAATTCCAAGGCATTAAAGATATACAACTGCAATATTATGACAAAGCCTTCTGAAACACCAAATTATTCTGTTGCAGACCACTTCAATGACATTGAAAAATATTTAGGAGAAGGAGTGATTGACGTTGTTACTTATAATAATAAGACCGATTTAGATATGAAATTATTGCAGGCTTATAAAAAGGAACGCAAACATCTTGTAGAATTCAGGGAACAAGACTTGCATGGTAGAAACCTGTCTTTATATGGGAAAGACATGATAATCGAGCAGAATCTTTTAAACAATCTGATAAATAAAAGTCTTGAGAGTAACTCTCGATTGCCCCCAATAAGGCATGACTCAAATAAGCTTGCAAGCTTGATGATAGAAATAATATTCGACGAGAAATATCAAAGTCTAAAAGTGAGTTCTTGAATTAACCAAAAAAATTCCAAAAAGAAGCAAGAAAAAGGTAAATCTGCTTAGAAAAGAGGGTGTTAGGATTATCAACGGAAAAGTTGATAAGGCTTATTTTTATTTCTTCAAGCTTTTACCCCAAGCATCTCAGCTTCAAGAAAATGAAGCGATGCAGGAAGGATTATGCACGCAGGCAGTTTGAATTCCTGCTTGAGCAGTTCTTCTATCTTCCCGAATTTATAAAGGGATTTTTCTGTGCCTGCGAGAGAGCAGACAACAAACCCTTTTTCCCTTATGCTATCATTTCTTTTTTCAGAGATTTTTCTGATGCAAGAAAGGGCCTCTTTTACATCAAGCCCAATATCCAGGAGCATCAGTGTATGGGCGTTAATCCTCAAGTTTTCAAGCATTATGTCATAGAAGCTTTCAGGCTCGTAATTCTGCTGGAATTTTGGTATGCTTGCTGTTTTCCCGAATTTATACAGCTGAAGCCCGGATTCAGCAACTGCAGTCAGCACTGAGGGAGCATGAATAACTCTTGTTTTTATCCTGGCTTTCCTCGCCCTTAACAGCAAATCAATATGCGTTGTTGCCGCGAGAGGGTCTCCTGAAACAAGCAGCGCTATTTTTGACTTTTTTGCCTCAGTAATCAGCTCATCTGCCCTGCTTTCAATTTGTTCCCTGCCTGCTTCAAAAATCTCTTTCCCAATCAATTTTTCTATATCCTGCTTCCTGTAAGGCAGGATTGAAGTATAGGTTTCAAGCCAGATTTTTTTGCATTGCTTGATTGCTTCCATTGCATTCATGCTCAAGTCCCCTTTATCCAAGCCCAATCCGATTAGGTACATCATTTTATTTTGTGCATGCTCCCTTTAATGACAAAGCGCTGATTATAGCAATGAACATTGCTGTATAAGACAGAATTGTAAGATTATCATTTCTGATTCCCATAAGAAAAGAAACTAAAATGGAAAGCAATGAAATCGCAATAAGGATAATAAACACTTTCCTCCCTTGTTTTAATTCCTCTTTGGTTGCCTTGGCAATAAGCATTCCAACTGGAAAAGCCAGTATTAATATGGCATTCAATAGCATTATGCTTATTGTTTTCATTTTGATTATATCTGTAAAGGGAGGTTAAAAAAGTTAATTGCATTGCCCCCTGTAGTTTTCCAGACTTCTTCAAAGTCAAGTTTTCTGATTTTTGCTATCTCCTCAGCCACTTTTCTTATCGCAAGCGGAGTATTCCTTGCGCCGAACCCGAACCATGGGGAATCTGTCTCAAGCATTATTTTTTCTAAGGGCATATCCCTTGCTATTTTTCTTATATCCTTTGATTTTAAGATTGCCGGACCTATTGAAATGCTGTAATTGCTTTCTATTACCCTTTGTATATGCTCCTTTGTGTTGAACAAATGAAGCAGGACTTTCCCTGCTTTTTCTTTCTGCAGAATATCCAGAGTTTCGTCTCCTGCTTCCCTGGAATGTATCACAAGCGGCTTGTTTATTGCTTTTGCAAGCTTTATCATCCTTTCAAACAGTTTCTTCTGCCTTTTCCTTTGCTCCTGCTCTTTTATCCAATAGTAGTCCAGCCCAACTTCCCCAACAGCAACAATCTTTTCCTTGTTTTGGGATATAAAATCAATTGAATCTGCTATAATCTTCTCGTCCAGCTCTTTTATGTCAGCGGGATGAAGCCCCAATATCGCAAAAACAAAATCAGGATATTCCTTAGCAAGGCTTAATGTCAAATTGAAATCCTTGAATCTGGCTGCTGATGTTATCACTGCTTTCAGCTCTTTTCTGCAGCGGTTTATAACATCTTCTCTATCCTTGTTATAGTCCTTTTGTTCAAGATGGCAATGAACATCTATCATTCCTGTATAAAATTTTTGATATTATTTAAAGGTTCTTGAAATTCATAAAGAATATATATCAGTTATCTCTTTATCGGGGCATGAAAGAAAAACAATTTCTAAATCTTGTGGAAAAAAAAGAGCTTGTCGGGGCTATTTTGAAAAAAGAAAGGGAATTGGGCAATGTGCTGACAAAGAAGGAAATCGAGCAGAATCTGAAAAGAATATGCAAGCTTGTTTTTGCATCCATCAAAAATATAGAAATACAGAAAGGGCATGACCCTTACAAGCATGGGCTGGATTTGATTAAAAAAGCAAAAAAGATTGCAAGGAAACTCAATTGTTCTGAAGATGAAATCGAGCTTATAGGATGCGCTGCTTATCTTCATGACATAGGAAAAAGCATGATTGAAAGGGAGCTGATAAACAAACCATCCCAGCTTACATTCCCAGAATATAAAAAAATAAAGAAGCATGTTATAATCGGGCAGAGAATAGTAAAGCCCTTTATTTATTTGGGCAGATTAGTCAGGCATCATCACGAGAGATTTGACGGGCATGGCTATCCAGACGGGCTGAAAGGCAGTCAAATTCCCTTGGGCTCCAGAATTCTGACTGTTCTTGATTCTTACAATGCAATAACCCACCACAGGGCTTATTATTTTTCAAGACCCAAGGAATTTGCAGTAAATGAAATCAAGAGATGCGCCGGCTTGCCATTTGACAAGGCATATATCAAGACATTCAGAAGGGCTTATCTCTATGACTTATCAAGAAATTCAACGCAAGAGGAATACAAAAACAAAATCCTAAGTGTACTCTGCAAGAAAGGGGAATTTGACTGCAAAAAGGAAAGACAAAAAAGCATCAAGGCAATTGAAAGGGATTATTTAGGGGATAGATTACAATCAGAGAGGCAGTTTGACAAAAAGGTAGTTAAGGTATTCCTGAAGCTGCTGTAAAAAAGAAAAATTGAAGACAAGGGAACATCAAACCTTATTCTATATCATCAATTTTTATGAGATGATAACCGAATTGTGTTTTTACAGGACCTAAAATCTGCCCTTTTTTTCCGGAAAATGCAGCAAGTTCAAATTCTCTTACCATTTGCCCTCTTCCAAACCATCCTAAACTTCCGCCTTTTTTTCCGGAGGGGCATAGTGATTTTTCTTTGGCAAGCTCCTCAAATGTCCTTCCTTGTTTCATGTAAGTAAGGCATGCCAACGCTTCTGTTTCTGTCTTTACAAGGATGTGCGATGCATTAATTTTATTTGTCATATTTTTTTGATACTCCTTTTCTTAAGCCAAATCTTCCCATTTAATCATTTCTCCTGCGGAAATATTTCTTTTAAGCTTTTTGCCTATTGCCTTCTTGTAATCTTTCGAACGAATTCCAGTACCTGGGCGTTTGCTGACTATTTTATCGCGGGAGAGCACTTCTCCAGCTTTGAGATCCTTAGCCGCGACAAGGCTTCTTTTTGCCCAGATCCATACATCTTTTTCATGCTCAAAAATATCTCTCCCCCCGGCAAAAGCAGAGTCTGCTGCGTTAACTACCCCTATAAGCCTTTTCAAAGTTTTGCCATCGTGGGAGAAACGGCTGTCAGCATCTTTCGCATTGCGGTCCATAGTAAAATGCTTTTCAATAAAACGCGCACCCATTGCCATAGCAGCCCAAATAATAGCTTCTTCACTGATATGCTCGCCTGAAGCAGTTTTGATTCCATCCGGGGAAGTATGGTCAGAAAATCCAATAGGCACCTTATATCTCTCTTTAAGTTCTCTTATCGTGCCTAAATGAAGTTCTGTCTCATTTCTTGGGGGGTAAGCAGAAATGCAATGCATTAATGCAAAAGGAATTTTCTCCTTGCGCATAGCATTAACGCTCAAATCAATCTCAGAAATAGTGGACATTCCGGTTGAAAGAATCATAGGCCTGCCCATTGCCGCAACTTCTTCAATCATCGGCAAATCCTCTGTCTCGCCTGAACCAATTTTGAAAGCAGCATCGCCCCCAATCTCACGCAAAATCTGTGCAGCTTTCAAGGAAAATGGCGTGCAAAAATACTGGATGCCTATCTCGTTGCAATATTTAATCAGTTTTTTATGGTCCTCCACAGAAAGAAGATTTTGTTTTATAAATCCATATAAGTCCCCCCATTTTGAAAACATCTGGGAGCTTGTCTCTTTCATCCCCTGACGGTGCATCTCTTCATCCGGTAAGTGAAGCTGGAATTTGATAATTTTCGCACCAGCTTCTTTTGCGCTACAAGCCAGTGCCTTAGCCTCTTCAAGATTGCCATGATGATTATCACAAGCCTCTGCGATGACAACTGCAGGAACATCATCCCCGATTATAACTTTTCCAATCTGGATTCTCATTTTAGGAACACGCCCAAACCGAGATTCGAACTCGGGTCGAGACCGTGACAGGGTCTTATGCTAGGCCACTACACCATTTGGGCACAAAATTGTCTAATTGAGAATGATTTTTAAAGTTTTACTTCAGCACTTTTCCTGTTTCCATATACCAGAGATACAAGTCAAGCTCTGCCATTGTGAGCTTTGCTGCTTTTGCGAGATTTTTCAGTTTTTTTTCTATTGCTGGATAATTATTTTTGCCGAGTTCTGTATTTTTTGTGATGATTTTGTATTTTTTAAGGATGTCAAGGATGTGGAAATCTATTATTGTGATATCATAGCCAATATTTCTCAGGAAATGAGATGCTTCTTTCATTCCAATGCCTTTTATGTTCTCGACAAGCCATTCTCTTGCCTTGTCTGGGCTTTCGTTTGCGAGTTTCTTTACTATGTTTGCCTGAAAATTCTTCCTTGCATCAAAAATATATTCAGCTCTTTTATTGTAAAACCTGCATGAAGCTGATTTCATTTTTTTCTTCAGCTTGTTTATGGGCAAAATGCTGAATGCGCTTCCGACTTTCTGCTGGACTTGCATGCAGCTTTGGGCTGTTGAGCCTGCAGTGAGAATGCAGAAGCATAGTTCAGAGAACCATTTTTCTGGCTGGCTTTTCAGTATTTTAAATTCCCTGTTTCTTGCGTTTATTGTCCTGCTTATCTCTGCCTTCTTCAGTTTCAGGATTTTTTCTTTCAGGTTTTCCATTTTGAGAAAAATAAGTGGGCTGGCCACGCCGCGTGTGCCAGCCCTTTTCTCCCAGCCATTGCGGGAGAAATCCCGGTACCCAGATTCGAACTGGGGATCCCTCGGTCTCGGCTATTCAAGTTTCATTCCTTCCGATATGGAAAAAGTCAACCGACGCAAAAAGCTACAGCCGAGTGCACTACCGCTGTGCTATACCGGGATAAATCTCTAATCCAGTATTGCTTTAAATATTTAATTCTTGCTGATTTTGCGAGAAGCCGTGTTTGGGGTTCAGGGTAATTAAAAAGATTTATATTATATCTGTTATTATTTTACTTTATGAGAATAACTACCCATATTCTTGAAACTCTTTTAATTGGGATAACATTTATTCCTATGCTCCTTAGAATATTACCCTTCTTTCACATAACTCCTCCTCCTTTAATTTTCTTCTTCATTTTTTTTGGACTTTTCTGTGGGGCGATGTATCCTGATACAGATTGCCCAAAATCAAGAATTTTTAAAATGAAACAAGAGAGAAGAAAAATTGGTTGGCAAAGTTCTTATCAGGAATGGAGAAATAAGAAGAATGCCCAAAGGATATACAACTTTTTTCTATTTGTATTCTCTTCCATTTTAATAACCTTAGGTTATATTTTTAGATTTTTGATATATTTCCCATCTTTCTGGATTGTTTATTTGATAAATAAAAAATATATCAAAGAATATGAAGTAATTGATGAACATAGGGGTATTTCACATACTTTCTTTGGGATTACAATTGCGACAGGATTATTTTTTCTTTTGTTCTTTTTAGTAAATTTATATTTTAGTTTTACAGGCACTAATTATCTTTTCGTATCAACAATCACTTTTTTCTTAGCTGGGAACATTCATTTATTACAAGATTCGATTAGTAAGTCTGGAATTAAATGGTTTTATCCATTCAAAGAAAAACATATCTCTGGGAATTATACTGCCTTTGTTGAATTTGACCCAAGAATAATTATTCTAAATCTCTTTCTCATTGGAACACTCGTCCTAATCTATTTTGTTCGATATTATATTTCAAATAACTTTCCAAATACAGGTTTTAAAATGATTTTAGGAGTTTCAATAATATCTTTATTGCCCTTTATTTGTCTATTTTTAATCTTTTATTTTTTGTTTAGAAGTTGTCAAGTTAAAATAACAAATAATTAGACTTCATTATACTCTCTTCTGTTTAGGTTTGGGGCATATTAGAGGGCTACGCAACTTCGTAGAACAAGAGAAAACTGCTGAAGAAATCCCCTATAGTGGGATTTCTTCCTCGGCGAGGAAGATAACCCTGTTTGAGCTGGCGTGCTTGCTCTTGCCTTCAGCTTCAAATGAGGCATAGGCATTCGGGATGTTGTATCCGCCAAGAATTGCAACCTTTGAGATGAGAACATATGAGAGAATATGCTCCTCGCCTCTTTTTAATTCTGGGAGTTCCCATTCAATAAGCCTTTTTGCCTTGTCTATTCTTGAGGGCTTGACTGCGCCGAATCTTTCATACAGTTCAGTCAAGTGGGGAATTCTGTCCCTTATGACAACCTTGCTGATATCTTTTCCTGCCCTGATTTGCACCATAATCTTCAGTGCAAACTCGCCTGTCTTGCTTTTTACTCTCCTTACTTTCTTTTTTATTATTAATGGAGAGCTGAAATAAATGTACAGCATGACTGCTATAATTGCTATTCCTGCAAGAATTCCTAATGGCAGCAGGTAATTTGTCCTTATCTCAACAGAGAAAGACTCCCCTGGTTTTAGTGATGCATCCCACTTGTAAGTGTAAAATGCAGCACTCCTTTCAGTTGAGCCCGGCTTGACGCTTAATACTGTGAAAGTGTTGGAGAAAATATTTCTCTTTATTATTATGCTTGCGTCTGTTACAACATTCCCCTGATTTTCTTTTGTGATTGCAAGGACACGGTAAAACAAGTTGCCTGTTTCCTTTTCTGTTGTGGCAATGTTGCTCTTTTCCCTTAAATCAACATCATTTTCAATGCTGAAATCAGCGCCTTTTGATGATACTGAAACAACAGCAAGATACTTTCCAGCCATTATACTCCCTAATTTTTTGCTGTCTATTTCAAATGCAATTTCTTTTCTTTCAAGCCCGTTAAGTGAGACTATCTTTTCTGCTTCGAGGAATGCAGCCCTTATCTTGAGCCCAAGCTCGTCAAATGCGATATTCTCCTTGTTCTCAAGATTGACAACAAGCTCTTTTGTGTCCAGAGTAAGCACAGACGGCATGCTCACGCTTATCATGTCCTTTAATGGCAGTATCCTTATTACCAGCCTGCTTTCAATAGGCTTCTGCTGCTGGCTTTTCAAGTAATAGACAAATGTGTAGCTCCCTGTTCTTTCATATCTTAATTTTAAGCTCGGATAAACCTCAAGAACTATCTGCTTCTCTTCCCCGGCTTCAAGCTTTATTGCGCCTTTTGGAGAAAGGATTGCATCAACAAAAGTGTAGAATTCAACATAATCCACTGCATTGGCCGTATTCTTAAGTGTAACCTGAAATTCAGCTGGCTCCTGAACTTCCTTGATTACAATATCATTTATAGCATCTGTTTTCATTACAACAGAAGCTGAAGCAGCACTGACATTTACAATAAGCAGTAATGCAAAGAATATCACCAAAAATAATCCTCTTTTCATCTGTTGGATAGTCATAACCTGTTTTTAAATTTTTCTGAAAATTCTTATTTCCATTGATAAAAAGATTTAAAAATGTAGTTGGGCAGAAGTTTAAATCCTTGGTTCAAGGAAATTGACAAAAAATGGGGCTTTATTCTGCTCGCAAACTGAAGAATGAAAGGAAAAAGTTTAGATGGAGCTCTCAAAAATTCAAGAAAAGGGCATTGAGACTTTATGAAAAAGCCGACCCTCTTGAAGGTGCATCACAGGCAAAAGCCATAGTTCTTGAAAAAGTGCAGAAAGAGGCAAAACAGCCAAACTCTGCAATGAGAAAATGCTGCAGAGTTCAGCTCATAAAAAATGGCAGGCAAGTGACATCTTTCATTCCTGGAAATCTTGCCCAAAGATTTATTGACGAGCATGATGAAGTCATAATTGAAAGAATTGGCGGAAGAATGGGCAGAAGCAAGGGCGACATTCCTTGTGTAAGGTATCAGGTCATCAAAGTAAACGACCAGCCTTTGAAGAGGCTTGTAAAAGGAAAAATAGAGAAATCAAGGAGATAAAATGACATTTAAGATATTTGATTTGTGGGATATTTCAGAAGTCCAGGTTGAGGATTTAGGATTGAAGAGATACATCAATCTTGATGCAAGGCTTGTTCTCAAATCCCATGGAAGAGCAAGGGAAAAATTTGGAAAGGCAAAAGTAAATATTATTGAGAGATTGATAAATGAGCTCACTGTCTCAGGGCACAGGGGCAAGAAGCACAAGATAATCACAAAATGGGCAACAGGCAAATTCTCCCAGAAAACACTTACAGTTATAGAGACATTCAAAATAATAGAAAAAGAGTCAAAGCAGAATCCGATAATGGTTTTTGTAAAAGCAATAGAAAATGCAACTCCAAGAGAGGAGATAACAGTCATAGAATACGGCGGAGCAAGATATCCGCAGGCAGTTGATACTTCTCCCACAAGAAGGCTTGGGCTTGCATTAAGGAATATTGTTCATGGCGCTTCTGACAAGGCATTCAACAAGAAAATGTCTATTGCTGAAGCATTGGCAAGGGAGATATCTCTTGCAAGCCAGAATAGCAATGACAGTTTTGCTATATCAAAGAAGAATGAGTTGGAGAAACAGGCAAATTCTGCGAGGTAGTAAGGAAAAACAAGGCAATTAACTCCACACTATTAATATTACAAAACAACTGCAAAGTTGTTTCTGATACTAAAATGGCAAAGGAAACAAATCTTGAGAAGATAAGAAGGCTGGCATACGACCAGAAGCATATAAGGAATATCTGCACTTCTGCGCATATCCATCATGGCAAGACAGCTTTCACAGACAACCTGCTTGCAGCATCAGGATACATGGCAGAAAAATCCGCAGGAAATCTCGATACAGGCATGGCTACATGGCAGCATGAGGATGAGCAGACAAGGCTGATGACTGTTGATGCTGCAAATGTCTCAATGGTTCATGAGTTTCATGGCTGCGAATATCTTATCAATCTGATTGACACTCCTGGGCATGTTGATTTCTCAGGGAATGTTACAAGGGCAATGAGAGCCATAGACGGGACAATAGTAGTTGTATGCGCATCAGAAGGAATAATGCCGCAGACCGAGACCGTAATAAAACAGGCATTAAGGGAAAGGGTAAAGCCTGTTCTTTTTATCAATAAGTTTGACAGGCTTGTCAAGGAATTAAAATTAACCCCTGAAAAGATGCAGGAGAGAATAAAGAACATAATCCACTCATTCAACGACCTTATCGAGCAGATTGCAGAGCCTGAATTCAAGGAGAAATGGAAGGTTGACATAAAGAACGGAAGTGTTGCTTTCGGCTCTGCCAGGGACAACTGGGCTTTGTCTCTGCCATTTATGGAGAAGAAAGGAATAAGCTTCAAGGATATTCTTAATGCATACAGCATGCCTGAAGAAGACAAGAAAAAATGGTTCTGGGATAATGCCCCGCTTTATGAAGTGTGCCTTGATATGGTAATTACCCATCATCCAAACCCTATTGAAGCGCAGAAATACAGAGTGCCTAAAATATGGAAGGGTGATTTGGAAACTGAATTCGGCAGGGATATTGTCACTTGCAACCCTCATGGAAGAATAGCATTTGTAATCACAAGAATTGTTATAGATCCCAGATCAGGCAAAGAAATATCAGCAGGGAGATTATTCTCAGGCACAGTAAAGCCGGGCATGGAAGTTTATCTCAATCTTGCAAAGCAAAGGCAGAGAATTCAGCAAGTACTGATTTACAATGGCATAAAGCCCGAGCTTATGGAGGAAGTCCCATCAGGGAATGTTCTCGCAATAGCAGGAGTTACAGGGGAATCAGGGGAAACCATAACTCTTGAGCCAGAAACTCCTTTCACAGAACTTAAGCACATATTTGAGCCGGTTATAACAAAAGCAATAGAAGTCAAAAAGTCAGCTGACTTGCCAAAGCTTGTCGAAGTTCTGAGGAAAGTCGGCAAGGAAGACCCTTCAATAAAGATAGAAATTAATGAGGAGACAGGCGAGAACCTTATGAGCGGAATGGGTGAGTTGCACTTGGAGATTATTGAAAACAGGATAAGAACAGAGAAAGGCGTTGATGTAAAGACATCTGCTCCGATTGTTGTTTACAGGGAGACAATACAAAAGGAATCAGGGGAGTGCGAAGGGAGAAGCCCAAACAGGCACAATGTATTTACAGTTATTGTTGAGCCTCTTGCTGAAAATGTTTATGAATCAATAAAGAACGGGGAGATTTCAGAAGGCAGGATAAAGAAGAAAAATGAGCAGCTATGGAAGCAGCTTTCTTCTCTGGGAGTCAGCAATGATGAGGCAAGGCAGTACAGGGCTATATACAAGGGAAATGTCCTTCTTGACACGATAAGAGGCGAAGTGCATATAGGTGAAGTAATAGACATGATTATGGATGCTTTTGAGCAGGTTGTTGACAATGGACCTCTTGCAAAAGAGCCATGCATGAAAATGAAAATATCCCTTACTGATACAAAACTGCATGAGGATGCAATTCACAGGGGTCCAGCTCAAGTTTATCCTGCTGTCAGAGATGCAATAAAAGAAGGAATGCTGCAGGCAGGCGCAACATTATACGAGCCAGTCCAGACATATGCCATTGAGTGCCCTACTAATTTCATGAGTGAGGTTACAAAGCTTGTAACAATGAAAAGAGGGCAGCTGCTTGGCATGAGCCACGAGGGCACTGCAGGAGTTATAATCAAGGCAAAAATCCCTGTTGCAGAGATGATTGGCTGGGCTTCTGATTTGAGAAGCGCGACAGAGGGCAGGGGTGTTTCATCACTTTCAGACCAGGCATTCGAAAGAGTTCCAGCCTCACTGCTGTCAGATGTATTAAGAAAAATCAGGCAGAGAAAAGGCATAGAGCAGGAATATGTCTCTGCGGCATAAGTAAGATTTATATATCTGAACATGATTCTTTATTTGAGAGGTTGAAAATGATAAATCTTCTGCAGTACATTTCAATATTGATGGAGCTGGTTATTGCTGTTCTTGGCATACTTATTGCTGTCAGGAAGCATAAGATGTATGGCTGGGGATTTGCATTGACATTCTTCATATATGTCTTTTATGATTTGTCAAAGCTTGTTCCATTACAGATTTCCGCATCAGTGCTTTATCCCCTATTTTTTATTGCAACTGCATCTGCGTTATTTGCTGTTCTTGGCATTTACATGAAAAAATGAACATAGTTGAATTTGGCTCATTGCTTATTTTTCTTTTTCTGTTCTGGTTCTTTTATTCAAGATTTTTTGGCGCTGAGTTCTATCCCACTACTGAGAGGAAGATGAGGAAGATGCTTGAGTTTGCAAACTTGAAAAGAAAGGATGCTGCCTATGATTTGGGCTGCGGGGATGGCCGGCTTGTTATTTCAGCTGCAAGAAAATGCAGGAAATCTGTGGGGATTGAAATTGACCCTCTTAGATGCCTTGTTTCATTCCTGAAAGTCCAGATTTTAAGATTAAGGAATGCAAGGATTATCTTTGGTGATATTTTCAGGCAGGATTTTGGCGATGCTGATGTTGTGTTTTTGTTCCTGAGGCAGAAGGCAAATGACAATCTTCAGTCAAAACTTGCAAACTTGAAAAAAGGAACAAGAATTGTGTCACATTTCTGGGTTTTTAAGGGCTGGAAACCTGTAAGGCATGATAAGAAGCTGAACATTTATCTTTATGTTATCGGGAAGAGCAATAAAAGAAATGTTTAAAAGTATAATCCTAGATTTATATTAAGAGGTGATTTCTGGCTGTACCAGCTGCTAAAATGGCAAGAAAAGATATAATCGCAATAAGCAATGCCCTCACAGATATAATCTTCCCCGCCACAGACGAGGAGATTTCAAGATTAATCAAAAAAGAAATTGGCTCTGATGATTTGGAAAAGATAATCAGGAGCAGAAACATTGAAATCATCCCTGGCGGCAGTCCTGCAAATGTTGTTGCTGATGCCTCTTATCTCGGGGCAAAGTGCGGCTTGATAGGAAGTATAGGAGGAGACAGAATCGGGGAATTATATAAAGAGGACTTGAAAAAGAACAGCATAGAAGATTTGCTTAATGTTGTTCCTTCTGAAAAAAGCGGCATTTGCTATGTTCTAATTTCGCCGTCAAAAGATAGGATGTTTGAATCCTGTTTAAATGCAACTTCCAGATTATTCTTTCAGGATGCAGAGAAGGCTGCAATGAAGGACTATGAAATATTTCACACTTCTCTTTATGAACTTGCGACTGACAGGGCACCTGTGCTTAATGCAATGAAATTTGCGAAAGAAACTGGCAGGATAGTAAGTTTTGATTTTGCATCAGAGAGGGTTATTAAAAAAGAAATTGGAAAAAATTGGGCATTTGATGATTTGATAAGCTATGCAGATATTAAATTCGCAAATGAAAGCGAGGCAGCAGAATTGAGAAAGAATGGACTTTTTGGGCAAGCCCAAGGCAAGGGAATTCTTGTTGAGAAATTAGGCGAAAAAGGAAGCAGGATTTATTTTAAAGGAAGTGCTGCAGAAATTCCTGAATATCCATGTGAACTTGTCAACACAAATGGGGCAGGGGATGCATACGCCGCTGGCTTTCTTGTTTCTTATCTTGAAATATCAAGAGAAAAGGGCAGAGATAGAGTAGACTTAAATGATTTGAGGCAATGCGGGAAAAAAGGAAGCAGGTTTGCCTCACTAATCTGCTCAACTGTCGGGGCAAGGCTGAAATGAATAATAAAACTGCAAAAAAACCAAAAACTTTATAAATGCACTTTTGCAGAATATTTTACTGGATATATACAAGATGGCACGAGAAAAACCAAATTTAAACATAGTGTTTGTAGGTCACGTTGACCATGGCAAGAGCACTTGCATTGGCAGATTGTGGTATGAAACAGGAAAGCTTTCTGAGATGGAATTGAAGAAATTAAAGGATGAAGCAGCCAAGCATGGGAAGGTAGGATTCGAATTCGCTTTCGTTATGGACAGGTATAAGGAAGAGCGTGAAAGAGGAGTTACAATTGATTTGTCATATAAAAAGGTAGTAACCCAGAAATATGAGATTACAGTAATTGATGCCCCAGGGCACAAGGATTTTGTTAAAAACATGATTACAGGAGCTTCACAGGCTGACTGTGCAATTCTTGTTGTTGCATGCCAGCACGGAGTTATGCCTCAGACACAGGAGCATATCTGGCTCTGCAGAACCATGGGTGTAGGACAGCTTGCTGTTGCAATAAACCAGATGGATACTGTAAACTATGCCGAGGATAAATTCAACAAGGTAAAAGCAGACTTGACAGCCTTGCTTAAGACAGCAGGATATGACCCCACAAAAATTACTTTCATGGCAACAAGCGGGTTAAAAGGCGATAATATAACAAAGAAATCAGAGAATATACCATGGTACAAAGGTCCTACACTGCTTGAGCAGTTTGACCTTTTCACAGCACCTCAGAAGCCAGTTGACTTGCCTTTGAGAATGCCATTGCAGGATGTTTACGAAATTACAGGAATAGGAACTGTCCCAGTCGGAAAAATAGAAACAGGAAAGATGAAGCCAGGGCAGAAGATAATCGTATTGCCTGGGCGTTCTGGAACAGGAATCTCAGGGGAAGTAAAGACAATAGAGATGCATCACGAGCAGATGCCTGAGGCACTTGCAGGGGATAATGTTGGAATAAACTTAAGAGGAGTAGGCAAGAAAGACATGGCAAGAGGCGATGTCATATGTGATGCTGCAAACCCTCCAAAAGTTGTAGGCGAGTTCACAGCGCAGATTGCAGTTATCAATCATCCTACTGTAATCGCAAAGGGTTATACTCCAGTTTTTCATGTTCACACAGCACAAGTGCCTTGCCAGTTTGTTGAGCTTGTAAAGACTCTAGACCCTAAGACAGGCGGGACATTGAAGGAACATCCTGATTTCTTAAAGAATGGGGATGTTGCAATAGTCAAGATAAAACCTATGGGCAATTTGGTTCTTGAGACACAGAAGAACAATCCTCATATGGCAAGATTTGCAATAAGGGATGCAGGGCAGACAGTTGCTGCTGGCATCTGCATAGATTTAGTTGAGAAGGTATTCGGCAAGGTTGAAGCAGGCAAGAAAGAAGCGGTTAAGAAGTAAGATTAATTATCTTTTAGTTTTAATTTGATTTTTCTGATTTTTTAATGCATACTTTTTTATATCTCCCATTTCTGCCCTGAACAATGTATCAGGCAAAAATAGTTGTCGGGGATTTTTTCGAGCAGAAAGTCATGCAATTATTTGATTTAGTCAGGGCAGATTCTCATGCATTTGGCGAAGTGCCGGACTTAGTATCAAGGGATGGTTCTTTTTTCGTAGAGGTAAAAGCATCTGCATAGAATAACGGGGGGGTAATCAACAAAGCGCAACTGCTGAGATTTGACAGGAACATCAGCGCGAAACGCTTTTATGCCTTTGCTTATCACTCAATTGGCAGGGATATGCAAAGAAATTATCCAACAGAAGATGAATTAAAGAACGCTTTGAGCTTAAGGTCCCTGTATCTATTTCCGTTTAGCATAATCAAAGCGCATTTTGATAAGTCAGAAAAAATAACCAATCCAAAACATGACGATTTTGTCCAGTTAAAAGAGAGGACAGCGCATGATATTTTTGAGGGGGGCAGCAGGGCATGGAATCATCTCGGCTTGGGCATAACTGAATATAAAAAAATTCAGGCTCATGAGAAAGTCCATATTGCCACAAGGCAAGGGTACCTTGAGCAGCAGATACTTTCTTCTTTTCGTCCGGGGTTTCTTTAGATATTAAGTTCTGAAGTGCATAGGGATATTACAAATCTTTTTAATCCTGTTTTTCTGGTTATTTGAACTGTTTTATGCCCTAATTGCATGATGTTAGTGCGCAATATTTAAAAATTCTTATCCCCCTGATAATTAATGACTATTAAAAATAAGCAATTTTTTTCTAAAATTGGCAGGGCAGGGGTTAAAATACGTTGGGAAAGGTTTCATTCTAAAACAAAGATACCCCTGTCTCTCACTAAAGAGAAAGCATCACTGCATGCTTATCTTTGCGGTGATGGGAATATTTCTATAAGAAAAGAAAGAAAAAATAAGTCAATTCATTATGAGATAAGGTTTTTTCCAGATAATGTCCTTATGCTGAAGAACATTTGCAATTGCCTATTTAGGTGTTATGGGCTTAGACCTAAGAATATAAAGAAAATTGGAAGCATGTATCATGTAAGGATAAACAATAAATTAGTGTGCAAAGACTTTTTGAAAATGGGGAAGTATGGGACGTATGATTGGAGCATCCCAAGGGAGATAATAAGAAAATTTGAGAGGGCATGGCTTGCTTGCTTTTTTGATTGTGAAGCCCATGTTAGCAAAAGAGGGGCAATTCAGGTTAAATCTGTTAATGGAAAGGGATTAAAGAGTGTCAAAGGGATTTTAAGCGGATTGGGTATAATCTCGGCATTAAATGGTCCGTATAGCCAGACTACTGGCTCCAATTATTATGTCTTGAGCATTTCTGCAAAAGCGGCTCTCTTTAGATATTCAAAAGAAGTGGGATTTAACCATTCAGAAAAAATTAAAAACCTTAATTCTATATTGAATTTACGCCCGGATGGCACAATGGCAATGCGCAAATAATTTTCTTAAGTGAAAATTAGCGTATGCCTGGAAATAAAGGACCATTGTTCTTTAAACTCCTGAACCATTGAGCTTGTTTCCGCAAGGATTTGCAGGTTCGATTCCTGCTCCGGGCGTGCCTATCTTTTTTGGGAGAATAGATGGAAAAACTTGAACAAAGACTCATTAAAAGGGACAAGAGTGTTATAGTTGCCTGTGATGTTTCTACTTTGGAAGATTTTGAAAATTTAGTAAAAGAAACAACAGATGTAGAAGGAATAGGCGGTTATAAGATAGGATTTGAACTTGGTTTAGGTTATGGATTAGAAAAAGTTGTAGAAACTGCAAGAAAGCATACAAATAAACCTATAATTTATGACCATCAAAAAGCAGGGACTGATATTCCAGATACTGGCAAAATTTTTGCTGAAGTTTGTAAAAAGTCAGGAGTAGACGCAGTAATTTTCTTTCCTCAATCAGGACCTGAAACTGAAAAGGCTTGGATTTATCCTGCTTTAGACAAGGGGTTAAATGTTATTGTTGGCGGTAGAATGACCCATCCAGCTTATACTGTAAGTGAAGGCGGTTTTATAACTGATGAGGGGGCATTGGAAATGTACAGAATTGCTGCGAGGATTGGAATAAATAATTTTGTAGTTCCTGGGAATAAACCAGAGATAATAAAAAAAGTTAAAGAGATTGTTGAGGCAGAAGGTGTTGCTCCCATTTTCTATTCTCCAGGTTTTGTTGTTCAGGGTGGTAGCATATCTGATGCGATAAAGGTTGCAGGGAAAAGATGGCATGCTATTATAGGAAGAGGAATCTACAATTCCAAAGATATCAGAAAAGCAGCTTTGCAGTATACCTCGCAATTAGGTTAATTTGCAGTAAATTCACGCAATATTGAATCTCTCTGCGCCGATTCCTTTTAGGATATTGAACCACTTCATGAAATTTATGAGAAATGCTGAGATGAAGAGTTCTGCAGCAAGGAAAATTCCTGCTGCACTGCTTATCCTGCTGAATCTTGTAAGCATCTTTGAGATTATGATGCTTGCAGGCACCACTGCATATGATGCAAACCTGTCCGGGAATTTCCACAGCAGAATGCATTCTGCGAGAAGCCACCACAAGGAAAACTTGTCCAGTTCATCAAGACTCTTTCTTTCAAGGATAAAATAGGCAATTGCAAGGGGAAGCAGGGCAAGGATGTTAAGTCCAAGATATGAAACAAAAAATAAGGGGTCTGACACAAGAATATTTGCCTCTGTTCTTAATGCAAGATAGCTTGGGATATACTTTATGAAAATTGCTGCCAAGGGCAGTGAAAGAATTCCTGTCAGCAGTATAAAACTCCTGTTCTTTTTTTCTGCCAGGGAATACAGTGCTGCTGCAAGGAGAAGAAGAATGCTGAAATAGCCATGAGAATAAATCATCACAAGCATCAGGGCGATAAATGGGATTTTCCTGCTGCTGAGAAATGCCAATACTGCCAAGGGAAACAAAATCATGTCAATGCTCTGGGGTATAACCTGCGCCCTGTCAAACAATGCAATTGAGCCAAACATAAGCAGGATTGTGAATGCCGCAGCAATGACACCTTTCTTTCTGAATACAAGGAATCCTGCTGAAAGCAGGATTAAGGGATAGAATAGCGCCTGCATTATTGAAGTTGCCAGATTTAAGATTCCTGTCTTGATAAATAATGCAAGGAACAAGTGAAACAAAGGGGGATAAGGCCCGCCAAACTTATTCAGGAGTTCAGGGCTGGACATTGCATTATCTCCTGAGGCATAAATTTCAGCTGCCTGAATATGAAACCTGAAATCATCGCCTATAACTCCATACTTCAGTGCAATGCTGATGCTTAAGTAGGAAGATAATGAGACAGCAAGAACTATTAAACAAAGGGAAATAATTTTTATTATATTATAATTTCTGAAGAATTTCTTTGCTGTTTTCTTTTTCCCAGCCATTTCTTTATGCAGATGCTCCTGCCCTTTCAACAAGGAAGATTATGATGCTGCAGATTATCCCCACAAGTATCATCTTTGCTCCTGAGAGGATAAGATTTTCCTTGCCTAATCTGCCAAGGAAAGCGCCTATCCAGAATAGGACAAAAAATGAAAGCGCAAATGCTATGCTGTAAGACAGCATTATCCCCATTTTCAGGATAAAAGGAAGAATGATGAACATAGCGACGATTATTGAAGGCAAGCCGTTCACAAGCGAGAGGAATAATGTGGCAAAATTATGCGCTTTTTCTATTGGCGATTTCCTGAGATTGATTGCCATTTTTCTCTCAAGGCTTTTGATTTTTCCTTTTCTTTCAGAACTCTCTGCTATATACGCACCCCATGTGCCTGAAACAGTCACAGCAACAGCCGCGCCTGTAACTGCTGTTGTTATAAACTCAGCTCCTGCCTTTGAAAAAAATCCTGCAAGCAGAATTCCAAGCACCATCAGGACATCATCAAAGATGTTCATTGCAAAATATCTCCTTGCAATGTCGCTTATATCCGCGAGTTTCCAGAACTCATTCATTTTTCTTAAAAATCTTTTTGTTCCCATTTTACCCCTTTAAACATCCTTGTAGCTCATTGAAATGTTCTTTCCCTGCTTTTTTGCGCACAACAAGGCAAAATCTGCCTTGTTGAACAGCTTGTTTTTTGTATCACCTTTCTCAAAATCAGCCACTCCGCTGCTTGCAGTAATACCCCATTCTGAGAAAGTTGTATCTGACATAATCTCCGCTCTCAGCCTGCGGCTTATCCTCATTGCAGTTTTCAGGCTGGCGTATGGCAGCAGTATCACAAATTCATCCCCGCCAAATCTTGATGCGATGTCTGATTTTCTTATATTCTCGCCGACATATTTAGCCACTTTTTTTATCACAATATCCCCGTTGCTGTGCCCTAACTTATCATTCACGCTCTTCAGGTTGTCAATGTCTATTATTATAACAGACAGTTTCTGCCCCCTCTTTGCCTTTTCTATCTCAATTTCAAACACTGCATCAAAAAATCTGCTGTTGTAAAGCCCTGTTTTTGTGTCCTTTATCGCGATTTTATACAGCGCCATTAAATTCTTGTTTATGTTCTGGAGTATAACCTTTATTTTGCTGTGGCATTTCGGGCCTATTGTTTTCTTTACAATGCTTATGTCCTGCTTCAGCTTCCTGTAAATCTTGTGCTCCATTTTTTAATCCTTAAGGACAAGGAAAAGGGTTTCTTATTTTTAATATGTTTCGTTTCTTATCCCTGCGATTGTGAAATACTGTTTTATTGCATTGAGCAGTTCAGTTATTTGCTCTCCTGAATATTGATGCTTTTTTTCAAATTTTTCTTCAAGGCATTTGTCTTTCCTGAAGCCCTGGATGAAAAATTTCCTGTTTGCCCTGTGTTCCTTGAGATATTCTGCAATCCAGATTAAATCATCCTTGCCTGTAAGCTCAGGCACTGCTGTAATCCTGAATTCGTAGTCAGGAAAATCCCTTATTGTTTCAATGGATTTTTCAATGTTTTTCAAATCAACTTTTGAGTTTGTTGCCTGACTGTATTTGCTGAAAGGCGCCTTGAAATCCATTGCAATGTAATCAGCAAGTTTTTTTCTCAGGATAAGTTCAAGCATTTCGGGATTTGTGCCGTTTGTGTCAAGCTTGATTTTGTATCCTAGTTTTTTTATCTCTTCAAGAAATTCAGGCAAGTCCTTGTTTAAAGTCGGCTCTCCGCCGGTTATGCATACCCCTTCAAGAAAACCCTTTCTTTCTTCAAGAAAATCCAGAATTTCCTTTTTGCTGTATGTTCTGATTTCAGCTGCTTTCTCTGCATCAATAAGCTCGGGATTGTGGCAGTAAGGGCAGCGAAAATTGCATCCAAATAGGAATATAGTGCACGCAACCTTTCCGGGAAAGTCAATAAGCGTCTGTTTCTGCAGCCCTTTTATCAGCATGTTTTATCTAAAATAAGATTATTTAAAATCCTTTGCAAGGATTAAACCAGTCATTTCCTGCTGTTGTCCGCTTAGATTTATTTTGCCTTGAGAACATTCTCAAACTGGAACATCTTCCTGTCTTTCCATTCTTCTTTTTTTCCTGCATTCCAGCCCTTGACAGGGCGCAAGTAGCCGACTACCCTGCTGTATATTTCAGTTTCAGCGCCGCATCTTGGGCATTTTTCAGTCCTGTCATCAAGATAGCCGTGCTCAGGGCATATTGAGAATGTTGGGGTAAGTGTCAAATATGGCAGCCTGAAATTCTCGGTTGCTTTCTTGACAAGCATCTTTGCCTGCTCGCCTTTTATCCTCTCTCCGAGAAATACATGGAAAACAGTGCCTCCTGTGTAAAGGTTCTGCAGCTCCTCCTGGTGCTTTAATGCGAAATACAAGTCGTCAGTATAATCTACAGGAAGCATTGTTGAGTTTGTATAATACGGCTCTGCAGTTCCTTGCGTGAGAATATTAGGATAAATCTCCCTGTCCTTTTTTGCCAGCCTGTATGATGTTCCTTCTGCAGGTGTTGCCTCAAGATTGTAGAGATGCCCTGTTTCCTGCTGGAACTCAGAGAGCTTTCCCCTCATGAATTCAAGAACCTTAATTGAGAATTTCTTTCCTTCTTCTGAAGCAATGTCTTTTTTCAGGAAATTCATGCATGCCTCATTCATTCCTACAATTCCTATTGTTGAGAAATGGTTGTTTACTGTGCCCAAGTATCTTCTTGAATAAGTGAGAAGCCACTGGTTTATGTTCCTCTGCACAAATTTCCTTTTTATCTCAAGCGAGCGCATTGCAAGATACATATATCTGTCCAATCTTTCAAAGAACTCGTCTTCTGTTTTGCTCAGATACCCTATTCTTGGAAGATTGATTGTCACTACACCCACACTGCCTGTTGATTCCCCTGAGCCGAACAATCCGCCTGTTGTGTTCTTTCTTAATTCAGCCAAATCCAGTCTGAGATGGCAGCACATAGCCCTTACATCGCTTGGGTTGAGCCCTGAATTCACAAAATTCTGGAAATATGGCAAGCCGTATTTTGCAGTCATCTCAAAAAGCAAGTCAGAAATCTCAGAATTCCATTTGAAATCCTTTGTTATGTTGTAAGTAGGGATAGGGAAAGTGAAAACTCTGGATTTTGCGTCGCCTTCAGTCATCACTTCAATGAATGCCTTGTTTATTATGTCTATTTCATCCTGATAATCCCCATATGTTGAATTCTGCAGCTTGCCGCCTAATGTGACTGCCTGCGTCCTTAAGTCCTCTGGCGGAACCAAATCAAGAGTTATGTTTGTAAAAGGTGTTTGTCCGCCCCACCTGCTTGCGACATTCATATTGAAAACAAATTCCTGTATTGCCTGCTTTACTTCCTTGTAGCTTAGCTTGTCTGCTTTTATGTAAGGCGCGAGATATGTGTCAAAACTTGAGAATGCCTGCGCGCCAGCCCATTCATTCTGCAGTGTGCCTATGAAGTTTATCATCTGCCCTATTGCGCTCCTGAGATGCTTGGGAGCTGAACATTCAACTTTCCCGGGAACTCCGTTAAACCCCTCATGAAGCAGCTGCCTTAATGACCATCCTGCGCAGTATCCTGCAAGGCTCATGCTTAAGTTGTGAAGATGGATATCCCCGTTAATATGCGCATTGGCAATTTCAGTCGGATACATATGGTTTAATCCATAATATGCCATTATCGTGCCTGCAGAATGCCACAAAAGCCCTGAAAAATTGTATGAAACATTCGCATTTTCATAAACTCTCCAGTCCTCTTTTGCAATGTAATCCCTTACAATTTCCTGAGAGTCCAGAAGCAGTTTCTTTACATCCCTTATCTCTTTGTGTTTTTCCCTGTAGAGTATGTATGCCTTTGCAGTTTTTGCATGCCCTTCCTCAATCAGTATCTTCTCAACTGTGTCCTGAATATCCTCAACACTGGGAGTTCTTCCTGCGAATTTTTTTTCAAGAAAATCAATAACCTTGTTGCTAAGCTGCTCTGCAGTCTCCCTGTCCTTTCCCCCGACTGCCTGCGCTGATTTCCAGATTGCTTCTGTAATTTTCTCCTGATTGAAATTATCGAGCCTTCCGTCCCTTTTCCTTACTTTGATTATAGAATTCCCCATTTTCCCTCTTTTTTACGGATGAATTTTTTTGTTGCAATTACTTTTTAAACATTCCTGTTGTGCAAATGCATAATCTCATTCCCTTGCCATCACTCTGCAGTTTCTAATTGCCTTGTCACTTTTTGATGCTTGCAAGGGTTTTATATGCTTCTCCTATGACAAGTATTGAAATTGACGCAGCAGCAATAACAAGAAGCTCTTTTATCGGGATTGCTGTTGTGCTGAATGCCTTTTGCATAGGCGCAAAGAAAATCAATGCCAGCTGCAGGGCAAATGTCAGCAATACAGCTCCAACAAGAAGATAGTTCTTGCTTCTTTTATGTGCAGGATGCGTGAATGATGAGAAGTTGAATGCATTAAATCCCTCAAGCAAGACAAGCATAGTGAATGCTATTGTCTGCGCTTTTATTGGAGTTCCTATATTTGCCGCGAAGAATGCAAGAGTAAGAATAGTTATGTACAGCGCAATGCCGATAAGGACAAGGAAAATCTTAAGATTGAGAATCCCGCCTTTCTCTGGTTTTCTGTGCATTATATTCTTTTCATTCCTGCTTCTGCTTAGGGTAATCGCGATGATTCCGTCAGACACAAGGTTAACCCATAAAATCTGAAGAGGTAAAAGAGGCAAAACATTTTTCCACTGCATTCTCATGCCTATTATCATTGCAAAGAATATTATTAATATCTCGGCGATATTTGTGCTAACCATATAATACGTGAATTTCTTTATGTTGTCATAGATATGCCTGCCTTCCTCAACAGCCCTGACAATGCTTGCAAAATGGTCGTCAAGAAGGATAATATCAGCAACATCCCTTGTTACATCACTGCCTCTTATGCCCATTGCAATCCCTATATCCGCTTTCTTCAGTGCAGGGGCATCATTAACCCCGTCGCCTGTGACAGCAACAATCTCTTTTTTCAGCTTGAGTATTGAGATTATCCTTACTTTGTCAGCAGGGTCTACTCTCGCGAAGACTGATATCTCATCAATTCTCCTGATGAGCTCGGCATCACTCATCTTTCTCAGTTCCCTGCCTTCAATAGCCTCTCCCCTCAGCCCAATCTGCCTTGCAACAGCTTTTGCAGTCACAAGCCCGTCGCCTGTTATCATTTTTACTGCGATGCCTGCCTTCTCGCATTTTTCAATAGCTTCCTTCACCTCTGCTTTTGGCGCATCAAATATTGCTTGGAAACCAACAAAAATCATCCCGTATTCCGCCTCCTGCTCTGTGACATTGCCCTTGTATGGGGGAAGAAATTTGTATGCAAATGCAATCACTCTAAGAGCTTCTGAAGCAAGAGTTGAATATTCCCTGAGCAAATGCCGCTTTTTTTCCTCGTCAAGGGGAATTACTTTTCCGTTGATAATTTCCCTGTTGCATCTCTGAAGGATAATCTCAGGAGAGCCCTTTGAATAATTAATAATTCTCATGTCCTTCCCCTGCCTTGTTATTGACATCATTTTCCTTTCTGAACTGAAAGCAAATTCTTTCAGCCTGGGCTCTGCCCTTGTAAGATATTCCTTGCTGAAGCCAAATTCTTTTGCTGTCCTGAGAAGAGCTTTTTCTGTCGCATCGCCTATCAAATATTCTTTTTCAATGCCGCTTTCATGTTTTGAAACTTCCAGTCTGGCATTGCTTGCCATGCATCCTATCTTAACCAATAACCTTGCCTCTGCTGTATTTTGCACATACTGGAGAAAATTGCTGTCAACACGCATTGCTTTGTTGTTGCAGAACACCTTGACAACTTTAAGCTCTTCCTGCGTTATTGTTCCTGTCTTGTCAGAGCAGATTACTGTTACTCTCCCAAGGGTTTCTGCAGCAGGGAGCTTTCTTATCAGCGCTTTCACTTTAAGCATTCTCTTTACAGCAAACGCAAGGCATAATGTTATCACTGCAGGAAGCCCTTCTGGGATTGCAGCAACAGCGAGGCTTACTGAAGTCAGGAACATTTCCATCTTGCCTACTCCTGCAAGAATTCCCAAGCCCATAATAACAAACAGCAGCACTATTGCTGTTATGCCAAGCTGGCTGCTGAATGAATTGAGCTTTTTCTGCAGGGGAGTAATTTCTGATTTTGGCTGCTGGAGCATCAGTGCTATCCTGCCAAATTCAGATGACATTCCTGTTGAAGTGATAATCGCCTTTGCATGCCCTCTTTCGATAGTTGTCCCGAGAAATACAGTGTTAAGCCTGTCCCCTAAAGATATGCTATCTTTTATTGCTCCTGTTGATTTTTCAACAGCCATGCTCTCCCCAGTAAGTATCGCTTCATTGCTCTGGACATTTTCTGCATAAAATAATCTTGCATCAGCCATTACCTTGTCCCCTTCATTAAGAATGAGTATATCCCCCGGAACAAGCAGTTCTGAGCTGATTTGCCTTATCCTGCCTTCTCTCATTACTGTTGCTGTAGGGATAAGCATTTTCTTCAGGCTTTGTATTGCCTTTTCTGCCCTGTACTGCTGCACAAATCCCAAGAATGAATTCAGGACTACAACTACCATGATAAGCGAGAAATCAACCCAATGCCCTATAACTCCTGATACAATAGATGCAATAATAAGAAGATAAATAAGAATTGAATTGAACTGGCTGAAAAATATTCTCCATGGATTTATCGCAGCTGTCTCCTTAATCTTGTTAAATCCATATTGCCTGAGCCTTAATTCTGCTTCTTCTTCGCTCAGTCCGTTTTCAGCTGTCCTGAGCTTTGCGAAAACATTTTCTGCGCTTAATGTATGCCACAGTTCTGCCATTTTGCTTCTTTTTTCTACGTTAAGGAAAGAAGAAGAGGTATAAAAATATTGCTGAAATTTATTCTTCTTGGGAGATTTCTTCTTTAAAATCTTCTGTCTTTTTAAGATAACTTACAATTTCCCTGCCTTCTTGTGTTAAGGAATAAATCTTGCCAACTCTTTGCTTGGGAGTCAGGCATTTTACCAAATCTCTTTTTTCCAAATCTTTCAGCACCTTGCTTATATGGGAAGTGTTGATGTATGTTTTTCTTGCTATTTGGGTTGGTGTTCTTACCAAATCCAAGCTTAACATAACTTTTCTCCTGTGCTTGCTTCCTACGACATAGCCGTAATCTTTCCAGTTCATGGAAAAAAATCAAACGAAATATTTATATAGAGTTTATTACATTTCTATTACATATCATATACAAATCGGTTATACAGAGAAAATGAGGGCAAAGAGGCAAGGAAGAAGCAAAAGAAGGTTCTTTTATGGAATAATCTTAATTGTTCTTTTAGGGCTTGTCTTGATATTTTCTGCTAAATCACCCCCGCCCTTAAAAAATATGAAGGGAATAAGGGCCAAAAAACCAGATATAGACTGCATCAATCTTTGGAAGGAGGAGTTTAAAAGATATATTTTAGAAGAAATAAAAAAAGGCAATAAGTATCCATCTGGCGAAGAAATAGCAAAGCATTTTGGAATTTCACATATTTGGAATATAGTTAAGGTTTCTGAACTTTATAAAGAATTGAATCTGAAACCCTATTTGGAAAGAGAAAGAAGGATCACATCTGTTCAAGAACCATAATACGCTTGTTTATATCAGGGTGCGTCTGGAACAAGTTTGACAGGCTTTCTTTCATCGGGCTTGAGAAAAATAACGGGGCAACTGCTGCATTGACTTTTATTGGCTTGT
Organism: archaeon; assembly: GCA_043799715.1. GTDB lineage: Archaea > Nanobdellota > Nanobdellia > Pacearchaeales > DTIR01 > JAGVXL01. The sequence goes on from JAZDNM010000003.1 coordinate 164,209, forward strand.
CATCTGAGATTTTTTTCAATGCAGAGATTAATCCTTTTGGATATCTTGTGATTTCAACGCTGCCTGCATCAGCCATGAACTCCCTTTTTCTGCTTATGGCAAGCTGAACAAGCTTTACTACAATTGGCGCAAGAATTGCAAGAGCAATTCCTATGAGCATAAAGACAGCATTCCCGCCTTTTTTGTCATCCCTGCTGCTTGCTCCCCCATACCACAAGCTTCTCAGGAAAACTTCTGATATTATTGAAATCATGCCAACCATCACTGCAACAAGAGTTGCAAACCTTACATCATAATTCTTTATATGGGTAAGTTCATGAGCCAAAACTCCTTCAAGTTCATGCTTGTCAAGCTTTGCAAGCATTCCTGAAGTCACGCACACAGCGCAGTGTTTCTCATCTCTTCCTGTCGCGAATGCGTTAATCTGCTGGCTTTCCATTATATACACTTTTGGCATTGGTAAGCCCGAAGCAATTGTCAGTCCTTCAACTGAATTGTAAAGCTGCCTGTATTGCCTCTCATCAGCTTTTCTTGCTCCTACAGACATCAATGCAATTTTGTCTGAGTTGTAATATGAGACTGCGAGATATAAAACTGAAACTGCTGTCCAGATTATTGCAAAAGAGAAAAAATCAATGCTTGCAAACTGGAATATTATATATCCCAGCATGATAAGAACTGCAAGAACAGCAAAGACAAGGATGAAGGACTTCAATTTGTTCCTTGAAATCTCGTCTCGAAAATCTATATGCCTTATTTCCTTAGCCATTTTGTTATTTTAAATCCAAGCTTATTTTAATTGCCATCTCCACCTTGCTCATTATTTCTGCGCTTAACAAGCTGATTTTCCTTGTAATTCTGCGCTTGTCAATTGTCCTTATCTGATTTAGCAAAATAGTGGAATTTTTGTTTAATCCAGAATCTTCCTTTAAAACAACAACATTAGTTGGGAACTCTTTTGTGAATTCTTTTGAAGTCAGCGGGGCAATTATTGTCAGGGGGCTGTATTTATTCCCCTGGTTATTCTGGATAATCAGGCAGGGCCTGATGCCCCCTTGCTCACTTCCCTTTATAGGCTCTAAGTTAACAAGGACTATATCCCCCCTTTTTATCTCTACCATTTCCAGTCAAAATCTTCTTCAACAGCTTCAAACTCTTTATTTATCTTTGAACTCTCTTCAGCCATTTCCTTGTATCCCTCAATAAGCAGCTGTTCCTGCCCTCTTTTGCATTTCTCTGCAATTTTCATAAGTCCAAGAATAACCTCCTCATAGCTCTCTTTGTCAATTTTTAGCCTGTCAAGCTCATCCTTTACATTTTCCCTTATTTGAATTGTTGTTATCATAATTCTATAGACAAACTATAGTTTATAAATCTTTTGGCTAATAAGAGGCAGCAAAGAAGCCTGTTTATTCAAACTTAACCTTAACAGGCAGCTTCTCTGCTTCAGGAATCTTCAGGTAAGCCAGCTCTTTCCTGTTGAATATTGATGCGAATATGCTGCCTGGGAAAGTGCTTCTCAAATTATCATATTCAAGAATGGAGTCATTGTAGAACTGCCTTGCATATGCAATCTTGTCCTCTATTGATGAAAGCTCCTGCTGAAGCTGGATGAAATTCTCATTTGCCTTCAGGTTTGGATAGTTCTCAGCAATTGCAAATACAGACTTTAATGCAGAGGCAAGCCTGTCCCCTGCTCTGACTTTGCTGCTCAAGTCCTTTGCAGAAACAAGAAGTTTCCTTGCCTCTGTAACAGAATTAATCACTGATTTTTCATGATTCATGTAGCCCTTGACTGCCTCGACAAGATTCGGGACAAGGTCTGCCCTTTTCTTCAGCTGGACATCAATCTGCGCAGCGGAATTTTCAGTCCTGTTTTGCAATATTGCGAACCTATTAAAAAATGATATTACAATAAGCACAAGTGCTGCAAGAACAATAACTAAAATCCAAATCACGCTCATTTTATATAAAGGACGCAAAGGGGTTTTTAAATATTGCTGACCTGGGATTTATCTAAACCGCGGGCTTAAAAAAATAAAAAAAGAAAAAGATTATATCTCGAAATCTTCAAGGTCTTCGTCTTCAGTGTCCTCTTCATCAGAGCTGCTTGAGAACAGCCCTTCCTCATCGCTCTTCTCGCCAATGCGGATTTCCTGGGCTTTTTCTGAAGCCTTGACACCTTCGTTGATAGGTTTTTTTGGCATCTTACCTCCTGGGTAATTTTGTTAAATTGACTGCCGATTTGCATTTTATAAATTTTGCGGTAGCGCCTGAAACACCCCGAAATGTTTAAAAACCCCCCTTGTTTTCACATTTATAAATCAATTAGAGTAAGAAAAGTGATGATTGATATCATTGGATTATCATCATTTATTGCTTAACGGCATTCACAATTCATTTCACGAATTCATACTTATTTTGAGTATGCGACTGGGATTTGTGCTGCATCGGCAGTAATTCAGTTGTCTTTTCTTATTCTTAGAGGAAAAAATGGGAAAAATAAGCCCGGTTTCAATCAAGTATATTATACACGCAAAATTCATAGCCACAGGCACAGTTGAAAAGCCTGACGTAGTCGGGGCTGTTTTCGGGCAGACAGAGGGGCTTCTTGGGGATGAGTTGGAGTTGAGGGAACTGCAGAAAGAGGGCAAAATAGGCAGGATAGATGTTGAAACTGAGTCTGAAGGGGGAAAGACAACCGGCAGGATTGAGATTCCTACTGCATTGGACAAGACCGAAACAACACTTATCGCAGCAGCATTAGAGACAATAGAAAGGGTCGGTCCAAGCGATGCGAAAATCCAGATAGATGAGATTGAGGATGTAAGGGGCAGCAAAAGGGATTATATAATGGAAAGGGCAAAAGCGCTGCTTGAAACTGTAAAAGGCTCGCAGACTGAAACAAAAGAGCTGACAGAGTCAGTAAAGGAATCTTCAAGAATTTCAAGGCTTCAGGAATACGGCACAGAGAGGCTTCCGGCAGGGGACTTGTCTTCAGACGAGATAATTGTTGTTGAAGGCAGGGCTGATGTTGTGAATATGCTCAGGCACGGAATTGATAATGTTATAGGCATGAATGGCACAGTAATGCCCTCTGCAATAAAAATTCTCGGAAAAGAAAAATCCATCACACTTTTTGTTGACGGGGATAGGGGGGGGCTTCTCATAGCAAGAAACTTAATTGGAAATGCAAAGATAGATTTTGTTGTGGCTGCGCCTGAAGGCAAGGAAGTTGAAGAGCTTGCAGGCAAGGAGATATTGGCTGCATTGAGAAAGAAAATTTCAGTTGAGGAATTCATGCAGCAGGTTGAAAGCCATGAAAGAGATTCAAAAGGCAGGGGAAGAAAGCCTCTCAGGAGAGCATCAAGGGGCATAAATATGGAAGAATCTGATTCCCCGAAAGAGAAACCTGAAATAAAAAATGCCGCTCCAAGCAATGCGGAAAAAGAAACTTTCAAGGAGAGGCTTGAGGATTTGATAGGAACAAGAGGAGCCTATATACTTGATTCAAAACTTGCAATATTGAGAAAAATCCCTGTAGGCGAGCTGGGATATTCACTCGGGATACTTGCTGATAAGGCTTATGCCATAGTTCTTGACGGGACAGCAACCCCCGATATAGTAAAGGCAGCAGAGAGAACAGCATGCAGGCACATAATCGCGAAAAATTTCACTTCTTTCGCAACAAGGCTTAATCTAATCAGCCTGTGATTTTATTGGGATTGATTTTTTAGATTTCTAACAGCCAGGAGGAGACATAACAAAATTTAAATAGATTTGAGCTCTGTATCTTCATTCTAAAAGAGGCAAAATGAGTAAAATATCAGACTATTCTAAAAGAAACAAGAATGCTGTGATTCTCGCAGCAATACTGATTTTCCTGCTGATTGCAGTTTACCTTAACTTTTTTTATTCGAGAAAATGCGCTGATGAATCATGCTTTAATTCAGCGTTATCCCAATGCAAAAAAGCAAGGTTTCTCAACATCCAGGCAGATTCTTCATGGCTTTATTCAATAAAAGGGCAAAAAGCAGGGAACTGCATTGTTGATGTGAAGAATATTGATGTAAAGATTGCTGAAGCCGAGCTGCTCAAGGGAAAATCAATGATATGCTCTCTTCCCAAGGGGGTTGTTGTTTCCCCTGAATCTGAGTTAGGAAACTGCCATGGCTTGCTTAAAGAATCTTTGCAGGACATAATCCTAGAACGGCTGCATACTTACATAGTCCAGAACATAGGGCAGATAGCATCCGAGCTTGAAAAGCCGATTGTTTAATTAATAACAAAATTTAAATAGAAATTTGTTCTTGTTGTCTTATGAGAATGCTTGCTTTAATTTTTGCTCTTGTTTTGGCTTTTCCTTTTGTGAGCGCAGAGATAATTCTCCCGCAGCTGAATACTACTTATAATCTGAATGACGCCCTGTCTGTTGATGTATCTATAAATGAAAATAACCCTATTTCAGGGGGATTGCTGATTGTCAGCCTTGTGTGCCCTTCAGGGACAATTCCTTTTTATGCAAACGGCAATATAAATCTGGCAAAAGAGCAGGTTGGCAGGTTTGATGCTGTATGGAACAAAATATCAGGAGTTTCAGGAAGATGCTATGTCAAAGCAGAATTGGAATCTGAAACCGCAAGAACAGAAGAGTTTGTGATAACAGACAGGATTGATGTTTCTCTTGAATTAAGCAGCTTGGATGTTAATCCAAGTTCAAGCATGATTGTGAAAGGCGCTGCTGTGAAGGCAAATTCGCTTCCTGCAGAAGGAACTCTTGAGATAAGCGTTAAGGGGCTTGTGCAAAGCCAGTATGTTGCTGTTGAAAATGGCAGGTTTGCTGTGGAGATAAGCCTGCCGTCAGACACTCCTGCAGGGGATTATGAAATAAGCGCGGTTGTTTTTGAGAAAAATGAAGATAATGAGATAACAAACAGGGGAACTGCCCAGAAAAAGTTTACTGTTGTCTCTGTGCCTTCAGGGCTCAGCATAAGCCTTGATTCAGAGAAAATCATTCCAAATAAAACTATTGCAATAAAATCAACACTTTACGACCAGTCCTCTGAAGTTATCTACGAGCCTGTCAGCATAACAATAAAAAACAGCGCAGGGGAAACTGTCCTTGCAAAGGATGTCCTGTCAGGCAGCATTGTTGAGTACAAAGTGGGAATGGTTCCTCCTGGAGAATGGAATATAAAGGCATCTGCAAAAGAATTCGATTCAGCAAGGGCTTTTGTCATTCTTCCTTATGAAGATGCTGAGATAAGCATTTCCGGAAGCACAATTACAGTGAAAAATACAGGCAATGTGGACTACAAAAAAGAAATCTCAGCGACGATTACAAGTGAGAATGGAACAATGATGAATGTGACAAGAAATGTTAATATTGATGTTGGAAAAGAGGCAAAACTGCAGCTGCTCGCGCCCGAGGGTGTTTATAATGTTGAAATTTCAGGCGTAAAATTCAGCAGGATTCCACTGACAGGCGCTGTTTCAGCTTCCTTGAAACTGGAAAGCCAGCCAGGCATTCTGGCAAAATCCCCTGTTATCTCAGCCATGGTATTTTCCTTGATTGTCGCTATACTGCTTGTCTTTCAGTTCTTTGCAAGAGGTTCAAGAACTTACAAATCAGACAAAGGAACTGCTCCAGTTGTTCAAGTGCAGAAAATAAGCTCTGCTGTGAAAAATTCTCAGGAGATGCATAATGCAGAAAGTTTTGAGTCAGCAATAATTCCCCAGATGGCTTCAAATGCAAGAATAGCAGAGCCTTCACTTGTTATCCAAGGGCAGAAACAAAATGCATCTATCCTCTATCTTAAGTTAAAGAACCTGCCTGAAATCAGGGAAAAAATTTCAGTCTTGGCAGCAGAATCCCTTGAAAAATTAGCTGAGAGGGCTTTTGTAAATTCCGCAGGAAGTTTTGGGGGAGCTGTTCACAGAATAAGCAGTTCAGAAATGCTTGCTGTGTTTTCCCCTATGACAAGGCAGTTCAGGCATGAGAGTTCTGCGGTCAGGGCGGCATTGAAAATAGATTCTGAATTAAAAACAAACAACAAGAAGTACAGAGACAAGGCGGATTATGGCATAGGCATAGGTTCAGGAGAAATTGCATTAAGCATAAACCGCAAAAAAATTCTCCAGTACACTTCAATAGGAAACACTATCACGCTTGCAAGAAAACTTGCTGAGAGGTCTTCAAGGGAGATAGTCATGAGCAAGGAAGTTTACAACAGAATTATAAATGAAGTTAGGGCAAGAGCCGCAGGAACGCTGATTCTTGGAAGTGAAGAAATTGAATGCTACGTCCTTGAAAGTTCAACAGGCAGGGAAGCTTACAGCTCTTATTTGCAAGATGCGCTTAGAAGGATTAAATAGCTATTTCTTTATGCTCTTCAGCATTTCAAGAACCATGCATCTTTTGCAGAGTTCAGCTGAACTAGCCTCTTTGCATTTTTTGCATGACATTAACTCAATATCCTTATGCTTTTCTTTTAGGAGGGGCAGAATTTGCAGGAGCGAATTTACAATGGCATTTTTTATTTCAGGATGATTTTTTTCCATGTTTTCAAGGAAATTTCTTATGCTTGCCCGAAAAGTGTCTGTTCTTAGTGTGCATGTCTTAAGGGATAGGGGCAGCTTCTGGAATTTTGCATAAAGAATAACCTCCTTGCTGGAGCGGAAGTAGAGCGGCTTAATTCTCTGCACTAATTTTTTTCTCTGTTTTATCCCTGAAACAGGCCCGAGCTTTGCAAGCAGGGCAGGATTGCCTTTCATCATGTTAATGATTACTGTCTCTGCCTCGTCATCAAGGCTGTGCCCTGTTGCTATCTTTGTGATGCCCATCTCCCTTGCCTTTTTGTTGAGCAGCCATCTTTTCAATATGCTGCAGACATAGCAGTTTGTCAGTTTCAGCGATTTAATTTTTGGCAGGATTGCCTGCAATTCAAACCCATATTCTTTTTTAAAACTAATAATCTTCAACTGGATTTTGCTGTCTTTGCAGTATTTCTCAAGTTTTTTTAGCAGCTTTTTCCTCTGCCCTGTGCCCTCTTCAACAGCCAATGCAGTTATCTTCTTTCTGGCTTTCTTTGCAATCTTGTGCAGTATGTGCAATACAACCATTGAATCCTTGCCGCCTGAACAGGCAACAGCCACTTTATCCCTTGCAGAAAACATCTTGTATCTCCTTATCGTGCTGAAAACTTTCTTTTCAAAAAATCTGCAAAAGCATTTTTCGCAGAACTTTCTTCTGTTTGTAAGTTCATATACCGGATGAATTTCACATTGTCTGCACATTTTGCTTAATCAGGAGTTGTTTGCCCTGAACTGGATTCTAAGGGCTTCTGCCTCCTCTCTCCTCGCTTTTCCTGATTTTATAATTTTCTTTTTTGGCATAATGCAGATTGGAACAGTATCCTCATTTGCGTCGCTGTGCATTGCGGTGATTTCCGCGGCTTTCCTGACTGTTTTGCTATCTTGACTGCCGATTAAAATGGAGGTTGGCGAGGGGATATCAACTGCTTCAAAAAGCAAATCATTCTTGCCTGCAATCTCCCTGATTTCTTTGTTTTCAATTTCATTCCTTCCGACAACCAGCTTTGCATTTGATATTCTGTAATGCCTGCCAATCTTGAGCAGTTCAATATCCTTCGAGCTTATTTTATTTTCATTTCTGAATAAGTCTTTTAATCTTGCCGCAAATTCCTTTTCGCAGAGCATGCAGCCCCCTCCTGGCTGTGGGAATGAAATCCTATATTTTTTTGCAAGTTCCATCTGCTGCTGCCTGTTTCTGCCCTGAATTGCAAGGAACTTGTCTCTGTTTATTAGTCCAGCTTTCTCAGCGCTTGTTTCAGACAGCAGATTTGCTGAAAGAGGTCTCAGCAGCTTTCCCCCCAGCCCTGATTCAATCTCAACATAGTCAAGGGCTTTTTTGTGCTGGGACATCGGTCTTTCATTCAGCACTTCGCCTGTTACAATTAGGTCTGCCTTGATTTTCTTGGCAAGTTTCTTTGCTTCCTTAAGCAAGAATATATGGCAGTCAATGCAAGGATTTATTCCTGAACCATATCCATGTTTTGGATGCCTTATTATTTCAAGATATTTCCTGAACAATTCCCCTTTTGTGCAGTCGATTACATGCAATTTAATTGTGTTCTCTTCTGAAAAATTAGTAGCATCCTCTGCGCTTCCGTCTGAACCAAAAGGCAGAATGAAGAAAACAGCTTCAACATCGCATTGCTCCTGCATAATCTTGCACGCCAGTCTTGAGTCCAATCCGCCTGACAGCAGGCAGAGTGCCTTGATTTTGCTTTTCTGCTTTTTCATAAGAAAAGACAAGAAAAACACGTTTAAAATCTTTTTATTTGCCCTGTATTCTTTTTTCAAGATTTCCCTGCTTCAGAATTATTTCATATTTATCTCTGTATTTTCTATCCAGAATATACACAAATCTTTTCTGCACATCCTGATAGCTGTCATCATCAGGAAAGGGGCTGTCTGCTTCCCCTTTTTTGTCATTCCAGCCCATTTTCAACTCCGATTATATGCCTTTCAAGATTGCTGTATCTGCCAAGCTGCGGCTCAACTTTCTCCTTCCAGCATTTTTCATACTCAATAAAAAAAAGATTTTTCAGTTCTCCCTTATAATTCGCAAGCCGAAGGGCAACATCCTGCTCCTTGCTATCCTCCATCCCTTCAATCATCCTCAGAAGGTAGATAGCTGAATTTGATTTTAGTGTATCCATGACCTCCTTGATTGAATCTTCAAGTTTGCCTCCATTATGCCGAGAGCAGAATGTTCCGAATGTAAAATTGCCAATGCCTCCGCCTATCCAGAATGAATTATATCCCATTATCCTGATTGGAATTTTTCCATTTCTTTCCCTGAATGTTTCATTGCCAAGCATGGCTTTTGTCATGCCCATTTTCAATTACCGAAATCCTCCTCAAATTCTTTTGAATATCCTGCATGCTCTGAATCATAGTTGAATGATGTGAGAAAGCTCTCCACTGCATCTTTCTGAAGATTCAGCTTCATCAGGAAATTGTACATTTCCTCTGTGAAGCAGTAAGGGCATACTGCTGTCTGGTTTTCCCTGCAGATTGTGCATTCTGTCCCCGAATCTATGAACTTGTTCTTTATTCTGCTAGCATAGGAAACAATTTTCTTTTTGGCCTCGCTGCTGAGATTATTTGTTTCAATCCACTCTTTTATCTCTCCGGCTAAGCAGACGGGGCATATCGGATTGTGTATACCCTCATTGCATACAATACATAAGTTGTTTGAGTTAGATTTTATCATTTTAGCGTCAGAAAAAAGCATTCAAGAGCCGGATATTATATGGCTCTTATAATGCTGTGGTTTTAACGCCGCAGAGAATATAGCCGTGTCTAGATACAAACATACCTGCAAATGCAGAATTCATCCACACGCTCTTTTTTATATCTGCGGACATCTTGAATAAATTAGGAGCCCGCGGTTTAAATAATTTTCGTTTGGAGTTTGGATTGGCATATTTAATTTGCTTTGCCTGCTTATGAAAAGTTTAAAAATATTCCCTGCCTGAAGATGGAATGGAGAAAAATTATGATGTCGTTATTCTCGGTGCAGGTCCTGCGGGGCTCTCTTCAGGGATTTATGCTGCAAGATTTGGACTGAAAACACTTGTGATAAGCAGGGATATAGGAGGCATGATGAACATGGCTTCGCTTGTGGAGAATTATCCGGGTTTCAGAGGCAGCGGAATAGAGCTTGCAATGAAGATGTCTGAACAGGCTAAAAATGCAGGCGCAGAGATGCTTCAAAGGAATATAAGCAACATAACAAAACAGAAAAACTCATTTAAAATCCAGACAGACAAGAACGAAATATTTGATGCAAGAGCCCTTATCATCACTCTCGGGACAGAAAAAAGAAAACTGAATATAGACGGAGAAGATAAATTTCTCGGCAGGGGCGTTAGCTATTGCGCTACATGCGATGCTCCGCTTTTCAAGGGAAAAGTTACAGTTGTTGTCGGAGGGAGAAATTCAGCAGCACATGCTGCATTGCTTCTGGCAAGATACGCAAAGAAAGTATATATTGTTTACAGGCAGGGCAGGCTTAACTGTGATACATTCCTTTTGGATGAGCTAAACAAGAATAAATCCATTGAAATAGTTTACAATTCACTTCCTGCCAGAATCAAGGGACAAGACTCTGTAACAGAATTGATTGTCAGCAGCGAAGGCAGCGAAAAATCAATAAGAACAGATGGAATTTTTGTTGAAATAGGCTCTGTGCCTTTGACAAGCCTGGCAAAGAACCTTGGCTTGAGCCTTGATGAGGCAGGCTATATCCTTGCTGATGATAAGATGAATACCAATGTTACAGGGATTTACGTTGCAGGGGATATTGTTGCAGGAAGCCTCAAGCAGATGATAGTTGCTTCAGGGCAGGGAGCAATAGCAGCAAGCTCGGCATATAATTTTTTAAAGGATAATAACAAAAGTGATAAATAGAAAATGGCTGAAAAATACAAGATTTTAGTTGACAAGAACAAATGCATAGGGTGCGGAAGCTGCGTTGCAGTCTGCGAGGGCAATTTTGAAATGAAGGACGGAAAGGCAGCTGCAATAAACTCTGCAAGTGATATGCCCTGCAACAAGGAAGCTGCTGAAATATGCCCTGTAAGCGCAATTACTATTAAGAAAGGGTGAGTATTCTAATTTTCTCAGCTTTTGAACGCATTAAAAAAATTATTGAAGAAATTGCTGTTTGGCATTCTTTTGCCGAATATGTGGGCAGAGAGTTTTTTGTATGACATACTTGCTTCTGATTTTGGTTTGTATATTACCGCAGGCATTCTTGCCGCAGCCGCCTCGGAAATCGCAGAATCTTCAGGAATAACTGAAACAATAGGAAGCCCGAGAACCCTTTCTATCTCTCTTTTTGTCACCTCATATTTCTTATGCCTTACCTTGTTGACTATAATCCCTTCAACAGGCACATTCATCTTTTTTGCCAGTTCGATTGTTTTTATTGCAGTGCCGATTGTGGGAAAATCAGGAGTCACGATGAGGAACAGGGCATCAGCAGCCTTAAGGCTTATTTTTGCGTCTTCTCCTACGCCCGGAGCTGAGTCAAGCAGTATCATATCATAATTGTTCAGGGATTTAAGCTTCTTCTTAAGGGAAATAGGATTGACTTTTCTTGGGTCATCAACAAGAGAAGAAGGAATGACATGCAATCCAGTCTTGTGCTTGTGCACTGAATGGAGAATAGACAAAGGGTCCTTTATAATATTGTAAAGGCTTATTGGATGGTATGTAAGCCCAAGATTAAGCCCCAAGTTCCCTGAATTGAGGTTTGTATCCAGAATCAAAACACTTTTCTTGAACATGCTTGCAGCAGCAGCGCCGATATTGATTACAGCAGTTGTTTTGCCAACGCCGCCTTTTGCAGAAACAATTCCCACTACTTTCCTGCCATTGCTTATGAGCCCTTCCATATTTTTACCGCCTTTTTTTCGGATAGATGAGATGTTCGAGGCGGTTTATAAATATTTCCAAAATATTCGAAAGATTTATAAATCAATATGAACAAGATTTCATATGAAAAGTTCTGCATATTACCCCTTTTTCAGGAAATTGGCTAATCCGCTAAGGATATCAATAATCACATCTCTCGCTAAAAAAGAAGAAACAGTGAGCCAGCTGAGCAGGGAGATTGGGGTTGAGCAAAGCAAGTTATCCCATGCTTTGCATGAATTGTCTGGATGCTCTATAGTCAAAGCAAGAAAAGAGGGAAAGAAAAGAATCTATTCAGTTAGCAGGACAATATTGCCCATTTTGAATTTGATTAATGTGCACAGCCAAAAATGCTGCAAGTACTGCGCTTATGGGGGGAAAAAATGAATCAAACAAATAGGATTTATATGGATAATGCAGCAACAACGCCTGTTGCAAAGGAAGTTGCAGATGCAATGCTGCCATTTTTCTCAGAGCATTTCGGGAATGCGTCAAGCATCCACAAGGAAGGGCAGGATGCAAGAAGGGCAATCGAGGATAACAGGAGAAAAATCGCAAAGTTTCTCAATGCAAATGAGGAGGAGATAATATTCACAGGCTCTGGCAGCGAGAGCAACAATACAGCAATCAAAGGGCTTGCCTTGTCACAGCTTGGCAGGCAGAAAAAGCATATCATAACAAGCAAAATCGAGCATCACGCAGTTCTTGAGCCATGCGAATTTCTCAAGAAGCAGGGCTTTAAGGTTACTTATCTTGATGTTGACAGTTCTGGACTGATTAACTTGAAAGATTTAGAAAAGGCAATAACACCTTCAACTTTGCTTGTTTCAATAATGCATGCTAATAATGAAATTGGAACAGTACAGGACATTGCTGCAATAGGAAAAATATGCAAAAACAAGGGGACCTTATTTCATACTGATGCTGTCCAGACATTAGGAAAGATTCCAATTGATGTAAAAAAGATGAATATTGACTTCCTGTCTGCTTCAGCGCACAAGATTTATGGTCCAAAGGGAGTGGGATTGCTTTATATCAGGAAGGGCATTAAAATTGAACCATTGCTGCACGGTGGAGGGCAGGAGTTTGGATTAAGAAGCTCAACAGAAAATGTTTCAGGCATAGCTGGCTTTGGGAAAGCAGTTGAATTATGCAGGAAAAACATGAAATCTGATGCAGGCAGGATTGGAAAATTAAGGGATATGCTGATGAAAGAAATTCTAAAAATTCCCAATACAAGATTGAATGGGCATGCGAAACAAAGACTCTATAACAACACAAACTTTTCATTCCACGGAATAGAAGGCGAGTCACTTGTTATGCATCTTGATATGCAGGGCATAGCAGCATCAACTGGCAGCGCATGCTCGACAAAATCATTAAAGCCAAGCCATGTCCTTACTGCTATTGGCTTGGACCATGTCACTGCTCATGGCTCATTGAGATTAAGCATAGGAAGAAATGCAGCAGAAAAAGATATAATCTACACAGTCCAATCTGTCAGGGAGATTGTTGAAAATTTAAGAAAGATAAGTCCTATAAATTGATTGTCAAGGAGATAAAATGAAAGCAAAATTAGGAACAAAAAAAGAAAGCGGAAAGATAACAGGCAATATGAGCTTTGCAGAAGTCATGCAAAAATATCCCGAAACAGCAGGGGTATTTATGAAACAGGGGATGTCCTGCTTTGGCTGCCCGATGGCTATGCAGGAGAGAATAGAGGAGGGTATTGCAGCCCATGGCAAGGATTCCAAAAAGATAATAGAAGAACTCAACAAAGCTGTACAAAATAAAAAATGAAAAATACCAAGAACATGGAAGAGAAGCTTATACAGATAGCAATAAAGCTCGCGAGAAGGGGAGAAGGCGGCTTGTTCATAGTTATTACCGGAAAGAAGCCTGAATTCAGGAAGCTTGTAAAGCAGAATATCAAGCCTTTCAATATTCTTGAAGGCAAGAATGACAAATTGATTGAAAGCCTGGCAACAATTGACGGGGCAGTTGTTGTAAACAAAGAGGGGAAAATGATTGCGTATGGAACCATGGTAAAGAGCAATATCCCTTTCAGGGGCTTCGGGACAAGGCACGCCGCTGCATTAAGCGCTTCAAGGAATGGAAATATTTCAATTCTCAGTTCTGAAGAGGAGAGAAAAGTCAAGGTTTTCAGGAATGGAAGATACATAATGCAGCTTGATGCGCTTGAAAAAGGAATTGAAAAGAATGTTCCAAGGATAAGCACATTTTTTGAGAGTGTCGGAGCTGGTTTTCTTGGGACTCTGGGAGCAGCCACCTTGCTGCCTGGATTGGGCATAACAGTGATTCCGGGAGTTATAATATTTGGGAGTTCTTATTATGCAATCAAGTCCCTGATTGACAAATTAGGAGGCAAGAAAAAATAAGATGACAAAAGAGAACATAAATTACAGCAAGAAGGTAATGCAGATGTTCATGAACCCGAAGAATGTAGGGGAAATAAAAAACGCTGATGGCATTGGAAAGGTTGGAAATCCTGTATGCCTATTGCCGCAAGAGAAAATTCATTCCAATCCTGAATTGAAGAGCATTAATACTTTAAACAAAAAAGATTTAGTTATGAGTCATCTAGGACACGATAAAATTATAGACATTTTTATTAGGAAATATAATGGGCGTGTAATAGAACTTAAAAATAAACTTGGGAGTATCAATTTAACACCAGAGCATCTTGTCTTGGCTATTAAAATCCCCAGAGGTGATAGATTTAAGAGAAATAAAGGAAAAAAAACTCTAACTCCATCTTGGTATCATGCTACAGATTTGAAAAAAAATGATATAGTGCTCTATCCTATTTTAAAAGAGGTCAAGGATATTGAATCTATCAAAATAGATATTTCAAGGGCGAAATATGATTTTAGGAGTAAAAAAATTCCAAATAAAATTCCTATTAATGCTGATTTTCTGAGATTGGCAGGATATTATTTATCAGAAGGCGGTATATCCCTAAAACCATGTAAAACATTTATTAACTTTACATTTAATATTAATGAAAAAGAATTCGTAGAGGATATCAGAAATATTAGCAGAAAAATATTTGATTTGGATATAAAAGTTAAGGAAATTCCTGAAAGGAAAACAATTCAGGTATTTATTTACAATGCTATTTTAGCAAGATTTTTTTATGATTTGTTTGGAAAAGGAGCAAAAAATAAAAAGATTCCTAATTTTATGATATTTTTACCTGTTGAAAAGCAAAAAGAATTGCTTATTGGACTTTGGAGAGGGGATGGATATATCAATGTTAATAGGCCTGGTGCTAGAGCAGGTTTTGCTACTATTTCTTTTCAGTTGGCTCATCAAGTTAAACTAATATTATTAAGACAAAAAATAATTCCTTCAATATATACTGATAAAGAACGGATAAGGGAAGGAGTTAAGCATGAAGAGAGTTACAGAATACATGTTGGACAGAGAGAATCTTTGAGAAAATTATGTTTTTTGTTTGGTTTAACCTATATCCCAAAATCATACCCTTCTGTTGATAATTGGTTTGATAACAATTATTTGTATACCCCAATCACACAAATCAAAAATCGAAAGTTTTCTGGTGAGGTTTATAATTTAGAAATAGAAAAAGCACATTCCTTTACAACTGAAGGATTTTGCCTTCATAATTGCGGGGATTTGATGTTTATATATATAAAAGTTGGCAAGAAGAAAGGCAAAGAAGTTATTGACGATGTTAAGTTTAAGACATTCGGCTGCGCTGCAGCAATCGCAACTTCATCAATGATAACTGAACTTGCAAAAGGCAAAACTCTTGAAGAAGCAATGAAAATAACAAGAGGCAATGTTGCGGATTCGCTTGAAGGCCTGCCTCCAATAAAAATGCACTGCTCAAACCTTGCTGCAGATGCGCTGCATGAGGCAATAATTGATTATTACAAAAAGCAGGGAAGAAAAGATATGCTTGCCAGATATGCTTCACTTAAACCGCATGAGCACGAACATTAAAAATGGACAGCCATAGGAGAACTTTGATGAAGAGCATAACATGGAGAGTTATCGCCCTGTTTGTCGCTTACTTTGTGGCTTATGCTTTTACAAGCAAGCCGCTTGAATCAGGGAGCATTGCAATAACCGTGAATCTGATAAACATGGTGGGCTATTATTTTCATGAAAGAGTCTGGAACAAAATAAATTATGGGAGGAAATAAAATGGAACTGGAATTGTGCAGCAGCGGATGCTGCCCCAAGGTGAGAACTGCAAAAGACAGCGTTGAGATAGGCGAGACTGGAAATCTCGTGAAGCTGAAAAAAGCAGAATGGAACACGCTTGTTGATGCTGTGCTCAAGGGTAATTTGGGGAAGATTTAAATCAAACTGAAAGATGGAAAACAGGAAAGTTGGCTACTTGATAATCGGAATGGCTTTTGTAATAGGGGTAGTGGTATTCTTGTTCAATAATGCCCTAAAAACAATTGTGATGGCAACGTGCATTCACGGCACAACATGCCCTATGTATGGGGACATCAAGACACAAACAATTATCAGCCTTGTGCTTATAGGGGCAATACTAATCATAGGGCTTGTGCTCATATTCAACAAAGAAAAGGAGAGGATAATAGTCAAAATCAAAAAGATAAAGAATGAATTCGCAGAAAAATTAAAGGAAGATAAAGAAAAAAATCTCAAATTTCTGAACAGGGAAGAAAAGGCTGTTTATGGTATCTTGATGAAAGAAGGCAGTATGTTCCAAGCGGATATTGTTGACAAGTCGGGATTCAGCAAGGTTAAGGTAACAAGAATCCTTGACAGGCTCGAAGGCAAGCAGCTTATCGAGAGAAAAAGAAGGGGAATGAGTAATATTGTGATTTTGAAATAGGCATTTTTCTTTACTGAAACCAGTTCCATACAATCGCTTAATAGCTCTTTTTTTATTAGTTTGCTATGAAAAATATGATAGGAGGTGTAAAATGAATGCATGGATAATTGCGGCGGTTCTTATTGGGCTGCTTGTTATTGCGGGAGTATCCTTTGCTGGAATCAGTGCAGCACAGGAATCAAAGCAGATAAGCTGCAAGAGCTGCGGAGGCAAGTGCACAGCAGAAAGAAACTGCGGTTTGGAAAGCTGTGCGGCAACTGCAGGCAAGGGCTGTAATTGCGGAAGATAATAGTATGCTAACTTGTTTTTCTTTTTTTCTTTTTTTCTAAAAACAAAGTTTTTTTAAAGCAGCATGCCCCCATTGAATAGATGAGGCTGAAATATATTTTTTTATTCATTGTTCTGGCATTTTTTCTGCTTTTACTTGCATTCTTTATCAATGGCATTATTCCCCGCACTCAGCCCCCGGGGCTGAAGTTGAACATATCTGAAAATATTTCCCCTGATGTGAACGTATTTGTTCTTGACCAGTTCAGAAAAGGGATAACTTCCATTGAAACAAATGATGAGTTCTTTCCACAGCAAAAAGGATTAGCTGAAGGAACAGTTTATGGCTTTAGAGTAATTGATGAGAAAGGAGAAGTAAGCATGCCGGTGTATGAAACATTCATTGCAAATTCGCCTGATTGGGAAGGATGGGAAACAGGAAAAAGGTATTATCATGGGCTTAGACCAAGCAATTATATAATTGAACTTTTAGTAATAAAAAATGGCATTGGGACTGTAACCGCAAGGACAAATCTGTCCTCATTCAGCTTATATGCGCAGCGCGCAGAGCTTGAAAAACTGATTCTTGATAATTGCAGCAGCTTAATGACTGAGCCTCTTGTTGACAGGGATGGCTGGTCCCGTGAAAGCAAAATTGCTACATGCGTTACAAAGATTGCAGTTGAACAGGGAAACATTGATGTTTGTAATCTATTGTTCAAGCTGTTTAATGCGACTAATACAGATGATTGTATCAGGGACTATGCAATTACCATGGGAGATACGTCTATATGCGACCTTACTGGCATGCCGAAGTCCAGGGGATTCTGCAAGGCAAAAATAACTCATGACTGGACAGAATGCAGAAAAATCTCGTGTGATATCTCGTGCGCCATGGAAGCGCTTGAGATACAGCAGGACTTATGCATCCAGTGGTATGCAATTGAGAATAGGAATGCCAGTCTTTGCAATGAGATAAAAAGCGAGGCGTATAACATGAAAGAAATCTGCCTGAAGATAACAGCAGAAAGTTGAAAAAGGAATTTAAAGAAATGGGGATTCTTGGGGATTATTTCCAAAAATTAAAGCCTTGCGGCGGGAACCTGTTCTCAACATCTACAGTAATGATATAAATGGGGCTTGATGTGGGGATGATAATTTTTGCAGTTGTATGTGAAGGGACAATAATCTTGCTGTCATTTATTTCTGCGCCTTCCAAGGCAAGGCTGTTTAAATCAAGATCCTCCTTGTTCCCGAATATTCTCAAGATGTTCATTGGCTTGTCATCGGAATTTGTTTCTTTTAATGTGTAAGTGAAATTATTGCCTGACATTTCAAGTAAAACCTCCTGCTTTGTCATACTAGAATCATAAACAAAATAATTTCCGGGCCTTGCATCAATATTTTTCATGAATACGAAAGCAGAAAAGACAAGAACTATCGCAAAGAGGATTGAGAAGTTTGCCAATGCAGGATGATTCCTGAAAAATGGCGGCTTTGCCCTTGATGCTATGCCCTGCAAAAGCAGATAAGATGTTGAAATCAGCAAAAACATCAAAGATGGTCCGAATAGAAAAAATCCAATCAGACTCTGGTTTAAAGGCGGGGCGTAAAACAAAATCCCTTTAAATTCCCTAAAAAGACCCCAGCCAAACCCTGCAGCAAGAACAATAGCCAATATAAAACTAACAATCTCAAAGGATAGATGATGACTTTTTGATGCGATAAGATAAATTGAGACAACAACTGCCAGAATAATTATCGGGAGAGTAATCAGATTTAACAGCAGGGGAATAGCGCTCAGGAAAAGTAATACTGCAATAAAAGAGCGGATGATTATATCTGAAATGGCTCTTGGCTCTATTTTTTTATCATTTGCATTAATAGCCCCGCCTACAAATTCTATGATGGTTTTTATTAATCCTATGATGAAAGTGAGGACACTGGCAAAAAAAATAATGGAAGCAGCCGGCTGAACCTGTATCTTATTCATAAGAGCCTTGTTGCCCAGTGTGAAAAAGTCCAGCACGATTATGGAAACAGCTAAGAGCATCAGATGATAACCCCTTTTGAATCTCATCCCTGTTAAAAACAAGGGGGATATTTAAAAGTTGGGGGCGAGTGCCATCAGGCACGAGCTCTCTTTCATAATTGTCTAACGCTGATAAGATTTAAAAATTATGATAATTATGTTAATATCTAAAGAGAGTGAAAAATGGATAAAAATATGATTTCTGAACGGCTTGCGCAGAAGCCATGCGCAATTGGCTTGCTTGGCAAGTGCTGCAAGAACTGCCTTATGGGCCCCTGCATACTTCTCAAGCCCAATGACCAGGGAGTTTGCGGGGCAAACATTGATGTTGTTGCATCCAGGAATATATTGAGGTTTGTTGCAGGCGGAGCTGCTGCCCATACAGGGCACGCTTATCATATGCTTGAATATCTTGGCAAGGATTATCCTGCGAGATATATAGAGAAAAAAGCTCCAAGGTATTTGTATAAATTATGGGAAAAGCTTGGGATTGTGCCTCATGTGCACTTTGAGCATTTCAAGGATATTTCTGAAGCGCTTCATGCAAGCACAATGGGTGTTGATGCTGACTACAAACATATAATGGCTATGGCAATGAAACTCGGAATAATTGACGGCTATCTTGGGATGTATCTTGCCACTGAACTTGAGGACAATGAGTTCGGCTTGCCTTCTGTCAGAAAAGGCACTGTTGATTTGGGAGTTATAAAACAGGACAAGATTAATATTGCTGTTCACGGGCATTTTCCTGCGCTGGCAGAGGCTCTTGCCTCTGAAGTGAAAAAGAAAGAAAATTCTGATGTGAATTTGATTGGAGTTTGCTGCACAGGCTCTTCTTTGCTGGCAAGGCACGGAATTCCACTTGCAGGGCATTTCATACTGCAGGAGCAGGTTATTTCTTCTGGATGCATTGAAGTCATGGCTGTTGATATGCAGTGCATAATGCCGAGCATTGCTGATTTGGCTGAATGCTATCATACAAAAATTGTCACAACAAATGAGATATGCAGGATTCCAAAAGCGCTGCATCTGCCTGTTTCTGACAAAAAATCAGCAGCTGATGCTGCAAAGAGGATTATCGCTCTGGCAAGAATAAACAGGCACAACAGGAGCAAAAATATCTCAATAAGCAGCAGAAAAATAGAAGCTGTTGTCGGATTCTCTGAGAATAATCTGCCTTTGAATGAGTGGGCAAAAATGCTTGCTAATGGAAAGATTAAAGGAATTATTGCTGCTATTGGCTGCGAGAACCCAAGAGTAAAAGAAAACTGGGTTGATTTTTACAAGGAGTTAAGCAAGGATTATATTATCCTGACAACAGGATGCATATCATTCAGGCTGGCATCAGCTGGATTGCTTGACGGCAAGAGATTTTTCTCTCTTGGAAGCTGTGTTAATAATTCAAGAGTTGCAGAGGTTTTCAGGAGAGTTGCAGATATTTCTGGAAAGCAGATAACAGAACTGCCTTTCTTGATTTCCTGCCCTATGCCAACAACAGAAAAAGCAATAGCAATCGGCTTTTTCTTTGCTGCCTTTGGAGTGGATGTTCATTTTGGCTATCCTTTTATGCTGACATTAGATACAAAAATCTCTGATTTTTTAAAAAATCTGCTGAAGAAAGATTTCAGAAGCAAAATTTTTGTTGAAATGAAGCCTGATTTGCTTCTTGTGAGGATAAAGAAAGAGGGATTGAGCGATAAAATCAAGGCAAGAAAAGGATAAGATTTATAAATAAAATTTTTATAAGGATGGGATAGAGGTTAATTTGGGTAGATACAGATAAAGATGGTGTTTTTTTGCATTCCGTGCCTTGCGCTGATACTTTATTTTCTTATACTAGGAATTTTCGTTCCAAGATACAGAACTTATATAAAAGAGGCGTGGAGATGTTTTCTTGACAAGCTAAGAGGCAAGAAATGTTCTGTAAGCTTTGACAATAGGATGCACAAGGCGTTTATATTGTGGCTTGCAAAACACAACAGAGTGAAACTCGCGAGATTTTTCAGCAAAAAAAGGAATTTTGACATTTTTGTTGCTGTAATGCTGGTTGTTGCTACTATTATAACAACATGGCTTGGATGGCTGCTGTACCAATACCTGTTCATAAAATCCCCATGCGAAGGCAGCACGCAGCCAATCTGCGTTGGTTAGATTTAAATATAAGCGAGCTTTAATGAAGAAGGATAAAAGAGGATAAAATGGTGAAAGGCAAAAAAGAGTCATTAAGTGAAGAGATTAAGGAGATAAGCAGCGCGGATTTTGATCCGTTTATCAAAGAAAACAAGGTTGCTTTTGTTGATTTTTTCGCTGAATGGTGCATGCCTTGCGTCATGATGGTTCCGGTAGTTGAGGAACTTGCAAGAAGTTTCTCAGGCAAGGTTGCATTCGCAAAAATGAACATTGATGAGAATCATGACACTGCTTCAGGCCTGAAGGTTATGTCAATTCCCACATTCATGATTTTTAAAAAAGGAGAGCCTGTGCAGAGGTTCACAGGGGCAATGTCAGTTGACATGCTCAAGGAAAAAATAGAATCCTGTTTAAAATAAAATGGCAGAAATCACAGACAAGGACATAGGGCAGATTATAAGCAATTTAGATGTTAACGAGCTTAAAGAGCAGAGCAATGAGCCTGAGGTTGAACCTCTTGCATTTGCACTTGACAGGATTTCCGGCATTGCAAGGCGGCTTGGCGCTTCAAAAAAGCTTGTTGATAAAATCGCAGGATATGACAGGACAATTGATTTTGATATTCCTGTAGTGCTTGAGCGAAGGGCTGGGGGAAAAGAGCTTATGAAGATATTCAGCGGATTTTGGATTGAGCATAACAGCATTCTCGGGAAATACAAGGGGGACATAAGCTTCATGCCTGGATTAAGCATTGAAAAGGCAAAATTAAGCGCATTGCATTCAACACTGCAGAACGCAATGCTGGAACTGCCTTTTGGGGGAGCAGCAGGCGGAATAAGCATAAACAAGCGCATCCTCACTTTAAAAGAAATGGAAGGGCTTGCAAAGAACTATATAAACAGCCTGTTAAAAATAGATGGTTCAGGCAAAGATATTTTTTCCGCAGGAGCAGGGTGCGAGGAGAGGATGATGTCTTTGATGTATGAGACATACAAATCAAAAGTCAAAGGCACTTTGAAATCAGATTTTCTTGGAAAGCAGATGCAGGATGGGGGCATAAGAGCAAGAAGCAATGCAGTGGCGTTAGGCATATTCTTTATGATTAACGAAGCGCTCAAGGGAATTGAAGTAAGCGGCATTCCCGGATTGCAGAAGCACGACGATATCATAAAAAAATCACAGAAGGAGATGAAAGTGGCATTAATGGGATTTGGCGATGTTGAGAAAGAGCTTTCAATAATGCTTTCTTCTGCAGGATACAAGATTATAGCAATTTCAGATTCACTTGGAGGAGCTGCTTCTGCCTCAGGGATGTATGCAGAGGATGCTGCAAGATGGCAAAGAAATCATTCAAGCGTTGCAGGCATGCCAAAAACAGTGAAATTAAGCAGGGAACAGATGCTTGAAGTAAGGGCTGATGTGCTTGTTGTTTCTTCCCCTGTGGAAATAAACACAAAAAATATGCATAAAATAAAGGCTTCAGTTGTTGTTGAACTTCTGCCTGTAATCAGCGCTTCTGCTCTTGCTGAAATTTCAAAATCAAGGGCTGTTGTTCCATACATTCTTTCAAGCTCTGTAAGGGCGTATGCAGACTATCTTGAATTCCTGCAGAACAAGGAAGATAAATATTTTGACAGGAAAGAGATAGACAAGAAGCTTGAGGAAAAAACAAGGGAGATTTTCAGGATTGTTGATGGGATTTCAAGGCAGCATGCAGTTAATCTGCAGGATGCCTGCTATATTCTTGCGCTGCAGAATCTCGCAAAGATTTAACGATAGCTTTTTATATTCTCAGAATTTTACGGGATTACGGACTCGTAGCTCAGCTTGGTAGAGCACCTGACTCTTAGAGCTTTCTCTTTCAAAAGAGAAACTTCGGAAAGAGAAATTAAATTGCTCGGGATATCAGGGTGTCGCGCGTTCAAATCGCGTCGAGTCCACTTTTCTTTTTTATGCCTGCAGATTTATTTTAATGCGATTATTATCGCGCCGAGAGTCATCAATGAAACGCCAAGTGTTGTTTTTAATGTGAATTTTTCGCCAAGGAACAGTGTTGCGAGGATAAGCACAAAAACAATGCTCAGCCTGTCTATTGAAACTACCCTGGAGGCATCGCCGTATGACAGGGCAAAAAAATAGAAAAGCCATGACAATGCGCCTGCAATTCCGCTTAATATGATAAAAGTAAGGGCGCTTTGATTAGAGAAAATAGAGCTGACTTCTTTCAGTTTTCCCTGTATCAATATAACTGCAACAAGAAATACAGCCATTACAACAGCCCTTATCGCAGTTGCGGTATTTGTGTCCACTCCCTTTAACCCTATCTTGCCGAAGATAGCAACAAGAGCTGCTGTTGCTGCAGAGAGCAGGGCAAATATCAGCCACGCGTAATTCATGCCTGAAGGAGCCATTTTTGATTTATAAATTTTTCATGCGCAATTATAGGGATTTTTGCCTGTTTTTTACTTACTAACCAGTGAAAAAAAGCAAAAAACCATGATAAAATGCAGAAAAAACGAAACCTTTATAAATGCAGATTTTTTTGCAATATTTGAAAATTTTAGCTTAATTTTTAATGTTATTCAGGAGTATTCAAAAATGCACGCCCTCCAGCCAAAACACACGAAATTAAAAGAAAAAGAGGGGGAGGATATCCTTAAGGAATTAAATGTTTCTCGTCAGCAATTGCCAAAAATCAAGATTAATGATGCGGCACTGCCTCAGAATTCCCAGATAGGCGACATAATCACAGTGGAAAGGCATCTCGGAAAAGAAAAAAAGGGGTATTACAGGGTTGTTGTTGAATAATTTCAAAAATGGCAGAACTTCAAAATCAGGGGCATAATGAAATTGACAGGGAGCATTTGCTCGTCAAAAAATATCTTTCGCAGCATTCTCTTGTTGAGTCAAACATAACTTCTTTCAATAATTTTGTTGAAATACGCATGCAGGAGATTGTTAATGAGATAAGGGAATCCCTGCCTCAGGAGGATATAGAGATAAAATTAGGGAGGATAAAGCTGAAAGAGCCTTCAATAATAGAAGCTGACGGCTCTGTCAGGAGAATCTCGCCAACAGAGGCAAGGCTCAGAAGCCTGACATATTCAGCTCCTGTCATGCTTGAGATAACAATCAAGCAGGGTAATCAGACAGAGCAGCAGGATGTTGAGATAGGAAAAATTCCGGTTATAGTAAAGAGCAAATACTGCAATCTTTCAATAAAAAACAAGGTAGCAAAAAATAAGGACGAGACAGAGGATTACAATGACCCTTTAGACACCGGCGGATATTTCATAGTCAACGGCAATGAAAGAGTCATGGTAATGATTGAGGACTTGGCCCCGAACCAGTTCTTTATAGAGAAAAACGCAGCAGAAAAAATGATGCTCAGGATTTTCTCGCAGAGAGGCGCATACAGAATCCCAATCCAGCTAGACGAGGGCTCTGACGGAATAATAAATGTCTCATTCTCCAGGTTCAAGAATATCCCTATTGTCGTTATGCTCAAGGCTCTTGGGATGCTGAGAGATTCAGATATCTCCAAGTACATAGGAAAAGAGTCTGATGCATTGATTGTCAACCTTTACGAGTTCGCGAATATACAGAGCTCACAGGATGCAATGATGTTCATAGCTGAAAAAACAGCAATGCAGGGCACAAAAAAAGAAGTTATGGACAGGATAAAAGACAGAATAGACCAGTATTTCCTGCCTCATGTAGGCACAAAGCAGGAGAATAGGGCAGGCAAAGCAATTACTCTATGCAAGCTCGCAAGGCAGTTCCTGACTGCAAAGGCAAATCCTGATTTTATCACAGACAAGGACCATTATGCAAACAAGCGTGTAAGGCTCTCGGGAGATTTATTGGCAGACCTTTTCAGGGTTAATCTATCAGCATTGATAAGGGATATACAGCACAACTTGCAAAGAACACTGAGAAGAAAAAAAGCATACTCAATAAAAACACTCGCAAAATCAACATTATTCTCCCACAGGATTGAATCTGCAATCGCAACAGGCAGCTGGATAGGCGAAAGAACAGGAGTAACGCAGAACATGGACAAGACAAATTATCTCGCTGTACTTTCACAGCTGCAGAGAGTCTCAAGCCTGCTCCCAGGAGAACAGGAGAATTTCCTTGCAAGAACACTTCATCCGACGCATTACGGAAGGTTCTGCCCTGTTGAAACACCTGAAGGAACTGAAATAGGGCTCAGAAAGAACCTTGCACTGCTTGCAAGAATAAGCACCGCAGTCGAACTTGACGAGAAGGAATTCTTAAAATTCATAGAGGGCAAAGGGCTTCAGAATTATGAAAAGGAGATTCAGGGGGAAAATGTATTTGATGTTTTTTACAACGGGCAGTTTATAGGATTTGTTAAAGAGCCTGAAAAATTTGTTTCTGCAATGAGAGAATCAAGAAGAACAGGGAAACTGCCTATTGAATTAAGCATACGCCTTGACAATACAAATGCTCTCGTTGTAATATCAACTGAAACAGGCAGGGTTCTCAGGCCTCTGATTATCGCAAAGAACAGCGCAAGCATGCTTGCAGAGGAGCACATGGAAATGCTAAGAAACAACACACTCTCATGGAACGACCTATTGAGCAATGGTGTTATTGAGTATCTCGACGCATCTGAAGAGGAGAATGCCCTTGTTGCACTGAATGAATCAGAGATTACAGCAGAGCACACTCACCTTGAAGCTGACAAGATTGATTTGTTAGGACTGGTTACAAGCCTTGTTCCATTCGGCAATTACAATCAGGCATCAAGGCTTAATCGTGGAAGCAAGACGCAAAAACAGGCGCTTGGATTGTACTCAGCAAATTTCTTATGCAAGATTGACACAGATGTTAATCTATTGCACTATCCGCAAAAGCCGATTGTAAGGAGCTTTATCTATGATACATTAAATATCTATCCGGCAGGACAGAATGTGGTTGTTGCTATCCTCACATATGAGGGATATAACCTTGAAGATGCTATTGTCATAAACAAGGGCTCAATTGAAAGAGGCTTGGGAAGAAGCACTTACTTCAGGCCTTACAAAACAACCGAGCTTCATTATACAGGCGGGCTTTCAGATGAAATATGCGTGCCAAGCAAAGATACAAGTGGATACAGGACAGAAACAAGCTACAGATTCCTTGAAGACGACGGCATTGCATACCCTGAAGCCAACCTCGACGAGAATGAGGTAGTTATAGGCAAGACATCACCTCCAAAATTTCTGAGCGAAGCAGGGGAAATCGCAATAAAAGCAAGAAAAGAATCAAGCATGGCAATCAGGTCGGAAGAAAAAGGGACAGTTGATGCTGTTTTTGTAACTGCAGATGCAGAAGGCAACAGGATTGTACAAGTCAGGACAAGAAATGAAAGAATTCCTGAAATAGGCGACAAATTCTCAACTGCGCACGGGCAGAAAGGAGTAATAGGGGCGATAATCCCTGAAGAAGACATGCCCTTCACATCAAAAGGCGTAAGGCCTGACATAATATTCAATCCTCACGGCATCCCAAGCAGAATGACCGTTGGTTATCTTCTCGAAATGATGTCAGGCAAGGCAGGAAGCCTGGCAGGCAAGAGCATTGACGGAACAATGTTCTCTGGAACAAGCATATCTGAACTTGAGAAAGAGCTACAGAGTTCCGGGTTCAGATATGACGGAAAAGAAACAATGTTCAACGGCATAACAGGAGAGATGTACGGAGTCAAAATTTACATAGGCGACATGTACTACTTAAGATTGAAATATATGGTTTCAAACAAGATGCATGCAAGAGCCCTTGGAAAAGTTACATTGCTGACAAGGCAGCCGATAGAAGGCAGAAGCAAGGGCGGGGCATTAAGGCTGGGAGAAATGGAGCAGCAGGCGCTTGTTGCGCACGGAGCATCATTGCTGCTGAAAGAAAGATATGATTCAGACAAGGTTACTGTCCATGTATGCATAAAATGCGGGATTATGGCAATAAAAGACAACATTCACAATAAGATTTACTGCCCTATATGCCAAAATTCTCCTGTTGAGCCTGTGCAGATTTCATACGCATTCAAACTGCTTGTTGATGAGTTGATTTCACTGCACATCCTTCCAAGATTTGAATTAAAAAACAAGTACGAATAAAAACAAATGACAGAAGTAATAAGAAAACAAATTAAGAGCATAGGATTTGGTTTGATAAGTCCTGAAGAAATAAAGAAAATAGGCGTTGCAAAAATTGTCACGCCTGAACTTTATGACATGGATGGCTATCCTGTAGATGGCGGCTTGATGGATCTGAAGCTCGGTGCAATCGACCCGGGAGTCAGATGCAGGACTTGCGGAGGCAGGCTGAAAGAATGCCTCGGGCACTTTGGTTTTATTGAACTGGCAAGGCCTCTTATGCATATAAAATATATCAGCATAATCGAAAGAGTCTTGAGAAGCACATGCCACTCATGCAGCAGGATTCTCCTTGCCCAAAAAGATATTGAGAAATACTCCGCTTTAATAAGGATAAAAAAAGCAAAGGATGTAAAGAAATGCCCATATTGTAATGCAGTGCAGGAAAAAGTAAAACTTGAGAAGCCTACATCCTTCGTTGTCGGCAAGAAAAGAATATTCCCAACAGAAGTAAGGGCAAAGCTGAACAAGGTTTCTGAGGAAGATTTGAAGCTTCTTGGAATAAACCCAAAAACAGCAAAACCTGAATGGGCTGTTTTGACTTTGCTTCTTGTGCCGCCTGTAACATCAAGGCCTTCAATAACCCTTGAAACAGGAGAAAGAAGCGAAGATGACTTGACTCATAAATTAAGTGATATAGTAAGGGCAAACCAGAGATTATGGGAGAACCTGAATGCAGGAGCGCCTGAAGTTATAATAGAAGACTTATGGGATTTGCTTCAGTATCACGCAACAACATTTTTTGACAACTCTGTCCCGCAAATACCCCCTGCAAGGCACAGGAGCGGACAGCCGCTGAAAACAATAACTGAAAGAATAAAAGGAAAACAGGGAAGAATAAGGCACAATCTCGCTGGCAAGAGAGTTAATTTCTCTGCAAGAAGTGTTATTTCCCCAGACCCTTCCATCCGATTAAATGAAGTAGGAATTCCGCTTGAAACTGCAAAGATAATCACAGTTAATGAAACTGTCAACACAGTAAATATCAACTTATTAAAGAAACTTGTTCTTTCAAAAGAATATCCCGCTGCAAACTATATTGTAAGGCCTGATGGCAAGAGAAAAAGAATAACTCCTGACTTGCAGGAAGACTTGGCAGACGAGCTTGCTATAGGATATACAGTTGAAAGGCATTTAAGAGACGGAGATGTTCTCCTGTTCAACAGGCATCCTTCTCTTCATAAAATGAGCCTGATGGCACATTTTGCAAAAATACTTCCAGGCAAAACTTTCAGGCTGCATCCTGCTGTAACATTCCCATACAACGCTGATTTTGATGGGGATGAGATGAATATACATTCGCCGCAGACAGAAGAGGCAAGGGCTGAAGCAAAAATCCTGCTTGAAGTTAACCAGCAGATGATATCCCCAAAGAACAATACAAATGTCCTTGGATGCATTGCAGACGCAATAACAGGTAATTACCTTCTGACAAACAGAAAGTTTACAAGAGAAGAAGCATGCCAACTCCTCATTGAGGCAGGCGCGGACATTAGTGAATTGAAGCATGCAACAGACGGCAAGGATGTTTTTTCAGCATTGATTCCGAAGATAGATTTTGCAAGGAGAACGAGAGCTTGCATGGGGCAGGACTGCAAGTACTATGACTCAAAATCCTCAGGAGAAGAATGCTACAGGAACTGCAAGAAAGAGAACTGCCCTGATAATTCTTATTTGAAGATAGACAACGGCAAGCTTGTGTCAGGGATAATTGACAGCCACGCTTTTGGCGTTGAGGACAGCGTAATGCTCAAGATGCTTGATGTTAATGTTGGGAGAAACAAAACAATAGATGTTTTAAGGAAAATTTTCAGCCTTGGAAGTTTGTATCTTTCAAGAAACGGATTCACAATATCCCTCGAAGATATCAAAGTAACTGATTCCATAAAAGAAATCACACAAAACACAATAAGGGAAGCTGAACGCAAGGTCAAGGAGATTATTGATTCTTATTCAAACAAGAGCCTTGAGCCTGTGCCTGGAAAAACACGCGAAGAAACAAGGGAAATCAAGATATTGCAAGTCTTAAATGAAGTAAGAAGCAAAGTTGGAAATATTGTAAAGAGGGAAATGCCAAAAAACAACCCAACAAATACAATGATCCTGTCAGGAGCAGGGGGAAACACGGTTTATGTAACCCAGATGGCATGCTTGGTAGGGCAGCAGGCATTATGGGGCAAGAGAATAAATTTGGGATACAGCAACAGGACACTTTCATTTTTCAAGAACAATGACTTGTCCCCTGTGGCAGGCGGATTTATCTATTCATCATTCCTC
The DNA here is from genome assembly GCA_043799715.1 of archaeon. Classification (GTDB taxonomy): domain Archaea; phylum Nanobdellota; class Nanobdellia; order Pacearchaeales; family DTIR01; genus JAGVXL01. The sequence goes on from JAZDNM010000003.1 coordinate 193,451, forward strand.
GAGGGATTAAAGCCCTATGAATTTTTCTTTGGGGCGATGACAGGAAGGGACTCGCTTATGGACACTGCATTAAGAACACCGCGTTCAGGATATTTATACAGAAGACTTGCCAATGCGCTTCAGGATTTGAAAATAGAATACGACGGGACAGTAAGGGACGCTTCAGGCAATGTTATACAGTTTGCATACGGCGATGACGGCAAGGACACAAGCAGGCTGCATCTTCCCAACAATAAGATTGCCCCTGCAGAAGCAATCGGCATAATTACAGCGCAGTCATTCGGAGAGCCATCAACACAGATGACCTTGAATGTTTTCCATTTTGCAGGAATTTCAGAAATGCAGGTTACACTGGGTTTGCCGCGTTTAATTGAGATATTTGACGCAAGAAAGAAGCCATCCACTCCAGCCATGGAAATCCATTTGGACTCTGATTTCAACAATGAGGAATCTGCGAGGCTTACTGCCGAGAAGATAAAGGAAATAATGCTTAAGGACATTGCAGAATCAGTGACTGTAAATTTCACAAGCAAGAGAATAGATGTACTTCTTGACAAGAAGGCGCTTAAGCAAACACATGCATCAGCAGAAACAATCGTAAGGAGACTAAATGAGAAGAATTTCAAAGTCAAGATTGATGGGGACAGTATAGTAATGAAAGCAGAGGAACTTGATTTCAAGGGATTATACAAGCTAAAGGAAAAAATGAAGAACATAATTGTTTCAGGGATTGAAGGAATTAAGCAAGTCCTGCCTGTAAAGAGAGATGAGAGTTATGCAATCCTGACAGCAGGCTCAAATTTAAGGGAGATATTAGAAGTAAAAGGCGTTAATGCAGGCAAAACCACAACAAATGACCTTTTTGAAGTTGCTGAAGTCCTTGGCATAGAGGCTGCGAGGCAGTCAATAATAAACGAAACATTGAAAGTTATAGAATTTCAGGGGCTTGATATAGATGAGAGGCATGTCAGGCTTGTCGCTGATGCAATGACTTCTTCAGGAGAGATAAAAGGCACAACAAGAATAGGCATAATAAACCAGAAGACCTCAATTCTTGCAAGAGCATCTTTTGAAACACCAATAAAGCATTTCGTGAATGCAACATTAAAAAATCAGAGAGATGAGTTAGCCAGTGTTATTGAAAATGTAATTCTAAACCAGCCTGTGCCTGTAGGCACTGGCTTGCCGGGCTTGCTTGTTAAGATAACAGGCAAGTTAAATAAGGCGCAAGAGTAGACAAGAAGATGACAAGGACATTAGAGATGCAGTTTATCCAGTATATGAATTTCTTTGAAAGGGCAATAGGACTCAGGGCAAAACACTGCTTTTCTTATAACAGCACGATCTTTTTTGTGGTTAGTCCTGCTCTTGTTCCAAGAGCGCTTGGAAATGGCGCTGAAAATCTAAAGAGGCTGTCAATTATGCTAAGAAGAAAAATAAGGATTATTGCTGCCCCGTCATCTGCCAATGATGCAAAGGAGTTCATATCCCGGCTTGTTTACCCCCTTGAAATAAACGGATTTACAATTGAAGGCAAAGAAGGCTGTATTCTTGCGCCTCGGCAGTCTAGGGCGATGATTATCGGCAGAAATAAAACAAAGCTTGTTGAGCTTGAAGGGGTATTAAAAGAATACTTTGGGATAAAAAAATTAAGAGTTATCTAAGGTTTACTTCCAGCTGACATCAACATCATCTGTTCTTTCATTTGCGTTGATATTCGCCTGCTTTGCTGCTATTTTTATACCTTTCCCAAACATTTTTATTCCTAAATAGGAAATCATCCCTGCATTGTCAACAAGAAACTCATTTGCCGGACAGAAAAATTTTGCTTTTCTTTCATTGCACATTATTCTTGCCATTTCCTGAAGCCTTGAATTGCACGCCACTCCCCCTCCTAGAAGCAGCTCGTCTTTCTTCAAGTGCGCAAGAGCCCTTTCAGCAGCTTCTATAATCATTGCGAATGCTGTCTCCTGTAATGAATAAGCCAAGTCCTCTAACCTTGTGCCTTTGTCATATTTCTGCTTCAGATTTGTGAGCAAGCCTGAAAATGAAACATCCATGCCCTTGATTGAATAAGGCAGTTCAATATATCCCCCCCCTTTTGCAAACTCAGCAATTTTTGGCCCCCCTGGAAAACCAATGCCGCAATGCCTTGCAAATGTGTCAATAAAATTTCCTATGCCTATGTCGAGAGTTTCTCCAAATACCCTGTATTTGTTTCCTGCAAATGAGATAATCTGCGTATTTGCTCCTGACGCATAAAGCAGCACAGGATTTTTGCATCCGGTTGTTTCCCCTATTTCAAGATGTGCAATGCAGTGATTTACAGGGACAATGGGTTTGTTTAATTTTAATGCAAGCTCTTTTGCAAAGCCAAGCCCTTGCAGAAGGCAGGGAGCAAGCCCAGGACCTTTAGAGAATGCTATTGCATCAATGTCCTCAATTTTAATTTTTGATTTTTCTAATGCTTCATCAAGCAATTTTTCCTTCACAGAAGCATGGTGCTTTGCCGCATCCATAGGGATAATCCCTCCCTTTTCGGTGGTATATGAATCCCTGCAGTTCGCAATAACCTTTATCTCTTTTCCTTTTTTTTCTGCAATCCCTATCCCGAATGTGTGAGCAGTGCTCTCTATCCCCAAAATTAGCATACATTCTACAAGAATAAAATATTTTTAAATATATTGAGTTTTCAATTTCTGGGGGAAAGAACTGCAATATTTATATACCAAATTTATCTTGGATGAATATGCTCGCGCTGAATTTGATGCTGTTCCTGGCTTCTCTTTTTGTTCTTGTAAAAAGCGCCAAGCATGCTGTGGATTACTCCTCGAAAATTGCGAGAATATTTCACATTTCAGAATTTATTGTCAGTTTTTTCATAGTCTCTGTTATCTGTGTTTCCCCTGAAGCAACAGTCTCAATTATTTCTGCAATAAAGGGCATACCTGAATTTGGTTTGGGGACATTGCTTGGCTCTAATGTTGCTGACTTATCCTTAGTCTTTGGCATAGTTGCTTTATTTTCTATTAAAGGGATATCTGTGAAAAGCGGGATACTGAAGAATGACTTGTTTTATCTAGCATTGCTCCTTGTTCCCCTTGTTCTGGGATTCGACGGGCATTTATCAAGAATAGATGGCATTTTGCTTGTCTTGAGCGGCGCGGTGTTTTTTGTTACTTTATCTATAAAAAATAGAATTCGCAGAAAAAATTTCAAAAAGGCAAAAAGGCAGGGATGCATAAAGAATTTGTTTCTGCTTGCTGTCAGCTTGACATTTATAATTGCCAGTGCATATTACACAGTAAAATTCGGAGTTGATTTTGCCAATGATGCAAGGATACCCCCTGTTTTAGTTGCTCTTACAATAGTCGCAGTAGGAACCTGTCTTCCAGAACTTATTTTTTCACTAAAAGCTGTGAGAGCAAAGCACGATGAACTTGCATTAGGGGATATTCTAGGAACGGTTATCACAGATGCAACAATCCTTGTGGGAGTAATCGTTTTGATAAGACCTTTTGATTTCAATCCAATGGTAATCTACGTCACAGGAACAATGATGTTCCTTGCTGGCGCACTTGCTGTGGTATTCATTAAATCAGGAAAAGTTTTAAGCAGAAAAGAGGGGATATATCTGCTGCTGTTCTATGCATTCTCCCTGATAGCAGAGTTTGTTGCCAGCCGTATATTGTAAAACTTTTTAAATTGGTATTTTGTTGTGTATATGCAGACTAGGCCGGCACGCTAGCCCTGTGCTATTTGTCCGCGGGCTTTAAACAGGCTGCAAAGGGAGATGTCAGATCTTCTTCATTCAGTCCTGCTGTCAACTGCGACGCCTTGTCCTGCTCGATCTTGCCGTAACGAACAGTTGAGGTTCGGAAGAAAGCAGACTTAAGCTATGGTTTAGATGCTTGCAGCCAACAAAGCTGAGAAGATAGCAGGGTTAAACTGCTTGAGGAATTTCAAGCTGCTCCCCCAGTCTGCACTTAAATAAGCAAATTTTAAATAGTTCTGCTATTTCTTTCTGTAAGTTAAAAGAGGGAAATGGAAAAAAGAGCGCAGTTTTATATTATTATAACAGCAATAATAACTGTCGTTGTCACAGGGCTGATAACGATAGTTAATTATGCACTTGTCAAGCCAGAGCCAATACAGTTTTATGATTTGTCAAAACAGCTCGAAAGGGAAGTCACAAGAGTTATAGATTATGGAGTTTACACAGAGGGGGATACTGCATCATATATCGAGGATTTTATCTCCAATTTCCTTGAATACAGCCATGAGAAAGACCCGAATCTTGGATTGATTTATATTTATGGCAACGCAACAGCGCTTGTTGTTGCGAATTACGGCAAGGACGATGCAGGCATTGTAACTGAATTGAACAAGACAATGCTCTATGGTTCTGAGGCAGAATCAGTAAGCCAGATAAGAATGGATATAGGGGGGCAGCAGGTTGGGAAAAAAATTATAGAGGAAAGGGGCATTTTCGGGAACATAAAAACAATGCTCGGCCCAAGCAGAATTGTCAGGGTTAACATCTCAAATACTATATATGATTTTGATTTGAGGGGGCAGCAGTATTTTTTTGCGATAGTAAAAAGCGAAAAGGAGGGCGAGACATATTACAGCCTGATTAAGTAATTAAAAATGAGAAAGATAACTTCAAAAAAAGGAATAACAGAGTTGATTGCATATGTGCTTCTTATAAGCATGGCAATAGCCCTGAGCATTCTTGTTTATAATTGGCTGAGGTTTTATGTAGTGCCCAGCGAATCAAAGGCGTGCCCAGGAGGAGTAAGCCTGATATTGCAGGAGTATTCATGCAGTGGAGGTAATATAAATATAACAGTTCGGAACAAGGGGCTTTTCAATATTGATGGTTACTTAATAAAGATAAACAACAAGGTTGACTCCTCAGGCAAGCCAGAAGGGCTTCCTGTTAATCTCCTTGCATCCGTGTCATTGCAAAGTTCTTTGAACCCAAGCGATGCGCATTCAGGCAGCTATTCTTATGAGGAACTTTATGGAAGAGTAGCTGAAATAGAGATAGAGCCATTCAGGAAGCAGGACAACAAAATAATTTATTGTGATGAATCAATAACAAGGCAGGTTGTGCGCTCAGTCGATTGTTTATAGCAAGATTTAAAACAGAAAAAGATTTTTAACAACAGAAAATGCGAGAGAAAAGAGGAGTTACGCCGATAATAGCAACTGTTCTTCTTATAGGCCTAACTGTTGCGCTGGCAATAATTATCTTCGCATGGACAAGGGGTTTTATCACAGAGCAGATTGAAAAATTCGGAAAGTCAGTTGACCAGGCTTGCGAGGAATTAAGCTATGACGCTGAGATTGTTCCAGCAGGAGCCAATGTATATGATTTATACCTTTCCAACAGGGGCAATATCCCTATTTATGCTGTGGATATAAAGAAGATAGGTCCTGGAAAATCTCAGATAGACAGAAGAACAATAACAATAGCCGAGGGGCAGTCAGTAAAGGAAGCTATAACTTTGGAAAGATCAGTTTATGATACTGTTCTTGTTATGCCTGTTATACTCGGAAATGCCAGGGGAGCAGCCAATAAAAAGGCTTATGCGTGCCCTCAGCAGTATAGCAAGCAGATTAAACTGCCATTATAAAAAGAAAGGTTTTTAAGTAAGAATGCCAGTCCTATAATAAAGAAAAGGAGGTTACATTAGATGTTCTACAAAAACGAGAGGGCAGTGTCTTCCCTTGTTGCGACAGTTTTGCTTATTCTGATTACAGTGGCTGCAGTCGGGATTATATGGGGGGCTATCATGCCAATGCTCAACAGTGCTATGGAAATAGGACAAGCATGCCTAAATGCAAGGCTGACAATAGACACAACATCGGGCTATACCTGCTACAAAACAACAACCAATGAAGTTATGATTATGGTAGGCAGGGGGGCAGAAGAATTTTATCTTGCAGGAATGAGCCTTATTATAAGCGGCGGCGGACAGTCAAAAACATTCCAATTCAAGCAGGGAGCAGCCATCGGTGGCGTGAAAATGATAGATGGCACAACGACAATACAGCTGCCAAGTACAAATGAAGAAAGAACTTATCTGCTCTTCATTGGAACAAACTTAACATCAGTTGAAGAGGCAAAGGTTGCTCCAATAGCAAGAGTGGGCAAGACAGACAGAGCCTGCGATGTTTCATCAAAAGTGCCTTTAACTATCTGCAGTTAATCTTTCATTTTTATTTTTCATTGCTTAATTGAAAATGCAAAAGAAAGCCCAAGTATGGATAGAATCAGTTTTGTATACTCTAATAGGGTTAGCTATAATCGGGCTTCTTCTTGCTGTGATGCGCCCAAAAATCAGCCAGACACAGGACCAGTTTGTTATCCAGCAGACTATCCGTGCACTGAATGAGGTTGACAACAAAATTCTTGAGATAAAACAGGCAACAGGCAACAGGCGTATAATTGATTTTCAATTATCCAAAGGGGTTCTGACAGTCCTATCTGCCGATGACAGAATAGAATGGAAGCTTGCAGGCAGCACTTACATGTACTCTGAACCAGGCTCAACAGCATGGATAAGCAACATAAAAGTCCTGACAGAGAAAGTGGCTGACAAATATGATATAACACTCATTCTGGATTACAAAAATAAGAATGACATTCTTGTAGACTCTCAGCAGGTATCGAGGACAATGCAGCCTGCAAAAACACCTTATGTTCTCACTTTGGAAAACATTGGGCAGAATACCCAGAGCAAGCTGATCAAGATTGACTTCTCAATCCAGTAAAAAGACCTTGCCTAATTTCCCAATATCAGTTATTCCTATAAAAACAAGATTTAAAAATTGAAAATTCATCTGCTTCTTGTGCCCGGATGGCCCAATGGCAAGGCGCAAGGTTGCTAAAAGCCTTTCTTAACACAGAGGAAAGTAAAGCTTTCCTATGTCCCGAAAATCTGAAAAGATTTTCGCGAAGAAAGCTTTGGGAAAGAAACCACAAAAACCTTGTTTCTCGCAAGAGATTTGCAGGTTCGATTCCTGCTCCGGGCGTGCTAGAAATATTTATAAATTATGATTTCAGTTAATTTACTATGGTATACAGAAAAGAGGACCAGACACAAAATCTTGCTGATTATGTAAAGAAAAATCTTGGCAAGAGCAGGGGATACACAATTGAATCTCTGAAATGGGCTCTTGTAAATCAGGGATACACAAGGACTGCAGTTGACAAGGCTATTGAACTTGCTAACAAGCAAATTGCTGCTTCCTTGCCTAAATTCCAGCCTGCCAGGGAAAAGCAGATTGAGATTGTTGAGGAGCCTGCTGAAAAGCCTGGTTTCTGGAAGAAACTTCTTGGAATTTTCAGAAGATAGAAATTAATTCTTGCTGAGAATTTTTTCAGCGCGCTTAATCATCTCTTTTTTTAATCCTATGAATACTCCGCCTTCTTTGCCCTGAATATAAGTTGATTCTCCTTCCTTGATTATATCATTCAGGCTCTCAAGCTCAATATCAACATGAGTTATTCTTGCATTGCTCTTGCCTTTTTCATGCAGATAAACATCTGCTTTTCCAAGCAATTTTTTGCCTTCTCCTGCTCCTGACATTATTGGTTAAAGAAGAATAATTTTAAATAAGTTTCTGCCTAATAAAATTCATGGGGCTGTAGTATAGCCTGGTAGTATCTCGCCTTCGGGAGGCGGTGACCTGCGTTCGAATCGCAGCAGCCCCATTTTCCTAGTTAAGTTTAAATATCGTTCTGAGCTAAAAAAATAATAGCGGGGTGGAGCAGCCTGGTTAGCTCGCGAGGCCCATAACCTCGAGGTCGCATGGTTCAAATCCTGCCCCCGCTACTTTTTCAAATGAATAAATTGATTCTCGGAATAGATGATGCAGGACGCGGTCCTGTAATCGGTCCGATGGTTCTTGCAGGGGCAATTATTGACAAGAAGGATGAGAAGAAGCTCAAATTGCTTGGCGTCAAGGATTCAAAGCAAGTTTCTGCAAGCAAGAGGGAGATTCTTATTGAAGAGATAAAAAAAACTGCAATTGACTGGAAAGTGGAGATAATAACCCCTGCTGAAATTGACGGCAGGTCGGGAGCAGGACTAAACCTTAATCAGCTTGAGGCTGTGAAGGCTGCGGCTATCGTGAATAATCTGAATAACGGCAAGGAGAGCATGGATGTTGTGGTGGACTGCCCTTCAAATAATATCCCAAAATGGCAGGAATACCTTCTGCAGCATATTAATAACAAAAAAAATCTTGTTTTCAAAATTGAGCACAAGGCAGATATAAATCATGTTGCATGTTCAGCGGCATCAATAATCGCAAAAGTTACTCGGGATTCTGAAATTGAGAAGATAAAAAAGAATTTAGGCGTGGACTTTGGCTCTGGTTATCCTTCTGACCCTGTAACAATTAAATTCCTGCATGAACATGGCAAGAAATACAGAAAAGAGGGCATATTCAGGGAGACATGGCAGACGTGGCAGGACGCAAAGGGCAAGAAAGCGCAGAAAAAGATAGACGAGTTCTAATTATAACAAGATTAAATTATCATAAGGATAATAGGGCTATCTCCTTTTTTTTGCCTGATTTGGAGAGCCTGATTAATTTTTTGACTTTGGATGACTTGCTCTTGTTGCTGGGCTTCCTGCAGTGTTTCTTGCAGATTTTCTTCATGCTTTTTCTGGTTTTTCTCTTTGGCATGTTGGTATCAGCAATTCCTTTTTGGGAATTGTGGGGGATAATTGTTTTTGTGGATTACAAGCCGACACACGGACTCGGTGAAAGAGTTCCTCAAACAGCGCTGAATCAATCTTAACCTATCAGCATGTTTTAAAGGTGATCTCCTTCGTGCCATAAAGAAGCTTAATAGGTGCAGGTTTCGTACAGTGAGTTATAGTCCGAACACTGTATTAATAGCTGAACACCCAGCAGAGGCTGTTATGGACACATCCTTTTCAGGGCAACCGAAATGTCCTATCGGCTTGTCTTAAAAATGTATTCAAAATATTTATACTTATCCAATCACTCCCCAGTTAATATAATAGGCATGACACCCCTTGGCAGTTAATATCTGTTGAGGAAAGCCTTATAAATCCAGGAAAAAACGAATAATTATGGAAATCAAGATAGATTATAAAAAATGCTGCTGGAAAGACGGGAAATGTACAAGCTGTGGATGCGGAGGCGCCTGTGTAGGATGTGTTGAAGCATGCTCAGTCGGCGCATTATCAAGAAAGAAGGTTCTTGAAATTGACAGAAAAAAATGCATTCAATGCGGTTCATGCGTAAGTGCGTGCAAGCATGGTGCTTTATCCTTGTGCTGAGTTAGAATAAAAGTAAATCTTAGACAATTAGTTTTTCTTTGACTTCTGGATTATATCCATGATTGCAAAGGCTATACCAACTCCCATCAGGCTGTAGCCAATCAGCCTGTTATCCCCCAAAAAGGATTCCTGCCAGGACAAGAGCAAAAGCAAGGCCAGCAAGGGCGGAAAGTTTTTTCTCTTTCTTGCTCTTCTTTTTAATAAAAACAAGAAGGGCTAATATTATCGCCAATGCAACAACGGCTATTAAGATGTAGAATTGGGTTATGTTCATATAAGGAATCATTATTTTGGATTTTATAAAAGCTTAGCTCAGGATTTTCCCAGGAAAAATGTTTAAAAATCTCTTATGCTGGGATTTATCATGCCATTTGTAAAAAAGCTGGTGATGTCTGGCTTCAAGTCTTTTGCAAAGCCCACAGAGATTCTGTTTGACAAGACAATGAACACTATTGTCGGCCCGAACGGCTCTGGCAAGAGCAATGTCTCTGATGCAATCTGCTTTGTTCTTGGAAGATTAAGCATAAAGTCAATAAGAGCAGAAAAAGCTGCAAACCTGATTTATAATGGGGGAAAAGAGAACAGACCTTCTGATGAAGCCAGAGTTGAAATGATTTTTGACAATTCTGACAAGGTTCTTTCAGGCAGCGAGGAAATGAAAATAGCAAGGATTGTAAAAAGGGATGGGCAGAGCATTTACAAAATTGATGGAAAGACAAAAACAAGGCAGGAAGTTCTTGACTTGCTTGCGCAGGCAGGCATCGACCCATATGGATTTAATATAATCCTGCAGGGCGAGATATCAAGATTTGTTGAGATGAGAAACGATGAGAGAAGAGTAATTCTTGAAGACATAGCAGGAATAAGCATATATGAAACAAGAAAGGAAAAATCACTGAAAGAGCTTGAAAGAACAGATGAGAGACTCAAGGAAGTCAATACTATCCTGAGAGAAAGAACAGCATATTTGAAAAATCTTGAGGAGGACCGACAGCAGGCTCTGAAATTCAAGAAGCTTGAAGAGACCGTAAAAAGATGCAAGGCATCAATTCTGAGAAAGAAAATTGAGGAAAGAACAAAAGAAAGAAAGGAGGTTGATGAATCAATTTCTAAGGAAGCTGGAGGCATTGAAAAGACAAAAAGCTATATCTTGAAGCTTGAAGAGGAAATCAAAAAACTAAACAGCAGGATTGAGGAGATTAACGCAAAGATACAAAAATCTTCAGGAGTTGAGCAGACATCCCTAACTGAGAATATTACAGAACTTAAAGCTGAAATTGCAGGGCTAAGTGTCAGAAAAGAGAATTACCAGAACCAGCTGGACTCAATCGCAAGAAGAGAAGAGGAGCTTGAAAAAAGCATCTCTGATTTGCAGAAAGAAACCGATGAGATGAGAAAAAGTAAGGGTAAGTCAGTCAAGCAGGAAGTTGAGAGTAAGAAAAGAACTCTTGAAGGGCTTGAGGAAAGAAAGGCGAAGTTCTATTCACTGAAATCATCTTTGAATGTAGCAAATGAAAGATATGAAGACAAGAAAAAAGAGCTGCAGAAAGCAGAGCATGAATATGAATTCACTTTCAGGAAGATAGAAGAAACTGAAGCCCTGCTTAAATTTAAGGATAATCTTGAAAAATGCAGGGAAAGGCTTTCAGCGCTTAGAAAGGAAATTGAGAATGCAAAGAAAAACCAGCAGGAAGCCGAACTGAAGATTCTGGAATCTGAAAAAGAAATCGCTGCATGCTCAAGGCAGATTTCTGACACAGAAAATGTCAAAAAACATGTTGCAGAGCTGGATATATGCCCCCTGTGCAAAACAAAAATAACCTCCGAGCATATTGAAAATATTGATAAAGAGGCAAATGAAAAAATTGCAAAGCTTAAACAGGAAATCGACAAATCAAAAAAGCAGAAAGAGGATTTCTGGGGCAGAAAAGAGGATTCAATAGCAATTATCAAGGAAACTGGCGCTGAAATTGAAGAAAGAGAGAAGGATATTTTGAGGCTTGAGACACTTGAAGATAAGAAATCCATGCTCAGGGATTTTGATGAGGCGAGAAAAAGAATTTCAAATGAGATAAATGAACTGGAAAGCAAAAGAAAACAGACACAAAAGTCAATTGCTGAATTAGAGGATATTGAGCAGAAATACGAGCTGCTCAAGCTCGATGTTGACGAGCTGAAAAGGCATGAAGAGGTGGATGTAGGAACTGAAATCTCCTACAAGTTAAGGGAGATGGAAAGAGTAAAGGTGATAATAAGGCAGATTTCAGCCCAGGCAGGCGAGCTTGAAAAAGAGGTTCTTGAAATTGGCAGGGAGCTTGACAGAAAGCAGAAAGAGGCAAGGGACAAAGAGAGGCAGGAGCAGGAAATACAGGTAAGATACAAGAGAATGTTTGAAGAGAAGAATAATCTGCAGGATAAAGTAAGGATGTTTGAAACTGATATGCTAAAGAAGCAGAATGATGCAAGATTTACAGAGGAGAGAACAAACAACTTTAGGATAAAAAAAGCAGAGGTGAATGCGCAGATTGAAACACTTGAAATGGAATTCAAGGAATTTGGCGATGTTGAAGTGATAAAAGCATCGGTTGAAGAGCTTCAGGCAAGGCTTGAGAGTTCGCAAAGGTCCCTTGATGTCATCGGCAGCGTCAATCTCAAGGCTCTTGAGGTTTATGACAGCATAAAAAAAGATTATGAGGAAATAGCTCTGAAAGTTGAGCTGCTTGACAAGGAGAAGCAGGAGATACTCAAAATTATTGAGGAAATAGACAAGAAAAAGAAGAACAACTTCATGAAAACTCTCAATACAATAAACCAGCTCTTCTCTGATAATTTCTCAAGGCTGAGCACAAAGGGGCAGGCATGGCTTGAGCTTGAAAATCCATCAGATGTTTTTGCAGGCGGCTTGGATATTGTTGTCCGGATTGCAAAAGGCAAGTACATGGATATAAACTCGCTTTCAGGAGGGGAGCAGGTTCTCGTTGCGCTGTCGCTTATATTCGCAATACAAGAGCACAAGCCGTACTGCTTCTATATCTTTGATGAGATTGATGCAGCATTAGACAAGAGAAACTCAGAGAGACTGGCAGGATTGCTCATATCCTATACAAAGAAATCCCAGTGCATAGTCATAACCCACAATGATTCAATCATCTCAAATTCAGCAACAATTTATGGTGTCAGCATGCAGGACGGAGTAAGCAAGATTATCAGCCTGAAATTGTGATTTCAGGAGTTATAGAATTCTAAAATCAACACGGATTCTGAACTTGTAAGGAGCAATTTCCCCTGCTTTCTTGACTTGCAGGATTTTGATTTTCTTTTTTGCCCTGGCTGCTTCTTTTTTTACTGCGCTGATTTTGCTTTCTATTTCATCGTGCTTTGCAAAATCATAGTAATATACAATCGTGCCGCGCTTTGAAACTGCAAATGCCTCTTTCAGGAACATGTCTTTCAGCTGGGGGCGGGGCATCAGGATGATATCAAATTTGACTTTTAATTTCTTGATTGCTTTTTTTACATCTGCCTGCACAATCTTCAGATTTTTCAGCTTGTTCAGCTTCACATTTTCTTCTGCATATTTGCAAGCGTTTCTATTAAGTTCTATTGCAATGACTTCTGCCTTGGGGTTCTGTTTTGCAATCACGATTGCATAAGGGGCAACGCCTGAAAACATAACAAGAACTTTTTTCCTGCCTTTTATTGCAGAGGATATTATCTGCCTCTCATTGCTTAATCTTGGGGAGAAGTAGCATGTCTCAACATTCAGTTTCATCAAGCAGCCGCTTTCCCTGTGCAATGTTTCTTTTGTGTTGTTTCCGAGAATAAAATCAAGCTTTCTTTTTCTCAGCCTGCCTTTTACCCTTCCTGACTTTAGCAGAACTGTAGTTAAGTGCTTGTTTGACGCAAGAATCTTTCTTGCCATGCCTAATGCCTGCTTTTTTCTCTCATCAGGCAACTGCAGTATAGCAATGCTGCCTATTGCTTCAAAAGGAATATGCCCTTTCATTGCATCAGAAGATTTTTAAAGTTTAAAAAGCTTTAAGGAATATGAAAAGGAATCTGGGATTATTGATTCTTGCTTCTGTGATAGCTGTCATGCCCTTCGCAAGCGCATACTGGAATGGCTTGGGATTTGGTTATGGTTTTAGCCCTTCTGATTTGCTTGACAATGAATGGGCTGTTTTCCTGATTCTCTTTGCAATATTCTACTCAACAATATATGCATCATTGGGCAAGGTTTTCAAGGACAACAAGGCTGCCCCTGCAATTATTGCATTGGCGCTTGCATTGCTTGTTACAGCAGGCATTCAGAAGCAATGGACATTCCTTGAGCAGCCGATAATGCTCTGGGCGCTGATACTTGCTGTTGTGCTCGTGCTTGTCACATTTTTCAGGGCAATGAATGTAGGTCCTGTAATGTTTATAGGGGTTTTCCTGCTTCTTGCTGGATTGTGGGGCAGCATAAAAGACTCAATAGGCTATATGCTTCCTTATGCAATGATAAGTTTCTTTGACTCACTGCAGGGATTTGCGTGGGCTATAATAATTGCAGGGCTTGTTTTCATAAGCTACGGCTTTGTAAAGACGCACTCTGCGAGGGAGAAATAAAATGAAGATAATAGATTCTGTGATAGGGCTTGTTGTATTGTTCATGGGCTTGCTTCCCCTGCTTGGAAAAATTGAGCAGTTTGCATACGTTTCAGGAGTTGTGGGGCAGCCTGGCTCAAATGTGTATCAGGCAGTGCTCATTGTTCTTGGGGCTCTTGTGCTAGTTTATTCAGCCCAAAAAGAAAAGAAATAAATTAAAACCACTTCTTCAGGTCTGACTGCTTTTTTGATTCATCCTGTTTTTTAAGTTTCTCAAGCGCTGAATCAAGCCTTTCCCTTGAGAAATCATGCTCCTCACAGAGAATTTTGTCAAGCTTATTTTCATCTGGCTTGCCTTCTTTCATACTGTAGCTTCTTGTTACATCAGGATTCTTGAACAGGGAAAAGATTTTCTGCCAGTCAAAGTCAAATGAAATGCCCTGATTTTCAATATGCTTGAAAATAGGTTCTGGCTGCTGATATTGCCTGACAATCTGAAGCGCTTTTTTCGGCCCTATTCCTTTTATTCCCCCTGGATTGTAATCAGTGCCTACAAGGATTCCAAGTGAAATCAACTGCTCATGGTTTAACTGCAGTGTGTTCAGCACATCATCTAATTCGATGAGTTCTGTCTGCACAGGAACAGTTAACCCGCTTGCAAGCCTTCTTTTTCTTGCAAGTGTCAAGTTTTGTATTAATTTAGGGGAGCCGAAAAGCAATGCGTCATAATCCTGTGATGCAGCAGCGTAAACTTCCTCGTTTGTCCTGCATATGTATGCCGCCTGGGCTTCGCCCTCTCCTGGCGCCTGAACAACAGGGATGCCCAATGCACTAAGCAGCATCTTTGATTCTTCAATGATATCTGATGTAAGGTGCGTTGTCTGCCTTGAATATCTAGCCATTGCCTCTGTGTCCATTGCAGTTCTTGCAGCCTCATATTTTGCCCTTGCTTCCTCTTTTGCTGCGAGCCTTGCCTCGTTTGTCGCTCCTTTCATTTCAGGCGGCTTTCCATCAAAAACATAAACAAGCCTTAAGCCCTGTGTCAAAAGATTCACATTTCTGTAAAATAATCCTGACAAATGGGAGGTTATTCTCTTTCTGGAATCCATCAACGGAGTTCCGTCTGGCTGCCTTATTGTGCTCAAGAACTGGTAAATTGTGTTGAATGCGTCAACAGCGATTATTTTACCCTTCAGGCTTTCAATAGAAATTTCCTTTCTTGGAATTATCTCGCTTATCTGCAAGCCCATAATGTTTAATAGAGAAAACAATATAAAAAGTTAGTGTTTATCTGCAAGGACCCCCATCTAATGCCCCAAGATGAAGTTCTAATGGGGACTTAAACTTTGTAACAAGCCCTTTTTCCTTTGCTTTTAGGGCATCATTATAAAGTCTCTCAAAAACGTGATGTACAACCCTCTCGGGGCATTGAGAAACCAGCTCAAATTTTTTACCATAATCCAATCTTGACACTCTTAATTTGTCATAAATAAGAGATATCAACTCTTTCTTCTTTCCCACATTATATCTGTTTGTCTGCGTAACAAAGTCTGGATTGAAGCAGGGTTTATAGATGGTTTCATTTAGGAGTATTGCATAAAAATCATTCTTTTTTATCTTCATCATTTTTTCTCCTATTTTGTTATTATCACATAGTAACAACTATATTTAAACCTTTCTATTTTTTGCTTGGGATAAATTTTAATATTGCCTGTTCATCCTCCTTGAATGGAATTCAGGTTTATCGCCCTTGATTATGACTATTTTGATTTTGGAAATGAGAGCTTTGTCAGGATATGGGGCAGGGATGGCAAGGGAAAAAGGGTTTGCGTGATTGATGACTGCAAGGCATATCTCTGGGCTGTAGTGAAGGAAGATGCAGGAAAGAAGGATATTGCAGATTTGATTGAGAAAATAAAAGGCATAAAATCAGAGGCAGCTGGAAGAAAAGTTTATGTTAAGGATGTTTCTCTGCATGAAAAGAATTTCCTTGGAAAACCTGTAAAGGCATTGAAAATAACAATAAGCAATCATAAGGACATGCAGGTTGTTTCTGAAATTGTCCGAGATTTCAAAGAAGTTGAAATGCGGAGGGAGACAGACATAAATGCTGTGACAAGGTACATAATTGACAGGAAAATCCTTCCTTTGCAATGGCATTCTGTTTCAGGCAGGATTCTTGATGATACTGATTTTGGAGGAATCAGCAATGTTCTTGATGTTGATTTGGCTGTAAGGGCTGAAAAGATTTCATTGTCTCATGATGCCCAGTTCAAGCCGAAAATAATGTCTTTTGACATTGAGACAGACAGTTTTGAGATTGGCAATGGAAGCATACTGATGATTTCCCTTGTCTCAGGAAATTTAAAGAAAGTGCTGACATGGAAAAAATTTCCTGCAGACAGCTATGTTGAGTTCTGCAGGGATGAGGCAGAAATGATTGAGAAATTCTGCGAATACATAAAAAAGGAGAAGCCTGATGTTCTTGCAGGATATTTTTCTGACGGGTTTGACATGCCTTATTTAAGAGCAAGGGCTGAAAAGCACAAAGTAAAAATGGATATCGGCTTGGATGGCTCGCAGCCTGTTTTTGCAAGAGGTAGGATAACAAGTTCAAGAATAGCTGGCATTGTGCACATTGACTTGTTTCGCTTTATTGAAACAGCTTATTCCCAGTATCTGCAGTCAGAAACCCTTGGCTTGAATGAAGTGGCAACAGAACTTCTTGGGGAAGGCAAAAAGAATTTTGAGCACAAGCATTCATCCCATCTTGACAGCGGGGAATGGAAGCAGTATTTTGAATATAATCTTCAGGACTCACTGATTACATATAATCTGGCAGAAAAAATATGGCAGGATATTGAGGCATTCAGCAGGATAATACAGGAGCCGTTGTTTGTTGTCACAAGGGACAGAATGTCGCAGCTGGTTGAAAATTATATCCTCCATAATCTCGATAAGTTTAATGAAATCGCAGAGAAAAGGCCTTTGCATGATGAGATAGGCGAAAGAAGATTAAGAGAGAAGTATGAAGGCGCATTTGTTTTCCAGCCTGTTCCTGCGCTTTATGAAAATCTTGCTATCTTTGACTTTACAAGCATGTATGGAAGCATTATTGTCTCGCACAACCTGTCAAAATCAACTCTTCTTGAAAAGAAAGAGAAAGACTCATTTGAAGCTGACATCGGAAAAAAAGTCTATTTCGGCAAAAAGCAGGGGTTCTTTTCCTTGATGCTGTCGGATATAATAGCCAAGAGAAAAAAATACAAGCAGGAATACAGGAAAGATTCAAGCGCAATGAATTTTGCGAGGAGCAATGCATACAAGCTTCTTGCAAATGCAAGCTATGGTTATCAGGGATTTTTTGGGGCGAGATATTACTGTATTGAGGCAGCTGCAGCAACTGCGGCATTGGCAAGAAAATTTCTTAAGGAGGTTATTGACAAGATTGATAATTCAGGATGCAAAGTTGTTTATGCTGATACCGATGGTATAGCATTCCTGTTGCAGAATAAAAGCAGGAATGAGACACTCAATCTGCTTAAAAAACTGAATTCTGAACTGCCGGGCATAATGGAGCTTGAGCTTGAGGATTTTTACAAAAGGGGATTATGGGTTACAAAAAGAACAGGGGAATTTGGGGCAAAAAAGAAATATGCCCTGCTTAATGACAAGAACAAGCTTAAAATTAGGGGGTTTGAGACCGTAAGAAGGGACTGGTGCACTCTTGCAAGGGAAGTGCAGAATGATGTTCTTGAAAGAATTTTGAAAGAAGGAAATGCTGAATCAAGCATCAAGCTTGTAAAAGAGGTTATCGCAAAAATCAGGAAAAGGGCTGCAGAAAAAGAAAAACTGATGATAAGAACCCAGTTAAAAAAGGAAATTTCCGAGTATGTTTCTGAAGGTCCGCATGTTGCAATAGCAAAAAAAATGGTTGCACTTGGGATGCCTGTTGACGCTGGAATGCTCATTGAGTATTATATCTCAGAAGGCAATGGAAAAAAACAGCTAATAAGGGAAAGGGCAAGGCTTCCTGATGAGAAAGGGGAGTATGACATTGATTATTATCTAGAGCATCAGATTATCCCTGCTGTTGAGAACATATTTGAAGTGTTTGGCACAAAGAAAGAGGATTTGCTCGGCAAATCCCAGAAAAAGCTGCAAGAGTTTTAGATTCTCGGCTTTTTGACGCTCTTTATTCTTTTTCTTGCTGTTCTGAAGATGAATCCTACAAGAAGAATGTCAGCGGTTATGAACATTGACATTGCAAATATGTCAAAGAAGTTGCGTTTTGCATATGAATAAATGCACTCCTTGCAGCTGCCGCCGCAGTCCTCTCCTGTCTCGTCATAATCTTTTTTGCCATCATAGCAGTACCAGCAGTAACTCGCCTCGCTGAGCCTGTTCAGGCTCAGGTCAATATCCATTCTCGGAGTCTCGCCAACCATATATTCGCTTATCCTGCTTATGAACTGTCCTGTATCTTCATTGAAAATTTCCACATATTTCGCGTTGCACCAGTCAACGCGCCTGGTTATGATAGGCACTGTGCCATTGCATTCCCTTGATTCTAGGCCTACCCCTCCTGTGCAGTACTGCTCATCATAGCAAAGGCGTTCTTGCTTCATCCTGACAGCATCTATTATCATTCCAGAAATTATAACGCCTGAATCATAATTCATCCTGCAGCCCTGCCAGTCCATGCATGTCCAGTTTGGCTTGCACTTCACATCCTTTGCTATACATACAGGGTCTACCCAGTCTGTAGGCGGCCTGTATGTATCATATTCACATTCTGGATTGATTTTAGTGCATTCCCTGTGCCTTTTTCCTGATAAGCAGTCAGTCCAGTTCCCGCACTGCCACAAGTCAATGCAGCTTTGGTTTACTATGTTAAAATGCCATTCAAGAATTTTTGAATTCCTTGAATCATTGATGACTACCTTAATAACATATTTCTCAATTGCCTCTGTGTATTTCTGGTTTTTGAGAAGCTCCCCTCTTATAATCGCGGAGGTTTTGTTATACACAAAGCTGCTTGTTATCTTGCCGTCTGCACGCTCCTGCTTTGCAACCTTGCCATTTACAAGCCACTCAACCTGAAGCATGTCATTGTCAGGGTCAAATGCAATAACGCTGAATTCAATCTGCCCTGGCGAGACTACAAACGCCTTTAAGGCAGGGAAACTCATCTCAACAACTGGCTCAAGGTTTGTTATTTTCAAGTTATCCGGCTCTTTTTCCTCTTTCAGGGACTTGTTCGAATAGAAAGTGATTATCTCATCCCCTATCCATCCCTGAATTGGAGTAACTGTCGCAACTCCCTGAGATATCTTCACAGTTACGTTTTTGACCTCGCTGTAATAATACTCCTTCATAAGAGGCATATATTTTGTCAAATCAACAGAGAAATTGCTTCCATCCCCTCTTGAATGGAACTTTATTGTGAGAGTGTCATCTTCAGCAGAGATAAGATTAAGCAATAGCACAACAGCAAGGACAGTGAGAAATACTGCCTGAAGAATACCCCTTTTTTCCATATTTAAGCTATATGTTCAGCATTTTTTAATCTTTTGCCTGCTTTCTGCAAAAACTTTTTATACTAACTTCTAGTAGTATAAATATGAAGGGAAAATTAAGATTGAGCATCTTTTTTGCTGCTATGATTTTATTCCAAAGAGGCGGGCTTGCTGCAGGGGAGATTACAATAGGCAGCAAAAGCTATCCTTCAATTATCCTTATTCCAATAATCTCAATTATCATATGCTCTGCTATTCTTATAGTCCTGCTTGTTAATATCGCGAGAAGGAAAATTGACACTTCCGGCTTGCGGGGAATAGGCAGAAGCTTATTCACGAAAAAGCAGAAGAAAGTGACAAGGCAGGAGAATATCTACTTGAGGGACATCAAAAAATTCAGGAAAGAGCTTGCTGGAAAATCTGTTGACGAGGCATTCAATCTTCTTTCTGGCATAACCAACAGATTTTTCAAGGAAATCCTAAATTTGAATTATGAGTTTACATATGACGAGCTTGAAAAGGAATTACTGAAAAGAAACAAGAAAAAAGAGCTTGTTGAGATATGCAGGCAGATGTCTGAGATGAGATACAGCGGAAAGAAAGTGACAAGGCAGGAGCTTGATGATTTCTCATTAAGAATAGAGCAGATTGTACGCAAAGAGGATTTGAAAAAAGAGGAAACAGAACTGAAAGTCAGCAGGGCTCTTGAAAAAGGCAAGCCTGATTTTTTCAGCAGGATTATGCAGATGCAGACTGAGAAAAGCAAGAAAAAACATCTCATTGAGCTTATGGGGCAGGAGGAAGAGGCGCTAAAAAAGGATATGGAGATAGCAAAGAAAATATACCATAACATACTCTCCTCTTATTACAAACTGCCGTCAAAAGACAGGAAAGAAATATACGAGAAACTGACAAATTTTTACAAACAAGTCAATAGCATGCTGTTTTCTTCTTTCTACGGGCAGCAGAGCAGGAAACAGGTTGAATCTTTCAAGAGAGAGCTTGAAGAGCTTCATAAAAAAGCAGAGAAGGTTATTGCAAAAGAAAAGACAGGGATGATAAAAGTTCCTGAGATTAAAAAGCCTCATGCTGAAAGCGTGAAAGAAAGAGCTGCAAGCAGGGAAGAATTAAAGAAACTTGAGAAGATTGAGAAAGAGGCAAGAGAGAGAATTAAGAGCATATCAGAAAGTGTTGTGGAACAGCATCTTGTTCATCAGGAAATAAAACCAGAGCCAAAGACAACAATCAGGGAGATAAAATACACTGTTCCTCAGGAGCACATCAGGATTCACGAGCCAATTCGCAGAGAAAGCGAGAATGCACCTATCATAAGAAAAGCGCCTGAAATAAAGGTTCATGCCGAGAAAGAGAAGATTGTTGCTGAGAAAAAAGAAGTGAGGCATGAGATTAAGCAGGAACACAAGCCCCTTGCTGAACACAAGATTATTGAGAAAAAACAAGTTCAGGAAACAGACGCAAAGAGCAGGAAATTCATGCATATCGCAAAAGAAGAGCAGGAGATAAGGGATAAATTAGCAAGATTAAGCTAGGAATTTTTGCATTCTGCATTTCAGGAATTAAGGCAGTGTCCTGTATCTTGTGTTAACCAAAAACCATTCAGTAAGCAGAAGCGCAAGCGCAATGAAGATAAGAGTTATAGAAGCATTGAAAGATAATCTCACACTTGTATTAGTCATAATCTCCCTGTATGCCTGCACAAGCTCATTCTTGTTTTTTGTCTCATGATAAGTCCCGCCTGTGTTGTATGCAAGCGATTTCAATGAATCAGTGTCAAGCTTTGAATAAAGCTTATAATCGCCCATCTGGAGCTGCCCGCCTTCCTCTGTGCCTAAGCCTATTGTGTGTATTGTGACTGAATTCTTCTTTGCATATTCTATTGTGTCGTCAATTGTCCCTATATTCAGCTGCCCGTCTGTCAGCAGTATGATTGTCTTGAGGTTCTTGCCTGAGAGCAGCGCATCAACAGAAGTCACAACAGCGTCAAGTATGTCTGTCCCACCGATATACTTTATGTTTATCGCGCTTATTGCGCTTTTGATTTTAATCATGTCTGATGTCAGCTCCTGCTCGACAAATGACGAGCCTGAAAATGAAATTACCGCAATCTCTGCCCTGCCCTGCAATGAATCAATAAAAATTATTGCGGCATCTTTTGCAACCTCAAGCCTGTTTGGATACACATCCTCAGAAAGCATGCTGCTTGAAGCGTCTATTGCAAGGGAATAATCAAAAGTGCTTGACTTTCCTGTGTAAAAAATTGTAGTGCCTGCTGCAGCGAGGATAATGCAAGTCACAATAACAAGCCTAAGATAAAGCAGAAGAATGTTCTTTGAAAAAATCTCTGTGCCTGAAACTCGCTCAATGGCCTCAAAGTTTGCAAATTTCAACGCCCTTCTTTTTACATGCTTCAATGTGACAAAATGCAGCAGGATTATAACCAGCAGTGCCCAGAGAAACCAGAGATATGCAGGATTTTTGAACACTATCTCCATTTTTTTGCCCTCTTCTTGAAAAACTCAATCAACGGCCCTACAAAAGATTTTTCTGTCGGGATAAGCACAAAATCCGCCTGTGCGCTCATGAACATGTCCTCTGTCTGCTGAATCTGCGCCTTGGCATATTTTTCATATGAATCCTTGATTAATGCTGGGTCAACAAGCATTGTCTTGCCTGAATAAGGGTCCTCAAGAATTATCTGCTGCGATAATGAAGGCAGAGTCCTGTCTCTGGGATCGGAAACCATAACGCAGATTGTCTCAAACTTCTGGCTCAGCACTCTCAGGCTTTTTGCCCAGTTTCTCGGCCCTATAAAATCAGAAAAAATCATTACAAGCGCGACTGAGTCAGGAATTCTTCCAATAAGGGATTTTAATGCTGCATCCAGGTCAAAATTTCCTGAATAAATTTCAGGATTTGAAAGGGAATTCACAAGAACATGCAGCTGCTTGCTTCCTGCAACAGGATTTTTTTCAGTTATCACCCTGTCATTAAATAGCGCAAACCCAACCCTGTCCCCTTCTTTTAATATATAATTTGCAAGAGATGCAGCCATTTCAAGAGTGTATTCATTTTTCAATTTTGAAGTTGAGCCAAAAACCATGCTGCTGCTCACGTCAATCAGAAAGAATATCTGCAAGTCCCTTTCCTCGACATACTCGCGCATGATTATATCATTTGCCCTCGCGCTTGCTTTCCAGTCAATCCTGCTTGCGTCATCCATTGGAGTGTAGGAAGTGTACCTGTCAAACTCAAGCCCCTTGCCCCTGAATATGCTCTGGTAATGCCCTATTATCCTTGTCAGAACCATTTTTTTTATCGCAAGCTCAAACTGGGTTACTGCCTGCGTGACATCAACATTCAAGTATCTTCTCATTTTTTCTTTTATGCTCCCAAAAATTTTTGAACTCGGGCTATGGGACAGGCACTTTCGAGAGAATTTCTGTTATTATGTCCTCTGTCTTTATGTTTTCCGCCTGCCCCTCATAATTAAGCAGTATCCTGTGCCTGAGGACATCATATGCAACATTCTTCACATGCTGCGGCACGACAAAGCTGTTGTTGTGCATAAGCGCTTCTGCCTTGGCGGCAATAAATAATCCGATAGAAGCCCTGGGGGATGCGCCCCATTCAATATACTTGCCGAGATTAAGCCCCTTGGGATTTCTTGTCATATTGACAATCTTCACTATATACTGCTCTATAGCCTTGCTCATAAAAACTTTTTTTGTAACCCTCTGCATTTCAACAATCTCCTTGGGAGAGGTTTTTGCCTTCAGCTCGAACTCCTCAAATTTTTTCAAGGTCATGTTGTTCCGGACTATTTTTTCCTCATCCTGAATGCTTGGATAACCCATAAGAAGCTTGAAAAGAAACCTGTCAACCTGCGCTTCAGGAAGCGTATAAACACCTGCTGTTTCTATGGGATTCTGCGTTGCCATTACAAAGAATGGAAGCGGCAGCGGAAATGTTTCTTTCCCTATTGTAACCTGCTTTTCCTGCATCGCCTCAAGCAGAGCTGACTGCGTTTTTGGCGGGCTTCTGTTTATTTCATCAGCGAGGATATAATTGGCAAAAATAGGACCCTTTACTATTGTAAAGCCCTGCTCTCTTGTATATGTTGTTATTCCAAGTATATCTGTAGGCAGCAAATCAACTGTGAACTGGATTCTCTTGAACTCGCAACCGGTAACTTCCCCCAATGCCCTGACAAGAAGCGTCTTGGCTATGCCTGGAACTCCCTCAATAAGCACATGCCCGTCAGCGAGCAGCGCCCTTAACAGCCCTTCAACAATTTTGTCCTGCCCGACAACTGCCTGGCTTATCTCCTTTCTTATTCTTGAGAGTATCTCAGAACAGTGCTTTATCTTGTCTTTCAGGCTATCTTGTTGCATTTTTCCCCTTTTGTTTTTATATGCTGCTTGATGAGTTTTGGCTCTTCTTGTTTATAAAAGTTTTTATCTATATCGCAGGGCAGTTATCTCCTTTTCATTATCATTTTTCTCTGTGTGTAATGGTAAATTAAGTAGAGCAGAAGGAAAACAAAAAGCCCTTCAAAAGCAGGCAGGACAAAATCCTGCACTCTGAACTTCTTTTTTATCTCAACAGTTTTTCCTTTTGACGCTATGGCATATTTGCACGCCTGCACTGCTGCCTCTGACAGCTGCAATGCCTTGGCATAATTTCCGCTGTCAAGCTCCTTTTTTGCCTGCTTCAGGACTTCCTGCAGTTCAAGGCATTCAGGGTTGCCAAGCAGAAGCTCCTGCAGGAAAACAATTTTCTCCTGCGCTTTTATCTTTTCCTTGTATCCCAGCTCAACAAGATTTACAAAGAAACTTGCCGAGTCAGTGTAAGAAGGAGTCCTGGATGTTCCAGTGAGTATAACTTCATAGGTGCCTGTTGTGTTTGTGTTTGTAACAAGCGTCATTTCAAAAGTTTCCTTCTGCTTGCTTGCAAGCTTGTCAAACTTGCTCCTGCTCAGGGAGGCATTCATTCCGTCAGGCAGCGAGGATACAGTCAGTGTTATTCCATACAAATCTATTGTGCCGTTGTTGAGCACAGAGATAGGAACTATAATCCTGTCCTTTGCGTACATTGTCATTGGCTCAGGCATGACTATCTTGAGAGCAATAGGGGTTTTTCTTGTGTCTCCGCCTCCGCCCCCTCCTCCAGAAGTTGGAACAGGCACTGACGCAGGGGAATTCACAGTAAGATTGACAATAAACTTGTTTGAGGTAACATTGTATGTTGCATTCTGGAAATCAACTGCGGTGATATTGAAGCATTCAGCTATTGTCGCTGTTGTGTAGAATATAGCAGAAACAGTATTGCTGTTTAATGTTGTTGTTATTGCTGGGCTGTTCTTCTTTGTTATGCAATCGGACTGCATCACTCCAATTGAAAGATTTATTGAATGGTTGTATCTTGCATCAGTATGATCCTCATCTGAAAAATACCCCCCTGCAGATACTGCTGTGCCACCTGTGGTGCACATTCCTGAATCACTGCTTAAATCGCATGTCACAGTAACAGAGCTTGTGTCGCTCATTGTTATGTTGCTTATAGTCCCTGTGAATTTTGGAGGGGAATTTGTATGGTTTACTGAGACATTCCAGGATACAATGCTGAAATTGTTCGCGGAGTCATAAGCCCATAAAGTGATATTATGGGCTGTTGTGTTTGTGGTTTCTGATAAGAAGGTTGTATTATATCTCCACCACGGAGAACTGTTGTTGCTTGCGGTTTCTGTCTTGTTTATAGCGCCATCAACTCTCCATGTAACATTCAGGATATCATTGTTTGGAAGATGCGCATTCTCATCAGAGACAATCGCCTGGAACAGGGCTGTTGAATTTTCCTCCATGTTGTACTGCAGTTCTATTGTTGGCGCAAACCTGTCTATTGCTGGCGGGACATTGTATTCATAAACAACAATCCTGAAAAGCGTTGAGTTGCTGACATTATTTGCGCTGTTTATTCCTGTGTCATATACAGTAAGATTAACCCACCATCCATTTGCCCTAATCTTGTTTCTGCCGACTGTGAAATTAACCTTGCCTGTCCCGTTCTGAACCTTGAACCATGTTTCGTTAGAGACAAATGTCAGGTTAAGATTAAAGGTATTGTCATTTCCATCCTCCACATCGGTCACATTTATGTCAATGCACTCAAGGCATGTGTAATTATTTGATGAGTTAAGCGTCACATTAATAGGCGAGCCGATATATGTGAAATAAGGCGCGTGATTTACCCCACCCACAGTGATAGTAAACTCCTGCGAGTCCATCCTGCCTGTGGAATCATTTAGAGTTATGTTGACTGTATGAACCCCAACATCTGTCTTGTTTGGAGTGAATGATATTGCTGCTGTCTTGTTGTCTGTGACTGCAAAATGCAACTTGCCTGAAGTAAACCAGGGAGTGGTGGAGTTTATGCTCCAGTTGATATTCTCAGAATAAAATCCTGATGCCGAGACATTCATGCTCAAGTCCTCATCATTTGCATACATTGTCATTGACAGCGCTGAATCTTCTGAAACACTCTGGTTTGCTATAAGATATAATCTCGGAGTTTCATTTGAATTTTTGATGTTAAATGTGAACATTTTGCTTGAGTTTACTGCCCCTCTTGCATCTGTAAGCGTAATAATCGCGGAATATGTGCCTAATCCGGAATCATTTGCCTTGTCAGATGTTATTGTAAATGCCCCTGAGCTGGAAATAGCAAAAAGCCCTGTGTTGTCGCTGAAAGTTATTGCGTCTGAGTCATCATCAGTTGCATTTGCATTAAGGTTTAATGTGAATGTCTGTGCAGGAGTGAATTCATTCATCGTGAACTCTGTTTCAAGAGGAGAATTCCAGTAAGGCACAGTATTCGCAAATATTGATATGTTGAAAACCCTTGAACTTATTGAATAATTGTTCCTGTCCCAGACAGTTATGTTTACTGTGTAATTTCCAGCATCTGACTGGGAAGGTGTAAACTTGAGATATGCTGAGGTGGTATTTCCAGAGGTTGCATTCTTTATTATTCTGAAAAGCGTTGTGTTTGTTCCGGGATTGTTTCCGCCTGCAGTCAGTCCTGTTATCTCCCTTGAAAAGTTCAGGCTCTCGTTATAGCATCCATAGTCACAAACCCTTCCCTGAATGGGAATTCTCAAGTCATCATCGCTTGCATTCATCTCAAGATAGAATTCCGCCTGCATATAGGACTCAAAAGTGCTGTTTGCCGCAGCAAGAACAACAGAATCATCCACATTGGAAATATTAAAATGTATAACTGTGGAATTCATGCCGCCATAAGTGTCATTAATGGTTATGTTTATGTGCCACACGCCGACTACTGAATCATTGGCTGTGAAGTTTATCTGGCTGCTTGAATTGCCGCTTATATTTTCAGTAAATCTTTGCAGCGAGTTGTTGAATGTAAACCACGAGAGATTTGTGAAAAAGGTGAGGTTTGACGGCTCGTCAGTGTCATTTGCTGTCACCCAGCATCCGAAGTTTATGTCCTCTGTTGCATTGCCTGAATATGGGGGAGCAGTCCTGCCGCATATAGAAGTGAACATTGGAATATCATTTGTGTTTGCAACAGAAAAAATTACAATCTTTATCCTTGAGGAGTTCGGAGTGCCTGCATCTGTCACATTGAACTCAATTGTGTAATTACCAACATCGTCGTTTGTGGGGGTGAAGTTTATTATTCTCGCTGTTTGGTTGTTTCCAAACTGGGTAAGATTAAACAGGTTGCATTTCGCGGAGTTTCTTGTGCTCCAGTTGAGCGTCGTGCAGTTGATGAAAGTCGCATTAAAATAAAAAGGCGTATTGGTTTCCTCATCACTTGCCTGAAGAGTGAAATTGAAGAATGTGTTTTCTGTTGCACTCATTGTGCTGTTAAGATTTAGGAATATAGGAGCATCGTTTACTGCAGTGACTGTGAAGTTCATTTCTGCTTTATCTTCTATTCCCCCGCCATCACTGCATGTAAAAGCTATCTTCTTTATGCCATCCCCAACATCATTATTTGTGGAAATATTCACTGTCAGATTGCCGGTTGCAGTGTTAAATGTAAAATTTGCCAGTGTTGTGTTGCCAGACAGATAATTGAAAGTAAGCAGGGGCAGGTCATTCTGGTCATCATCAGTGCAGTTTTCGCTGAAGTTGTAATAAAAAACAGTATCCTCTGTTATGCTTCTTGTTGGAAGCTTGCCGCCGGGATTTTTTGCAAATATTGAAGGATTAGTATTGCTTATGAATGTATTCTCAGAGGCATTCACGCTGCCGTAAGTGAAATTTGTGCAGTTTATTTCAAAGGGTATATTCCCCTTGTATTTGAAACTCCTGTTGTACTGGTACTGCCCTGTTGATGCTGAGTATGTCATGTTATTCCAGGAAGTAAATGCCCCTGTAAGATTTTCATTAAATCTTATGCTGCAGTTTCCATCTTCCCTGGTTGATTCTATAATTTCCCCGGAAGTCTTGTTTGTAAAATTGGCGTAAAAATATATGTTGTATGATGACATCCCCTTTGACGGGCACTGGTAATCAAGATTCGGATGCTCCTCCCTGCATGTGGGATAAGTATACATTGTTGTTGAGTCAGTTGTGTCCCAAATAGTGAGATTTGCCTTTGACTTGTTTGCAGAGGTTGTGGCAAACACAGAATTTGCTGATGACATAAGCAGAAGCAGGAATATTGCTGCAGCAGCAAGAGGCACGATGAATGCCTCGCTCTGTTTCCCTCTGGCAAACTTTAGAATCTGGTTTTTCATTTTCCTCTTTTTGAAACTGAAGATTTTTTTGCTGATTTTTTTCTTGGCCTGTCCCAGTAAGGACTCTTGCATTTCGGGCATACCTTTGGCTCGCCCTCTGAGTTCTGTCTTGGCAGCCATGCATGCCTGCATCTCTCGCATAAATAACCCAATATTTCTGTCTTGCCCATTTATCCTCTTTATTATTGGTAATATACCTTAGGTATATAAATATTGCTATATTCTTATTAGTATAATACTCACTCCCTTAGCCTGCCTATGCCTGAATACAGCTTCATTATTCTGTTGTAATACTTTCTCTTTTCCCTCTGAGGCAGCGCGTCATACAGGCTTCTTGTCTGGGTGTAATAATGCCTTGCAAGTGTTATGTCTTTTTCTGAAATTGCCTTCTTGGTTCTTTCAATGAAGCTGTTCAGCAGTGCTCTCTTCCTTTTTATGTCCTTTTCCTCCTCTTTTGATTTCAGCAGCTGCATTTCCTTTCTTGTTATTGCAACAGCAAGCGCAGCGAGTATCAGGGTTATTGCAAGTATAAATTGGAACAAGCCGCAGTCATGCCTGCATGAAAAAATTTCAGCGAGCTCGCATTTTTCATCCCCGCATTTCGGAGCTCTCGGGTAACCAAGGGCGCATGCCTTGCACGGCCCTCCGCAGTCAATCCAGTCCTCCCCCTGATTCTGTATTCCGTCAGAACATGTAGTGCAGGGCTTGCACGGCCCTCCGCAGTCAGGCAGGACTTCACACATGCCATCGTGGCAGTTTAATATGCTGTCATAACAATCAGGAAGAAGCGTGAATGCGCAAACCTGCATTTCCTTTGGCTGTTTGCTTGTTGACCTGCAGTTTGCCTTGTCAAAACACGAGCGTGTCTGAAAGCCGCATTCCCCTGATAACAGGGAAGAGCAGTTTGAGATGACTGTTTCATAGATATTTCCCAAAATTGCAATTGAGTCAGGAGTTGATGCATTCTGGCATAAGCTCCAGTCAGTGCATATCCACTGTTCTGTACAGCCTCCGCCGCCGCCTCCGCCTCCTCCTGAAACTGCTGTTGATACTATAGGGGCGGAATTCACAGTCACATTCCAGACAACAGTATCATTCAGCAGCCCGTCTGTTGCAAGCGCTGTCACATTGTATGCTCCTGCAGCGCCTGATGATGTTGAGAAGGTGTATGTTGAATTTGCGAGGATGAAAATATCATTTTTGTACCATAATATTGAAGGTGTTGTGCCATCCTCATCTTCAGCAGTTGCATTGAAAGTTATGCTCTCGCCCTCTGTTATGGACTGAATTCTATTTTCAGGATAATAGGATGTTATGTTTGGGGCATGGTTCTCAAGGGTTATTGTGAAAGAAACATTTTCGCATGCATTTTTTGGGGCGGCAGTCTGGTTGCAGAAGGAGATGTTTGCAGGAGCAGTAAATCCCAAGTCAGTAACGCATATCCTTACAGCATAAGTCCCGTTTATTGTCGCATTTGCAGAGAAATTTATGTTTCCTGTTGCAGCATTTATTGTGAAGAATGTTGTGCCGCTTGTGAATGTTGAATTGAACCTCAATGCGCCTGGAGTGTCCCCATCTTCCTCATCGCTGGCATAAGCAGTGTAATTAAGGCTGCTGTTGATATAAACTGTCTTTGCTCCTATGTGCTGCATTACAGGGGCGTCATTCGTGCTTATTATGTTCAGCGCAAAATCCTTGAAATCAGAGGCTTCCTCGTCAGAGACATAAACTCTTATAGAGTAGACATTTGCCTGCAGTGAATTTGGGGTAAAATCTATCTGCCCTGTGTTCTCGTTTATTACAAAAAGTGCTGTGTTGTCATAAAAATGCAGGGATTCTGTCCTGTACCTTACAGGGATAAGCAAGTCCTCGTCAGTTGCAGCTGCCTGATAAAGGAAATTGGCATCCTCGCATGTCTGCATGTCCGGAATTATTCCAAGCAAAGGAGCGTCATTCACATTCAGCACAGTAAAATTAAACCCTGATGAGTTGGCGGCATTCCTTTCATCTCTGACTGTGATATTCATGGAATGAAATCCCACATCAGAGTCATTCGCAGAGAAATTAATCAGCCCATAGATATTAAAATCAAATGAGGGGAATATCGCAGAAGTTGAATTGTGAGTGAAGTTTATGCTCTCATTGTTCGGCTCAACAACAAAAGAGCTGAGGTTTACTGTAAAAAGAATATCCTCTGTCAGATTGAAGTTTCTCGTGTAATTTATCCAGTAAGGCACCCTGTTTGGGGGAAATATCTCAAGCGAGAATGTTGTTGAGCTGTTTGAGATATTTCCACAAAGCCCATGCGTTGCCCATATCAATACAGTGTAAGTTCCTGTCTCATTTTCCAGGGGAGTAAAGTTAATCAGCCCGCTTGTCCTCGATATAAAGAAACTTGTAAGATTTGCCTTGCCTGCTGCCTGGCTTGTCCTGCCATAATAGTATATTGGATTTCCTGAATCAGTTGCAATTACCTGATGTGTGAAATTGCTTCCTGCAATTGCTGTCTTGTCTGTTATTGATCCAAGAGTTGGCGGTCTGTCAATGCAAACTCCCACTCTTCCAAGGCTTGCCTTCCCGACTGTTAAGTTGCCGGTAATTTTCATCCACACAAAAAGGTTGCCTGCAAGCGAGAGCAGCGCGAACATAACGATAATCAGGGCTATTTTATTGTTGTCTAACCTCATCTTTAAAATCAGGATTCCCCCTTTTCCGGAGCTGGTTTATGATATTACTTCTGTCTGGATATTTAAATAGTTTTCCCGAAAAAATTATACAGGAATTCAGGCGCGCCTGAACACAAGAAATATCTTTCCGCTGTACTTTCCCATTGGAGCTGATGCAGGGACATAAACATTGAAATCTATCTGCCTTGTTTCTCCGGGAGATATTATAAAATTATTGTCATAAGAAAGAAAACTGCTTATGCTGCCGATTGCTTTTATCCCCACTGACATGTTAAACCTATCAAGGTTGCCCGCTGTCACAAACCTGTTGGCGCCGCCTTCTGGAACAATCGCCCCAAAATTAATGACATCAATGCTTTCTTCTCCAAGGGCAAATGCAACATTGCCGCCAACCTCCAGCTTGGCAGTGAAGATTTTGACATAGCGGATATTATAGAGCATATAGGATATTTCAGCAGCCACAGCAGAGAATGCAATTATAATCAGAAAAAGGGCTGCTGTCCTTATCCTGCTGTTCCTCGCTTCTTTTTTTGGCTTATTCGCTTTTCTTTCTTTTTTTGGCATTTTTCATTTCTGAATTTTTTAAAAGGATGAATACTATTATAATTATCAGCCCAACAAAAATTGCAGTTGCTGATGTGTAAAACACAAGTCTTTTTATCTCCTCTGGATTGACAAGCATTTTTACTTTTATTTCCTGTGATGTGCTATTGCCTGAGAAGTACAGCCTGATTTCCCCGTTGTAATACTGCGCTTTTTTCTCTGCAGCATCATAATAGGCGGTAAGGGTTGCTGTTTCCCACGGCTTAAGGGCAATTGCAGGGGATTTCATGACTTCATTCTTCCCGTCATCAATTATTATTGAAGCGTAGACATTTTCAATAGCACTGTTCCACCTGCTCTGCACATCGACATTAAACTTGTTTATCTTGTTCCTTACAAGCTCTTTTGTGTAATTAACAACCTTCACTGCAAGCAATCCCACCCTAAATCTTGATGATGTGTTTATTTCATTTCCATCATAATAAACTGTTGCAACTGCATAATATTCCCCTGACTCAAAATCCTTTGTGTTCAGTTCAGCTGAAAGTGTTATCCTGTCGTTTGAAGGAAGAGATTTCTCTGATGTCTTAAGCGTTGTGATTTTTCTGTTGAATCCTGAGTCAGTAGGCCCAAACAAATCAATTACAGCACTGACGTTTGAGATATCTTTCTCTGTCCAGCTTCTTACTGCAACAGTCAGCGTTATAATATCCCCTGAATCAATATTCGGGACTTGAAAGTCATCTATCTTTGCATAAATGTCCGGGCTGAGAACCCTAATGCTGACAATTGAGCAGGCTTTTGTCCTTATTGTGACTCCTCCGCCTGCGCCTGACTGCAATTCTGTCACACAGAGAAAATTATCATGCAGTCCTGGCTCTGGCTTTTGCTCAGGAAGCTGCAATACTGCAGAAAAAGTTTTTGTCATTCCCGGCTGGACATCCTTGAACAATTCATTGCTCAATTTAAAATATTGCGAGAGTGTTCCATCAACAGTTATCTCGTAATCCATTGTGCTTGGCGTGTTCGCAACAAGGAAATATGAGAAAGATTCCTTCAAGCCGGGCTTGAAATCAATAATATAATTAAGCTGCCCGCCATAATCCCCTATCCCAACTGCTGATACAGAAGATATTTGGAAGAGTGCTGCAAGCAGCAAAAGAACAAAAAAAAATTTATTTTTCATTTTCCTCTTTTTTTGCTTCAGCATAAAGGCAAATAAATACCTTTCGGTTTCTTTATAATAATATCCCAAAAAATAGCATTGAACTCAAGAGCAGGCAGCATTCCTTCTTGTTGCAGTGAATGTCCATAATGCTGTCTTGTTTCCTGATGCTGAATCTTGGGGAACTCCAAGAACAACGCTTATGTTTAATGAGCGCTTTCCTGAAACGTATGACAAGTTCTTGCATACCTCATAGCCAGGAGCAGCTGTGCTTTCTATTGCTGTCAAGTTTGCAAGAGCGCCTCCGCAAACCCCTGAAGCTGCTGCTGAACAAGAGCTTGTTTCATTATTATAAGCATCATACTGCGCATAAGACCCTGTGCCTCCAAGCATTGTTGTTCCTGTTGAATCTGATGTGAAGTTTACATTAATATCAACTGTTCCTGTGTTTGCAATGCCTATATCTTTTGCGCTCCAGTCTGACTGCGATGTCCAGTTTGCAGGAACTGCCTGGCTGCTGTTTAATTCTGCTATTGTGTATCCTGCTGCAACATAGCCAACTCCGAATTCAACATTTGCAGGAGCGACATTAAGCTGCGCGACAACAGCGACAGTAACATTAACCCTGCCTGTTGTGCCGAAGCCAGTTATTCCCTGCAGTGCAGGAATCATGTTGGCAAGATTTGAAACCTGCAGGACAGTAAGCAAAGCTCCGCCAAGAGAAATCACAATTGCGGCAGCGAGAAAAACTGCAAGGGTTTTGTTTGAAATTTCAGCCATTTTTTCTTTTTAATTCCTCTTTACTGAATCTATGATGCTTGATTAAATAAATATTCCTATTTTATTCTTTGCTTTTAATATATCTTAGAGATTATCCTGCTGGGATGCCTTCAAGTGTTTCTTCTGCAGGATTTCCTATTCCCACTTTTATTTGTGCATAACTTACAGGAGTATCAGATGAATATTGCTGCTTTACAGATGTTATCATATCCAAAACATACCATGTGCTTATTACAGATAGCAGTATTGTCAGAACAAGCAGAACAAGTATTGTAGTTCTCGCAACCTCTTGTTTTTCTTTTTTTGGCATTTTTCCTCTTTATTCTTAATTCTCGAGTGACAGCAAGTTTATAAACATTTCTTTTGTTTTGAAAAAATTCCAAATGTTTTGCTTGCTTCCAGTTTAATTTGGGAATTTTCTTTATAAATATTCCTATTTTTAAAGAAAGTAGCTATAAAGAGGGGAGATTAACACGGAAAAGGTTTAAATAATTCTCTTTCATTGGGAATTAAATAAAAAGAGGCAGGCAATATCAACTATGGGTTTAAACGCAGCAGGGAAAAACTTTCTTTGCATTGCAATTCTGTTTGCATTTGTTTCAATAATACTTTCTTCATCAGCATTTGCAGTGTCAACAAGAAGTTACTGTAAATATGCAGGCGGCTCAGGAAGCTATGCTTGTGATTCAGGCGCTGTAAGCGGAAACTCTGCAGCCTGCGCTGCTGCAAATGGGGCGCAATGCGCACAAGAAGGGGATGTTTTCTGCTACGCTGAATCAACATGCGAAGCAGGCACAACATTGAAGGGGCCTATATACACCTATAATGTGAACTGGGATGCTGACTCTGCTGACTGCTCATGCAAGGCAGGAAGCAGCAGATGGGGCATAAGATTTATTTCAGGGACAACAGGACAGTGCTGCGGAGATGATGCAAGCGAATACTTTATTGGCGCAACAAATCAGAAAAATATTGACAAGATTGACACATGCTGCAAGTCAGATGCATATGTATTCAACGGAGTTTGCTGCGGAGATGATGCAAGCGAATATTATGCAGGCTCAACAAACGGCAAGAGCTGCGACGGAACACAGGCATGCTGCAGCTCCCCGAGCTTGTATTCCCTGAACAGCAACTGTGTTTCATCATGCCCGGCTGTGACATCAGTGTACTGGACTGACCTTTCAGGAACAAGGATAAACTCCACAGAGCTAAATGATTATGTAATGCTTGTTGCAGAAACATCAGGCGCAGAAGGGATGCTGATTAACTTCACACTATGGGAAGAGGGAATAGTAAAATGCTATGAGGAAGTATCAAGAGCTTATTCAAATCAGGGCAAGGCATCTATTCTCTGGAAAGTAAAAGCCTGTGCCGACGGCTCAAACGACGGAAATAAATTCAAGGCATTTGTAAGTTCAACTCCCCTGATTTATCTTGAATCAGGGCTTCTTGCTGTCTCGCTTGTTGAAAGCGACAAGCTGCCTGTTGCTGTGATATCACAGCCAGCAGACGGGGGAATTTTCAATCTTGGGGATAACATAAACTTTGTCTCAGGAAGCTATGATCCAGATGACCTGATAACCAGTGTAAAGTGGGATTTTGGAGACGGATACACAAGCATGCTCGCAAACACAACGCATGCTTACTCTGCAGGCGGTCCTAAATTTGCAATACTGACAGTCCAGAACTCAAGGGGAAAGACAGCAGAAGTCAGAATAGGCATTCTTATAAATTCATCATCTGATGATCCCCCTCTGGCGATGATATCATCTCCAAGTTACGGGGAGAAATTTTCAGGTATGCTTATAACATTCAATGCAACAATGAGCAGGGATGACAGAACTCCTTTCAACCAGCTGATATTCAAATGGGAATTTGACGACGGCAGTTCGCCTTATTCAGGCACTGGCATTTCAGGGGCATATTTCACAAAACTGTTCTCAACAGCAGGGGAGCATCTTGTAAAATTAAGCGTTGATGACTCAGGACCTGGCTCGTTAACAGAAACATCATTTTCCATAAATGGCTGCCAGGTTCCGCTTGACGGCACTTCTGAGTTTGTTCCGTTCGGCAGCTGTTCTTCTATAAGCAAGCATTACTTCTGCGCCAACGAAACAACATATTATGATACAATGGAAGAGCACTGCGAGGGCGCTGACAAGCAGGCGCTGACGTCAGACGACTGCTGCCCGAGAGGATTTTATTGCCCTGCTATTGGAGCTGCCTGCTCAGAGAGATCAAGCAACTGCGCAAGTTACAATATTTCTGCTGAATGTGAACAGTATGGGTGCATATGGCTGAACTCATCATGCGCAGAGCCGGCAGGAATGTCATCCTGCTCTGATTATAAAAGTGAGGCTGCGTGCAATACTGATGTGCTCGGATTAGGAAGGTCAGTTGGAAGAGGGCTTGGCACCGACATCTGCGGAAGGACATTCGGAAGCTATCTCGTGAATGCATCAAGCTGCAAGTGCGGATGGGAACCTGCAGGAAGCCCGTCTGGAAACTGCAAATTTGGCTATTCTGTTGTGAGGATTATTCCCGGGAATGTCACA
Organism: archaeon; assembly: GCA_043799715.1. GTDB lineage: Archaea > Nanobdellota > Nanobdellia > Pacearchaeales > DTIR01 > JAGVXL01. The sequence goes on from JAZDNM010000003.1 coordinate 229,407, forward strand.
TTCATAACCTGCATGAAATCATTCACATTAAGCGACTGTGTTGCAGGAACCCAAAGCATGAACTGGACTGCATTAATACTGCCTTCGGAACTTGCTGGAAACGAGACAGCAAGACAGCAATGCAGTGAAGGATACAAGGGAATAAAATGCGGAGTTTCAATCTCAAGGCTGCCATTTTTCGGAATTTTCAATTTTGTCCTTGCTGTAGCGGCAATTGCGCTCTACTATCTCTCTGCTGCAACAAGAAGGAACATCAAAAAATAACGCTTTTTCTGGAAAAAGTTTATAAATTGTTTTATGCTTGTTGATTTGGCAAAAGAGGAATTATATGTCAAGCAAATCAGCATTTTTGGTTTTGATAACTGCTCTTGCAGCAATAATGGCTGTATCCTATGCAATTGCAGAGGTTTCAGGCAGCGGAATGATTCTGACAAGAAGCATGTATGGAATAGGGGAGGCAATTGAAGGGAAAGTTAACATTACGCTTTCAAGCGAGCCTGCTGACAGCGCTGTAACAGCTTTGGGAAAAAATACTTCTTTGCTGGATTTCCTGAAAAATAATAATCTTGAAAAAGACAAGGATTATTTATGCACTCCTGAAGACTGCAATGACTATTATGAGACTGTTGGAATCAGCACAAAGCAAAAATCCCTGCAGGCAGGCGACACACTAATTGGAAGCATAGCAGTAGGGAAGGACATTGAAATAAAGCAGAATGCATTGGAATTCAGCATAACAGGCAATGGAGGAGAACCAGTATGCGGCGTTGTCCCCCTGAAGCTGGACTTGCTTGCAGATAACTCAATTGACTGGGTTGATATGGAGCCCTCTGATTTGTGCGGAAGCCTGCAGCCAAGCAGCTGCTATGACGATACTTCAGCAAATCTTGAGCTTGACATTACAACAACCCCCTACTGCCAAAAAATTTACTTGCCTATTTCAGCGAGATTTAAAATTTCAGCGCTTGTAAAAAAGAATACTGGCGGAGGGGATTTGTCTGCTTTCATATATGACAAAAAAATAGGAGAAAGCACAGAATGCGACCTTCCTGAGCCGAATGTGACTTCTTACACTGAAACAAACTGCATGGTGGACTTGAAGGTTTACGGCAACAATCAGGATTATTATGTATGCATCCAGGATAATTCTATTGACGGCGCATACACAATAAAGGCAGAGAAATCCTCCCCTATATGCGGATACAGCGACCTTCCTGGAAGATCAAGGAACGAAAGCGCTGATTTCGCGCTTCTTGTGCAGGGAACTGCAACAATTCCATTAAACAGGACAGTAACATTCAATGAGCAGGAATTCAGCAAGTTTTCTTCTGTAGGCATAGGGGAATATCTTCAGGATTATCTCAATAAAAGGCATTCAAGCAATTGCCTTGACGGATGCATAATTCCTATAAGGATAATCTCATCAAACGCAGCAAACTTAAAAGATATGAGACTAAGCTACTGCGCCCAGGGATTATGCACAACAGAACAGAGCTTTTTCGGGCTTGAAAGAAAAAGTTCTATGATTGACATGAACATGACATCCCTTGATTTGTCTGCTGCAAATTTGTCTGCTGAGGGATATGGGCTCCAGACATTCTCCTTTTCAATAGGCGGAGTAAAGATAGGAGAAGAGGAAATTTCAATAGAAAGAGTTCCTGTAATAAAGAATCTTGTAGCGCTTAATGCAGAAGCAGGGGCTGCTGTTGATTTTTTTGCTGAGGCATATTCCCCAAAGAACAACACAATTGTAAGCTATGAATGGATATTTGGGGATGGCGGCACTGCAACAGCAGGGAGCTCTGTAACTCATGAATATAAAAATGTAGGGGAATTTAAGGTTACTGTAACAGCAGTTGATTCACAGGGATTGAAGGGAAGCAGAAGTTCAAAAATAACTGTGGGCTCACCGCAGGAGATAATTAATATGACTCTCTCTGGCAAGAGGATAATATTCAACGAGCTTAAAAATGAGATTGACAAGGCAGGATGGTACAAGGGGCTTATTGAAAAGCAGCTTGGCACAGCAGAAATAAGCACTTTGCTCAGTGATTATGAAAACCAGTTCAGATTCGCAACAACCCCGTCGGAATATATAGAGCTTATGCCCAAAGTCAGCAAGTTCATAATACCCCAGTCAATTTATGACTCTGAATTTGTTACAGAGATTCCAATTACTGTTGATGTTGATTCAATAAAGCCGGAGCTTATTGAAGGGCTTAATGGCGGCGTGTATGACTCCTCAAGAGCATCTGAGACAAGAAACGCAATATGGGCATGGCAGCACAAGAATGTTGCCATGACAGCGACTTCAAGAGTGATGGAATCCATTGATGAGAATGAGAATAGGGCAGAGCTTGCAACAATTATTACACTTAGAATAAAGCCATTGACCCAGTTGGAAGAGAGCTATCTTGTTATTCTTGCGCCTTATGAAAGCGCGACATTTGCATCAGATTACAATCAGAGAGATGTTGCAGGGAATATAGGATTTGTGCTTGACAGCCTGAGCTCTGATTATATAATTTCATTTGCTGTTACAGGGCGCGTTGATATAAGCAGCCTTGAGATGTTTATGTCCCCTTATCTGGCAAATCTCGAAATTGAGGAGAATATTGTGTGCAACAGCAACAGGGTATGCGAAAAAAATCTCGGGGAAAACTGGAAGACATGCAGAGATGACTGCAAGCCAATAGGACTCGCTTTAATCCTGCTTATTTTTGCCCTAGCTGCAATGGCTGCAGCATATATTTTCCTGCAAAAATGGTACAAAACAAAATACGAGAAGTATCTGTTCAAGGAGCAGCATGATTTAAGCAATATGGTGTCGTTTGCAAGCAACTCACTGAGAAGAGGCGAGAGCGAGAATGATGTAAAGGGTAAGCTCAAACAGGCAGGATGGAATCTTGAGCAGATATACTATATCTTCAGGAAAATAAAAGGCGAAAAGGTTGGGATGCCTGAAGTGAAAATTAAATGGCTTGACATGGTAAAAAACCTGCTCAAGCACCGAAAGGTTTAATAAAGTCCAGCCCTACGGACTTAAATAAAACTGGTGAATATAAATTTTTTATAAAATGCCTATTCTAATTATCCCTGATTTTTTCAAGAGGATATTTCTAACTTTGTTCAAGCAGAAAAAGCATGTGAAGCTGGGCTTGTACGGTCCGCCAAATGGCGGCAAGACAACACTCGCAAACAGGATATGCAAGGACTGGACAGGAGAAGAGCTTGGAAGCGTATCAAAAATACCCCATGAAACAAGGGAAGTCCAGATAAAAGAAAAGGTTGATTTAAAATTCAAGGGCAAGGAGCTCACATTCAAGCTTATTGATACTCCGGGAATAGCAACAAAAATAGATTATGAGGATTTCTTAAAATTTGGCATGAAAAAGAATGATGCCAAGAAAAGGGCGAAAGAGGCGACGCAGGGAGTTATAGAATCAATAAAATGGCTTGATGACATGGATTGCGTTGTTATAGTCCTTGATGCAACAATCAACCCTTATTCCCAAGTTAACATCACAATAATCGGCAATCTTGCAGCAAGGAAAATTCCAGTGCTTATAGTTGCGAACAAGATTGACTTGAACAAGGCAGATATGAAAAGAATAGAGTCTGCATTTCCACAGTATGAACTTGTAGGCCTTTCAGCAAAATTCGGGAAAAATATGGAGGAATTTTATGAAAGCTTATTCAGGCTTGCAAAAAAGAGAAAGGGCTGAACTCCCGGAAAAAAAAGGAGTTTCAGCACTTGTTGCGACAGAAAACATGCGGCATATTACTAAAGGAGGATATAAACCCCTGCGGTTAAGAATGTAAAAATGGCAAAAACATTTTCGTCATTGACCTTGCAGTTTATTCCTTACAGTGAGATAGATGGAATCAAGACAGTTGAAAGAATAAAGAAACTGCTGAAGATAGTCCTGCAGAACAAGATTGTGATATTGCAGGGGAAACTCAAGCCAGAGGAAGAAGCGAGGCTTATTGAGGATACAATGGCTCTTGTAGGCAACGTAAAGGGATTCAAGGGAATTGAGCTTGCTGTTTTGTCTCCAAAGGTTGAAGACATGCCTCTTACAGCAAGGATGAAAAGGCAGGTTGCAAAGGCATTGATTGGCGAGCAGGATGCAATGACAATAATAGGTCCTGCGTCAATTGTTAGGGATATAAAGAAAGACCCAAGCAAAATGCAGCTGCTTCTCAGGGGGAAATAGTGCTGCCTGCCAGCAAGATTTATTAAGTTTAGTTTTTTAATTCTGGGAAGGGAGATTAAGAAATGAAAGAGATAACTTCAAGTATTCTGCCTGAAACAAAGAGAATTTTTGAAAGGCATATAGGACTAACCTTTGAACAAATGGATAATATGGATTTAGGTGAAATAGAGCAATACATCCAAAATAAGGGGGGAGTTCCAACGACACATTCCCCAGAAATATATAGAAAATCAAGAGATGTATTGACAGCAAGGGGTAAATTTTTGACTGCAGAATCACTTGGAATGGATATGCAAAGATTAATAAGAAAATATGCGAATTGACAATTAAATAAAAGATTTAAGAAAATTAAAAAAATGCCACACCAATGCGTGCACTGCGGAAAGATATATCCCACTGCATCAAAAGAGCTGCTGCAGGGATGCCCATGCGGAAGCCATTTTTTCTTTTTTGTAAATGCCTCTGACCTGAATGTGCTGAAGGAGGAAACCTCATCCCTGACAACAGAGGACAAGAAAGAGATAGAAGAGGATGTCAGGGAGATTTTAGGAGTGGATGAAACAGAACTCAAGCCGATTATACTTGATTTTGAGTCAATAAGGATAAACAAGCCAGGCAAGTTTGAAATTGACCTGGTAAATCTCTTCAGAAAAAAGCCGCTTGTTTTTAAGATTGAGGAAGGGAAATATATAATCGATTTGGCTTCAACATTCCTCTCAGAGCTTGAAAAAAGCAGAGCTAAGGGCAAATCAGCAAAAAAGGGAAAAGGTTAAATATCATTCTGGATTTTTCCTTTAATGAATAGCATATTGAATTCTGTGCTGGGCAGGATAAAGCCTAATGACAGTGAAATTATCAGAATGAATGCATTGACTGCAGAATTAAAGGCAAAGATTGAGAAAGGTTTGAAGAAATCAAAAATAAATGCTGATGTGTTCATCGGAGGCAGCCTTGCAAAGAATACTCTGATAAGGAAAGATGTTTATGACATAGATATCTTTGTGAGATTTGCTTTCAAGGATTATTCAGCAAAGGACAGCATGCTAAGCGATATCCTTGAGAAAGCGCTTAAATCACAAAATCTAAAATCAAGGAGAATACACGGCTCAAGGGATTACTTTCATGTAAAAGCAGCAGGTTCAATTATATTTGAAATAGTGCCTGTTCTTCATGTGAAGAAGCCGCAGGAAGCTGTAAATGTTACTGACTTGTCATCTTTTCATGTCTCTTATGTTTCAAAGAAGATAAACAAGAAGCTCGCTGATGAAATCCGCCTGGCAAAGGCATTTTGCTATGCGCAGAGATGCTACGGCGCTGAATCATATATACAGGGATTTTCAGGCTATGCAGTTGAGCTTCTTGTGCTTCATTTTGGCAGCTTGATGAAACTTGCCAAGGCAGCATTGAAATGGAAGGATATGCTTGACAAAAAAGAAAAGATTGTCATAGATTCAGCAAAGCACTACAAAAACAAAAATGATGTTCTTATAAATATCAATGAGGCAAAGCTTGCATCGCCAATTATACTTGTCGACCCCACTTACTCTGTGAGGAATGCAACAGCATCTGTTTCCATTGAGACTCTTGAGAGATTTATAGAAGCATGCGTGAAACTTGCGGGAAAAGCAAATGCAGGGATGTTTGAAAAGAAGGAGATTGATATTGCAATGCTTAAGAAATCAGCGAAAAAGAGCAAGGCTGAATTAAGCATTCTGTATGCTGCAACAGGCAAGAGCAAGGATGTTGCACCTGCAAAACTCAGGAAGTTCCTTGATTTTGTGCTTTTTGTCATGCAAAGGCATGGCTTTGAGGTTATAAGAAAAGAAATTGATTTTGCAGGGAAAGAGGCGAGGATGCATATTATTTACAAGAGCCCTGGAAAAGAGATGATTGCACAGGGCCCGCCAATAAACAGAATTGATAACCTTCTTGCTTTCAGGAAGAAGTATAAGAATATCTCTATCAAGAAGGGCGTTGCATATGCAAGGATAAAAAGGAAAGTCAGGGATATAAAGGCTGCTGCTGATTTAATCAGGAAGGGCAGTGAAATAAAAGCAATGGATATTTCTGAGTTCAAGATTTCAAAATGACAAGGAAAGCAATTGCAGCAGGGACTTTCTATCCTGCTGACAAGGGGGAATTATCCGGATTTTTAAGAAAGGCATTTCCAAAAAAGAGTTCTGTGAAATCAGGCAGGGCATATGGTATTGTTGCTCCTCACGCAGGATTTGCATATTCGGGGCAGTGCGCTGCCCTTGCCTACAATGAGATTTCTGAACTTGATAAAACCTGCACTTTTGTGATTCTTGGAACAAACCATACAGGATATGCTGAATCAAATTTTGCAGTGAGCAGAGAGGACTTTGAAACCCCGCTGGGAATTGCGAGGAATGACACTGAGTTCTGCAATGAGATTATTTCTTCGGGAATGGCTGGATTGACAATAGGGGATATGGCAGCGCATGCGCAGGAGCACAGCATTGAAGTGCAATTGCCTTTCCTGCAGTCTGTTTTTGGCAGCGGATTCAGGATTGTGCCTGTTATATGCTCTTCTCAGAATTATGATGATTGTACTGGATTTGCAAAGGGAATTATTGCTGCTGCGAAAAAATTAAAGAGAAAAATCTGTATTATTGCTTCAGGGGACATGACTCATTACGGAGTTGCTTACGGCTTCCTACCTTTTGTTTCAAGCATAAAAAAGAATCTGTATACAATGGACAGCAGGGCAATTGAACTTGTTTGCAGGTTTAAAACAAAAAAGTTCCTTGATTACTGCTCTGGCAAGACAATATGCGGGGCTTCATGCATTGCAGCTGCAATTGAAACCTGCAGGCTGCTTGGAAGCAATAAGGCAGAATTGATTAACTATTGCACATCTGCGGATATTTCCAATGATTACAGCAATGCTGTGGGATATGCCTCGATTGCATTCAGATAGGGTATTGTTATTTCTTAATACATAAATATTTTTAAAGTGTTGAAACTCTGAAGTTACAATAAAAGATAGGGTGAGTCCATGGAATATATTGATAACCTGCTAAAATTGAGAAATAATGTTGCAAGGAAGAATAAGGGGGTATTGGAGATTCTTCTTGCTAATTTTTCAGGCACAGAGCAGCAGAAGGATATAGAAGCAAGAACTCCAGTAGTAAATGATTTCTTCAGAGTCAAGATAAACATAAAGGCGTTTGATGAGAAAGAGATGCAGAAAAGAGGATTGCATGCTGTTGATTTTCACAATAATGTCGAGGTTTTTGACGCAATGACAAGGGAGTTTGACATGCCTTACTGGGCTTTTGTCAAACTGAAAAATGTACCTTTGGCTGACTTGCAGAACACATTCATTTACCAGCTCAAGGCGTGCAATATACACTGCCCCTGGTGCTATGTTGATGACAAGAACAAGAATGGCGTTCAGGACAACAATTCAAGATTTTTCAGCATTCCCGAGATAGTTGATGTATTTGAAGAAAAAAGAAAAGAACAGAAACTTTACAATTTGAGACCTTCTGGCGGCGAGCCGACACTTGTAGTTGAGCAGTGGCTTGAACTGCTCAGAGAAGTTAAAAAAAGAGGGCTTGGGAAGGATGTATATGTGCAGGGCGATACAAATCTGACAACAGGACATTTTATTGATTCTATTGAGGAGAAAGGGGAAATTGAGAAAGATTTACTTGAAAAAGTGGCTGAACATGAAAATTTCGGGCTGCTCTGTTCTTTTAAAGGAACTGACTTGGAAAGTTTTCTTGAGGCGGCTGGTATGCCCGAACAATACTCCTTTTTAGAGGAGGAAAGGTGGTATGCCTTCGAAAAGCTCCTGAAAGCAGGAGTTGATGCCTATCCTTTCATATACAACCCAAATCCTTCTTCTGTTAAGCAGTTTATGGAAAAAGGGGCGGGAAAGTTTGGAGAAGGATTCTATCTCAAGACATGGATACTCCCTTTAAAGTTATACGGCCCTGAAAAGGAAAGATTAGCCAGAAAAGGGGTAAATCCTGCAGATTACCAGAAACAGCTTGACGATAGATTTTCAAAATCAGAGGAGATTATGCAGGGCTTGATTTGGAAAGAATACGGCTTAAATTACAAGGCTGTCCCAAGAACGGGAATTAAACTTGAAGTCAGAAGATAAAATGGCTGAAAGAAAAGAATATTTTCTAAAGAAGATTTATCCTGAACATCTTGCTGAGATGAGGGCTATAGGCAGGAGGATTGTTGATGTAAGGGTGCAGGATCCTTTAGACAACGAAAAAAGATATTCTGAATTCAGGGAGAATGACTGGCTGCATTTTGAAGACACAAATCATGAAGTGCTGAAAGCGTCTGTCCGCTACTGCAGGCATTATGACAGCATAGAGAATCTGCTTATAAATGAAGGCATAGAGAACGTATGGCCCAATGCAAAAACATTAAAAGAAGCCATTGAACTGTCAGTTGGATTTCCTGGTTATGCTGAGAATATTGAGAAGAACGGCGTTTATTCTCTGTGCATAAAAAAACTTGCAGTTTATGTTGCAGGCCCTTATTCAGGCACAAGGAAAGAAAAAATTAGGAATATAAAGAATGCAGAAAAAATAGCAAGGGAAGTTGCAAAGATGGGATATATTCCATTAGTGCCACATAAATTATTTGAATTCTGGGAGGATGAAGGCTTTGGAGAGAAAGCATGCATGGCGCTTGAGAAGGACTTATTGCAGGATAAGAGCGATTTTTTTTATTTTATTAATCCTTCAAATGGTACAAATAAAGAACTTGCGATGGCACGGGAGATAATGCCTATTTTTATTTCCCTTGAAAATTTGAGATTCTGGAAACCTGTCAAGACTGAATCAAAATCTAAATCCAGTTAAAGATTACTCCCATACCAAAGATAATCTGAACTATAAAGAAAAGGGAATATTTTGCTGTCTCTTCCAGTATGCTTCCATCCCCATACTTATGGTCAAACACTGCATATATCATTGTAAGCAGCAGATTGACAAATATTAACAGTACACCAATAAGCAGCATGCCAAGAGAACTCATTAATATTGCTGTTGCATTAATCATAAAGGCAAAACCGACAACAAAGCATACCCATGCAAAGGTATTCCACTTTTTCCCCTCTTTCTTGTATCCGAGCTTGGAGTAAGCAAGAGAGGATGTTATAAGCAAAGGGGTTATAAGAACCAGCTGCATTGTCAGCCAGAATTCATTTTTGAGAATCTGGGGATTTATTGATGCTATTATAAAAAGAACTGTTGCTGCAACGCCAACCAGCATGGAATTTATGTTTATCCTTGTATTGGACTTGGTGCTTTTCTCTTCAGTTTTCCCAGCCATTTTGCCTCTTTTTTACAGGCAAGAGGAGAGGATAGAAGCTTAAATATTTTTTGCAGAAAGGAAAAAATGCTCCCGACGGGACTCGAACCCGTGTCGCAGGCGTTCTCTTTACTTTTTATGTAGACGAGAGGCCCGCATACTTGGCCGCTATACTACGGGAGCATATAGCCCCGCACGGATTCGAACCGTGGTCGCAAGGTTTCTTAAGCATTTTATGAATCTGCTTCCAGAGCCTCGCATACTGGACCGCTATACTACGGGGCTATGGTATGCTTAAAAAATGACAATATAAAAATCTTGCTTTCTCACATAAAAACGAAAAAGATATAAATAGCATGCTGCTTTTTATCCTATGAGGATTGTCATGATTATTATGATTGTTCTTGTTCTTGGTGCGCTGGCAGTTGCGAATGTCCAGCAGACAAATTTCAAGAATCTTGGCAGCGGATTGGTTTTTGCGAAGATATACGGAAAGTGGGTATGGCAGGTTGCGGGAAATGTAAAGGACTTGGCTGTCATGGCATACAACATGAAATGGCTTCCTGAATCAGTGAATATTTCTGATTTTCAGAAGATAACAGCGCTTAATGTGAGCCTGTAAATAGGTTTTTAAATTTGGAATTTTTTCTCCAGTCATGCCTCAGTAGCTCAGTTGGTAGAGCACGACATTGGTAATGTCGGGGTCGAGAGTTCAATCCTCTCCTGAGGCTTTTCAATTTAAAATGAGATTTAGCAAATTTTTTAAATAGGGAGTTAATGATAATCAATCAAAATGAAGCTCTATCATCTTATCTTGGGAAGCATTGACGGGAAGCCAGCCCATCACACAGTCGGAGACAAAAGGGACTGGTTTTATGTTCCAGGCAGGGGAATAATAATCAGGAGATACAACGATATGCCTGATGGAAAGAATCCATGCTACTGGTTTTCCCAGGACAGCGGGCAAATAATGCAGGTTGAAGATTACCTTAAAGATAAAAATAAACTTTCTTTTTTGAAGCTCGTAAAAGAGATAGAATTTGACAAGAATGAAGATTCTATTTTAGAGGAGATTATCAGCCATGCCCAGGTTTACAACAGCGAACAAAAGAAATTTGTTGATAAAGTCAGGATGTTTGACAAGTATTCTGGGAAATAATTATTTTTGGTATTTTTTTATATTTATCCCCAAGTCCACTGGTCCGAATGCCAATGGCAGAAGTTCCTCTATACTTGACATGATAATCTTGTCTTTCTTTGTTGTTGATATGATAACTTCTATATTTTTTCCTGAAATCTGCGATGACTCATAAATCATCTGCCTGCAGCTTCCGCACGGGGCTGTAACTTCCTTTGTGTCAAAGTTTGCCCCTCTCGCAATTATAGCGATGCTGTCATACATTCTCTTGTTCATGGAATTAGCTTTAAGCAGTGCGGCTCTTTCTGCGCAGATTGTTGAGCCGTATGCAGCATTCTCAACATTTGAGCCGGTGATAACCTCTCCATCTTGCGTGAGTATCGCAGCGCCAACATAGAACTTAGAATAGGGATTGTATGCTGTTTCCATTGCTGTTTCCGCTTTTTCAAGCAAAAGCTTCTGGATTATTGTCAATTCTTCGAGTTTAACCTGCTTCATTTTTATTTCCTGCCTTTTCTTTCCGGCTTCAGTCTTCTTGGAGAATCATTGCCAAGTTTCCTGACTTCTACATTTGTCAGGAACCCATACGGCGAAATTTCCTGGGTGTGCACAAATCCTGAATCAGAGCCGCAATACCCAAATCCCCTTGCATATTTCCCCCCAACCATCTCCAGCTGGTTCAGCATCACATAAGGGTTTCCCAAAAGATACGCGCTCGAAACAGGAACTATCTTCCCATTGGTGTATATCCTGGATATAATATCAGGAGCCAGTTTAAATTCACCTGTGCCTGTTAAAACTTCTCCGCCGCCGCCTTCAACAAGCAGCCCATAATCAAGCCCTTTCTGCCTGCATACTGAAATCATCCTGTTTACTAAATCCTCAAATTTATGGTTTACAGATGATTTTACTTCAAGAATGCTGATTCTTGGTTCTGTAAAATAATTGTTTGTATCAATGTCATAATAATCAAGCCCTCTGCAGTCGTTGCTTGCCCTTGAACAGCCGTTTGATTTTATGCCTCTTCTTCCCGCGGTTGTCCTGTCATGAAGGTAATTTTTCAGGATTCCATTTTCTATTATAGGTATGCGCTGGCTTCTGACACCTTCTTCATCATAATTGTATGAACCCCATTCTCCCTCTTTTGTAGGGTCATTATAAAGAGACAGGAAAGCAGGCATTATTTTCTCGCCTATCTTGCCTTCAAAAGTTGTTGCGTAATCCTCATCAATGCATTTGGCTGACAGCAGATGCGCAACAGCACCTTCATGGAATAATACACCCAGGGCAGTGCCGTCCATTATAACAGGATAAACCCCTGAGGGCTGGACTTCACAATCAACTCTTTCTTTTATTTTGCGTTCGAGATTGCTCAAATCAGAGAAAATTTTATTCTTGTTGAGGATATTCTCTGGAATGAGTCCTGCCCTGTTTTGGGAGTATTCCACTTCCCTGCCCTCCTTGTCCTCTAATGTAACTGAAACCCTGAAATAAGCCCCTACATCAGATGTTGAAACAATTCTCTTGTTTATGCCGTTCTCTGCTGTTCTCTCAAAACTGACAAGGTCTCTGTTTACTCTCTGCACTGACGCTTTTGCCCAGCAGTCCCTAATCCCTTTCATATTGCATAATCTGCTTGTTATCCTCTCTAAAATTCCCCCAACTTCCTCTGCATTCACATTGATGTGCTTCTCCTTTTCACGATAATCCACTGATTCTTCTTTTGAAAGCTTCTTGAACTTGTCATTCCTGAATTCAGTGTATTCTGCGTGGTATTTCCAGTAATTTTGCAACGCGGTTTTGAGGGCATTCTCTGTTATTTCGTCTATCTTCCTCTTCATGGCAGAGCTGCCCCTTATAGGCGCATCCTGATTATAGCAGGAATATCCTACTCCATTTCCCTGCTCATCTATCAAATCCCCCACTCTTGTTTCAACTCTCAGAATGTTATCTTTAATGAGGCATGCGTCAGGCGCTGTAGTCAGTCCGCCCTTGTCTGCGACAAGTTCTATCTCTTCCTCTTTTTTAAGGCAGAAAGCGATTTGCCGGGGATAAAAATCAATTTGGTGCACTGAATTTTTTCCTATTTTTGGAGTTCCTGTGACAGCCCTTGACTGGTTGACACTCATCCACTTCTCTGCACTGTTTTCCATTAGCTGAATTATGTCATCAAGCGCCATTTTAACTCAAAAATCACTCCTTGTGGGACTTTTCAAGAACTGCAAGCCTCTTGGGCATCAGTTTCTCAAGAATTGGGTCCACAATAATCTCCCATTTATGGTATCCTTTCTCGAAATCAGGATAATAATTTATGACTCCTCTGAGCCCTGGAGTTTTTCCGCACCTATCAACATAATTGTTCCATGGCTGCATTCCAAAACCTTCAGTGTAGGAAGTACCGTCAGCAAAACCAATTCCCCCGTGATGCTTATGGAAATAGATTACTGCATCAGCTTTCTTGTTCATCCTGAGCACCTGTGTCATGGCTCTTTCCATCTCATCATGCCCTGCCCACATCTTATGCGAAGTGTAAATAGTATGCCCATCAAGTTCAAATGCACCTGAGCCAAATTCGTCTCCAGGCGAGGAAACAATTTCCACTTGGTTGTCCCGATTGTATTGTTCAGGTATCAGGCTGCCTAAAAGGATTGCTTCTTCCCTGCCATTCCGCTGATTGTTATAATGATTGCCGCTTACTATCACTGTTCTGCCCCCGTTATCCAAGCACTCAAGCACATAAGGCAGCACTCTTAATTTCCATTCCCTGATAATTTTGTCAGTCGGCTGGATAGGCGAAGTATAAATGAATTTCTCCAGAACCAATCTCTCAAGCAGATTTATCCTATTTTTAGGAGTCAAGCTTTTGTCATTTTTTATTTCTTCCATTTTTTCTTCAATTTCTTTTGGAACAAGAGCAAGATTATGTTTTGCCATTATGTAATAAGAATCCATGTCGTCATGAAGATGCTCGCTCAGCAAAAGAACATCAGGCAGTCCTTTTTTTCTCTGGTATTTCTGGGCAGCATCAATGAATTCATAGTTGCTTGGTCTTCCTGGATGATTATCCACTCCCAGTTCAAAATCTCCTTCAATGCTCAATCTCTTGTCAGGGTTGATTTTCACAAGGCTCTCAAGATTTCTTATTTCCTCTTTTATATGCTCTCTCCTGTTTTCTTTTGCTTTTTTCAGCAATTTTCTTTTTTTGTCAATCTCCTTCTTTATTTCCCCGAATCTTATCAAGTCAGGCATCTCCAGATATTCTATTATTGGAGCTTCAGTGTCTGAAAAAGTCTGTATCATTGCGCCAGAAGCATAATTCTTTTCGCTGAATCTCTTGGTGTGCCAGTTCTTGATGCCCTTGCTTTTGCATACCTGCAAAAGCTCAGTTGACTGGAAAGTTGGAAGCTTGAAAAGATAATTTGGCTCAGGCGTTAAGCGCTCGCCATTTGTTTTTTCGCTGTATTTTCCCTCGACAAAGCATCTTAAGCCCCCTGTGCCGTGGGCAGTGAGGATAACATCAGGCACAGGCATTTTGAGCTCATCCGAGAGCCTGTTCAGGAAATTTGATTCCAATCTTAATTTCTTGATTGAATCAGCAGAAACATTGTCAGACCTTATTGAGTTGGGATTGTGAACAAGGAGGAATGTCAAGTCAGTCGCCTTGATTTGCTCCTGCTCTTTTCCAAAAGAATAAATATCTTTTATTGTCCTGTCTTTTCCCCTGTAGGAAAAATTGACAAACTTTTCGCTTGTTGAATGAGTCTGGAACTTGTCAAAACTGCTGAATATGACATCAAGGGATGCTGACTGGTACTCTTTTTTCGAGAGATGAAATGCAATTTCCTCCTGCTCTGCAGTCATCTCCTTTCTTTTGGTTATGTTAAAGAACTGTGATGCCTCTTTTTCCCTTTGAATCGCGTTTATTTTTTGCTCTATGTCCCGTATTTTGCCAGTCATCCCTGCTATTTCTTTTTCAACCTGCTTTAATTTCTTGCTGCTTTCCTTTTTCCTTATTAATCTGTCCCGCTGTGTTTCAAGCACAGAAGAAGTTTCTTTGAATTTTTCAAGATATTCATTAAGCCTCTTTTCATTTTCTTCTGTCTGAACATACTCATTTATTTTTACTTCCTTCTGGTTCTCAATGTTCTTGTAATCCTCCTCGCCATACTGATAGTGAAGTGATGCATTTCCTGCGACTGTTGCAAGCTTGTCAATCTCGCGCTTTGCAAAATCAGTCGCCTCACTTGTAAGGTTTATTTTTTTGGATATGTAATCCTTGTAGAACTCCTGATTGTCCCCTGAAAGCTTTGTCTTGTCAACAAGAAAACCCTTGTCGTCTTCCTTGTTCGGGTCCTTGCCCAAAAATCTCATGTCCTGTGCGTTTCCTCGGGAATAGAAAAAAGGTATATGTGGGACTAATCCCCCCTGGATTATGACTGAATTGATTTTGTCTTTGTAGCCGTTCTTCTGCATCCAGAAAACCAAGCCGTCCATTGCCCTTGAATCATAAACTTTTGTTCCGAAACCCATCTCGGCAAGATAAAGAAATTTCAAATCCCTGCTCTTTTTCTTTGATGTCAGGATATCGTGGGGATGAACCTTCTTTTTTCCGTTTTTCCTGTGGTTATTATTGGAAGACTCCACCCTTTTTTCCAATGTCTCTGTTACCATTTCGAAATTAAGAGTTACCCCTTTTAAATAGATTTATGAGATTTCAAAATATCTTTTGCGAAATATAAATTAACAGAGATTGAATTGTAAAGGTTTAAAAATCTCTTGAGTATTAAGGAGAAATGGCAAAGATATCTGATTCTCTTCTGGAAAAACTGAAGAATGACTATGAAAAATTCAGAAAGAAATACAATCTGCCTGGATTCCAGCAGCTTAATGAGGAATTTGAGATAGAGAGGATAGCAGAGCATGAAACAGATTTATTGTTGAGGGAGATAAGAAAGGCGATAACTGAAAAAGCAGTTGCATTCCTAAGATTTCTTGAGCTGATGATAAATCCGAGTGCCGCGCCGTTCTTCCTGCTTTCAGTAATAAAGCATCTTAATGCGTCTGACAAAAAGGTTGTCAATGAAATCTACAGGAATGTTTGCGATTTCGAGATAAAGGCAATTGCACTTGACATGAAATACAGCGAGAAAGCAGAGGTGGAGTTCATAAAATATGCCTCAGGCAAATGGCAGAAAATGCATCCTGATTTACAGGAGTTAAGCAGGGCAATAGACAAGGCATGGAATGCCTCATTTGAAAAGAAAGAAAGAAGCTATTTCGGGTGATTAAAGCTTCCCATAAATTACATGATAATAACCGCCGTCTTTTTTCTGGTGTAAGTATATTATGCATTCCCTTTTTTTATTATGAGCTCTGTTAATCTGCATATGAACATCGTTCAGGATGCCTTCAATATTCTTTACAGGACCCCCCACATTATCACTGATATTATTATCCAGAGCAAATTTGTTCAGTTTATGCAGGAGCAGTTTCTTATTATCGAAGATATCTTTTTTCATAATTCTATAATTACAACAATCTTTAAAAGTATTTGGGTATTTTGATAGGTATGAAAAGAAATGCAATAAAGCCAAAAACTAGGTTTTCTGATTTGGTTGAGTTCTACAAAGAGATAAAAGCCATGGAAAATCTGACTTTTGCAAGGCTTCTTTCAGGAGTTTTTGATGAGGATAAATCTCTTTTATTCATGAAAGAGCAAAGAAAGATAACAGAAGAGAGATACGAGAAACTGCTTAACCCGAATGACAGGTATTCTTTTGAATCATTGGGAAAATTGAAATATTTTCTCGAATCATGCGGCTTTGATAAGAAACAGGTTCAAACCAGTATTGAACATGAAAAAGAACATTACAGGGAAGCACTTATCTATGGATTTAACAATGGGGGATTTGCATGCTGGCTTGTTAAAAACAAGGGAAAACTCGATTATGTATGCAGCACGCAAATTGCCGCGAAGACAATTCCTGGAATAAATGTCTACAGAAAAATCTCACATGCTCCAAAAAAACCTTCGTTTATAGATGAAATGTGCTGTTAAAAAATGAGAGTAATATACGCAACTGACTTGCACGGGCACAAAGGGCTCTTTGAAAAGCTGTTTGAGGAAAGGGCTGATGCTGTTATCATGGGGGGAGATGTCCTGCCGAATTGCGTAGTCGGGACAGAAGCTGCGCTGGATGCCCTTTCAACAAAAGAATATTTTGAGATAATGGCAGCAAGCCAAAGGGATTTCCTGAAGAGATATCTTGTTCCTCGAATTGATGAGTTTAGGAAGAAAAATAAGCCAGATGTTTATATCATGATGGGAAATGACGATTTTTCCTACAATCTTGATTTATTGGAGGATGCTGAGAAAAAAGGGATTTTGAAATTGCTGTATGACAAGAAAAATGAGAAACCAAAGGTGCATGAAATTTCAAAAGATGTATTCATTGCAGGCTATCCTTATGTGCCCCTGACACCTTTTGGGATAAAAGACTGGGAAAAATTTGACAGGGATGAAAAGCCGCAGAGAGATTGCAATTTTTTGGGGTATAAAAGCTGCAAGAAGTCGAATGAATATTCTATAACTGAGGCAGATTTATTATTATCTCAAAAAGATAATATTGCAAAAGATTTGGAGGATTTTGTTTCTGATGCTGGGAAAGAGAAAATAGGGCAGATGATAATGGTAATGCACTCTCCTCCCTCAAATACAGTGCATGACATAGCGGGATTTCATGAAGGCTGGATGCATGTTGGCTCAATTGCAATAAGGGAGTTTATTGAAAAATACCAGCCATTATTAACCTTGCATGGGCATATTCATGAGTCATATAAACGGACAGGAGAATACAGGCAGGATATCGGCAGAACAATATGCATTAATCCTGGAACAGATAAGTATAATTTGTATGCTGTAATATTTGATTCTGACAATCTTTCTGATATGGAGATTATAGTAAAAAAAGCAGAAGAGATAGAAGAAAAGCCAAGAGGGCCTTAATTGAAAACATCCAAATCAATCTCAAGCAGTGCAACAGGCATTTCTATTCCAAATTCTGAAAGGACTTTTGGGCTGACTTCCCCGAGGATGCCGATAACATTCTTGCCTGCCCTGATTATGCCTGTTCTGCCTTCGAGGAAGCTCGAGTTTGAAGCTTCATTAATGCTGCACTCTATATTCATTGTCTTGGCGATATAATCCAGAATTTGCTTGATTTCAGTGAAATTCGCATCCTTATGTGTTATGGCAATGCACAGCTTGTTCATTGTCTTCTGCTCTGTTGCGCTGTAGCATTCGCCTATTTCAAATATTTTCTGGGGCATCTCCTTTTTTATGTTCTGGCTGAGAAAATCAAGAATGCCGGGCATAACTGAATTCCTCAGGCAGCTGTATGTCACAGACACAGGATTGCTTACTTCAACAACCTCTGTTTCAGGAAGATTCATTTTCCTGAATAGAGTATCCTTGCTGCTAAGCGAAAATGTCGCGGCTTCCTGCATGTTCAAGCCGATAAGCATCTCTGTAATCCTGTTTTTTGCATAAGAAAGCCCCTGCGCCTTGCCTATTGTTGATATTTTTGCCTCATCCGGCTTCAGGTTCTGGTATCCATAAGCAATAGCAACATCCTCTATTAAATCGCGTTCATCCATTATATCCTGCCTGTAAGGAAGATAAAGAACTTCTATGAATTTTCCTGACTGTTTTGCGCTGAACCTTGCTTTTTCAAGCAGTTTGCAGATTTCTTTTTCATTAAACGCAGTGCCAAGAATTCTGTTGCAGTACTGCACATCAAGCCTTGCCCTGACAGGCTCAAGATTAGGCGTTGTTATTGGATTCTTGCCTGTGACTTTAACTGAATAAATCTTCCCGCCGCGCTCTGCAAGTGCAGCAGCCATTATATTCAATATAGGCAGGATAAACCTGAAACTGTTTCCTGTAACCTCAATAAACACATTCTTTGTTTTCTCTGACACTTTTCCTGTGTAATCTGAATTTATTACAGGCGGCATGCTGAGGACTTGCTTCGCTGAATCAATTATTATAGGATACTTTCCTGATTCAAGCAAATGCCTGTATTGTATTCCTTTCTCATGCCTTTGAAGAATTTCTTTTGGGGACAATGCCTCATTCATTCCAAGAGGCACGAATTTTATCTCGTCATTTCCAAGCTCAGAATAGCTGATGGGCCATTTAATCCTGTCAAAATCATAAACCCCCAAGGCAGCTTCTTTTCTTTTCAAGCCGAAATTCTCGCATAATTTTTCCTGAAGCTGCACAATCTGCTTTATTGCCTCGTCATTTAATTTTAAATTTTTTACAACAGCGCAGGCAATAACAGGCCTTGCCCTGACTCCATTATTTTTCAGGATAAATTCCGACTGCTCTGCCTTGTATCTAGGCATTCCTGTTTCAATGCCAAGATGCCCTTTTATCTCCCTTGAAATTCCCTCTGCGCTCCACAAGTCAGGCCTGTTTGCGTCACCTGCCTCAATTTTCAGCACATCTCCCTGAACAGACTCGACTGTCGCTTTTGCATACTGAAGCACTTCTTCAAGCTGGCTGCTGCTAAGATTTTTTCCTGTGATGCTGCACAAATCTTTTTTTGAAATTTCTATTGTTGGCATTTTATGCAAATGATGCTTGGGCTTGGCAACTCCTTTTTTCAGTTTGTTCCTCATATGCTGAACTCATCTGCAGAAGCCTCATTCCAAGAAAATTTTTTACTATAGTATCCATCTCTTCCATGCTATGCAGATTTTCTTTATAGTGGATTCTGGGGGGGATTAACTCACTGCTGAATAGGACTGCGTGCTTATCAGAGAATTCATTGTCATGCCCTTTGATAAGGTATCCTTTCTCAGTCACAACGAAGCTGCCTATGTATTTCCTAAGGGCTTGTATACTTCTCTTGTCTTTTGGCAGAGGTATATTCTGCATGCTTATCTCAAGATTATGGGTTCTTTTTCCATAGAATTTACTTTCAATTTTGTTTATTATTTCAGTTATCATTTTATCCCCCTTAACCAGTCAATATCCTGGCTGAAAAGCTGCCTTATGTCATTTATGTTTAAGTTGAACATTGCCAGCCTGTCAATGCCAAGCCCCCAGGCAAGAACTGTAATATCTTTTCCTGTCAGGGACTTTACAACTTCCCTTCTTAAAATGCCTGCCCCGCCCAGCTCAATCCAGCCGAGCTTCTCGTGCTTTGCGTGCAGCTCAACAGAGGGCTCAGTGAACGGGAAATAATGCGGGACAAATTTTATTTCAGTTGCATTTGCAATCTCTTTTGCAAAAAGCTCAAGAACATGAAAGAGATTTCTTAATGTGAGATTTTCCTGCACTATTATCCCTTCAACCTGGTTGAATTCAGGCAGATGGCTCGCATCAACAACATCTGGGCGGTAGCATCTTGCTATTGCAAAATACTTTCCGGGAATTTTTGCCTCTGGAAGCTGCCTTGCTGAAAGCACAGTTCCCTGCGGCCTTAATATGGATTTAAGCGCATTTTCAATCTTCCACTCATATCTCCATGATGACTCGTGCTGTGCCTTCACTGCTGAAATAATTTTTTTGTCTATCTGCTCTGGCTTGAGCTTGTTTTTTACATAATATGTGCTGCTCCATTCCCTCGCCGGATGAAACTGCGGCTGGAAAAGCGCATCATAATTCCAGAACTCATTTTCAACCAAGCTGCCGTGCATCTCCTCAAATCCCATTGCCACAAGCTTGTCTCTTACATTATTGAGGAAAGAGTAATATGGCTGCCTTCTGCCTCCGTATATCCTTGGGACTCTGCTTACAATATCATATTTCCTGAATTTCTTGCCCTTCCATGTGCCTTTTCTGAGCATTTCGGGAGTCAGCTGCTCGACAAATGCGCTGCCCAGCGGCTCACTGATTATTTTCCTGCCTGCTTCTGTAATCTTGAATGAAACTGCCCTCTGTTCCTCTATTCTTGCAATATCCTTCCTGTTTTTCAGCTGTTCATAGCAATACTTCTGCTCTGCTGTCATGGAATCCGCTTCCAATGGCATCTGCCCGAGAAAAACCTCTTCAGGCATTCTTCTTGAAACATTTTCTTTTGTGCCCTGCAGCAGCATTCTTCTATTCTCAACATTTAGCAGTGCTTTTTTCTTTAATGCGCCCAAGGCTGCCTTGAACTCATTTTCGCTCAAGCCTGATTTTTTTCTCGCATCGTCAAGCGTGAATGATACTGTTTCAGAAAAGACATTAAGCAATTTTCTCTCAGGAAGCCCCTCTTTCAGATAGATTATTCCGTTTGAGCCGAGAATTACATTCTTCTTGTTATGATAAGAAATCTCAACAATTTTCTTGTTGCTCAGAAATTCCAATGCCCTTAAAACAGTTGTCATGTCTGTTTTGGATTTTTCCGCAAGCTCTTCTGCGCTTTTGCATTCAAGAAAAGGCAGAATCTTCCTTTCTATAGGGCTTAAGCTGCTTACTATGCTTTCGTGCTGGCTCATGCGACAGAAAAAGAAGAAGGATTTTAAAAACCTTTCCTGAGAATTTTTAAGAAGAAATTCAATAACTGCCTTTCATTCCTTCTCTAAAATGAGAAACTTCTGATTGGGAATGCGCTGAATGTGGAGTGTACTTCCTTTCGATATTCTGCAGTTTCTTTCTGCGTTCAGATGCCTCGCCGTCTTCAGCATCAAGATGTTCATAATGCTCCATCAGAATTGATGCATCATGAATCCAATGAGTCCCTGACAGATTGTATGCCCCTGAGCATATTCCCTCAAGAAACTCGAGAACTTCATCAGTGGCATCATGTGCATAGCCGTAATGCCTGATTGCAGGAATAGATTCAATAAAAACCTCTTTTTTGTCCTGCTCAATCTCTGCCTTTCTGACTTTTAAAGAAGCCTGATTGATTATATCCTCGAGATATCGCTTGTTTGTGGATGCCTTGAGCATTTCTTTCATATTATCCTTATTCATTTTAG
The DNA here is from genome assembly GCA_043799715.1 of archaeon. Taxonomy (GTDB): domain Archaea; phylum Nanobdellota; class Nanobdellia; order Pacearchaeales; family DTIR01; genus JAGVXL01. Next base: position 251,040 of record JAZDNM010000003.1, read on the forward strand.
ATATTTCCCAAAATAGTCATAAAGATTGCTCATAAGCCCCAATGCAAGGGGGATATTGCCAATATTTGCATATTCCATAACTGAATTAAGAGTTCCGTTTATAACAGCGAGTGTTTCTCCAGGCAGATTAGGCCTATTCTCTTTAAGTTTCTTGTCTGCCTGTTTAATCATGCCTTCAAGCTGCCTGTAGCTTCTTTTTAATTGGTTCATTTTCAAGTTTAATTTTCATTGAATATGAATGATTCAAGCAGTGACGGAAGCTCTGGCTCATAACCGGGCTGTTTTTCAAATTTCCTGTAATTATCGATTACTATCCTTGCCTTGTCAAGATTGCGGTTTAGCAATTCCGGATTTTTCATCCAGATATCGAACAATTCCCGTGCTTCGCTTCTTGCTACGTTCATATAGGATGTTTCGGTATTTGTGCTCATTTTATTTTTCTCCCCCAATTATGGCTTCTGCCATGCCATGTCAAACAACGATTTCAATGCAGCAGCAAAAAACTCCGAGTTTATCCATATGCCCAAGTCCTCTTCCTTCTCATCTGCCTTGTCTGTAAGCATGAACATTATTGACTTCCCGTCAATTATGCAGAACCTTGCATTCAGGCTCATGTTCCTGACTTCTGTGCCCAATTCCTTTGAAAGCTGCTTTGTTTTCTCTGCATCAGCATTTGCCGCTATCTTTATCTTTATGCCGTGCTTTGCAAGTTTTGTGCATATCGGCTTAAGCACTTTCATTTCATCCTGCAGGGACTTATCTGTTGTTACGAGAATGATTTCTTCTTTTGCATTTTCAAGCATCTCAGCAAGCTGGGAGTATATATTGCTCCTGCCTTTTAATGCTCCTGACAAATCTGTTGACTTCACAGGAGTAATGCCCTGCTTGTGCAGAACCTCAAGCTCATCATATTCAGAAGTGCCCTTTAGGTTTGAAAGTGTCTTTGCCCTTTCCTCTGCCTCGGTCATTGTGTTTCTCTTGAGTTTTTCAAGGACTGTATCGGGCTTCACAGCAATATACTTGACTGGCTTTCCGATTTTCTCTATTGCAAAGCCCTGCTTTTCCAGGCTTTCGAGAACATCATATGTCCTGCTTCTTGGAACTCCTGACATTTCTGCAATCTCGCCTGCTGAACTGACTCCTTTTGCAAGCAGTGCAAGCCATACCTTTGCCTCATAAATGTTCAAGCCGAAGCTGCTTCTTATTTTCTTTAGAAGTTCTGGTTTTAGTATCATTTTATTTCTCCGCTATTCTTATACTCTATTTTCAAATCATATTCTTTAAGTTGAAGATTTCCTTTCTCATCCCTTAAAAGCAGGTAATTTTCTTTCTTTTCCTTGTCAAATAAGATTGTTTCTTCCTGTCTGTTAGAATCCAAATCTTTAACCTTGAATTCCAAATTTTGAGGATTAGCATATTTTAAATTTTTGTTCCCAGGGTGCAGGGGAGTGCCATTGTTAACCTTAGAATACCAGTAAATCCCGTTCATCAGGATTAAACCTATAACCAGAATATCTCTTGTGTCAATTACCCCGTTATTATTCTTTATCATTTTATTTCTCCTTTGATATGTTTTTGTCGCATTCTGTATAGCAGAAATGAATGCTGTCAATTTTGTCATTGCCAACAAAACCGTATGTCTGCAATTTTATGTATTCTTTCTTGAGCTCCAGCTGCTTTTTTTCAAGCTCTGCTTTCTTTTTTGAATCCTCTTCCAATACAGGCAGGAGCCATGAGCTCTCTTCCTGCAGTTTTGTGCATTCTGTGCATATTTTTTCAAGATTATTTTTTATATCCTGCTCATTCATTTTTTGTTTCTCCTTGTTCTTTACCATAAATTTCAGTGCCGCATGTCTTGCAAATCTGCCCTGCTCCCTCGACATAATTTTCCCTCTCATCTACATGGGTGCTTTTTTTGTAAGGGGTAAGTGAACCGCAGTTGACACATTGGTCATATTCCTTTATTTCCTTGTTGAATCTTGCTATGGAATATGGCTTGCCTTTTGCTTCAAGCATAAGCATATCTTTGTCGTTGTGTCCGTCAAGAATTGTTATATAGATTGCATTTTTCTCGCCAACTATGGCTCTTGAAAGCTGGTATCCTGGCATGGGGAATACAGAATCCCCGCTGTCCTTTATGCTGTCTGAAATCCTGCTAAGAATAATTTCTGAATTGATTAGGTTTTCAACGCTGTATTTTCCCACAGGGACGGGCGCTGAGATAATAGCATCCTTGACGCCTTCAAAGCATACTGCCTCAAGCAGCTTTTTTCCGTTAAATCCTATTGTGTGCATTTTGCTCCTAAATTTGTTATTATTTAGCAGTGACATTCATTTATAAATCTTTTGGTTATGTAGTCCTAAACAGTGGTAACTAATCCTCAAAAATCCCAATTAAGAAAACTCTGGTTATTCTTTCATGATAAACTTGGAAATCTGCTTTCTTGCCTCTTCTCTTTTTTTCTGATGAGATTTTAAAAACTTGTTTATTGACTCGGCAAGCTTCATTTTGCACTCCCCGCAGGATGTCTGCCCTGTTTTGCATGCATGGAATTTTTCCTGCATTTTCTTGTCATCCTGCTCAAAGAAATATAGCATATAGTGGTAAATAGTGCATTTCTCAGGCATTCCGCCAAGTTTCTTCTGCTTTTCTATTGTCTCCCTGCCTCCTGTAAAAGCCCTTCTGACTTTTTCTATAACTTCTTTTTCTGTATCAGTTGTGAATATTGCTGTTTCTGGCTGTGATGCTGACATTTTTCCTGATTCGCCCAATCCAGGGGCAAACTTGCAGTGCAGCAGCGCTGGCTTGCTGAAGCCAAGCTTTGGAGCAATGTCCCTTGTTATCCTGAAATGAGGGTCCTGGTCTATTCCTAATGGTATAAGGCACGGCTTGTTCTCAAGAAAGCACGGAGCTGACTGCATGCTTGTAAAAAAACTCATGCCGACATTTGTCGAATTGTTAAACCCAAACACTGCCTTGACTGTTGAGAATGTAATCTTCTTTGCAATTTTCAAGGCAAGGGGATAGAGCTTTTTTATGTTCTCTGTGTCAATGATTATTTTTGTAAGCTCTGGCTTGAAGCCAAGGGCAATGACATCAAGTGCATTCTCATACGCGAACTTTTTTGTCTCTTCAAGCGTCAGTTTCTGGCTTGTGAGGAACTTCTCGTCATCAGTCATCTGGAAATACAGCTTTGCCTTGAACTTGTCCTGAAGCCATTTTGCCAGCATCCACGGCATCAGATGCCCGAGATGGACATTCCCTGAAGGCCCCCTGCCCGTGTACATGAAAAACTTGTTACCTTTTTCATATTCAGAAAGAAGCCAGGACATATCCCTGTGCGAGAAAAAAATCTTTCTTCTCAGCAAGTAATGCAGCTCTCCTGTATGCTTTTTTATTCTTGCGAGAATATCGTCTGTAAGGCGCTCTGTGCCGAATTCCTCTATGAGCTTTGCATAGTCCTCTTCCTCTATGTTCCCCTCAATTTTCCACGGCGTTACAATAAACTTCTTTTCCTTCTGCATTTTTGCTCTTGTTTTACCTCTTCGAAAAGCCGAAAAACTTTATAAAGGTTTTTATCCAATCTAGTAGAAAGAAGTGAGAAAAAACCAATGAAGCATAACCTCAAGATAACAGCATTGCTGCTTGCAATGTTTCTTTTTACGCAGCTTCTCGGGCTTGCTGTTATAAACGCATATTCCCCAAGAATTGAGAAGGTATTTGTCAATGGAACTGTCCAGAATGTAACTGTCCAGACAGAAATTCCTTATGGAATGCAGCCGCCTGAAATGCAGCCATGGGAGGCATTGCAGTCAATAGGGGTAAGCATAATTCTGGCGGTGATTATCATGTTCTTCCTTATGAAGAAAAGAGCTGATTTATTACTGAGAGTCTGGCTTTTCTCTGTTGTTGTTATTTCCATAGCCATAGCATTTAATGCTGGCTTCATGAAGCTGAGTTTCCTTTCAGGAACGCAGATGCTCGCTTTTGTCCTTGCTTTTCCTCTTGCATTTTACAAGATATTCCAGAGAAACATAATAATCCACAATGCAACTGAGCTCCTAATTTATCCGGGAATTGCTGTTATCTTTGTGCCGATACTCAATGTGTGGGCAGCAGCAGCGCTTCTTGCCCTTATAGCGGTATATGATGTTTATGCTGTATGGCATTCAGGGTTCATGCAGAAGCTTGCAAAATTCCAGATGAATCAGCTCAAGGTTTTCACTGGATTTTTTGTGCCTTATGTTGCGAAAAAAGACAGGATAATAATAGAAAGAATGAAGTCCCTGCCCCAGAAAGAAAAGATGCAAAAGTTCAAAAAACTCAAGATAAAAGTAAATCTTGCGATTCTTGGGGGAGGGGACATAACCTTTCCTTTAATATTCGCAGGGGTTATATTGAGAACAAGCGGGTTATTGCATGCAATAATTGTGCCCCTTGCCGCAACCCTCGCTCTGCTTCTTTTGTTTGCTGTTGCGAAGAAAGGCAAGTTTTATCCTGCAATGCTTTTTTTAAGCCCGGCATGCATTCTCGCTTGGCTGATTGGGATGCTGTTTTAGATTTTTAATATAAAATTCCTATAAGAATTGAGCTGATTTGCTCAAATCGGATTTTTCCGTCTGGTGAGGCTGAATTGTCGCCTTTTGTTATGGCGTACCATCCCCTGCTGTCCTCTCCTGTTTCAATCACTCTATGAACAACAAGAACGCTGCCCTGCTCAAATGTGATTATGTCTCCTTTATGGACTTGTTCTGGATGGCTTGGAGCAATCTCTATGCCTGTTGAATTTTCGTTTATCACAGGCACCATGCTGCTTGTGTTTGCGAATCTCCCTATTATTGCGTTTTCTATGCTGAGGATAATCTGGCTGCTGCTTATTCTGATGCTGCTCTCATTTATCCTGTCATAAGGCGCAGAAGTGATGTTATCAATGCCTGTTCCAAGTGTGGCAAAAGGATTTCTGAATGGCAGGAAATAAAAAACTGAGATTATCGCTGCCGCGACTGCAAGAATAAATAACACCCTTGGCTGCATTTTCCTCTTTTGATGCAATTCCAGAGTGGCTTCAACTTTAAAAATATTTATATTCACAGGAAAGAATGTTTCACTTGTTATTCCCTTAGGCAACTTATTTAAACTTTTAATTATAGATAATCCAATGCCACAAAAGCTGTCTGCAGGAAGAAATGCCATGGCATATGAACTGCTGGTTCTGGTTGGGGGAGTGCTGGTTCTGCTTCTTTTTTTAATGTATTTCAAAACAGAGACAACAGGGCATGTTGTTGTTTCCAAGATTTCAGGGCAGTACTATGCCTTGCAGGTTATAAGCGGAATAATTGATTTGGATATTGAGGAGGGGGAATTCCTGCCTGCGCAGTCTGTTCTGAAGGCAGGGGTAGCGGGTAATGAGAACAGTTTTACATTGGAGCAATTGATGATATCATCAGGGGCAGGCATTGAGAAGAAACAGGGAAATTTTTCTGTTAATGATGTTGATATAACAGGGCAGGGTGAGGGCTATGGGATTGCAGGCGGGGCGACAATTTCATTAAATTTGTCTGACTTCAATCTGCAAGTTGAAGAGGCAGGCAAGTATAATCTGATTATATCTCTTGAATACAACGAAATAGTGCTCTTAACTGAACAAAAGAAGATAAATGTCAAGTCATGTTCTCCTGATTGGAAACAGCACAACACAAGCTGCATGGAAAATGATGCCATAACAGGTTATTACAGGGACAGAAAAGAATGCTATGAGAAAACAGGAAAAGATTCCTATCTTCTTGAAAAGCCTGAGAATATCACTTTTTCATGCGATTACTGCACGCCGAACTGGAAGCCAAAAAATGAGTCGTGCACTGAAAATGAGACAAGAACTGTTTATTATGCTGACTCAAGAAAATGCTATGAGAAAACAGGGCTGATGTCTGACTTGGCTGGAATGCCTGAAAATGAAACAGCAGATTGTGATTTTTGCAGGCAGAATATAACCCAATATGCCACTTCCTGCGATGTTAACGACAGCTTCACTGTTTATTACAGGGATGCAAAAAGATGCTATGAGAAAACAGGGCTGGAAGAGGATAAAGTGCCAGAAAATGAGACAATGGCTTGCGATTACTGCACGCCGAACTGGGTTGCTGTGAATACATCATGCTTGTCTGGAGATAAAATTGTTGAATGGTACAATGATTCTGAAGGATGCTTTGGCAAAACTCACTTAAGCTCTGAACTGCTTGGAAGGGCTGATAACAGAACATATTATTTTGCATGCTCTTATTACAATAATAATCTTATAGGGGATATTTCTGACATCAGCACAAGCATAGAAAATTTGAGCATGACTCTTTCAAGCTCTGCTGACCTGACTCAGCCGCTCAGGGACTTGCTTCCTGTTTCAATAAAGGAAAACGGCTCTGAACTGCTTGAGTTCAATTTTAATTTTTCTGCAGGAGAGCTTAATCTTGCGGATTTGACAATACAAAAGCAGGATGAGAATGCAACTCTGGGATTTATTGCTGTCAACGGCATTGATATTGCCGCGCAGAATGAAACAAAAACAGTATGGGTTGACAGGATTGGCAGCGGGGCAGGCATATGCATAAAAGATGAGGAGAATGCGAATGCTATGGATATTACTGCGGCATGCAGCGCAACAAATGAGATTTTTGTAAAATGCCCTGGCTCTTTTGCAGGATATGCCTGCGAGTTTGATGCTGTGATGAAAAAATACAAAGTTTCTGACTTGAGGCATTCAGCTGTTATTGAGCAGGAAGCGTTCTGCGGGGATTCTGCCTGCAATGGCGCTGAATCATGCAGTTCCTGTTCAACTGACTGCGGCGAATGCCCTGCAGCTGCTGCTGAAACATCTGCGCAGTCCTCTGGCGGGGGGGGCAGCGGAGGAAGCTGCACGCCAAAATGGGAGTGCTCTGAATGGAATGTTTGTTCAAATGGAAAGCAGACAAGAACATGCACAAATCTGAAATCTTACTGCCCTGTGAGCAAGCCTGCAGAGCAGCAGGATTGTGAAATGCCGTCTGTTCCTGAAACAGAAAATAAAGAGATAAAAGAAACTGCCAGTAATGAAACAGTATCAAAACAATATGAAAAGATTCAGCCAAAACTCGGAATGCTTGGTGGAGTAATAGGAGTTGTCACTGCAATGCCTTTTGAATTTAGGATAGGAATAGCCGCGACACTTCTTTCATTTGTGCTTGTGCTGATAACGCTAATAGCTTTCCTTGCAATTATCAGAAAAAAGAAATAAAAATAATTAAATTTCAAATTTTGATTACCTTAATCTAACTGTTTCAAGATTTCTCGGCGCAGAGGTTTCAATCCTGTTCAGCTGATAAATTGTTGATGCCAAATCAAGGCACTTGCTCTGCTCGCCATGGTTAACCATTATCCTTTTTGGATGCGGCTGCGAGTTATTTACAAATGCAAGAAGCTGATTCCTTCCTGAATGCGCTGTCAAGCCGTCTATTGTTGCTATCTCAAGATTAACAGGAGTTACTTCCTCCTTGCCTTCAACCTGAAACCGGACTTCCTTTGTGCCTTCCTGAACCTGCCTTCCCAGGCTGCCCACTCCTTGATAGCATACAAATACAATGCTGTTTTTCTTTGAATCTGCAAATTCCTTGAGATATTCCACAGATGCGCCGCCCATAAGCATTCCTGATGTTGCAAGAACAACACAAGGGCCTCCTTCTGTAACTTCTTTTCTTTCCTGAGCCGAGCCGACTCTCTTGAAAATTTCTGATGCAAAAGGATTTTTGTCCTGAAATATCTGCGCTTTCACGTTTGCAGCAAGAAAATTTGGATATGCAGTATGAATTGCAGTAACATCCCAAATCATTCCGTCAATATAAATTGGGACTTGGGGCATAAGGTTGCTCCTCATTGCCTGCTCAAGTATCAGCATTGTCTCCTGGCTTCTTCCCAATCCCAGCTCAGGAATGAGAACCTTGCCGCCTCTTTCAATTGTTCTTTTTATTACATCAAGCAGCGCGTTTTCTGCCTCCTGCCTTGGCGGCAGGACATCATTCTTGCTTCCGTAAGTTGATTCAATAATCATTGTCTCAAGCCTTGGGAACTGCGTCACTGCTGGCTCAAGCAGTCTTGTTCTGCCGTATTTGAAGTCAGCGCAGTAAAGAAGATTGTGCAGCCCGTTTCCTATGTTAAGATGAACCATTGAAGAACCGAGGGCATGCCCTGCATTGTAAAGCGTCAATCTTACATCAGGGGTTATATCAGAAACTTCATTGTATTCAAGGCATATGCTGTGCTTAACCATGTCTTTTATATCTGTTGAGCTGTAAAGAGGCTGTGTTGCTTTTTTGTATGCAACTCCAATATAATCAAGTGCAAGCAGAGCTGTTATGTCCCTTGTAGGCATTGTCATATATACAGGCCCGGTATATCCCATTTTGAAAAGCCAGGGAATCATTCCGGAATGGTCAAGATGCGCATGGCTCACTATCACTGCATCAACATCCTTGAGATTGAATTCAGGAACATTCAGTATCGGGAACTTGTCTGCGTTTGTCTGCGCAGCAACATCAATGCCGCAGTCAAGAAGTATCTTTGACTCGGGAGTTGAAAGCAAAAGGCAGCTTCTGCCAACCTGCCTGCCTGAGCCCAGAAATGTAACCCTGACCCATTCGTCTATTTTCTCAGGATTCCAGTCCTTGTATATCCTGTTGCCTACTTCATTCAGGAATTTTTTCCTGTAATTGTTGTTTAAGTACAAAACTTCCCTGATGTTTTCTGTTATCTTGCTTCTTATTGCAGGGCTTCTCTGGACTTGGGGAAACCATAATATGCTGTCCTTTATCTTTCTGAGCGTCTCGCCTCCCTTGCCGATTGCAAGCCCTGGCTTCTTGACTTCTATTACAACTATGCTCCTCTGAACATCAAATATCACATTTGTAATCTCCGCCTCTGTAGGAACTGTCGCCCTGATGAACTCCTCTGCCTTCTCCTGCTCAAGAAGGATTGATGAGTCAGCCCTGAGCTCAATTCTCTTTTTTATCCTGTCTACAACTGCCTTGATTTTCTGCTCTGAATCAAGAAAGAAATCCCTGTCTGTTGTGTAGAGAACTATGTTTGCGCCTTCAAACTGCGCATCTTTTATCGCCTTTGCTGGCAGTTCTTTTATAATGTTGCCTATTATATCTGTCATTAGAAACTCTTGAATGATTTTAGAATTTTTGGTATAGCATGATTAAAATTTAGATAAGGAATTCCTTTACTCAGCAGCGTATCTCGGCTCTATTTTTTCCTCAACATCCTGCCTTATCCCGTCTTTTGTTATTACAAAAACATCAATTCCGTGCCCTGAGCCAGTATCTCTCTGGGTTGAAGCCTTTATGCACTCAACAGCAAGCTGGACTCCTTCCTTAACAATAATATCTTTTTTGTATCCCCTTTCCATTACTCCCAGCATGTAAGGCATTCCGCTGCCGAAATTTGCATCATAATCCTCCACTTTCATTATCCCCCCTGCTGGCTCAACAGAATAAAGCTCAAAACTGCCGTCTGTATTGAATCCTGCAACAAGAGTGCCGACAATTGTCGGGATATTTGAAAGCTGCCTTATCCCCCTGTATGCAAGCATTGAAAATAGGCTTGCAGCATCCTTGACGCTTGGCCTTGACTTGCTTCTTAATTCCTTAAGCTTTAACTCAGCTGTCACGACTTTTGTCAGGACTTGGGCATCAGCAAATCCGCCTGTCCATGAGCCGACAAGATAATCATTAATCTTGAAAACCTTCTTTGCATTCTTGCTCATCACTATGTTGCCTGCTGTAACCTGCCTGTCAGCAGCCATGACTATGCCGTCCTTGCACACTATTCCGAGTATGCTCGTGCCTGTTTTCAATATGCTATTTTTAAGTTCATCGTCCATAATAAACCTCCTGCGGGTTTCTTATCAACTTCCTGCATCCAATGTTCATTGTACAAGAACCAATAAATCAAGAACCTCTGATTTTTTAAGTTCTGGGGCATTTATAAAGCTTGTGTTTTTTGGGGGCTTAATTATATATATTTTCCCTGTGCCCCGCCTCAATTACAAATATGGTAAGCTTGTCCTGCTTGATATCCATGATAATTCTATAATCCCCTATTCTCAGCCGATAATAAGGGCTTCCAACAATCCTTTTTACAAAATGAAAGGGCCTTATTCTTATCCTTTCAAGCACAGCGATAATCCTTTCCTGAACTTTCTTTTCAAGTTTGTATATCCGCTTTTCAGCAGTCTGCGAGAATTCAATGCTGTACATTTTACAGTTTCAGTCTCTTTTTTACCTGCTCCAAAGAAACTATCTTTCCCTCTTTGATTTCTTTTTCTGACTGTGCAATATGCCTCTTTGCCTCTTCTGACAGCTCCATAGAATCCTCCATTAAATCCCAGATAAGTGATTCGTAACTTTCATTGTTGCTTATCTTCAGAACTTTCAATCTTTCAAGCAGTTCATTGCTTACCTGTATCGTTGTTCCCATATTGATTATATAGTTTGCTATAGTTTATAAAGCTTGTACTTCAGAAGTTATTTCCTGTAATTCCCCATCCCGGGGATGATATGCCTTATTCCGCCGACATAATCCTCAACATCGCCAAAATATCTCGGAATAAGATGTATGTGAAGATGCTCTATTGTCCTTCCTGCAGCAGCGCCTTCATTTACTCCTATGTTGTATGCATCTGGCTTCTTGTTTAGTCCTATGTGCTCCAGCATCCTCCTGAAGAATTGCACAGATATCTCATTAGGGGGATTTTCAAGGAGCTTTTCATAAAGTTCCCGGTGATTTAACTTGTCAAGCATTTGTTTCGTGCCTGAAAGCGCGGGCTTTAAATTCTGCCATTCTTTTTCAGTCAGGTCAAAAAGGGAATCCACATGCCTTATTGGGATTAGTTCAGCATGCCCAGGCGAGACAGGGAACTTGTCAAATCTCGCAAAGAAAAAATCATTTTCATAAATAACTTCCTTCTTTTCCTTGTAAATCCTGCAAAATAGGCATTCAGTCATTTTTTATCTTCCTTATCCTCACAAATATCTCTTCAGCAGGAAATAGGCTTCTTAAAAAGCTTCTTTCGTAAATGTCTGCTCTTATGTGGTTAATTGCTTTTTCTACGAGCCTGTTCAGGAAGAATATCTTGCCTGCCTTGTGGAACTCAAGTCTCCTGCTTTCAAGTTTCCAGCCCTTCCACATCTCCCTCTGCTCTGAATCTATGACATCCCCATTGAAATCCCCTATTGAGAAAAACCTCTTGTGGAATATGCTGAGTGAAACAAATCCTATTGGAACTCTGACAATCAACAAGCCGTCTTTCTTCAATATTCTCTTGGCTTCTTTCAGAAATAGGGGTATTGATAAGTCAATATGCTCCAGAATATTTGAAGCATAAATCTGTTCTATTGAATTGTCTTTAAACGGATAGGGGATTTTGTTTAAATCCCAAACCAAATCAATGCCTTGCCCTTTTATCTTGTCCATATTCACATATCCTTTTTTTATGTCTGTTCCGCAGCCGAGATTGAGTTTCATTTTTTATTTCCCTTAGTGAACAGTTGTGATGCCGTCATCCTTCCTGAAACGGATGATGTTTTCCACAAAGCTTTCCATCTTTGCCTCGTGGCTGACAAGTATGAGCTGCTTGACTTTTAATTCTGCAAGAACATCGCGCATCCTGTCAAGCTGCTCTGATGAAAAGCCGTCTGTCGGCTCGTCAAGTATGAGAATATCCCTTGTGCTTATCTTGCTTATGAATGAGTTAATAACTTGGTTTAATGCAAGGCGATAGGCAAGGGCAACTGCTGTTCTCTCGCCTCCTGAAAGGAATGAATAATCCAGCTCATATCCCCTTGACTCTATTATTGGAGTAAAATTCTCATCAAGCCTTACTGACAGTTCAGAGACAAGCATTGAAAACCATTTCTCAAATAATTGTGAGAAATCAGAATGCAATTTTGCCATTACTGCTTTTTCAATTGCTGAAAGAACAACAGGAAACCTGTCCTGAATCCATTTCCTGAGCTTGTTGAGATATGCAATATCCAGGATTATTTTTTCTTTCTGCAGAATTTCCTTTTCAATTGCAAGAATTAAATCAGCCATATTCTCTGTCTCTTTCTCTACTTTTGCCTTGCTTATTGCAGCTGCTTTTTCCTGCTCCCTGACTTTTTCTACTTCTCTCCTTGATTTTTCAAATTCCTCCTCAAATTTCTCAAATTCCCTTGCCTTTTCAAGCAAAGCTGAGAGTTCATTATCCAATATCCCTGATTTCTCAGCTGCTTTTTCAATTGTTGAATTAAGTTTTTTCAAGTCAGCTTCCCTCTCCTCTATTCTTGAAATTCTGTTCCTCATCATTATCTGCTCCTTCTCTTCTGTCTGAAGCTCAACAAGCTGCCTTTTCTGTGCTGATATGCTCTTGTCAAGAGCTTCTTTTTGCAGTGTCTTGTCCTTTATCACAGAATCAAGCTTCTCAATTACTGTATCAGATTTTTCCATTATGCTCCGCTTGTGCTTGGGAGGCACATCCTGCATACAGAGAGGGCATACATCAACTTCGCTTATGCTTATCTTAACACTCTCATTATGCTTTTTTTCATGGTTCATTGCAGAGATTTCCTTTTCCACTGCAAGCCGCTTTGCCTCTGCATCTGAAATCAGTTTCTCTTTTTCTGCGCGCTGCTGCTCAATATTCTGAAACCTGAAATTTTTTGTTTCTTCCCTGCTCTCTACTATCTGCCTGCTGAGAACTTTTTCCTGCGAAATGAATTCCTTAAGCTGCTCTCTGGCTGGCAAGACAGCAGCTTTTTTTGCAGCTGTTTTTTCCTTCAGCTCATAAAGCTCTGATGCCTTTTTCTCAATTTCATTCTGCTGGATTTTCTTTTCTCTCAGAATCAGCTGCAGGGCTTCAAGCTCTTTTCTTGATATTTCCAGCTGCTGCCTTAATTTCTCAATCTCGCTTTTCTTTGCTGAAACCTCATTCTTCTTTGTTTCCAAGTCAGCAGTCATTCCTTCCTTGTTTTTTATTGATTCCCTGAGCCTTGCGGAAAATATGCTGAGATTTTCTGAAACCGCCTTGTATTTGTCTATGCCGAATATTCTTCTCAGCGTGTCTGTCCTGAGCTCTGACTTCTCAAGAAGAATTTCTCTCATTGATTCCTGCGGAGTGTAAATCGTGTATCTGTAAAGCAGATTGGTTTTTGTAAGATATTCCTGGGGGTAATTCAGGATTTCAAGCACTTTTTGCTTTAATTGCGTCGGAGAAAGTTCATATTTGTCATTGTCTATTGTGATTTTGCCTGCTTCCTGCGTGACAGAGTTCTTGTTTCTTTTCAGTATTCTTTCAATCAGCACATTTTTTCCTGCAACTTCCATCTCAATCGCAATGCTGCCTGTTTTTTCTCCGGCTCTCAACAAGCTGCTGCCTGAAAGATTCCCTTTCTCAAGCCCGAACATTGCGAATTCAATTGCAAGAAGCACAGAAGTCTTGCCAGAGCCTATGTCCCCTGACAAAAGCGTGCTGCCTTTCGGAATTGTAACCTCGCCATTCCTGTACGAGCGGATATTCTCAAGAATTATTTTTTTTATCAGCATCTCAATTTCCTCCACATATTTATGCTCACAAGCTTTAATCCAAATTTCTTATGAAGTTTGATAGAAGGTATATTTTTAACAAATATCCAAGCATTCACATCCTTTGCTTTTTTCTTCTTTAACCAAGACAAAAGTTCTTTTATTATCCCGCTGCCTATTCCCCTGTTTCTGATTCCTTTGTCAACATAAATCTTTTCTATTCTGCCTTTTTTCTTCATTGATGCTTGTCCGAAACCTAGAATCCTGCCATTATCTATAGAAACAATCCAGTATTGACTCGGATTTTTTAAACCCCGCCTGAAACTGGCTTCTCTTGTCTTTTTATGTTTTTTAAATTCCCTAATTGATTTTTCTCGGCTATTATTAAATTGAAGTTTCATTTCTGTGATTCCGCCTTCGCAGTATATCCTATCAATCTCTTTCAAGTCTTCTGATTTTGCTCTTCTTATCAGCATTTTATCTTTCCATCCTCTCCTTTAATCCTAAAATCTTGATTGCCTCGTCATTTACCCTTGATTCAAATCCCGCGACTGTCTCGCCTTCCTGCTTTTCCATGTCAAGGTGCATCAGAGTGTTGATAAAAGGAATGAAGTCCCACTCATTCTCGTCCTTGATATATCTTTTTATTATCTCATCCTCTATCCCCTGTATGTTGTTGCTCTGGGTGTGCGTCTCAATGCTCATGCTTGAGCTTGTAAGTGCATTGGTATTCTTCAGCATTGCATAGCATTCAGATGCTGCAGCAGTTATCCTGTCAAAATCCATATCAGATGTCTTGCCGTCAATGCAGCCTGAGATTTTCAATGCGAGAATTTTTTCTTTTACTTCATGTTCTGAGATTTTTTTTATTATTGCCTCTGTTGCAAGCTCGGGCTTCATCCCGCTTACATCAATGCTGACTGGAACAACATCCTTCAGCTTTATTTTTTCTTTTCTTATGCTGCACTTTCCATCCCCAATGTCAACAATGCAGAAACTGCCCTGCTTCAGCTCCTCAAGCTCCTGAAAATTATTCGGAAACAAAGGCCCTGGATAAACAACTGGCTTGCCTTTCCTGCTTGACTCAAATACAATATGCAGATGCCCGCCTGCATAATAGTCAAATCCATCAGGAAGCTCTTCTATGTCAACAGATTCTATGAAGTACAAGTCCTTTGGCTTTGCTTCTGTCAGTGTTGTGTGCATCATGAATATCTTTGCCTTGCTTTTTGATTCAGGCAGATGCATCTGCAGATTTTTGAACGCCCTTGTTTCTAACCCTCCCTTCTTGCCTGGGAGCCCTGCAAAAATGCAGCCATCATGCTCACATGTTTCAAGAACTGTAAGCATGTCGCCATTCCCCATATCCTGCTCTGAAGACAGGGAGACATTTTTGCATAATCCTGCTTTTTCTATCACATCAAGAAATGTCTTGCCTGAAACAGAGAAATCATGCGAGCCTGCAATTACATAGCATCCTATGCCGCTGTCCTTGAGTTTCTTCAGCTCTGATACAGCTTCTTTCAGGATTTCAATAGGAGGCATTGCTGTGTCAAACAAGTCGCCTGCAATGATTATAAAATCCACTTTTTCTTCAATGCAGATGCCAATGGCTTTCTTGAACGTCTCTAAATTGAGTTCCTGCAGCTTTGGCTCACGCCATGCTCCCAGATGTATGTCTGCAAAGTGTGCAAACCTCATTTTCCCCTAGCACTTACAGAAGAGAAGCAAGCTATAAAAATTTATTGATGGTTTGGACTGCTTACAAGCCAGACATAAAGCTCCTCAAAAAACATCCTTTTTGATGCAAGTTTCCTGAATGCGAGTTTCCTTGCTTTCATCTCTTTTTTTAAGATTTCAGGGCTTGTGAATGAACTTATGAGAAGCAGGGCAGCGCCTTTCTCTGAAAGATGGCTCTTTAAGCCCTTTATGAACCTTAAAGCAGTTTCATAGCCCTTTTTTCCCCCGCATGTGTCAATGTTCATGTCATGTTTGTCTGCTGGCAGATATGGCGGATTGAAAATTATCAAGTCAAATTTGCCTCTTATTTTAGAGAACAAGTCAGACTTGACTGCATTGAAGCCCTTTGCCTTCATTTCCCTGACTGCGCCAATGTTTATGTCTGTTGTGAGAATGTTTTCTTTTTTGCTTCCTGCTTCAAGCGCTGTTTCTGCAAGAATTCCAGAGCCTGTTCCCATGTCAAGCACTTTTGCATTGGTGTTTCTTTTCAGCATTTTTTTTGCAAGAAGCTTGACTGCATCTGCAAGGAGAAATGAGTCCTCTGCAGGGGCGTATATGCTTTCAAGAATTTTCATTTCAGGATTAAAGGAGCATAGAAACAAGAAATGCCGCTATCCCTAATGCTGCTATGGCAAGCAGAATTATGATAAGCAGGAAAATCTTTTTTGGCTTTTTTGCCTGATTCTGCATTGGCTGCTGAGAATTTTTCTGTGGATTTGGGGATGGAATCTGGTTTGAATAAGCCGGGATAGTCATTGACTGAATAGAAACTTTTGCCAGTGCGCTCCTTGCTGCGTCTTCAATCTCCTCTTTGGAATATCCTGCATTTAGCAAACTTGACATTGCCTGCTCTATTTTCTGCCCTCTTTCAAGGGCATTCTTTATTGCAACAACTAAATCATTATCAGGCATTTTCAAAATTACAAAACAAGCTTCTGCATGTCCTGCTTCAAGTGGCAGTTCTTCCCGAGCTTGTATCCCATTTCTGATGCAAGTTCGGCCATGCAGCTCAGCTTCTGCATGTCTCCATGAGCAGGAATTATATGCTCAGGATTTACCATATTTATGAAATCCCTCAAATCTTCCTTTGCAGCATGCCCTGACACATGAACATCAGTAAAGATTCTGACACCTTTTGCCTTTAATCTTTTTTCAAGCTGCTGCTTGTTTGCCATATTCATCGGAGTTGGGATTGTCCTGCTGCTGAAAATAACATGGTCTTTGCTTTCAAAATTAAAAGGCAGCACATTTCTTGATAGCCTATCAAGCATGCTTCCTGGCTCGCCCTGATGCCCTGTGCATACAATCAAATACTCACGCCTATTTTTTGATATTTTTTTCAGCATTGACTCAACCTGATTCTTGTATGTTGCTGTCGGTATTCCTTCTGCAAAATCCGCAAGCTTCAGCCTTGATGCTACATTGACATATTTGGCTAAACTTCTTCCGAGAAACACGACTTTCCTGTTAAGCTGCTTCCCGAAATCAACAATGCTCTTCAGTCTTGCTATATGGCTGCTGAATGTCGTCACGATAATGCACCCTTCCTCATTGCTTGTTGTCAGCAAAACATCCTCAAGAAGCCCTCTTGCGATTTTCTCGCTTGGAGTTTTTCTTTCCTCTCCTGAATAAAGCGAGTCAACCACAAGCGCCTTTACCCCTTCCTTGGCTATCTCCCTTATTTTTTCATAATTTGGCTTTTTCCCGACTATTGGAGTGTTGTCAAACTTAAAGTCATTTGCATAAAGTACAACACCCTCGTCTGTGTGAACTGCAATAAGGGCTGTCTGGAGCGTTGAATGGGTAATATTGATGAAATCAACCTTGTACTGCTTTTTGCCTCTTATAATACATGATGAATTCGGCTGCACAGGAATTATGTTATTGGGAATTGTTGTTCCTTCATCCCTCATTAATGTCTGAAGAACTTCTGTTGAGAACGGCGTTGCCATGACATCTGCATTGTATCTCGGAGCGATGTATGGAATAGCTCCGATATGGTCAAGATGAGCATGGCTTGCGAGAATAGCCCTTACCTTGTTCCTCAAACCCATCTGCTCTAGAATTGTGTCTTCTGGCAGCGCGCCTATGCTCCTTAGTTTTTTCTCATTCATGACAAGCTTTTCCCTTTCCTCAACTTCAACTAACGCAGGAAGGTAAAGCCCGCAGTCAAGAATTATGACATCTTCGCCTATTTCAAGGGCAGTCATATTCTTCCCGACTTCACTGTATCCGCCTATTGTATGCAGTTTCATTCTGTCTCTCTTTTATCTTGTAAATAACAAATATGTATTTAAATATCTTATTAGAAGATTTTTTGCAAAATCCCCCTGAAAAATTATTTTAGAAGCCCTGCTGGAAAAATTATTCTGTTTTCTGCTCTGGCTGCTCTTCTTCCCTTCTTATTACTCTTACATTGTCGAATTTTACCGTGACTGGGATAGGCACTGCAGCTCCGAGGAGCTCAACAACAACCTCTTCCTGTCCCTTATCAACCCTTATAACCTTCGCTTTTTCCTTCTTGAACGGCTCTGCGATTATCTCAACTATGTCGCCTTTTTCCATTTTGATTGTTGATGGAGTGTATTCAAGCAGGTTCTTGATTTCCTCATAAGAAACTGTCTTGGGGATTATTCCCTTGATATAAGAAATATTAAAACAGGCTTCCTCTGCGGTCTCCTTGTCAGGCGACTCGAGGAATATGTATCCTTTCAAACCATGAGTTCTGACAATGCTCTGTATCTGGATATTCTTCTTGGCTACACGCTCTGCTATCAAATCAACAACCTGGTCTTCCTTGTTTGTCGTAACCTTTAATACAAATATCATTTTATTTTCATCAGCGTCATTGCAACGCCTATTACGAATCCTATGAATCCTATTATAAGCATTCCTATCAGTGAAACTCTCGCGATTATTTTGAACTCCTCCTTGCTTGGCTTTCTCAAAACCTGCCAAACCCTCGAACACTTAAGCATAAAATCCTTAACCTGAACGAGAAATTTCATTTTACTGAAGATATGATTAAAAACAAATTGCGGGTGTTTTTAAACGTTTTGATTTGTGCGGGGATTATTTGATTATTCCTAAAGATGCCATTTCCCCAATAATTGCTTCACTAACTTTCCAAGATAATTCTGGAAAGTCCTCTTTTATCTTAGTCCAAATCCACATCTCTTGGGTAAAATAAGGCATAGGATTTCCCTTCTCTTTTTCTTTAAGTTCTTCTGTTTGGTTTATATTAAAAATTATATGATACGCCTCGTGCAGTACAAATAGTTCAATCAATTCTGGGGGATTTTCCCTTCCGATTCTATTTCCTTCTGGGTGAGTTGAACCTCCCAAACCCTCTACAATAATCACTGGAAATTCAAAATTATATTTCTCAATTAATCTTTTCTTTGCAGAATTTATTTGTTCTTCAAATTCCATTATTAATTTAGAAGATGGATTTATATGTAGCCAGAACTCCCGCTAAGGAAAACCCACCAATTACAGACCAAAAAAGGAATTTTATATCTGCCACCCAACCAATAGTAAAGACTTCATAAAGAGATAAAAGCAAGACTATTAGAGAGATTACAAAAATTATTTTCTTAGTTATCATTTTATCGGTCCTTATCCCCTGCAGAACTCTACTCTTCAATAAAATCAATTCCCAATTCTTCTGAGATTGCCCTTGTTTTTTTGTCCTTGGTGCCCTCGCCGGGCCCAAGAATCTGGGGGCTCTTGACGCCTGTCACAATGAGCATTACCCTTACAGTTTTTTCCATGTCCTCGCTTATCTGCGCTCCCCAGATTAATTTTGCCTCTGGGTTTAATCTCTTGTTTATTGTTTCAAGAATTTTCCTTGCCTCATCCAAACTCAAGTCAGGCCCGCCTATGATATTGACTAATGCGCCTGTTGCTCCTGAAACATCAACATCAAGCAGTGGATTCTGAAGTGCTTTTTCAACTGCCTCCTGCGCCCTATCCTGGGAATCAGATTCTCCCAAGCCAATCAATGCAACTCCGCCGCCTGTCATCACTGCCTTTATGTCAGCGAAATCAAGATTTACAAGCCCTGATTTTGTGATTACTTCTGTAGTGCCCTTGACTGCATTTGTAAGTATCTCATCAGCAACCTTGAATGCAGTGTGCAGCGGAAGCTCTGGAGCAAGCTCAAGAAGCTTATCATTGGGTATAACAATCAGAGTGTCAACAATTGACTCAAGTTTTTCCAGTCCGAATAATGCGTTCTCATATCTTTTCTGCCCTTCAATTGAAAACGGCATTGTAACAACAGCGATTGTCAATGCTCCCTGTTTTTTTGCCATCTCTGCGACAACAGGTGCAGAGCCTGTTCCTGTCCCGCCTCCAAGCCCGCAGGTTATGAATACCATGTCGCTGCCTGCAAGCGCCTGCTTTATCTCATGTTCAGATTCTCTTGCAGATTCCTCGCCTATTCTCGGGTTGCTTCCTGCACCAAGCCCCTGGGTTAATTCTTTTCCTATTAAAATTTTATAATCGGCATCAGTGTAAAGCAAGTCCTGCGCATCAGTGTTTATTGCTACAAGTTCTGCCCCTTTAATCCCTATTTCCTTCATCCTGCTGAGCGTGTTTCCTCCGCCGCCCCCGCATCCGACAACCCTTATGTTTGCCTTTCTTTTTGAAAGAATCTCCTCGAGCTCCCTGTCTACATCCTGTGTCCTAGAATCAGAAACTCTCGCCCCTTTTTCCTTCATCTCAGCCATCTCTCTTAAAATGGCTCCAAGTTTATAAAGTTTATTGTGATTTTTTCTTCGGCTTTGGCTTTTGCCTTGAAGGTTTTGTCTTTGCCTTGGCTCTTGGTTTTGATTTCTTTGTTACTGGGATTTGCTGGGGAAGCTGCTGCCTTATGATTCCTGCCTGCCTCAGCTGGTTCTGCAGTATTGTGTTCTCAATTGTAAGCCTCTTTGCTATTGAATCATAATTATGCAGCCTCGCAACAAGAAGATTAAGAACTGCATTCGCCTCATTAAGCGTCAGCTTTATTTCATACGGATTGATAATTTCAACAGAACTTGGCATGTAGGAAAAGCAGATTTCTGCCAGTCTTGAAAGCTCACTAACTTTTATCTCAACTTCTGCAAACGAGAAGAACATGCCGCTTGCCTTGCCTGACTCCTTTGGCTCGAATATTTTCTTTTTTTCTATCTGGCATTGGCTTTCGTTCCCCAGTCTTTCAACAAGCTGCTCCATTGCAGATGCCAGATGCTCTACAGGCCTTCCGAGCATTTCAATAACCAGTACTGCAGTAAGTTTATACTCCATTTTCCCTTGTCCTTATGATCATCCGCCTTGCAAGGAAGCAAACTGCAGCCATAAGCATTGCTGAAAGGAATATTGTCCCGACAAGCTTCCTGTCAACCCCTGCTTTTGATGAATACACTGCTTTTCCTGTCGCTGCCTGCTTTGCAGAAGATGCAGTGCTGAAATTTTGTGCATTTAAATTAGTTTCCATTTCTCCCTGCTCTGAAATTTTGTGCATCTCAAGCAGCGAAACTGCAAAATTAAAGTCCTTTGGAATTTTTCTGCTGCTTCTTAAAATCTGGACTTTTAAGGTGTAATCTCCTGGCTCTGCATCAGTTACAGAATTGCTGAGTATGACTGTATTTTTTGAATTCGCATTGATTTCAACCTGCTGTATATTTCCATTCCTGTTTTCTTCTGGAATGCAGGAATAGCACTTGCTTCCCCTGAAAACATAGCTCCATACTTCAAATTTTGCCTTTATGTCCTTGTTGTTCCTTATCTCAACTGATGTTGTGAATGTCTCGTTTATTCTTGTTGTTTCCTGAGGAAGGATAAAATATTCAAAATCAGGAAGGCAGAGCGTGCTGTTTTCATTTAATGTTAGGGATTTATTTATTCTTTCATCAAGCCCTTCAATAATCAATCTGAATGTTAAATTTTCATCAACATTGCATCTCTCTTCTAGATCTATGGATGCAGTAAAAGTGAAGTTCGCGGACTTGTTATCTGCGTGAAAGACAAGCTCTTCTGTGGCTCTTTCCTCCTCGCTGTCCTCAATCCAGAGACGAACTGCATATTTTGCAGTGTTGTTCCTGTAGCCGCTGAGATTTATGCTGATTGATGAGCCGAAATATGCTTCTGGTGGAACTTCTATGAACTCAAGCATGCAGGGATGTTCCTGGTTAGTTTGATTCTGCTGCTGTGTTTGGTTTGTCTGGTTCTGCTGGGGGATTTGCTGAACTGTGCAGTTGTTTGCTGTTCCGGGAGTCGGCGTGCAGTTCAGCCATGCTGTTCCGTTATATCCAAAAGATTTTCCGCTTTGCTTTAGGTTTTCATTCCATGAGAATGAACTTATCAAAGCAGATGAGTTGTCATAGAGATAAATTGTTTCGTTATCATCATTTAACCCGCTGCCGATAGTTGACAATCCAGCACAGCTTTCATTGGACAGATTAAAATTTGAGCATCCTATTGAAGAATCAGCTATTATTGCAAATCCGTAAGGGGCAATTGTCAGGCTGATAGAATCATTTGAAACTGCATCAGCAATTTTCCAGTTGGTTAAGTTCAGCATTGAATTCTCATTATTATAAATCTCAACCCACTCATCCCCGTAGGAATTATTGCTATGGGGCATAACCTCATTTATCATTACTGAGGCGGATGCATAAGAGATATTTAGGAATATTAAAAAGAATGATAAAATCAGGATGCCTCTTTTTCCAAGCATGAGAATGTTTAGAGAAGGGAATATTTAAAATTTTTTAATTGAAAATTCCTGCAATTTTCTCATTGCAGAACCTGCATCTGCCTTTCTCTATGTAATTCTTGAAGACAAAATAGCCCTGCCTTATAATCAGCTGCTTTTTGCATTTCGGGCAGCATGTTGCATTTGCTTCGCTGTCATTTATGTTTCCTGTGTAGACATATTTCAATCCTGCCCTGAGCGCAATGTCTTTTGCCCTGATTATTGTTTTTTCAGGCGTCGGCTGCAGGTTAGCCATCTTGAATGTGGGATGGAATGCTGAAAGGTGCAATGGAATGTTCTTGTCAATTTTTGCAATGTATCCTGCAAGTTCTTTTATCTCCTCCTCGCTGTCATTTAGTTTAGGAATTATGAGGTTTGTGAGCTCAAGCCAGATTTTGTTTTTGTGCAGCATTTTTATTGAGTCAAGCACTGGCTCAATGCTGCCATCGCAGATTTTCCTGTAGAATTTTTCTGAAATTGACTTCAAATCTATATTTGCCGCATCAATGTATCTGCAAAGCTCATTCAGCGGCTCAGGATTTATGAAGCCGTTGCTCACAAGAACATTTTTTATTCCTTTTTCTCTTGCAATCTTCGCTGTGTCAAGCATGTACTCATAGAACACAGTCGGCTCTGTATAGGTGTATGCGATAATGCTGCACTCCGCATCAATTGTTTTCTGGACAATCTCTTCAGGAGACATGGTTATTGAAGGATAGTATTCAGGGCGCTCCTGCGAGATTTGCCAGTTCTGGCACTGCTGGCAGTGCAGATTGCAGCCGACTGTTGCGATGCTCATTGCCTGCTGCCCGGGCATAAAGTGATATAGCGGCTTTTTTTCTATAGGGTCGGGGTTCATGCTGCAGAGTTTCCCGTAAACAATGCTGCGCAGAATGCCTTCCTGATTTTCCCTTACATTGCAGTTTCCCCTTTCGCCATTCTTGATTGTGCAGAATTTTGGGCAGAGCTGGCACTGCACAGTCTTGTTCTTAAGTTTCCTGTAATAAAGAGCTTCTTTTTCCTGCATCTATTTTCTGGGAAACCGGAATTTAAAAGGTTTTTTAAATAATAATCCGCAAGAGAGATAATGGAAAGCAAAGCTCCTGAAGTTACTGTCGGGGCGCTGGTTTTCAATGCTGCTGGAAAGCTTTTTCTTGTGAAATCCCATAAATGGCGCGACAAGTATGCCATCCCGGGAGGGCATATAGAGCTTGGCGAGACTGCTGAAGAGGCGCTGAAAAGGGAGATTATGGAAGAGACAGGAATGAATATATCTGGCTTGGAATTTATAGGATTTCAGGAGCATGTGTTTGACACTGCTTTCTGGAAAAAAAAGCATTTTATCTTTCTTGATTTTGCGTGCAAAACAGATTTCCCAGAGAACGGGAAAATCCAGCTGAATGATGAAGGGCAGAGTTATATCTGGGTTGATGCGAAAGAGGCATTGAAAATGGATGTTGAGCCCTATACCAAAAAGACAATTGAGAATTATCTTTATATTAAGGGCAGGAAAAATTTATAATAGCTGTCTGCCTTGTAGTTTTGGAGGTGTAAAGTGAAAAGAGGTATTTTTTTAGGGGTATTTATTGCAATAACAATCATGTTTTCTCTTGCAGTGGCGATAGCTGCATCAGGGAACTCCGGTTTGGCAACAGGCGCTGGAAATGGCGATAGCTCTGTTTCAGCAGCCAATAATAAGGCTGCAAGTATAAAGGCAAGCGCGGCAATGATAAGAGAGCGTGTTGAAGAAGAGATTGGAGCAAGAAACATAAGCGAACTGAAAATAATGATAGCCGAGAGAAAACAGAAGATGGAAATGCAGAGGGTAGGCATGGATAAGAAAGAGCAGAAGGTTTACGCAAACCAGAATGCTGTCAGAACTGCGGTTCATGCTCTTCTTGCAGTAAGAAATCTCACTGGAGGAATAGGCAAGAATGTTTCAGCAATTGCTGTTGAGTTTAACAACTCTGTCCAGAACACAATAAAAGCCGAGGCAAAGATAGAGAAGAGAAGCAAAATTGCAAGGATATTCTTTGGCGGGGATGATTCTGCTGCTGAGGAAATTGAGGCGAATGTTGAACAGAACAAGCTCAGGATAGAGAACATGAATCAGCTCATGGACAATTGCAACTGCAGTGCTGAGGTAAAAGCGGTAATGCAGGAGCAGGTTCAGAATATGGAACTTGAGCAGGCAAGATTGAAGCAGGTTGCAAAAGCAGAAGTTAAGAGCAAAGGAATTCTTGGCTGGCTGTTCAAGAGATAGGAAAAGTTAGTTTTCTTTTTTTTGTTTTGATTTTTTGGCTGTTAGTTTCTACTTTGCAAACTCGTCAAAAGTCATGCCTTTCTTTTTTGCTGTTTCAAGCGAGATAGCAAGTCCTGACTTGGTTTTTTCTATGTCTCTTGGCTTCAAAAAGAACCAGCCCTGCCTGTTGAACTTTACTGCTATGATTGGCTGCAAGCCGAATATCTCTGAAAAAATAAGGAAGTTTTCAATCTGATGCTTGTCAAGATACCTTTTCTTTGACTTGCATGACTTCACTTCAATTGCATATTTTTTCTTGAACTTGCCTGCAAGCAAATCGCATGAATCATCAGAAGCTTGGGAGGAATGAGACATCAAGCCAGAGCCTGCGACTCTCACGCATGCGAAATTCGCGTCGCACATCATATGCAGCAGTTCGCGCTCTGCTGCAGCCCCTTTTTCCTTGTTTCCGATTTTGATATTCTCCTATTTTTAGATTCAAAATTGGGAACTTAAAAATTCGTCAGAATTTTTGTTGTTTCCCATATTATAAGCTCCAATAGCTGATAAGGAAATGTGTTCCTTCTATTTTTAAATTTTCCCTCACTCAAATATAAACAATTCATTGATTGTTGTCTTTAATGCCTTTGCGATGCCATGCGCGAGGTTCAGAGAGGGATTGTATTTTCCCTGCTCAAGAAAGAGTATCGTTTCTCTCCTGACTCCTGCTTTTTTTGCAAGTTCTTCCTGAGTCATATCAAACTTTGCTCTTAATTCTTTTATTCTGTTTCTCATTGCTCTTTCGCTGAAAAATACTTGAAAAGCAGGATGTAAAGAAGCATTGCCCCGCATGCAGTGCATGAAAGAGTAAATGCAAGCAGCTCATAAGCTGGATTTTTCGCTTTTTCTGCCATCAGGACTATTGAAGCAAGAGCCATGCCGATAACAAGAATTGTGTAAACTGCTCTTGATGTCTTTCCTGATATTTTTTCAATTCGCTCGTCATAAAGCACTTCATTGACTCTTGTCTTGAGGAAATACATCAATCCTGATGCTATGGCAAAAACTGCCAGAGGCACTATATAATTGCCAAGAACAACAAAAGCTCCTGTCACAACTGCCAGAATCATTGCGATAATCGCACTGTAAATCCTGAATTTCCTGTATTCAATCTTCTTTCCCTTGGTTTTCCTGTTGTTTTTTGCCATTTTGTTAGATTAAAATAACATTTTGTTAGAAATACATAACATATTGCTATTTAAACATTTCGGCTTGGTTTGGGCTTTGGGTCAGGCAGAAATAGATAAATTTTAAAAGCATGATTTATGTGATTATGAGAGGGATTATGCATGCAAATGCAGAAGCCTTTAGACAAGCTATAAGGAGGATATATATAAGATGGCTATAAAGAAGAAAGTAGAGGAAGTTTCAGCTAAGGAAGAATTCGGTAACGAAGAGAGTGAAGACACAGAAGAGATTGAAGAGACCGAAAAAAGCGAGAAATCCGAAGAGAGTGAAGAAAGCTCCCAGAGTGATATGCCTCAAAGAGAGATGCATAAGATAAAGTGCTCTGACTGCGGAAATGATGCTGAAGTTCCATTCAAACCAACTGAAGGACGCCCTGTGTACTGCAGAGATTGCTTTATGAAGCACAGGAAGCCGACAAGAAGTTTCGGCGGCGGTGGCGGGTACAACAGAAGGTATTAGTTGAATTCTAAAAATTCATAAGAAATCTATTTTGATTTTTTCTTTTTCTTTTATTTTTTGCCTGGTCAGAAGTATGAGAATTATCTCTTGTTTGCTCTTCTTTCAAATTCCCTGAACCAGGAATTTTTGTAAAATTTTGAAAAGTCGCCTTTCTCCTTGTTTTCAGGGCTCAGAAATTCCTGCAGTATTCTGGCAAGTTTTACGAGATTTACTGCCTTGATTACCTCTGCTCTTTCTGGTTTTTCACAGGCAGTTGTTTCTTTTGTTTCAAAGCTGTAAAAGCTGGAGTAATAATGAAAGCAGCTTTTCTCTATCTTGAGAAAATCCTTTTCAGAAGGCACATAAAAAACCTCATTCTCTTTTGAAGAGGAGGAGTGGCTGCTTAAAGAATCCATAAAACTCATCTGCGGCCTGAAATTAGTTTCAAGGCTGCTTAGCAATATTCCTTTTTTGTCATAGAACTGAACTTCATTCTTAATGCGGGAGTCATATATTTTTGAGATGTCTATGTCATGCTCAAGTTTTTCCTTGTTCTCATCAAGAAACTGGGTTAGGAGAACAAGTTTGCTTTCATCAAGAGATGCAATTTCGCTGGCTGATTCAGCAAGTTTCTCATATTCTTTCAACGGGACAATATTCTCAAGCGTTAGTTTTGCCATTTTATTTTTTAGCTTATTCAACTGCTTTTCTTATTGAATCGCAGATTTCAGCAAGAGTGCTTTTCGCCTTCTCACTTTTCACAAACTTGTCATCTATGGTTGCTGTGAGAGTATAAAAGTGCCCCCTTGATACCTGTAAATGAATAACTGCTGGCTCTGCCCCTGGCACTAAAAAAGAGGACTTGTCGTCAGAATGAAATGAATTAGGAGATATATGCCCACCATGCTCAAAGGTACCCTCTGAAACAAGCAGTGTTTTTTCAAGTATCAAATCAGAGAGTTTCTTGTAGTCCTCATACATCTTATCACTCGTTTGATATTCATATCTCTTCTTTATTATCTCTGCCATTTTCAAAATTTCCTCAGAAACAGCTGAGATGCCTGACACCTCTCTTGAAAATGATAGAAACGAACTTTAAAAATCTTGCCCTCTTAAAAAACCTAAATATCCCTGGCTTGCAGCGTTTTCCTGCTGTTTGCCTTGGCTCTTGCAACTGCCTCTTTTATGATTTGCTCTATCTTCTTGTTCAGCGCAGCAGGAACATCTGACGATATGTTGATGTTTCTTGCAACTTTTTTTATATTGCTGACTACAACAAGCTTTGCCATTCCCGGGCAGATTTACTTACCAAGAAGTCTGCATACTGTGATTGAGCATACCGGGCACTTGCCCTTCAATATCCTTGTGCCTTTAGAAGTCTTGCCTTCTTTTCCGTCTTTTATCTCAACCTTCTTCTTGCACTTAACACAATAACCCTCTGTCATTTTCCCTCCTTTTGCTTGGATTAATTATCAGGATAAGTTCTGATTTATAAATGTTTGGAAAATTAAGTTTATAGTTCTTCAAGAAGCTTCCTGACTTTTTCCCTTTCAAGCAGGATTAAGCTGCTTAATCTCGGCCCCTGTTCTTTGCTGATTATAATCCTGTATGCAGCAGCGAAAAATTCCTTTGTGCCTATTTTGTGCTTTTCTGCTATTCTTTTGAACTCATCAATCAGATGCTGCTCTGTAATTCCCTTGCCAAGGAATTCTGCAAGCTCTTTCAGGGCTTCTGTTTCTTTCTTGCTGAGTTTTTTTGCCTCTGCCTTGTCAATTTGCTCATTTATCTTGAAAATGAATTCTTCTGGAGCTTGCTTGAGCCAGTTTCTTGCAAGCTCGGCTCTTTTCATCAGTCTTGTCCTGTCCTCTGCTGTCTTTGCTTCCTGCTTGTAATGCTCAAGCAGAGCCTTGCTGTCCATAAGCTGCACTATTTCAGCCATCTGCCTGAAGCTTGGAGCAAAAATGTTCTTTGGCGGTTTTTCAGAGACTTGAGAAAGTTCATAGATTCTTTTCTGCTTCCTGTCAAGCTTGCTGCTGAAATATGCCTGCTCAAGGCAGTCATATTCTGCATAAATCTTGATGACATCAGCGTCAAATGCAATTGCGAACTCTGTGTTCGGCCTTGACTTGACAAACAAGTATCTCAATATCTGGGGCTCATAAACCTGAAGGCACTGCTCCAAATCAATCACATTCCCAAGTGATTTTGACATCTTGCCTCCCTGCCCCTTGATTGTTATGAAATCATATTTCTGGTAAAGCGGAGGAGCTTCCATGTAAATTTCCTTTATTATCTCTGACGCTGTTGTGTAGCTTCCTCCTGGAGTCGAGTGCTCTTTTCCGCCTGGCTCAAAATCAACTCTGAAATAATGCCATCTCATAGGCCAGTCAATTCTCCACGGCAGCTTGACTATGCCTTTTTTCGAGAAATCAATTTCTCCTTTGTATCCGCACTTGCATTCATACTGCAGCTTGAAATTCCCATCCCAGCTGAGAATTCTTGTCATGTCCTTCATGCATTTCTCGCAGTAAATCTGGACAGGCCACCAGTTCTCATCAAGCTTCTCGTCTGTCTTGAACTTGTTGAGAATCATCTTTATTTTCTCCTTGTGCTGCAGAATGAATTTTATCTCCCCTGAATAAACGCATTTCTCATATTCCCTTGACTCATAAATAAACTCAGGGAATATCCCCAGCTCAGGGAGATATTTCTCAACATCCTTTTCAAAATGCTCTGCATAATTCTTGTGGCAGCCGAATGTGTCGGGGGTTTTTGTCAGCTGTATTCCCTTGCAATTTTCAAGAATCTCTGGCTTGGGCATTCCGGATGGAACTTTCCTGAATCTGTCAAAGTCATCCCAGCTGTATATGAATTTCACTTCCTTATTTTTCTGCTTCATTGCCCTTGCAACAAGCTCAACTGTTATCATCTCCCTGAAATTGCCAATATGAACCTTGCCGCTTGGGGTTATTCCTGCAGAGCACACAAATTTAGTCCCTGACTTCGGCTTGCTGATACAAAGCTGCTCTGCTATGCTGTCTGCCCAGTGGTATTTCTCCTCTGGCTCTTTTTCCTGTTTCTTTGCCATTTTCTCAGAAAGAGATAATCCTGAAGTCAGCGAACTCCCCTGTATAGTTCTCCTCTTTTACATCAACTTTCTCAACTTTAGAATATTTCGGCCCTTTTTTCAGGAACTCCAGCATTTTCTCAAGGTCAATCACATTGCCTTCAAAAACAGCATCAACGCAGTCCTCTGTGTTCCTGACAAATCCCCTCAAGCCAAGCTTGTCCGCCTGCTCCTTTGCCTGAGTCCTGAAAAAAACACCCTTGACAACGCCGTAAATCCTTGCATGAAATCTCTTTTTCATAACGTGAAGAAAGATGCAAGATTATTAAGCTTTTTGCTTTCCGGATTTTTTCTTCGGCTTTGGCTGTTTCTGCTTTGGCTCTTTTTTGGCTCTCTTCTTAAAAACAAATGAAAATACAAGAAGAATTATTCCTGCTGCGAAGAATGCGCCAAAAATCATGAACGAGATGTCTGTGACTGATGAAAGCAGGGGTATAAATGGCTGAAGGTTAGGGGTTGCTGCTGCCTGCATTATCCTGTCTCTTGCAATGAGCAGTATAAACGGCAATCCTGCAATTATTAAATTATTGGCTACTGTTCTTATGCCCCCAAGTAGGATAATCAGAAGCCCTATTATTATCAGCACAAGAACTGCTTTCATGCTTGCATCTTTGAAAAAATCATTTGCTGGCTTTGAGAAAATGAATGAGGGAAATTCGCCTTTTTCCTGGGTTTTGAAGCACTCAATAAATGAGCATGTGTAATTGGCATAATACATCTTGTCAAAGAAATCATCAAGAATAGCCTCATTGATAGGCACATTGTTCCTTATGTCATTGCAGTCAATTGTTATGTTCTCTGTGCTGTCAACAGGAATCTGGACTTCGTCAACTGTCTCGCACTCAATCCTTATGCTTGCATCAAGCTTGCTGTTTGCGTCAGCATCCTGGGGCATTGCCGCTGAAATTGCAAAGAAAAGCGGCTTCATCACCTCTGGTTTTGTTATTTCAGCCAGTGAAAGCGTGAATGGAACTACAAACAGAAGCCCGACAAAAACCATCGACAAAAGAAGAACCGCAATCCACTTTAATACTCGAGTCAAAGCCATATGCTGATAAGAGAAGAATTATTTTTAAACTTAACTAAGAGATGGGATTTTTGCCTTTTCCAAATTGATTACTAATACCCCCCCACTATGAATACTACTCCCAGATTAATTTTTTAGATTTGTTCCTCTTTATTTCTTCCGTTTGAAATATTGGATTATCTCGGATGCACTGAGATAACCAAAGAACAAAGTACCAATTCCTGTACTCCAAAATAATAATGGATATGATTCTGAGATTGTAATGAACACTGTGAAAGTTGTCAAAGTAAGCCCCAGCATATTCATTCCATCTTTTAGATGTTCGTTCATCCTTATTCACCTCCCATATTAAAAAGGAGATCTGGATTAAAAGCTTATCGGATTTTTTAATCTACCATTTAGATAATCTTAAATACCCCCTTTTATTTTTTAGGATATGCAAGAGCGGTTTAATAAACTCTTGAAGAATAACACGTTCACTATTTTAACTATCCCTCTTATGTTTCCATTTTTATTAAGAGTGGGAGTTACAGGGATTTACTTAATAATTGATATTCTTTGTTTATTGGTTGGGATGGCTGTAGGAATTTCAATAAGACATTTATTTCACAATGAGGGTTATAGTTATGGTTGTTTTTGGTGTTATAAGTTAAAACCAGAAAAAGATTTTTTAGAACAAATTAAAACAGATGAAGAAGAAGCTAAAAAAGTAGAAGTAATAAGATGCCCCCTCTGTAAAGAGAAGATTTATGCAATGGATTCAGCAGCACATAAAAGGGAGTTCCACAAATCCCTATTAAAGATTGATTAAGAAGAATTCTGTTGCCTGTTAAATCTTGACGCCAGAATCCCTGACTTTCTGGGAATGCTGGTCCAATCGTCCTGATGCAAGGCAGTCCCAGCATGTGTGCATTGAGCCGTCTTTCTCCTTGACTTTTCCTGTATCCTTGCATTTCGGGCATTGCTGTTCCATGCTTCTAAAATGCTCTTTCTGTTTTTAAAATTATCTACAATATGCTGTTATAGTGCCTTTATGCAAAAATTTTTAAATTAGAATTATCTTAAAAGAGAAAAGAGGGAAAAATGGCTTTTACTGAAACATTATTGATATTTCTTGGGGGATTTCTTGGCGTATGGGCAAGCATTATGATGAAATATTCTGTCAAAATAAAGAAATTTGCTGAGCTTGGAAACTATGTTATTGCATTGCTCCTGAGCTTCGCAATTTATGGGGTTTATTCATTCCTGGTTTCTGCGGGCTTCCTGCCTTCTGGGTTTTCAAGACTGGCTTTGTTCGGCATTTCTGTTTTTCTGGGATTCAGTTTGGATGAGCTGGCGAGATATTTCTACCAATTGCTCAAGAAATCATCTAATTAATTGAAAAGATTAGAATAAATGCAGCTTCCGTAAAGCGCTGCTTTTGCTGTTCTCTCAAGCCCTATAATTTTCATAACGCGGACTGTCTCCTCAATGCTTCTTGTTGAATACATGAAATGTGCCTGCTCAAATATCTCCGACGCCATATCCCTGTCAACTTTTTTATCATTGTGCTCTTTAATGCGAGTCATTTTCAGTTCAAAACTGTCTTGGGCTTTGCAACAATCTCGTGCTTTAAATCTTTTATGGAAATGCTTTCCACTTCTGCCCTTGCGACTTCAATGAGTTTTTTGCTGTTCATGACAGCAATTGACTCATCCTTGCTGAAATTGTCATAATTTTCAAGCATGTCGCTGAAAACAGGGGAGCCGTGCAGTAGTTTGTCAAGGAACTCTGGCTTGACTTCTGCTTTTTTCAGGATTTTAGTTATTTCCTCAACAGGATGCAGCATTGCATCAAGTTTTTTGCTGTCGCCTTGCTTGTGTTCCTGAATTGCATCTGCAAACTGGTAAAGAGTGAATGAATCTTTCTCATTGAATATGCTTGCCTTTGTCCTTCTCAGCTCTGACATGTGCATTCCTATCCCAAGCTCAATGCCCAAGTCATGAACAAGCTTTCTGATGTAAGTCCCTGCCTCGCATTTAACTCTGAAAAGAATTTCAAATTCCTTTCTCTCAAGAATGTCAAAGCTTATTATTTCCCTCTGCCTTTCCTGCCTTTTCACTCTTGACTTCACAGGAGGCAGCTGCATTATCCTGCCAAGAAATTTCTTTTTTATTGCCTCTGCAATTTTTTCAGTTTCAATATCCTTATGCAATCTTGCAATTCCGACATACTCCTTGTCCTGATGAATAAAATAATCCAGAAGCCTTGACGCCCTGCCAAGCAAAATTGGAAGTACTCCTGTGACTTCAGGGTCTAAAGTTCCTGAATGCCCTGCCTTGCTCAAGCCAAGCTCTTTTCTCACAAAATCAGTTACTTGGAATGATGTCATTCCCGCTGGCTTGTCAATTACAATTATGCTCCTGTTCAAGTCAAGTTCCATCCGGGGATTTAGAAAAAGATATTTATAAAATATATCAAAAGAAGTGAATATTCAAAATTATTTCTCAAGCGCCTTTCTCTGATGGACTTCTGTCCTTGGCTTTATGAGCTCCCTCTCAACTTCATGCTTTTCCTTCTGCAAGAGTCTCTCTTCTTCCTTGAGCTCCTCTGCTCTTTTTTCCTCTTCTGCATTGCCCTCTTTTTCCTGCTCTGCCTGTTTCTTCTCAATCTCTGATTTTTTCACAGCTGCTTTTGCAATCTCTGACTTTTCTTTTGCCATAATCATCTCTGCTCTTTTGCTGAGCTTGACTACCTCAACCATCACTTCACCTGTTGAGTATTTCACTGCCTTGATTTCTATCTTGGCAGGCGGCTTTTTTATGCTGCGTCTCCATACTGCCTCATTCAGAAATTTGCTAAGCTTGATTTTCTTTATGTCGTCCCTGACTTTCATGTGCCTTGCTATGAACTCCCTTATTGTCTTTACTGCCTTGTTTGCCCTTTTGTATCTTGGCACATGCATCCACGAGCTTCTCAATGGAATTATGTATTTCCTTTCAAGAACAATTGTTTTTTCCTGTTTCTTTGCCATTTTCGCTTAACCTTGATGCCCTGGCTTGAACCTTCTCGGCAAGGCATGGATTTTTGTCCTTCTCCAGTTTCTTTTTAGTCTTGTTATCCTTGAGGGATGCACTCTCTTGCCTTTCCCGAATACTTTAGGAATGAGCCAGAACGGAGCCCATTTTGTCCTCTTGCCCTGCTTGGCAAGATGCCTTTTCCTGCTTGTTACTTTGTTATGTGGCATTTTGCTGTTTGATTTTTTATTTAATGATGTTATTTATTTCACAGGGGAGCTTCATAAACCTTTTCCCTGCGGTTGTCTGCCTTGCTTACTTTAAAAATTTTCCATACAGGCATTATGTCTGCGATTGAGATATTCAGATTGTTTTTGTTGTAAAAATCCGCTGCAGACTCATAAGAAATAAAAATATCCTCCAGATGCCTGAGATTTTTGCTGCTGCTGACAAGCATGTGAGGCAGGGATAGATGAACTGCCTCTGCAGGCATCAAGTCTATCTGGTAGATTTCTTCTTTTTTTCCTGAATTATTTTTTGCATTGCTTAAGGAATCATAAAATGTCTTCCAGATATTCTTCCTGTAATCAAGGCATATCCCAAACTTTTTCATTTTTTAATTTATTTTGTTTCTTTCCGAGGTTTCTTCCCAAGAAAGCTCTTACTTCCTGAAATGGAACTCCTTTTTTCCTTTTTGTATTTCCTGAAGAAGAATCTTGAATTCCTCGTCAGTCATCACTTCCCTTATCTGCCCTGAAGCCACTGCCTGCGCAATAAGCGAGATTGCCCTTACTGCTGTCTCAAGATGAGCTGATTTGAGGTTTCCATATCGGGATATAGCTTCTTTAGTCATTTTCTGCTTTGCAACTGCTTCAATTGCAGTGAGCTGCTGCCTGAGCTGCTGCGTCATTACAGCCTGCTCCTGCAGCTGCCTTTCTATTTCAGAAATATCATCCTTCATTTTACTATTACTTATTCAGCCTGTCTGCCAGGCTGTCAAGAAACTCCCTGCCTTTTGCTGTAAGCTTTCTCCCTGACCTCTTTCCCTTGACTTTTTCTGCAAATCCGGCTTTCTCAGTCTGCTGGAGTATTGTCCTTATGTTTTTTCCTGAGCCTTTCTTGAACCTTGACGGCTTCATTCCCCGATTTTTCTTGCTTCCGTATTTTGTCCTTAATCTGTTAACTCCAACAATCCTTCTTGTGTAAAGCTGCCTTATAATGCTCGCGGCCCTTATGTGCCACCAGCCGGAATCATCAGGCAGCCTCATTTTTGCCATGCCTGTCTTCACATAAAGAGCCCACTCAGGCATGTTGAACTCAGGCATTTTTTTAAGTTCCATGGCTAATGCTGAAATAAATTTCTCAACTGGAACATCATAAACCGGCTCGCGTGTCATGTTAATTTTAACAGAAAAGGTAATTTAAAAAGCTTGTTGTTTGCGGCTTTGTCATAGACTTGGAACTTCTATAATAGACATCAAAAGTCCCGCAAATTAGACAAAGTCGTTGTTTGCTCTCTCTTTGCAGCAAGATTAATTAGCCCGCCTCTGCGGTTTTCTCCACTTTCTCATTGTTATTGTGTGCCCTATCACCTTTGAAGTGAAATTTATTCCAAGCGCAGAGCATATTTCAGAAGCCATTTTCTCAACCTCAGTTTTATGCTGGGCTGCTGACTTCAGCACTGAAATCTTAATCATGTCGTGATTTTTGAATAAGATTTTCAGCGCTTCAATAACGCTCCCTGTCAAGCCGTTCTTGCCTATATGCATGCTGCATGTTTTCCTTATCATTTTAATAGGAATTTTTGATTATTCTTAAACCTAATGATATTGAAAATTCAAGATTTTTCAATCTTGAATTTTCCTGATGGCAGGGAATTAAGTATTTCATCAGTGCTCACTTTGACTTCCTGTTCTCTCAGGATTTTTGAAATCTCCCTTGCTGTCTTGTCCTTTGGAATAACTCCTGGCTTTATTATGCAGAATATCTCGTCTGCTGCTGTTTCAGGGACAGCCCTTAATTTTCCCTTCTGGATTGAAATCGCAAGCCTGAGCTCTGCTTTTGCCTTCCTGATTTTTCCGAGAATTGTGAATGTCCCTTGCTTCTGGCTCTTCTCTTTTGAAACCTGCTCCTTGCTGAATATATGCACCTCTGCGCGCTTTTTTCCCTGACGCCATGCCCTGCTGAAACTCGCGCAGAATACAGATGTTTCCTCAATATCATTGCAGTCAGCAGCTTTTCCTGACTTTAGTATCGCAAAAGGGCTGCCAGGCGCCTCTGTGTGCATTATCAAATCATTATTCTCGATATGAAAATTCATAACTTCCTCGTTCTGGACTGCATTTTTGCCGCCTACAACAAGCTTTCCGGATGATGTAAAAAACCACCTGTATTTTTCATACCACTGCCTCTGCGATTCTTCTGAATTCATGTATTAGGAATATTTTTAAGGATTATAAATTTAATCAAGACATGAGAATTGCACTGATATGCAATTTTAAAAAAGAGGCGCGGGGCAGCGAAGTGCATGACAAGTACGCGGAGTTTGACTCAGCTGAAACACTAAATGCAATCAAAAAGGCAATAGAACTCTCCGGGAAAGGAAGAAAAGTAAAAATAATCAATGCGGATGAGAAGGCATATTTCAGCATAAAAAAATTCAGGCCTGATTTTGTTTTTAACATTGCAGAGGGGTTGTATGGAAGAAGCAGGGAGGCGCAGATTCCCCTGATGCTGGAATACATGCAGATTCCGTATTCTGGCTCTTGCCCCTTGTCTCTTTCAATCTGCCTTGACAAGGTTATGACAAAGGAGATTCTGATTTATCATGGCATTCCAACCCCGAAATTTCAGGTTTTTTCCTCGGGAAATGAAAAGATTGATTCAGGCATGAAATTCCCGATGATATGCAAGCTGATTCATGAGGGCTCAAGCATGGGGCTCTCAGACAAGTCAGTTGTTGATAATGAATCAGAGTTAAGAAAACAAGTCAAATTTCTTCTTGCTGAATACAGGGAGGATGTTCTTGTTGAGGAGTTTATTGAAGGCAAGGATATTACTGTTGCTGTTGTAGGAAACGAAAATCTTGAGTTTCTGCCTGCAATTGAGACATATCTTGACAAATATCCGAAAAAATTCAGGATTCTGAACTATGAGGCAAAAAACATAGGAAATGATGATGATTATTTTGGGCATGCAGGAATTGATGGCGCAGCAGGAAAAAAGATTAAGGATGCTGCTGTCAGGGCATTCAGGGCTGCAAAATGCAGCGACTTCTGCAGGATTGACTTCAGGCTTGACAAAAAGAACAATCCTTCTGTGCTTGAACTGAATCCGCTGCCAGGGCTTTCCCCAAGCATGAAAAGCATATCCCTTTTTCCAAAAGCTGCAAGGCTGGCTGGCATCAGCTATAATGAGCTTATCAGGAAAATGCTCGAAACTTCATTAAGGAGGAACAAAATTCAGGAATAAAATGAGAATAGCAATAACATTCAATCTGATAACAGGCAAGCTGCTTGAGAACAGCAGGGTTGATACAATTGCCGAGCTGGACAATATGACAACCATCAATGCAATAAAAAAATCTCTTGAATCAGCAGGGCACACTGCATTCGGACTGAACTGCAATGATGATGCATATGGAAGATTGTATAAGATGAGGAAGAAAATAGACATGGTATTCAATATTTTTGAGGGGCTTA
This sequence comes from archaeon, assembly GCA_043799715.1. Classification (GTDB taxonomy): domain Archaea; phylum Nanobdellota; class Nanobdellia; order Pacearchaeales; family DTIR01; genus JAGVXL01. The sequence continues at coordinate 287,892 of JAZDNM010000003.1, forward strand.
AGGGCGAGAGCAGGGAATCACAAGTGCCTGCAATGCTCGAGATGATGCAGATTCCTTACACTGGCTCTGACCCCTTGTCTCTTGCATTATGCCTTGACAAGGTTATGACAAAGGAGATTCTGATTTATCATGGCATTCCAACCCCTAAATTTCAGGTTTTTTCCTCGGGAAATGAAAAGATTGATTCAGGCATGAAATTTCCCATGATATGCAAGCTGATTCATGAGGGCTCAAGCAAGGGCATGTCCAAGAAATCAGTTGTTGAGAATGAATCAGAGTTAAGAAAACAAGTCAAATTTCTTCTTGCTGAATACAGGGAGGATATTCTTGTTGAGGAGTTTATTGAAGGCACAGAATATTCTATCGGGATAATCGGCAATGGTGAAAAAATAAAAGTCCTGCCGATAACAGAAAGATTTTATCTCAATCCCAAGGCAATTGCGCTGTTTGAGCCTGACGAGGCTGTTATCCCCCTCCTGAAGAAAATGCACAAGAAATATCTTCTTGAGCAGAAGGGGCAGGGCGGGGTGAGGCCTGCGCAGATTTCAAAAAAACTTGAAGAAGAGCTGAAGAAAATGGCTGTCGATTCATACAACGCATGCAACTGCAGGGACTGGTGCAGGATGGAAATCAGGATGAACAGGAAAACAGGAAAGCTGTATATAATTGAGCTTAATCCAATAGCAGGAATTGACCCCAGCTATATTCTGCCGAAGCAGGCAAATCTTGCAGGCATGAGCTATGCTGATTTGATAAATGCCATTGTGAATTTTGCGTCGGAAAGATATAGGTTGAAGAGGAATCTTTGATTTATGCTGGAAATTTTTCTGATAATCCTGAATTTTATTCATTCTAAAGTTAAAAAACAAAGTTTATATACATATTCTGCATTTTATACGTAATAAAAAATAATCCGAGAGAAAAAAATATTTTTATGGACGCAGCGAAAAACATTGTATTTCAATTAAAAATGCATTTGCAAAAAGGGGTTCTTTATTTCTTTAGAGCCAGTTTACACACCAATGTCTGATAGCAAACATATTTCTCAAAAACAGGTTTCAATACAAAAGGAATTTTGGGAAGAGATTCTCGAAAAAGGAATCAGCAACAGCGAACAGCTCGGGAAAATATGCAAAATAGGGATTGACAGGCAGCAGATTGATGCTGTTGTGAAGGAATTCCCGATGTTCATCAATCCATATTACCTATCCCTGGTAAGAAGAAACAACGACGCTGTGTGGAAGCAATGCATTCCGAACATACTTGAAGTTGAGGATGATTTCGGATTTAACGACCCCTTGCACGAGGATGATAAGAAATTCAGCCCTGTTACAGGGCTGACGCACAGGTATCCTGACAGGGTTCTCATGCTTGTTTCAAACAAATGCGCAATGTACTGCAGGTTCTGCACAAGAAAAAGAAAAGTTGGGAAGCATTATGTCGCTATGAGCCGCGAGCAGCTTGCAAACGGCATTGGATACATAAAGGAGCATCCAGAGATAAGGGATGTCATCCTTTCAGGAGGAGACCCCATGCTGCTGAAAGATGACGAGATTGAATGGATATTGAAAAATCTAAGGGAAATAAAGCATGTTGAAATTATAAGAATAGGCACAAGAGTTCCTTGCACGCTTCCACAGAGAATAACCCCTGAACTTTGCGCAATGCTGAAAAAATATCATCCATTGTACATAAACACGCATTTTAATCATCCAAACGAGATAACAGAAGCGAGCAAAAAAGCGTGCGAGATGCTTGCTGATGCAGGAATTCCTCTGGGCAACCAGACAGTCCTGCTCAAGGGAGTGAATGATGACACAAAAATAATGTCAAAGCTCATGAAGAAGCTGCTTGCAATAAGGGTAAAGCCCTATTATATCTACCAGACAGATTTGACAAGGGGAACAAATCATTTCAGGACAAAAGTCAGCAAGGGAATTGAGATTATCAAGGGGTTGCGAGGGCATATTTCAGGAATGGCTGTGCCTCATTATGTTATTGATTTGCCAGGCGGAGGCGGAAAAACGCCTATTCTCCCGCAGTATATGCAGGATTACAACGAAAAAACAGGAAAAATAGCACTGAAGAATTACAAGGATGAGCTGTATGAATATATCGACGGCTGCTGATGCAGCATAAGAAAAAGAGAATTCTGGAATAAGGGGATATTAAGGATTTTTAGGATTTAAGCATCCCGATGTCATCAAGCAGCTTCGATGCCTTGTTTCTTGTTTCAAGAGTTATATCGGCGTTTTTTGGCAGGATTTTCCTGTAATACCCTATGTCAAGGTTTCCCTCGCCCAAGTGAAGATGGTCTCGCTTTTTTTCAAGAAGTATATCAGAAAAATGGAAATGAGCTGGATTTAATTCAAGATAGGGCTTTATGAATTCATTATAATCTGTTTTATTCCTGGCAAGTGCTGATAATATTGCATGAGAGATGTCAAGGCACAGATTTTTGCCTGTTTTCTTGAGGAAATTTTCAGTTTTCTCAGGCACAGAGCACAGGGAGTTTATCGCCCTGCCCTGGTAATTCAATGGGGGCAGGTTTTCCACAAGTATCCTGCGGTCATCAATTTTTCTGAAAAAGTTGATTGCTATTTCCTCGCTGCAGCTGCTGTTTGAGATTGCTCCGGGATGGCATACAATTTTTTTGGCATTGAGACTGTCTGCAAGATTCATTGCGAATTCAATTGACTTGAGATTTTTGCTGTATTTCGCGCTGTCCGCAGGATTAATGCCGAACAGCTGGTGCTCTGCATGGATTACAATCTTTTTTTCATAATCTTTCAGGAAATCATAATTCTGGCTTCTTATTGCCATTACTTCAATAAAATCTATGCTTCCTGCTACTTCGTCAAGGAATTTTTTGTCTTTTATCCCGAAAATTTTTGCGCCAAGGTTCATGATTTGGCAATAAAACTGGTATTTTTAATTCTTGTTAATTAAAAATCATCTGGAAAATGCAAGGTTTAAAAGTCCTATTTGGCTTTCTGTAAAATGGATGTTCTTGGCTATATGACATGCAGGGCGCATATGCTGTACGTTAACATGATTAATGAACTGCCGCAGGGCAGCGTGCAGAGCGGGATGTTCTATGCCCATCCATTTTTTGTTCTTGGCGCATGGACTGCAAAAAAAATCGGGCTTGAGAAATTAAGCGAAAAAATGATACAAAGTGTAATTGGCTCTGCCAAAGACGGGATAAATGGGATAAAGAGCAATATTGAAAAAATGCTTTAGGTTTGTTATCTAAATCTTTTTTATTTCAGCGCCATGTTCTGTATCATCAACAGAATATCCAAGGGATTTTATTTTTTCTCTCAGGGAATCAGCAACTGCCCACATTCCTGCGGTTCTTGCATTTTCCCTGTCAGCTGCAAGCTTTTTTATTTCTTCGGGAATTAAAATTGCTTTTTCCTCCTTGTCAAGATTCAAGCCGAAAACCTTGTCAAAGTCAAGAATTAACGAGTATTTCTCTGAATTTTTCAGCTGCCCTGACTTTAGCATTGTGTGAAACAATGCAAGCGCCTTTGGCATGTTCAAGTCGTCATTCACAGCCTCAAGGAACTCCTGCTTGTATGGCTGAATTTCGTTTCCCCTTAGCCCTGTTATGTCAAGAGTTCTTTTTATTTCTCTTACTTTATTTTTCAGGCCGGCATATGAATTTTTCGCATTCTGCAGATTCTCATACGTGAATGCCAATTCATCCCTGTAATGGGTAGTAAGGCAGAGATACCTGTAGTCAAGGGCAGAAAAGCCGTGCTCCTTTACTGTCTGCAAGGTTATTATGTTGCCGAGTGATTTTGACATTTTGCCCTCTGCAAGCTTCAGGAATCCTGCATGAAGCCAGTAATTAACAAATTTCTTTCCTGTTGCTGCCTCGCTCTGCGCAATCTCATTCTCATGATGGGGAAATGTCAAGTCAGCTGCGCCTGTGTGAATGTCAAACTGGTTTCCCAGATATCTCGTTGACATTGCCGAGCATTCTATGTGCCAGCCAGGCCTGCCTCTTCCTATGTCTGTGCTCCATGACACATTGCCGTCATCCTGCTTCCAGAATTTCCACAATGCAAAATCATTCGCCTGCTCCTTTTCATAATTGTCTGACTGTATCCTGCCTGTCTTTTTCAGTGATTCTGGAACAAGCCTTGCAAGCTTCCCGTATTTTTTGAATTTTGAGACAGAAAAATAAACTCCATCCTCTGTCTTGTAGGCATATCCTTTTTTCATCAGAATTTTTATAATTTCAACCATCTCATGGATGTGCTCTGTCGCTCTCGGCCTTATGTCAGGCAGTATCACATTGAGCTCTGCGAGATTTTCAAAGAATGTTTTTTCATACTTGTGCGTCAGTTCCTGAAGCGTCAGTTTTTCCTCATGCATCCGCTTTATTATCTTGTCGTCAACATCTGTCAGGTTCATTACGTGCTTGATTTCATAGCCGTTGTAAAGCAATGTTCTCTTAAGAATATCATTGAATACGTATGTCCTCAAGTTTCCTATATGCGCATAGTCATAAACAGTCGGCCCGCACGAGTACATTCCAACCTTTCCTTTCTCAATGGGCTTGAATATCTCTTTTTTCCTTTTCAGGGTGTTGTAGAAATAGAGATTGTCTTTTTTATCTGCTGCCTTTGAGAGCTGTTTTATTTCCTTCTGTCTTGCAGTTATCTCTTTTCTCGCCTGTTTCTTCAGCCTTTGGCTTGCCCTCTTTTTTGCTGGTTTTTTTCTCTGTGGCATTTTCATTTCAGGAAAGATTTGTTTAAAAATGTTGAGAAAACCAGCAAAGAATTAATCTCCCAATTTAGATTACAAGGCAGGATGCTTATTGCTTAGCAGAACGCATTGTAAGCCCAGCCCTGCTTCTTGATTGCAATCTGGGTTTCTGCCCTGTCAAGATTGCCGACTTTCATCTTTAATGTGAACTCAAAATTGGGGGCGTCTTTTGGCGGCTTTATCATGAGATTTTTCTCCTTGCCAAGAGTGCCTACTGCATCCTTGCCGGATAATGGAGTTGTAAACCATGACTCAACTGTTGCCTCCTTCAGGCTAAAAGGCGCTCTCTTGTATGTGTCTGACAAATATACCTCAAACTTGTAATTGTATTCTGTCTCTACAGTTGGCTTGAATGCAAACCATACTGCAGAGGATTCTCCCGGGGGGATATTTATTGGGCCGCTTGGTCCCTGTAATAAAACAACATCATTTCCTGTATCCTGGAACAGCTTGTTTATCTGGTCCTTCATTTTCTGCGTCAAGTCAAGGGAAGTGACAAGTGCCCCGCACATTATTGTCCTCACAAGAACAAGCCCTAAAATCAGCATTGAAACAGCCATTACTATGATAACTATAGTGCTTATGCTCAGCTCAAGCGCTGCTTTTTTCCCTTTCCTTTTCTGCTTCTTTATTTTCTTTTTCTTTGATTTTGGCTTTTCAAACAATCCTGCTAGAGTTATCACAATTCCAATTATACCGCATGTAATCCATAAAAGCTGGCTGCTTCCATATATTAAAGGCACAATCCTTCCATTCATGACCGCGCCGCTCAGGAAAAACAGGACTGATGAAAGAATCAATACTGAAACTCCGATATTGACAGTGCCGAGCCTCATTTTTTTCTCCCCGCTATTCTCATCTTGTTCTCAATATAGATATGCCCTGCAATAGGGAAAAGTATTCCAATAAGAACCCACTCAATGACATTTGTCCACAATCCATAAACAATGATAACTGCTCCAAGAATATGCAGCAAAAGAACCCTTGAATCAGAATGCTCAAGCATTTTTCTCTCTAACATCCTGAGCTGTGACAGGTCAATTCTTTCTGCCAAAGTTTTATGCCTCTCCATTTTCCTCTTTTTCTTTCTTCTGGCAGGGAAAGGGTGTTTATAAAATTTGCGAAATCTACAACGCAGAGAAAGGTTTAAAACTTTATTCTTGTTTTGTTTTTCATGGAGCAGTAGCTCAGGGGGAGAGCACACGGCTGAAGACCGTGGTGTCGGGGGTTCGATTCCCCCCTGCTCCATATCTTTTCATGTTGGGCAGGGTAGAAAAATGAGGATTGATGAGCTGACACAGGAAGTTCTTGACGACATTTTCAAGATTTACAAAAAGACTACAGGCAGTGTTGAAGACAGATTCCCGAACATTGACAGTGTCAGGGATTATATAGAAAAATTCGGCTTTTTTGAATACAGGGCTGGCTCCTCATTAAGCGGGCATTCAAAGTTTGTAATTGAAGTTGAGGACAAACTAAAGTTCTATCTTTCCCCAAATTGTGAATGCAGCACAAGAAAAGAAAGCAGGAAAGCTGAGAAAACAAGGGATTCTTTTGACAGGGCTGTAAAGAATTATATGGCTGAGAATAATCTTGGATAAATCTTACTCGCCTGCAAGAAGTTTATTCGTTCCGTTCTGGTACTGGAATACCAAGCCCGATGGACCATAAGCAGAAGTTGGAACAGAAAAACTTGATGTCCACCTTGCTATCCCTTTAGAGACACGGAATTCATCTATGTAGCCATTAAAATACCCAGAGAATCTTTCATCATAACCTATTGTAAGAACAGCTGCCCTATCGGGAAAAGCACCATTCCAAGCACCTCCACCATCCATTGACAAATCTGCACCAGTTTTTATTACACCATCTATAAATATCGCTATGTCTTGGTTATTATTATTTAATGCTTTTCTTTCAAATGCTAAATGATACCAAGTATTAGCAGAAGGAGTAAAAGCGGTGGTTACAAGAATTACCCAACTCCCGTCAGTATATGCACCCATGTATAAAGTATTACCTGTATAGAAAAGAGATGTGTCGCTAGTACCGGAGACATATTGAGTAAAAAATCCTTGATATCCTACAGTATTCCACCTTAGCCAGAAATCTACAGTCCATGAACCAGTTCCGAAGTTCCAATCATCACTATCAGGAAGAGTAACATAATCAGAGTTACCATCTAATAAAAGTGAAGTACCCCCAAACTTACTTTGGGCAGTATCTAATTGTGCTGTGCCAGCAAAAGTATATGCCCCAGCCACTGGGTCGCTATAAGCAGTAGCCCCATCTGCACCGTCAAAATGTGAAAGCAGTTTTGTGTAGGAATCTACATCCCCGCTACTAATTACATAATAAAGCCTGCCATAGCCTGTGCTATTTACAGGTGAGGATGTTAATTGATTTAGAATTATTGTTGAATTGGTTGTTATTGTGCTATTAACTATTAAGCTGGAAGGAAAAACATAATCCCCTGCGCCGAAAGTTCCTGCTGTAATATCACTCGCTTTATGGCTTACAGTCGGGTCCTGCCATGCTATCTCCTGCATGGTTTTCTTGCCTAAAATGTTCGTGAAGATAATTGTTGTATTATACCATGCCTCTGCTTTTGTGTCATGGACAATCCACCTTGTTTCATAAACTCCATTTCTCCCTGTGCCTGTGATGAGAGCTATGTTTCTTTCATCAGGCATTTTTTCATTATCAAAGATTGCTATCGCTGACTTTATACCCAAAGTGTCTTTTGCCTGAACAGTAACAATCATCACCTGCCCCGGCATCACTTTTTCAGGATAAACAGAAGCGGAAAGGATTTGTGGCGGGGAAGACTTGGCTAAAAATATCAGGAAAGATAACCCTAAAAGAACAATCAAGATTATTCCATAAGCTCCTTTTCTCTTTTCCCTTGCCTGCCTTTGCTTTTTTGCCATTCTTGTAATATAATAATATACTGCTGATTTTTAAATCTTGTGTTATTTTTGTTGGATTTATGTTGGATTTGCTTTTATTTCCTGTTTGTCCAATAAGATTATGAAAAAAGGCAATATCAATTGGGATGATGTGAGCTTTGTGACAAGGGGCAAGCACAGGAAAGCAGTGCTTAATCTGCTGATTAAGCCAAAAACCCCGACCCAGATTAAGAAAGAGACTGGCTTGCATTTTAACAGCGTAAGCAGGATTCTTGTTGAGCTTACCAAAGAAGGGTTTGTAAAATGCCTGACGCCAAAACAGAAGCTTGCAAGATTTTACCAGATTGCAGGCAAGGGGAAAAAAGTTTTACAGTTTTCTGGAATACAGGAACTTGTTTGAAAGAGAGACAAGCATTGCCATGAAAGCAACAACAAACAGGACAATGAAAACTATCCCCAGATAAAAGAAAATCTGGGATACTGATGAAAGCTCTCCGAACATTTTTCCTGTAAAGCCGTTCATCACTGTTGAAAGATACGAGCAGAAAAGCAGGATGACTGATATCGTGCTCACTTTGCTGGGGTTCATGAAAATCTCATTGAAGTCACTGAGCCTGAAAACAGAAACCATGAACGCCATAAATCCCAGAAGAAAAAGGCAGAGGAATGCTATTGTGAGAAAAAGGCATATTCTCGCTATTGCTGATATCTCCCCGAATTTGTCTGTTGAGAGGTTATATGCAACAGTGAATATGTAAGAGGAGATTAAAAGGCAGATTGCAATCGTGCTTGTTGCTGCCTGGCTCTGGAGTATCTTCGCAAAATTCATTGTTCAGGGAAAGTGAGTTTATATAAAAAGATTTGCATGTCTCCTGTCTGACAAAAATATTTAAACTGTATTAAAATTTATTTTCTGCATTCAAGATGGAAATAATAAAAGTAAAGAATCTCACAAAAAATTTTGGAAAATTTACAGCAGTAAATAGCATATCCTTCTCAGTTAAAAAAGGGGAGATTTTTGCTTTTCTCGGCCCAAATGGCGCAGGCAAGACAACAACAATAAAAATGCTGACAACGCTTCTTGAGCCGTCAGGAGGCTTAATTATACTTAATGGGGCGAATCCTGCAGCAGACAAAGATGCAGTAAGGAAAAGTTTTGGCATTATTTTTCAGGATGCAAGCCTTGATGACGAGCTGACTGCTTATGAAAACATGGAATTTCATGGAGTGCTGTACAGGGTTGACAGGAAACTCCTGAAACAGAGAATTGAAGAGCTGCTCAAATTTGTCGGGCTCTGGGACAGGAAAAACAGCCTTGTAAAAACATTCTCAGGAGGCATGAAACGAAGGCTTGAAATCGCAAGGGGGCTGCTTCACCATCCAAAAATATTATTTCTTGACGAGCCGACGCTCGGGCTTGACCCCCAGACAAGAAATCATATCTGGGAATACATAAGAAAATTGAACAGGGAAGAAAAGATTACAGTATTTTTTACAACCCATTACATGGAAGAAGCAGAGAAAGTTGCAGGCAGAATCGCAGTGATTGACAACGGAAAAATAATTGCAGTGGGCACATCAAAAGAACTCAGGAAAAAAACAGGCAAGAAATCGCTTGAAGACGCATTTATCAAACTGACAGGCAAGGAAATCAGGGATGAAGAAGCTTCCCATCTTGACCATATGAGAATGAGAAGAAGAGTGTTTGGAGGCAGAAGATGAATGTTGTTTATGTTATGTGGCTGAGGCAGCTGAAAAGATTTTTCAGGGCGAAATCAAGGATTATAGGCGCATTAGGGCAGCCGCTGCTGTTCCTGTTTGCGCTTGGGTTCGGGCTCAGCCCTGTTTTCCAGCAGGCAGGCAAGGGCAATTACATCAATTTTCTTGTGCCAGGCATAGTGGCAATGAGCGTCCTGTTCACATCAATGTTTTCAGGAATTGAAATAATATGGGACAGGCAGTTCGGCTTCCTGAAAGAAACCCTTGTTGCCCCTGTTTCAAGGATGCAGATAATGATTGGCAGGACTCTTGGAGGAGCAACAGTTTCTGTTTTTCAGGGCATTATAATTCTCGCCCTGTCATATTTTGCAGGATTCAGGCTTATGAGCATAAGCTCATTTTTGCTGGCATTGGTTTTCATGACTTTGATAGCCCTGACATTCACTGCGCTCGGAACAGCAATCGCATCAGGCATTGATGATTTCCACGGCTTCCAGATGATAATGAACTTTCTTGTGATGCCCCTGTTCTTTTTGTCAGGGGCTCTCTTCCCGCTTAACGGCTTGCCAAAAGTGATAGGCATCATCGCAAGGATAAATCCTTTGTCATATGGAGTTGACGGGCTAAGGGCGGCGTTGGAAGGAACATCTTTCTACGGCTTGCCTTTTGACCTGGGAATTCTTGCTGCATTAACCTTTGTCCTGCTTGTGCTGGGCAGTTATATGTTTTCGAAAATCCAGGTATGAATTCTTTGTGCAAAATATATAAACTTTTTAGCAATAGATATGTATGGAAATCGGGATTATCGGAACAGGCGATATGGGCAGATTGTATGCAAGAGAGTTTGCTAAAGCAGGATACAGGGTAAACTGCTGCGATTTGCCTGAAAAAGCAGGGCAGTTGGAAAAGGAGCTTGCAAATGGAATTTATATTTTAAATGACGGGATTGCAGTTTCAAGAAGAAGTGACTTAATTTTTTACTTGGTTGAGACTGAGAATATAGAAAAGGCAGCGGCACAATACGGACCTTCAACAAAAAAAGATGCGATAGTTTCTTCAGGCACTTCGGTTATGACTCCTGCCATTAACGCTTTTTTAAAATACCTGCCTGCGGATGCAAATATCATCAACTGGCATTGGCTATTTGGAGCTTCTGTTGAGCCGAAAGGGCAATCAACAGCACTTGTAAACTGCAGAAGCTCTGATGAGGCATACAAAAGGGCGAGAGATGCTTTTGAATCAATAGGGACTAACATTATAGAACTGCAATCCTGCCAAAAACATGACAATATAACCGCAGACACGCAAGTGGTTACTCAGCTGGGATTTATATCAATGGGCACGGCATGGAAGAATATGGGAAGTTTCCCCTGGGAGAATCCAACTTATGTTGGGGGAATTGATAATGTCAAGGTGTTGATGTGCCTGAGAATCTATGGCGGAAAGGCTCATGTTTATTCTGGCTTGGCAATCTTAAACCAGTTTGCAAAAGAGCAGGTTAAACAGTATGCAGCATCAGAATCAGAATTGTTCAAATTGATGATTAAGGAAGATGGACAGCAGTTCAAGGAAAGAATCAGAAAAGCAGGAGAATCTATCTTCGGTAATGAGAATTCCCCGATTCTTCTGGATGACAGAGTTATGGGTGAATTTAATCTGGGGAAACCTGCAGAATGCAAAAAATCAAATTCCCACTTGAGCCTTTTATCCATGGTTGATGCATGGCATAAGCTTGGAATAAATCCATATGATAACCTGACTTGCCAGACACCGCCATTTAGGTTGCGGCTTGGCATTGCAGAATATCTGTTCAGGAATTCCAGACTGCTTGAAGAATCAATAGAAACAGCATTATCCAACAAGGGTATCAGGGGGGATGATTTGGAGTTCCACACAGCAGTCAGGGAATGGGCTTCAATCATAGGAAATGGAGATACTCTGGGTTACAAGAACCAGTTTGAGGAAACCAAAGAGTTCTTCAAGGACAGGCTTGAAGAAGGCAGGATAAAAAGCAACGATTTAATCAGGAGATTGGCGAGTTCTGGATAATCAAAAATAAAAAGAGGCAAGCGGGCAATAGGCCGCCTTTTGTCATTTGCTCTTTCAAGCAAATGTGCTGACATTTGACTGAGCGTGCTTTGCACTTGCACAAGCCAAGGGTGGCCGTTTCATCAAATCCTTCATCTCAAAGCTCAATTCAGTTTCATAGCTCAATGAAGGCTGTGCCGTTTCTGTGCCAGAGCCATACCTTGCGGCATATCCCTCACGATGTGAAATCACTTTCACATCATTTCATGATTGGCTGCTGCTGTCTCTTGCGAGACAGTGTGGGCGGACCTTCCTCAGAACCCGTTTCTCATCTTTTCGAGAAACTTGCCTGTTACAGCAGGGCTCCGAAAGCCAGCTAACCCGCTTGCCTTGTAATAATCAGAAACAGATATTTAAAAGATTAACTGTTTTATGATTGGCTATGTCATGGCTGGATTTTTTTAAAAGAAAAGAGATAAGGACTGTTATGGGAATAAGATTTCAGGAGCTGGATTCCGAGCTTGAAGCAGAGATTAATGGCATTAAAAAGCGGATTCAGAGCTTAAGGGAAAGGGTAAAAGAGAGGATTGTTCAGTTAAACTCCGAGTTAGAGCAGGAAATAAGAGTTCTCAGGCAGATAGACCTGAAGGAAAGAAAGGAATCTGAAAGGGTGAAGTTTATTGTCCTGGAAAATCTAAAGGTGTATATCTCCCGCCTTCAGAATCTTATGGACAATCTTAAAAATCTCGACTTGAATGACAGGGAATATTTCATAAAGATACATGCGCTTTTTGAAAATTTCAAGAAAAATTCAATAAACAGCTTCCAAAAAGCCACTATTCTGATTGGCAGGGAAATTGAGGAGGTTATAAGCTCTATAAGAAAATTCTCTGCAGATGTTGAAAAAATAATGGCTGAGGACAAAGGCATATTTGAAAGGGAGAGAACAGGGGAAATGCTGAAAAATCTTCTGATTTCTTTTAAAGAGGAAAAAAAGATGGGGAAAGAGATTAAAACTTCTCTTCTGGACTTGGAAAGAAGTTTGGATGAAGTTAAAAAAAGGAAGAATGAGCTTGAAAAAAATCTTGAGGATGTTAAAAAGAGCAGCGAGTATCTAAAATTTCTTGATGATAAGGAAGAAAGAAAGCAGGAAAGAGAAAAGGCAGAGAGTGAAATCATGGGGATAAAACAGGAGATGGATATCAAAGCAATGATGAAGCACTTCCATCATGACAGGAAAAAAAGCATGTTACTAAGAGAATATGCCGGGGATTTTAATGCGGCTTTGGAAAATGATAAGAACCTTAGAATAATTGAGATTGTAAAAGAGTTCAAGCCAGAGGCTGATACCAAAAAATTAGAAGAGTTGAGGCTGAAGAGGATTGAATTAAAAAGTTGGCAGGAAACAGCGATAGAAAGAAAAGTAAGGGAAACTGAAGAGGGGATTAAAAAACTGAATTTGGAGTTTAAAGCCGGGCTGGAGAGAATGAGCGAGGAAAAAAAGAGGATGGAGAGAATTGAAAGAAAATCTGGGCAGATAAAAGAGGAGATTGGAAAACAGGCGAGAGTTCTATGGAAAAACTTAGATATAGCCGATTAAAATCTTATTTTCTGAATTTGCATTAATTTAAAAGTAGTTACAAAACAGGAAGATTTATAAAATACTGAACAGGGTAATTGCATGGGCAAACAAAAAAAATACATAAAAGATAACTGCCAATATGATTCTGTAAATGAACTGGAAGCTGTTATTGGGATAGCTAATCAGGGCAGGATTATCTCGGGAAAGGGGAAGAATGAAATTCCTTCTTTATATCAGGTACTTGAATGCTGCGGGTTAGTTAAATTCCAGCCAGTAACAGTATCAGTAAAAGAAAAATGGGAAGAACACTTCAATATGCCTTGCGGAAATGCAGCAGACAAGGAAAAGCTTAGGAAGGGAGATATTGAGATTGTTTTGAGCCCTAAAGGTTATGAGTTATATCAATCGTTATGCGATTTCTACAGGGAAAAAACAGGAAGAAGTCCTTAAAATATTCTAAAGATTTATTCCTTGGTAGCCCTGCGGCTTGGGAAATGTTTATAAATTTCATAAGCATGAAACTTCATAGGCTGTTTGCCAAGGGGTGATTTCTTGCCAGAGAATTTCTGGTATTTCGAAAATGGGAAAGAAAAGACTGAAAACTCTGCAGTGGATTCTTGCTGGAGCAATGATTTATTCAATGAACTCTCTTCTTGCCCAGGGGCTGGAAAAGAATGAATCTAAACGCGCAATCTGGCTGAGAAATTACATTAAAGAGTGTGATGAGGTAGCCGATATGGCACGTTACAAAATATACCTGCAGCAGAGAAAAAAAGAGTGGCTGGAGAAAAGGGAGTTATCAGGCAGGGTTTACAGCGCTATTCTTGAGGGCATGGAAAAAAATCAGGATAAGGAATTCAGGAGATTGGATGACAGGATTCTGCAATATCCTGACAGGAGCTGAAAAAATGGAAAATTATGAAAAGATTCTTGCTGAAAGAATTTACAGCATTTCAAAGGAGCTTGAAGAGAACTTTGGAATAAGGAAATCCCTTCTTGTAGGATTTTACAGGGCAAAAAAAATGGACAGCTTCACAGCAGATTTTCTCCTGTCTGATTACCTTAAAACAGGGGAACTGAAATGCCTTATTAGCATGTATTCAAAAATATCCTCAATAGAGGAGTTCAGCAAAATTGAAAAGATGGTGTCAGATACTCTTGAGCAGGAAACCGAAATCCTCAAGACTCTTTTCTGTTTGAAATTAGAATAAAAATCTATCTCTTTCTTGTCTGCCTGAAATAGAAATATTCTGCATTAAGCGCAGTTTCTTTTCCTTCTGCATCATTAAGAATTGCTTCAACGCCATTGTTCGCTTTTCTCAACTCCTTAACTATGAATATTCCTTCCCTTTTAATGTGCTTTATCAAGCCATCTTCTATATGCACTTCATAAATAGTTATTTTCTGCTGCAGATTATCCTCTTTCAGCTCTGTTGCGTGCTTGTAGAATGCCTCATACTTTGGCTTGTAGAATTTTGATAGCATTATCACTTTGCCAGCTTCCTGCTTTGCCTCGCTTTTTCCCTTAAATGTCAGAAATTTCATTTTAGTTTGTTTGAGAATAGTTGTTTATTTTTTCTATGCTTTTTTCATCGCCTTCTGCATCAACATCAAGCGAGGATAGAGCGTCTTCTATCTCCACAAATTTTAATCTTGTGCCCAAAGTTCGGGAGATTTTTTCCTGTATCTCAGAGAGCTTGAGTTTTCCAGCCATATACTTGAAAATTTCCCCCCAGCACATCCCGACAAGCTTGCCGACATTCAGAGGATTTCTCAGTTTCCTTGCGCTGTATGCAAAATCAATGAACTCGGGACTCCTTATTTTCTCGGGATTGGCGATAGCCATGTTCGAAATCCTGAATCCCCTCATTCCCTTTTCCATGAAATCATCACTGTTGTTTGTGATGTCATCCTCCACCCAGAAATATTTTCTTGTCCTGTAAAAGCTCTCATACTGGTGCAGGAATTTTCTGCTTACAATAGGATAAAAACAGTCATAATTTTCAAAATCTTTCTGGCATGCTTCTATAAAACTGTCAACTCCCTCCCTTGTTGATAAAGGAGCATCTGCAGTTATGAAAAGCGCATGCCCTTTTGTTCCTGATTCCCTGTATCCCTGAAAAACATTTTCCCTTAATGAGCCCGCCTGCTGCACAAACCTGCATCTTTCTGAGTAGATTTTCAGGTTGATGTCAAGCCCCCTCTCTAATTTTTCCTTGTTGCCTATGACTGTTATGCCCTCAATGTTTTTTGATTCTGCGAGGGCGTGAAGGGTGTATTCTATCACAGGGCGCCTCTTTTTTATGCCGTCTATCTCTCCTCCGACTTTTATTAACGGCTTGTATTTGCCAAAAAGGTAAATTTCATGGTAAAAAGGGTATTCAACTATCTTGCTGAGAATATCGTCAAGCGTTGCCTTGCTTCTTCCTCCTGCCAGAACCACAGCGTTTATCATTGCAGCTCCTATCCTGTTTTCCTTTCAAAAACAGAGAAATCATAGGGCCTTATAACAATCAGGGGCTGCCCGAATGATGTATTTTGCGCATTTGCTGTTCCTTTTATTATTTTCAGTTCTGATTTTGTCTTGAATGTTTTTGATATATCATTTGTTTTATCGTCAAACCATTTGTCAGAAGGCAGCTCTGGCTTGAATGGATTTTCAAGGTTTGTAAGAAACCTATAATCCTGGAGCCTTGTTGACTGCAGGTAATCAAGAAAATCATTTGTCTCATTAAGCGAGAAAGTATGGATGTTTGTCCTTAGGGCAACGAAATTGTAAAATGTCTGGAAGTAGGATTTCTGCTCCTCTTTGTCCGCATTCCATGACATGTCAAGCCAGAAAAAATCCTCCCATGCGGAAAATTTGGCTATAAGCTCCTCTACATTTTTTGTTCTTGGCATTTTCAAATATCAAGCAAAGTAATCTCCAATTTTGAAGGCTTTTCTTTGCTGTAAATATGTATTGAATTTGCCTTGCCTGTCAATTTCAGCATGCCAAAATTCCCGTGGCTTGGGTTATAAAATTTAAAGGAAAAATCATCTGCAAGAATTTTTACTGCGTGCTCTTCAAAATCATAAGAAATCTTTTTTATCTGCCCTTTGTATGAGGTGTAAGAGTTCTCGCTCAGGGAATATATTTCTGCTTTGAATTTTTCAGGCAGGCTGTCTCTAAGAATATTCAGGGCTGGTCCAAGCAATGAAGCGGGCAGTTGTTTGCCCTGCATCTGCCCAAACAACTCTTTCACTTTTTTGTACTTGTCTTCTTTTTTGAACATTTTATCTTAAAATCCCCTCAAGATTCTGCATTCCAATCTCAATCTTTATTCTTCTTGGGATGCTGTTTGAGCAGTCAGAAACTGAGCTGTTGAGATAATAAAGCGCGGCATCAACTTTCTTGCTTGTGCCTGGCTTGTAATTCCTGAGTTTTGCGATGATTCCTGCCTGATAAGAAGGAAGACTGCCCTGCTCATATTCCTGAAGAAGAATCTGCCTGCCATTTTCCACATCCTGCTTTATATTTTCTTTCACTGGGGATATTATTTCTATATTGTGCCTCAGTCCGAATTCAAATTTTCCCATTTTAATTAACAAGCAGTTTTACCTCTAATTTTGAGATTTCTTCTTGTGGAAGAGCATCAGTGACTTCTGTTTTGTATTTGGCTCTCCATGCAATGCACTGCTCCTGGCTGCCGAAGCAGGGCAACGGAGAAGGCTCGCTAAGTGCATAGATGCAAGGTATTTTGTATGAATTGCACTTTTCCATTTTTTTAATAAAGATATATCTTTACCTCCTTGGCTTTGAATTCAGATTCATATCTGCCTGCAACTGTCTCGGCAAGATGCTGATATGTTCTGTCATGAACATCTATTGACTCCAGCCATGTATTCTCATCATCCTCATCAAATGTCAATTCAAGAATATCTTTCTCGTTCCATATGCTTTTTCTGACAACTGTCGCGCTCAGCAGCGAGCTGCAGTTCTCTGTCCTGACAGAAAGCTCAGGGCTTTCTTTCTTGAATTCAGACAGGATGAACTGCTCAAGGCTGTTCATTTTTGACTGTTTCCTTTCTGCGCATTCCTTTGTATCAATTACTTTTGGCATTTTGGTATCCTCCCTGGCATGGCTTTATTATTGAGTAATTGATTAACTGGGATATTGAGAATGAAATTCCTACGGAAGATGCAATGACTGCTACTTTCATTACCATGTCTTCTGCTGAATTCCCCAATGCGCTTGTCATGTATATTCCTGCCCCCAAGCCTGCTGCTGTAAATACAGAACTGAGAACTGCCTCTAATTTGCCAAGATGATTGCTGTTGATTGTCATTTTACCTTAAAAAATAGCCAATTAATCTGCAGAATAAATCTTCCTCGCCTTTTTTCTTTGGCATTTCTGTCAATGGAGTATATGCAATGTTCTCGCATCCCTCTCTTGCCATTATTTTCCTGACTCCGTCAATATACATTGGCGAAGAAAACGAGGATGTTAGGCAGAATGAATTTACAAGCACGATATGTATCCCTTTGCTTGTGTCAATTCCTGACAAAACCCTCTCAAGCTGTTTCGGGTTTGCATTAAGCTGCAGGATTCCTTCTTTCTCGTTGTGGTCGTAAATCCTTGATTCATTCAGCAGCAGCGCAGGCATCCTGATAAATTTGGACTCCCTGTTATACCTGTGAGTTGCGTAAACGTATTCCCCGCCTTTTAAAGATTTTAAGCTGTTTGCCATTTTAGATAATTATGTCAACACCGCTTTTCGGATAGAACATATTCTCATATTTTGCCATTATTGACATGAATAATTCTTTGTAATCGGCATTATAATTATAAACCTCAACCGAACTGATGCCTGTATATCCTGTGCCATAATCAAAATTTATTTTTGCTATTTCCTTTTCATTCAGGAAATTTCCCTTGACAGCCCTTGCATTTACTGCAATGCCTTCAAGCATGGAGGGTTTTAGCTTTAGCTTTTTCTCCTTGAGCTCTGAATCAAGAAAACTGAGAATTGAACCAAGCTGCTGCTTCATCTTTGCATCCTCTGATTTCTTGTCAATTATTCTTGGCATTTTCTTATTTCCTCCCCCCAATAAATCTTTTTTATCATTCCCCTTGAACTCCTGCGTGCCTGAACAATGTCACTGACAACTTTGTATGCTGCTGCGAATAATCCTGCTGAAATTAAAGTGCAGCCCATTCTAAAGAATAGTTCCTCAGTCGAATTATTGTAAATCTGGGGATTTTTGCTGAGATAAAAA
This sequence comes from archaeon, assembly GCA_043799715.1. GTDB lineage: Archaea > Nanobdellota > Nanobdellia > Pacearchaeales > DTIR01 > JAGVXL01. The sequence continues at coordinate 306,170 of JAZDNM010000003.1, forward strand.
CCAAGAACTCCGCCTGCAACTGACGGGGCAGTGATTCTGACTGCTTCAACGATATTCTCAAGCTTGTTTTTACTTGCCATTTTCAAAATCCTCAGAAATAGTCTGAGGTGCTAATCACCTCTTGTTTTAAGACATCTGGGCAATTTAAAAAGGTTATGATTATCTATTCTGGCTTTTTTCAGGCACCAGAAGTGCTGTGCCCTGATTTTTCAGGCTTTCAAGCTCGATGTAGAATTTTTCAGAGTTTTCCTTTGGCTTGTATAGGATGTCAAGGGATTTTCCATAAGCTGGCTCAAGCAGCATCCAGCCGAAAATGCTTTTTGCGTCTATTTCCATGCTGTCTGTCCTTATCCAAACATCCCCTTTGTGCTTCTTGACTAAACTTGCGATTTCTGTTATCGGCCTCATATGTATCCCTTCCCTTAAATTAACAATATATTCTTTTGAAGAATACTGGTTGTATCTCTTTCTCTTTTGTGTTGCAAAATTTCCCAGAAGCATTGATGCCTGTATTATTGCATCAGTTTCCCTTTCCCTTTTTTCCTCGCCTTTATGCGCTGTGTCAAGTGCATAAAAAACCATTCTTGTATGCTCCTTAAAGTTGTGCTTCTGCCACATCTCAATGCTCAATGGCTCAAAAAGGAAATGCCTGTATCCTGCAACGAAATCCATATTCCTGTATGAATTAAGCGCCTTGACCAGTTCTGAATAATTGGGATTGCTGTTTTCCACGTTGATTGTCCTGTTTTCATAAGGAAGCAGCGCAATATGCAGCAGTTCTGTCAGGGACTTCTTCTCCTTGATGTCCTTATGGCTGTGAAGATGCTCCACTGCAACTGCAAGCTCCTTGTCGCTCTTCACAATATCATAAAACATTTTGTTGATGCTGGGGGTTATGTTAAGAGCATGCTCCTCTAACAGAATCTCCTCGGCATGCTCTGCCTTGTGCTCAAGCTTATCCAGTATACTCTCAAGATATCTCATTTCTGAAACCAATAATTGATAAGAATTGGTAAGAACTCCAAAAATTGATGGTTTATAAAGCTTTAGAATTTCCCTCGGAGACAAACCCCTCACTTTCGGAGGATGCTGAGAATCAGGCTGTAAAATTCTGGATATTTGGATGTGTCAATCAGCTCGCCGTGAAGAAGGTTTATTCCTGAGCAGCTGCCGTTTAGGATGTAGTTTTTTGCATTGCTGAGGAACGCGTTTTCCTCGAGCACAATGCCGTCTCCTTCTCCCTTGTCCATTGCGCATCCTGTCCCGAATATGTTGAATATCCTTGATTCATCCAGGCCAGAGGGCTCTGAATTAAGCTTATTGAGGAACAGGCTATCAGAGCCCATATCCCTGCATTCAATGTTTGAGCCAAGCACAGAGCAGTATTTCTCAACATTCCCTGTTAATCCTTTGTTTGGCGAATTGACAAGAATGAGCTTGTTAACGCTTGAATTGCCGAAAAGCTGCACGTATCTCCTTGCAACCAAGCCTCCCATGCTGTGCGCGACAATTATCACTTTGTCCTGTCCTGTTTCATATTTCACATTTTCTATTATATCCCTGAGCTTTATTGAGTATGTCTCAATGCTCTCGCTTTTTGTCTGCACTGGAATGTAGATGCCTTGTGTTTTCAGCACATCAAAATAATAGCTTGCCCTGAATGTTACAGCTAGTCCAGATAACCCCAGCATTCCTGAGGATTCTCTCTTCTGTGTTGAAAGAGAAATTTCCCCTGCGTTCAGGTATTTTGGCTCAAGCTTTTTCTGTAAGTCAGAAAAAGCATTCAGGCTGTAAAATGCAGAAACATCCTTGTTAAAATCATGCCCATGCAGGAATATTACCGGATATGCCGCCTTGTTTATGATGCATCTGCTGCATGTCCCGAAAACACAGCACTCTGATTTTGGAACAGGCATTGTGAAACTTTGTTCCTTGATGCTGTAATTAATGAATGTCCTGTTGATGCCCGAGTTTATTGTATCATTGACTTTGTAGAGGGTTTCATTGCCTGTGTATGCCATGAATCCCTGCAGGTTAACGCTCAAGATATTTAACGCGATTTCCTGCTTTTTCATAAGATTTTTTTCTGCGTTGAAATCAGCAAGCATTGCATTAAAATCAGAGATAACTGCTGACAATCTGGAGGCATTGGCTGAATTCAGCTCAATGTTCCTCAATTCACCGAGTTTCTGTGCATGCTCCAGTATGCTTGCAGCAAGTGAATTGTAAAGCGAGATATTTGATGATGCTGTTGAATTAATCTCATCAAAAATTTCCTGAAGAGGAATTATGCTCTTGTCAAGATTATTTATCCCGGATTCAGCTTCCGGGAAATCATAATTCTGCCATGCTTCAACTGCACCGGCAAGAATGAGCATTGCATTAACTGCTTTTTCCCTGGCTGTCCTGACTTGTTTCCAAAATCCGGGAATTTCAACAACTTCATTTGCCTTGTCAATATCAGATGCAAGATCCTCAATGCTTGCATTTGCCTTGAGAAGAAGAACTGCATCAGAAGATATAATCCCCTTTTGTTTCTCATGTCTTGACATCTCCTCTGAACTTGGGAAATATTCCATTGTAAGCAGGAAGTTCCTTGTTGTTGGAATTTCATCTGTATGGCAGAGAAAGCTTCTTGCTGTTTTGCATGTAACACTGAAGCGGTAAAGCTTCTGCCCTGTGCCTGAAAACTGCTGCTCCATATTATATGCTTTTCTTTTTGTCAGCGCGGAGTTCGAGGAGAAATTGTCAGTTTCGATGCTTGTGTTTCTGCTTATGTCAAAGAAAAGAGACTCGCATGAAATCCTGCACAAGGGGCTGGCAACAGCGCTTGTGTCAAAATTAACAGTTTCATTTTCGCCATGAACAAGCAGGATATCCTGCTTGTCTGCTGTCATGCTCAGCACAATGTCATTGCCTGTTACAAACCTGACATACAAAATCACCTGCGTTATTGCAAGCGCGAGAATAATTATCCCTGCAACAAGAAAAATAATCTTCAGCAGATGCTTCCTTGAAAAATCAGCAGAAATCTTGATAATATCCCCTTTTTTCTTCATGGAAAGATTACGGCAGGGGCATATAAAAATTTTTGTAATCGAAGATTTGCCTGAAATAAACAGGTTTAAATATTCCTGAAGATTAATGCGTTTGAAGGGGGGATAATGGAAATTTCATCTATTGGCTTGGCTGTGATAGTCATTGCATGGCTTGCCCAGCTTTTTTATTCCTGGAACGGCAAAAAGGAGATAAGAAGAGAATTCCTTGCGCTTTATATAACAGGAGTGCTTGTTCTTGTCCTTGATGGATTATTGAACAGCGGCAAGAACCCATGGATTGACTTGGCAAGCATGTTTATTGCGCTGCTGATTCTTGCGAGAATAAGCAAGAAGAAGTAAGTTTTTATAGTTCCTGTTTCTCAGCAAATAATGGAAGGCATAGAGAAAGCTCTGGAAAATAATGAGCCAGGCAGGCTTGAGAGATTTCTAAACACAGCAGTATGGGACTGCAACGGCATAATACTTGCAGGGCTTGTGAATTTTGGCATTATTATCGGGATGTCAGGCGCAGAAGCAATTGGCTCTGCACTGCATTTCAACAGTGATTATCTTCCGATTGGGATTGCTGCGGCAAGCGCTGCTGAATTTTATATCTTGAAGAATGCTGCAAAAAAGATGATAAAATCATCTTATGCAAAGAATTCTGATGCTGCAGCATAAAGGGTTTGTTAAAATTTAGCGGCTTTTAATCAGTAAAAGCCACATTTTATTAACAAACCCCAGCATAAATAAATTTAAAAACTTCAGTTTTCTCTGAAATTAACCAAAAGATTTCTAAGGTTGAGAGGGAATTCAAATAAAAAGGAGTGAAAAAGCAAAAATGGCAAAGAAGTGCGTTTACTGCAAGGCAGAGGTTGAATCGAATTCTGTTGTTGACATGTGCGAGAGATGCATGCACGGCGTGTGGGGCGAGAAAATGACTGACTTAATCGTGTCAAGAATGCAGGAAGAGAAAGCAAAGGGCAATCTTGAGCTTGGCAGGGTTAGCGGGGATATTTAGAAGTTCCTGGGGGTAATTGGCAGTTCTGCGGGATGATTTCCTCAAAGCCCTTTCCGGAAGAATTTAAATATTTCAATGCATTATGAATTTAATGGATGCGGGATTAAATGCTGAACCGCTGAGCAGGGAAGAAATCCAGAAAATTCTTGATGACAATCTGAGAGACAAGATTATTGCAACAATAGAGCAGGGCTACAGGATAAGATTTCCGAGAGCTGAATTTTCCATGCCTGAAAACTGCCTGCTGCTGATATACTCCTTTAAAGATATAAAAAAGATTCCGGATGAACAGCTCGGGAAAATTATTTCAGGAGCTGAAAAAATTGAGGATTCTAACAAGAAGCTGATTGATGAATGGTATAACATCAGCACATACAGATATTTCAATGAAATAAACAGGCTGGACAGCGCAATCACGCTTGCGCAGAGCCATGGATTCGTTGATATTGCCAGAAAAATGAAGAAAAAGCTGAAAGAGTGGAATGACAAGCTCTTGTGGCTTGATATGAATGAATTGCTCAAGAAACAGCTGGAATATTACTACAATGAGAAAGGCGACAGGCTTGATAATTTAAATAAGATTATCAACGGGGATACAACAGGCGCAAGATTGAGGTTTGGCTGCATTGAGGCTTTTGTGCCTTTGAGCTGCTACAATGAGGGCATGCTTTCACAAAGTTATGAGGCAAACAAGGGATTTTTTAAGGATTTGAAGAATGCTTACAAATTTGCAGAAGAGCTCAGGGGAAATTGGAAGATTTCAAAATCAGCAGGAATAGCTTACACTGATGAAGTTATTGAGTGCTGGGGCTCTGGCTTTGTCAAGGCAGCAGGCAGGAAGATAGGGCTTGAGGCAAAAATCAGGAAGAATGGGATGATGGATGAGTTTGACTGCCTTATGAGAACGCAGCACATCCCTATAAAAAGAGAAGAGGTGCTGAAAAAAGGAAGAACGCTTCTTTATGATTACGGATTCAGGGAACTCAAGAAAAATTTTGTCGCTGTGAAGGACGAGAGCACATTCACTGCATTCTACAGCAGTTGCAGAAGATTCCAATTTATGGGAACAGCAGAGGAAATGGAAAGCGAAGTCCCGAGATTTCTCGAGGCAGTTCTTGATTGATTCATCGCCTAATTTTATTTTTTTATCCTGAGAACCCAAAAATCTTTCCTATTATGAATCCTGCCAAAGCCGCGAGCATGCCGATAATCATAAGCTGGATGCCCTTGAAAAAGACATTTCCCACTGTCATCTTTGCCTCTATCGCGCCTGTTATGAAAAGTGCAACTGCAGAAACTGCCAGCGACAGGATTATTGCGTTGTTTATAGTCATGAAAAAGAACGGAGTCAGTGGTATGAATGAGCCTATGAACGCAGCAGTCATAACAATAAAAGCAGCTTTTAGAGGGCTCACAAATTCCTTTGTCAACCCAAGCTCCTCTTTCATCATCACGTCAAGCCATCTTTCCTTGCTTGATGTTATGTTCCTGACAATTGCATTGAGCAGACTGCCTTTAAATCCCCTTTTCCTGTATAGGTCATAGATTTCTTCCCTCTCAACTTTGGGAAAATGCTTCATTTCATATCTTTCTCTTGCCTCTTCGCTGCGGTAATAATCCTGAACTGCCCTTGTTGATGTGAACGCAACAGCGCCCATTGATATTGATTCTGCGAATGTTGCAGCCAATCCCGCGATAATTACAATTTTAACGTCATGGGTTGCAACAGCCAATCCGAGAATTATGCCAAGAACATTAACCAGTCCGTCCTGCCCGCCAAGAATGAACTCCCTGAACAAGGACGCTATCTTGCTGTGCTTTTCCATAATCTTCCTCCTTTTTTCAAGTGCAAAGTGCATCTTAATAAAAGCAAAATCAGATATAAAAACTTATTCCTGCTTGAGAGTCAAGAAATATTCTTTCAGAATGCTGTTCAGCTTCTCAGCATCCTGCTTTCTGCAGGTAACTCCCAACTTGTTTGAGGAGTTGTTCAGCATTGTAATCTGGAAATTTATGCCTGAAAAATAACTGCTGTTTTTTCTTCTCTCTTTTTCAAGCTGCTCTGATGCGTTGTATGCGTTTATTGGGACGTCAAACTCAAGCTCGCATTCATTTCCCAGTTCTGATTCAAGACTCATTTTTTTAAGTACCAGAAATTCTCTGGCTAGAAATCACCTCTTGATTTTTATGGGCATGGGAAGTTTAAGAAGTTTGCTGTTATTGTTATCTCTATCTCTGCTCCTGTTTTCCTGGCAGGGTTTCGGCAGGGGATTTTCTTTAATCAGGGGGATTTCTTTCAGGGCTCAATAGGGCGGGTGGGGCAGGGCATTTCTCTTTTTTGGGATGAATGAGGGCGAGCCCCCGCAGGGGCGAGCTCTTGGGCGCAGTTAGCTTTTTATATCACTGAATTTTATTCTGAAGATGATGAATGTCCTGATGATGATTATGCTCAGCACTTTTGCTGTGAGCGCGATTTCTTTTATTGGGATTCTGAGTTTTATGCTGAAAAGGAAAATTCTTGACAGCCTGCTTCTTGTGCTTGTTGCGCTTTCTGCAGGAGTTCTGATAGGCGGAGCATTCTTGCATCTCATTCCCGAGGCATTGGGAATGATTGAAGCAAATTTGGTTTTCCTTTATGTCCTGCTGGGATTTGCCATCTTCTTTGTTTTGGAGAAGGTTCTGCACTGGAGGCACTGCCATACAGACAACTGCTCTGTGCATTCATTCGCATACATGAACCTATATGGAGATGCACTGCACAACTTCCTTGACGGAGTGATAATAGCAGGAAGTTTTGTTGCTGGAGTTCCTCTAGGAATAACAACAACCCTTGCAGTTGCCCTGCACGAAATTCCGCAAGAAATAAGTGATTTTGGTGTTTTGGTTTACGGCGGATTCAAGAGAAAGAAAGCATTGCTTATGAATTTCGCAACTGCGCTGACAGCAATGCTTGGGGGAATAATAGGATTTATGCTTTCAAGCTATACAGCGAAAGCAATTCCATTGCTGCTTTCAATCGCAGCAGGCGGCTTTCTCTACATCTCTGCATCAGACCTTGTCCCGGAGTTGCATAAGGAAAAATCGCTGAAAAAAGCAATGATTGCATTTGCATTTTTTGTTTTTGGCATCTTGATAATGATTTTCTCTGCCTGAGATTTCTGATTTATTCAGCAGGCTTTTAAATGCAGTTTCGCTTATTTTTTGATGAGGGTAAGATACGAGTTCTCGTCAAGGAGAACAGGCAGGATTGAAGGCACAAACAAGCACAGGAAGTCCTATCCTTCTGTTGCAAGGGAAGTCATAAGAATATCCGACATAGTTCTCGAGATTCTTGACGCAAGGTTCATTGAAGAGACAAGAAACAGCGAGTTTGAAGCCCTTGCCGAGAAATCCGGCAAGAAAATTGTTTATGTTCTCAATAAAGCTGACTTAGTCGACATCAATGAGATAAAAAGGAAGATTGAACTGCAGAACATGCAGCCATATGTGTTTGTCTCGTGCAAGACAAGAGAGGGAATTTCTGACCTGAGGGACAAGATAAAAATTGAAGTAAAAAAATTAAGCATGAAATACAAAAGAGCGCATGTTGGAGTGATAGGCTATCCCAACACAGGCAAGAGCTCTGTCATAAACATGCTTGTAGGCAGGCCTGTCGCAAGGACAGCAGCAGAGGCGGGCTTCACAAGGGGAGTGCAGAAGCTCAGGCTTGCAACAGGCATACTGATTCTTGACACTCCTGGAGTTATTCCTGAAAAAGAAACAGGAACTGATAAAAGGAATGTTGAGAAGCACAGCCAGATAGGGGTAAAGACATGGGACAAAGTCAAGGAGCCTGAGATGATTGTCTTTGGATTAATGAAAAAATACCCTGAGATTGAGAAATACTATGGTATTGAATGTGCTGGGGATGTTGAAGTGCTTATTGAAAATCTTGGGAGAAAATTGAATTTTTTGAGAAAAGGCGGCATTGTTGATAACGACAAGACCGCAAGAAGAATTCTCAGGGACTGGCAGGAAGGAAAAATCACTTCCTGAATCAAAACTCGTTGTCTTCCTCAAAATCTTCCTGCTCAATCTTATCCTCTTCAGAGGATGATTCCTGCTCTTCAAGCTTCTCTTCCTCTTTTGCGACATGAAGCTCTTTCACATTCTCCTTGGCAGTTTCCTTGAGAACTTCTGAGCTGTCTTTCCTGATTTGCTGCTTTTTTGCCATGATTTATAGATAATGCCTGATTATAAAAAGTTTTGGCTGGGCTGCCTGATATGGGCGAGGATACTGGACATTGGAAAGAGTTAAAAATCCGTGTTTCCTATATAAAATAGAATGACAAGAGAACTTAAAGATATACAGAAGGACTGGAATTTGAGAGTTAATGCCTCGCATAAAAAGGATGTCCTGAAAAAGCACAATAACAGGATAACTGCAAGGCAGAAAAAAATTGAAGCATCGCATCTGTAAACATCTGATTTCTTCAGTAAATTAAAGAGAATAACCATAAACTGGCTGTTCTGAGTATGATTCAGGGTATTCAAGCTCTGCAGTATACAATCCATTTTTCTTCTTGAGCTGGGGATAAATCAAGCCGATTCCTGAAGGTATGTGCTTTGTCCTTGCCTCTATTTCCTGCTGCAGAGAATCTGTGAAGCAGTATTTCTGCTTCAGCTCTGCTGCTGCATTTTTGTTCCCTGAACTTTTGATATTGCCTATAATTGCAAGAAGCTCGTTTGCCGCCTTGTTTATTTTTCCTGTGTCCATGCAAAATGCTGTTTTTCCGTTGCTGCCTGAATCTTTTCCCACTGCGCCTTTTTCAATAAAATAATGGTAAATCATGTTTCTTGCTTTCTGATGCGTCTGCTTTGGCTCATATTTCAAGTCAGTAACCATGTCAAGCAGGAATTCGTGATAAACAGCATCTGCTGCCTGGGAGCTTATCACTCCTTTTTTAACAATAAGAGGCAGGGCATAAAGAGTGAATAATTCTGCTCTTGACTCTTCAACAACAGAATATTCTTCCTGCAGAATTTCATTTGCTTCGATACCCTTGAATTTTTCTTCAAGAGTGCCTGTTGTGTGCCCAAGCTCATGCAAGGCGAAGTGAATCTCCTCTGCATCAGGCAGAAGTTTTTTGTAAAATGCCTGGTTTCCTATAAGAAATTCATCTGCCTCAAGGGATGTCATAACAGCATGCCTAGCTCTTGTAACATTCTTGTAAATTAGATTCACAGAGCCATAGTTCTCAACAATAGAGTCCTCGTTTGGCAAGGACTGAGCAACAACAACGCCGTTGCCTTTCACATAGTCCCCTGTTCTGTTCAGGCAATTCACTGATTTTAATCTCGGAAGCTTTTTTCCTGATTTTGATTTTAAATCCCAAGGAGCATTCTTTTCAAGTTCAGGAAGATGCATCAGCATGCTGTCAAGCAGTTTCTCTGAACTCCTGTCAACAACCATAATATTGCCCAAAGCTGCCCCCCTGATTCCTTTCCATCCGTCAAGATAAACCTCTGTTGCAGTGCCCAGTATCAAGTCAATCCTGCTGTCATTTTTTATCCACGCCAAATCGCTTTCAAATCTTGAATTTGCGCTGCCTGATGCGAGTTCAGTTCTCTTTTTGCAAAGATAACTGCTCAGATAAGGATTTGCCGAGAAATCAATTGCATGCTCAAGGCACTTAATAACCGGCTCAAGCGCATCCCTGTATTTCTGTTCATTGATTTCAACTTCAAGATTATTTCCACGCCTGCTAACAGTGGAATTCACAATCTTTGCCTTTTCGCCAAGATTCTCAAACTCCTGCTCTGTCATGTCTTCTGGATAGAATTTAACTTTTTTTGAAAGAGTTAATGGCTCATAGAAAAATTTCTCAAGGGAATTGAATGAATCAAGCTGGTTTGACATTCTGGAGAGATTTTTCATCTCATCCCTTGGAATCTGGAGAAGATGATTTTTTCTTGTTGTTGTCTCAAACGGGCTGTTCTGCATGTCAAGAATTGTTAAATAATCCTGAAGATGATTAAGCTGCCTGCTGTCTGCATAGTTCATTGCTGATTTCACAAGTTCCCGAATTTTTGGGGTTGAATCCTCCATCTGACTCTGGAAAATAGGATTTATCCTGTCAACCGCCTCTGAAAGATTTCCAAGAATCTGAAGCTCGTCATGGCTGAACCCTGAAGCGTCAAAATCAACTGCTGTCACAACTGCTTTTCTTTCTGGCTCGTTGTGCTTGCTGAATGGTATGTACTGGTTTTTCATTTTCATTAGAACAAGCCGAGGCTTGCTATCACCCCTTGATTTACTGTTTGACTATCCTTATAAATATTTATCTCTAAGAAAATAACGAAGAGATAAGTGAGTCTTGATTTGATATCTATATCTTTATTTCACTGGGTTTTTATATTCAGATTAATTTTTTCTTTTATGGCCGGGGTGAAAATCAATGTTTATTTCTCAAATATAGAAGTCCCAAAGAATGTCAAAACCACAACAACTGATGACGGGGTTGGCTACAATCCTCCTGTTTATTATGAGCATGTTGATTTAAGCAAATTTGTTAAGATTCCTGAAAATTGCTCTTTTGATATTTACAGGGATACTGCTGAGAAAAGCATGAAGGGGCATGCAGAGATAAAGCCCCATAACAACCAACTAAAACTGACAGATATTCTAATGATTCCTGTTGAACTTGAAAAGAAGGGTTTTAGGTTTGAGAAAGAGTTTAGAGTTGAGCCATTTCTCTCTTTAAATCAGGGGGGCAGCAGCTGCACAAGAGAATATGAGATTAATAAGTGGAATGAAAAGAATGTAGCAGGGCTATGCAATATTATAAAAGATACTACAAAAGAAGATATAGAAGACCTCATCAAACTGAGAATAAAATATATTGTTGGAAGAACAAAGGGCTGCAGGATTATTTAGTTTTTGAACAGCGAAGAGATAAACATGCCAATTGTTTTTATGCCGGAGGATTCTGCTGATTTCTTGAACTCCCTGATATAACTGTCGCCGTAGCCCGCGATTATTCTTGTCTTGTCTGATGAGATTTGCACGCTTGCAACACCCTCAAGCTGCTCGCTGCTCAATTTTGACACTGGACTGCATTCCTGCCATACAACAGTGCCTTTGTCATTGAATTCAATAATGCAGTTGCCTGGAGAAGTGCCTGCGACGATTCTTTTTCCGTCAGGCGAGATTGCAATAGCATTGTGCCCAACTGAGCTGAACTGCCCTGAAGTTGCCAGGCCCCTTTTCCAGAGAAGATTTCCTGAATTGTCAAATAAGTAAACCATGCCGCCGATTGTACCCAAGGCTATTCTGCTGCCGTCAGGTGTTGCAGCCCCTGCTGTGATTACGTGGTCAGGAATCCTATGCTTCCATCTCAGATTTCCTTCTGTATCCAAAGAAAATAATGTCCTGCTCTTTCCTGCTGCGAATGTGTTCTTGCTGCTGTCTGTTGCCAAGAACATTGGGAACTCGCCAATAATATAGCTCCAGAGCTTGTACCTATTTATATTGAATCCTGCGATTGTCCTCGCGCCGACAACAAATCCTGAGTCATCCTGATAAAATTGGCAGTTCCTGAACCATTCGTCAATCCAGGATATGCTTTCCCTTGCCCCTGATTCTGCGTTGAAGAGATAAAGATTTCCTATTGCCCCTGATAATACATAAATGCCGTTATTTGACAAACAAATACTTCTTGTCATTGTTAATGCATCAAATTTCCACAGCTGGCTGCCGCCATTATCAATACTGTAAATATAATTGTCATGGCATGCAGCAGCAACCCTGCTGCCATCCTTGGCAATGTCAATGCCCCAGCACTCATTTCCTGTTGAATAATTCCAGAGAATATTGCCATTGCTGTCAAACATGTAAAAGCTTGTGGGTTTGTCAAGCTGCGGAGGATGCTTTGCCTGGCTAGCTGCAAATGAATTCCAGTCATCTGAAGCCTTAACCCAGAAAAATCCATACGGCTCATTGACTTGTTTTTCCCATTTCAAGTCAAACTTGTCCTGCTCCTGGATTTTTTCAACAGTGATATCTAATCTTGTCATATTTGTTCTTGTTGGAGCAATATTACTTTTGAAATAAAATTCATATCCGTCCTTAGTTGCTGAAACTGAATAATCAGTTGAATCGCATGCAAGCTCCCTTCCCTCATAAATTGCATTTATATCCTCCATCGCAAGAACAAAAATCGCGTATCTGCCTTTGTCATCTGTTCCTCCGCTAAAACCAGTTCTCCCACAGTTCATAAAAGCGTCAACTCTTGCATTGCTTACTGCCCTGCCATCCCTGTCTTTCACATAGCCATAGATTGCAGTTGTCTCTTTCCCCCTGAAATCCTCGCTTGCTGCTGCAAACGAGACAGGCAGCTCAATTGATTCTGATGAGCCTTCTCTCCATAGCTTGAATGTCACAGTAAAAGGAACTTCATCAGCCTTATCAAGTGACAGGAAATACCAGAGCTTTTTCTCCTCCCCTGAGACAAGGGTTATCGGAGAATCCTGCATTGAGAAAAAATGCAGGTTCCAGCTGGGAGCTTGCTTAACCAAGTCAGCATCCTTGCTGAAATAGATTGTTGCGTCGCTGATTCCTGTATTTTTTAACGTGATAAAATAATCAATGCCTGATTCAAACATACCTCTTATTATCCCTGTTGAATATGCAGTGACATCAACACTGCCAAGCTGCTTTGCAACAAGCTGCGGCTTTGGAAGTTTTGCAGGCCATTCAGGCAGCGGAGCATTAGCATCAAATTTTGGAATCATAAATTCTCCTTGCTGTCCTGCTCCAGGAGGCATCTGCTCATTTCCTGGAGGCATCTGCCCAAATTCCCCTGGCTGCTGCTCCTTGTTTGGATTTTTGCCGAAAAAATAAATTCCTATGCCTAAAATGAGAACAAGAATAATCACTGCTAATGCTATCTTCACGCTCTTTTGCATTATCAAACATGCCAAGAAGGGAATATAAATATTTCGCAGTTATTGAGGAAGGGTTAAAAATAGCAGAAGCATTGTAAACAGATGGAAGGAAAGAGGATAATGATTGTTTTGGGGCTGTTCATTTTATCTCTTGTCTTTCTTATGGTGTCTGCATCATTCTTCTATTCAGGAATGAGCCTCTGGGGGGCTGTACTCAGCGCATTGTTTATTGCTTCAACTGTGATGATGTTCAGGAAAGGCAAAAAGCTTGCTGCTGCTGCAGGGATATTAATGCTGCTGTTCGCGCTGGTTATGATAGTGCCTTCTTTGCTTGTGTCATTAGGCACGCCTGTTTCAATCAGCGAGCAGGAGAAACAGGAAATTCTTGCGAAAAATCATGATGGAATAGACAATTTCTTCAGGGGATTTGCCGAGAGGAATTACTCAATATTTTCAAGGGATTTCAACGAGAACATAGCAAACAGATGGAACAGCGCTGCATTCGCGCAGGCAAGCATAAGCCTTGGGGATTTTGTGTCAAATGACTGCTATGACGCAAAAAAGGTAGTGAACAGCCCTGAAGTGCTATGCAGGGCGGAGTTCAGGAATGCAGCTGCTGAAATCGCAATCGGGTTCAATGCTGAAAATAACGGCATATGGACTTTATTCATTGAAACCATAGCGCCAAATGCAACGCTGATATTGAACAGCAAAAGCACAGCTGAATCCCTGAAAATTACTTTCAATAATGAACCAAATATTCTTAACGCTTCAAAGGGCAGCATTTTTGTCATTGTTAATGCAACAATAAAAAACAATGAGCAAAAAATCCTGAAAATCCACACATACAAGTTCAGCGCAGGAGGATATACCTTCAGCATTCTGAATCCTGATTACAAGCCTGAATGCGATGTGCTTCCTTATGAATTAAAAGCAAATGAGACAAGAACAGGCTGCCTTGTTTTCTCAGTTGACAAATCAGGGACAGAAGGGAATGTTGTCATGTCCTGAAGGCAATATTTTATAAATCTTCAGAACTTAAATAAATTATGGCGATGAAGTCGTGCTGCAGGGCGTTTCTTTCAAGCATGTGCGGCTTTCTTGTCATGATTATCCTTCTGCTTCTTTCAAATGTTCTTGTTTCACAGGTAAACAATCCCCTCTTCACAGGCATTGTGCTTTTTTTCAATTCAAACATTGCTTTGCTGACAGTAATCTTCCTTCTGTTCCTCGCAGGAGAGATTTTCAGCTTGTTCATTTTTCCTTTCAATCTGCCTTATCCAATTTTCTCTGCTATCGGCGGAATGTTCCTGCTTACATTCATGTTCAGGATGTTCGCGCTTGCTGACAACATGGCTGGCACAGAAATGTTTGCGTTTCTTGAAACTCTGGCTCTTTTCCTGTATCCCCTGCTGTTCTTTATCATACTCGCGAGCGGCTATGGGATGATTTTCTCAAGACTGTTAAGAGGAGAAGACAACAAGGCAGAAAAGAAAATCAAGAAAGCATTTTCAAGAGGAAAAGGCAAGAACTGGGATGAGATAAGTTCTGAGTTCAGGAACCTTCTTTATGACATCGCAGCTTCCTTAAGAAAATCTCTCGGACAAACTGGGAAACGAAGGAAGAAAAGAAAGCATTAAAAATACTGAATGTTTTAATTCAAAATGAAAAAAAGAGCTGTGAAAACAGGAAAGAAACAGAAGATCAGCAAATTTGTGTACTGGACTCCAAGAATCCTGTCAATACTTTTTATTCTTTTCTTGGCTATGTTCTCCCTTGATATTTTTGATATGCAATTGGGTTTCTGGGGGACTATACTTGGACTGTTCATGCACAATATCCCTGTGCTTGTTTTGCTGATAATCTTATGGATATCATGGAAACATGAATTAGTCGGGGCAATTACTTTTATTTTGGCAGGGCTGTTTTATATTGCAATGCTCTTAAGAACTGTTTTAATGAATCCTCCATTCCAGTGGTATATGCTTTCCTGGGCTATGACTATTTCAGGTCCTGCATTCCTTGTGGGAATTTTATTTCTGGTTAACTGGCTCAAAAAGAGAAAGAAATAAAAATAGGGTTATCTGCATAAAAACATGGCAAAAAAAGAGGCAAAGAAAAAAGAAAGCCCAGGCGCTTTGTTCATACCTGCAGGGCTGTTTCTCGGTTTTGGAATTGGTTTTGCCTGCAACAACATTCCGGCAGGCATGTTCATCGGCTTTGGCGCAGGATTTGTGGCATTTGCAATAGCTGAACAGCTTAGAAAAAATAACTGAAGAAAATTCTCCAAAATGGGAAAAACAAACTGGAAAGTTCTGGCAGCAAGTTTTTCTGCTGTGATTATTGCTGCATTCATAGGCAGCATGTTCACTGATACAGGCTCATGGTATGAATCAAGAAAGTCTGCCTTGACTCCTCCTGATTTTGTTTTTCCTGTTGTGTGGACATCGCTCTTTGTTCTGATTGCACTGTCAATTTATTTTTCATGGGTTCATGCGAAAAAGAGACAGAAGAATGGAATTGCCTTGCTTTTTGGGATTAATCTGGTTTTGAACATGCTGTGGAGCGTCCTATTTTTTGGTTTGAAAAATCCTCTTGCTGCTTTTATTGAATTGATACTACTTTGGTTTTCAATCCTTGCGATGATTTTCGCAACTTGGAAAATTGACAGGAAGGCTGCTCTGCTGCTTGTTCCCTATTTATTGTGGGTAAGTTTTGCAGGAATTCTGAATTTCCTGTTCATTTAGGGCTTGCATGTCTTAATCCCTGATGTTCCAGAGAAGAATCAGCTTTTCTATTTTTGATTTCTGCGAAGGGAAATCAGAAAGCGCTCTTTCAAGAATCCTGTGCCGGCCAATATCTGAATGCTCCACATTATGCTTTATTGCCTGTATGATTGTCCTGAATCTCTTGACATAAGCGCTGTCCCAGAGTTCAGCAGAATACATCTGCCCATCTGAATAAAGGATATACACTGATTTCGGGCTGCTCTCCCTAACTACCTTTCCGACCCTGTCCCTCATTACTCCGTAAACACACCAGGGATTTTTCATTTTTTAATCCTATTCGATAAGGTTATTAAATCGTCATCATAAACATCATCTTCTAAACATGAGAAATATTTTTCTCCTATCAATTCAGAGATAATACTATAAGTTGTTCCCCTATTGCAATAAGTATCCATTGCACGCCCTATCCAAGACATTGGAATTCCTATCTCTTTCTCATTAAAAGGGGAATCTGTTACAAATTGAATTACTCTTCTGGCTAAATCAAGTTCTTTTTCATTCCTGAAAAGTTCTTCTAATCTCTTCATTTTTTCCTCAGCAAGCCAAGTTTCCTCAGCTTTTCAGGCACAGCGTGCATTATTTCAGAGTACTCTGAACTTTCATCGCAGCCAGGGCAGTTGTCTCCAAGCATTGGATTATATCCCATTAACCCGCACATATGGCTTGTTTTTGTGAAAAGGTATGTTGTCAGCCCTGCATATGCGCCAATTCCTTTCACAAGAAATTTTGCAAAGTATACCTTGTTTTCCTTTAATTCTGGCGAGGCATCTGATGGATTGATTATCACTTCAAGATTCCTCTTGTTAATTCTCATATTCAGCTTTCTTTGCCTGTTGCTTGTTGTGTCATATTCCATTTTAGCTGTAAACTCCCTGCTCATGCCAGTATTCATGCCCGCATTCGCATCTTGTCAATACTGCGCCTGTATTGTCATATAGGATTACGCTTGCTTGCTTTCCATTGCAGTGATTTGAGGGAAATTTCTTTCCAAGCAGATTCCAAGGGTCATGAACTTTAGTTTCAAGCTTATTTTCTGTCATTTTTTTCTCTTCTCGCAATTTTTCATTTCATCAATGTCAATATAAAAGTCAGGCATTGAATGCCCTGTTGAAAAGATTTTTGTTGCAATGCAGTAAGGCACATTTGACAACCTGTCAGGGAAATTATAAAACAGCAGGATTTCCTTCTCATCAAAATTCTCAAGACATAAAAGCGCCTCGCCTCTTCTGTTCTTTGTCCTCACAGCATGCCTGCACATTTCTTCAATTTTTTCTCCGCCCATTTTATTCAATATGCAAAAACCTGCTGTCGCCCCCAATATGTTTTATCGTGCGGATTTTATCACAGCAGATTGCAAATGCCTCTGCCTCCCATGTGTCTCCTTCTGGAGAATCTTCTGTCTGTTCATATTTTACAATTATAGGATTTCTTTTATTGCAGTCAGGGCATTTTTCATAAGCATGCGGCTTGAATTTTTCAGATGCAACAATCTCATTTTCAGTTACAATTTTGGCATAGAAGTATGCAGTGTCACATTTTCCTGGGTCATAATCTCTCCAGCTGTCATAGGGCATTTTCTTTTTCCCGCTTCTTATTTCCTCTGACTCCAGACATCTTTCCTTTGTCTTTTTCAAGCCCTGCATTGCAAAGATGATTTTTTCAAGTGTTTTAATTTCTGTTTTGTCATTCTCTGACTTGCTTTTAAGATTATTGTATCTTGCAAGATAATCCTTAATTTTTGCCATGTTCCCCCCTCGGCTTGCCCTCGGCGTTCCTCGGAGCAAGCATCTCTCCTGTTTTTCCTGAGTAAATTCCGCATCTCATCCAGACAACATCAGCCTTGCCTATGATTTCCTCAAGCTGCTGGCTTGAAATTGGCAGGGCAGCAAGATACTTGTCAGCATCATATGTCTTGTAATCTGAATTTCTTATTCTGTCATGAATTTTGTTTTCAAATTCGTCAAAATGGATATGCACAAAACCGCAGCCATAATCAACAAAAACAAGAGTTTTGTCTGCAAAAGGAGATATTCTCTTGAAATCATTATAATAAGAATAAGAATCTGAACTTGAGAGCAGATTTGCCCATTCTCGCTTGTCTTTTTTCTGAAGATTCTTGATTTTCTCTTCAAGGCCTTCTGCAATTGATGTGCTTCCTCCAAAATAACCTCGGGGCACTGCATCAGTGCTCTCTGCTGATTTCAGAAGTATCTTAAATGATTTTTTTGAGGGCTTTGTTAAATAATCCCTGAGATTCCTCATATAACTATTGTAATTCTCGCCCCTTCTCTGGTCGTATGAAATGTCTGTCAATGCGTCTGACATACAAGTATACTGACTTGCATTTTTGATATACTTTACCTGCAAAAAAATGTGCATAGAGTTGTATAAAGGGAAAGGTTTTTAACTTTCAGGATGATATGGAAAGCATGTTTGAGGAGAAAGTCAAAGAAAAGATAGTAAGCTTTGTGTCATTGCAGGCAAGAAGCATAGACGAGATTGCAAAGCACATAGGCAGGAACTGGAGAACAGCAAACAGGTATGTTGACAGGATTGCTGCAGAGGGGATTATTGCTGTGAAGGTTTTCAGGGAAGGAACAAGAGGGGCATTGAAAATAGCTTATCTGACTGCCCTAACTCCAAGATTCAGCATTTTCCAGAATGAATTATATGATAAAATCAAGCTTGGAAGAGTAAAATCTGATTTCAGCCCATTTGACATATGGCAGTATGTTAAAGGCAGGAAAGAGGCGTTCCTCGAACAGCAGGAGGATGAGAGCAAGCTTGCATTGAACAAGGATTTGTTTGAGCTGTTGAAAAGCGCGAAAAAAGAAGTGCTGATTTTTTCTGGAAATTTATCATGGGCAAATCTTGAGGTTGGCAAAGCGAAAATAATTGACATGTTTGAGGAGCTTGCAAAAAGAAAAGTAAGCATAAGCATAATCACAAGAGTTGATTTTCCTGCATTGGCAAACATAAAGAAAGTCATGTCAATAAACCACAAGCTTGGCAAGGAAGTTATAAAAATAAAACACAGGGAGCAGCCTCTGAGAGCTGTGATAGTTGATGACAAGATTGCAAGGCTGAAAGAAATCAAGGACCCGAAAGATTACAGAAAAGGCGAGCTTGAAAAAAAGACATACATCTTTTACAATATTTATGACAAGGAATGGGTTGGCTGGCTCAAGAAGGTTTTCTGGGACATGTTCTTTGCCTCGATTGATGCTGGCAAGAGATTGAGTGAGATTGAGGGCGTGACGAGGCTTGGGTAAAAAATGGGAGAAATAAAACTCGGAAAATATGAGCATTTCAAGGGCAAGCTGTATGAAGTTATAGTGATAGCAAAACATTCTGAAACTCTTGAGGATTTTGTTGTTTACAGGGCTCTTTATGGCAAAAAGGAGCTGTGGACAAGACCGAAAAAAATGTTTCTTGAAAAAGTCCAGAAAGAAGGCAAATTAGTTCCCAGATTCAAGTATGTAAAATAGGCATAAAGCCGAGCCCGCAGGCGAGGCACTCTCTCTAATTTTATCTTGGGAGTTCTAGGTTTTCCAGATTAAGCAGTTGTTGAGGCACTAAGAACAACTGTTCTTATTCCCCCTGTATATTCCAGATTTATGATTGTGCTGGCAGAGTTAGATATCTCTGTGATTTGAACATTTTGGCCATCAATCTGAGCTGTGAAGTTTCCTCTGGCAAGCGCCGCAGGAATTGTTATTGCTGCAGACATAGCAGTCCCAATGGAGTCTGCAATTTTGAAGGCAACTGCTCCTGTATTCTGATTGAAAGTCAGGGCTGAAACAGATGAGGAAGAACTTACAAAAATGTGATAACACTTGTCATCTGATGAAACCAAATAATCATATGGAAGTTTCTGTTCCTTCAAGAAGAGCGCTCTGGAATTGCTGCTTAGGATGTTGCGGGCAGCGTTGTATTCCAGGTTAGAAAAGAGGCCTTTCCAGTGCCCGATGGCGTTAGGTGTAGCACCCTCAACTGAATCATCCACATAGTTGAGCCATCTCTCCAGACCATTTGAGCCGCCTCCTGCATCTGAACCGAATAATATGCGGGAGTTCCATGTTTCAAAGAATTGCTTCCACTCCTCGTTCAATTTGCCGTTATTAGATTGGTTTGCGAGCAGCGCCCAATTAGAGTTGGATTGCGGCAAAGGGTTTTGCATGTTCTGAATCCCGGCAGTGTCAAAATACAGATTTGGATATCTTAAGAGGTAGTCATTGAGTATGATACTATTGAGCGGCAGGTTGTTGAATCCGAGATGGCACCAGAGAATAATCGCGTCTTTGTTGTGATTCAGCATTCTTTCGAAGGCGGCGTTCGCAGCAGCGTCGTCAGGCACGAAGTGAAACGAGATAGGGACGCGATATTTAGCAGATAAATCCACCAGCTGAAGCCAGAGCGGAGTGTCTGCCGGAACATAAACAGTCGGGGGCGGAGTAATCTCCCCACTATAGTATCTCAAGTTAGCTTCGCCTATGCCATAATATTTTCCTGTCTTCAACTGCTCCTCAGCAGATGTAACAAATGATTGGCCTTGCGTGAGCCATGTAGATGGTTGCGGCGAGTCAGGAGTATCTACAAATGCTATAAATCTATCAGGGTATTTAGATATGGCTTCGAGCGAACCTGAATACAAAAGCGATATACTTACCCCTGCTTTATCCATCTCTGAAATTATCTGGGATATGCTGACTTTGGACGTTATGTGGACATGGGAATCGAAAACATCCTTATTCTCTGTGTTAGTATATTGGCTGATGCATAAATTGTTTAATTGTTCTTGTGCTTCAGAAGAGATATTCTGAGACGCAGAAACAGGGGCTGTTGTTTCATCCTTATCACAAATGCCATTATCATTCTGGTCTAAACAGCAGGAGTTTCCAGCCAGCATATAAGGAGAGTTGCAAGCAGGGCTTGCAGCTTTGTTTAGAATAACATAAATGATTATGGCTATCAGGGCAATAACAATAATTCCTCCAAGTATGTACAGGAGAATGCTGCTCTTTTTTTTCATAACCAATTAAAACAGAGATTATTTATAAAAGTTTGGAACGCCCACGCTGTTAATTTAGCTTAAGGTTAATGTTAGTTATATTAAAATCAGACTAGCTTTTGAGCCAGATAATTATCCAGTTCTTGCAGCAGTGAATTCACTAGTCCAATAATGAGGTGTTTCATAATAATTGGGATTAGCAATCCCATCAGTATATCCCGCATTTGCGATTTCACCGGTGCATCTTGGGTCAGGGCTATGGCATGTTATTAATGTTAAGCTTAAAGTATTCCCTGAGACAGCAGCAGTATAATCATAACCAGAAGCTGAAAATTTGGCACTCGTTCCAGTGACTGTTCCGGTTGTTATCGGTATTGTCCCTGTAGTTCCAACTGTTGTACTGGAAAAAATTTCACCGCAAGCAGAAATCAGTTTCGTCACAGTAAGTGCTATAGTCCCTTTTAATTCATTTCCATCTTGCGTAAAGTTAAATTGCTCCCATACTTCTATGCTGCAGCCGGGAATAAATGAATGCTCCGGCCCATTCATTATCCATATCCCTGTCCCTTCCCATGTTCCTGGAAATCCAGTGCCTGAAAATACATTTGTGTTTGAATCATCGCCAGCATAATTTGTATTTATCAAGTATGTCCTGCATGCAGACTTTCCACCAGCATCTTTTATACAGACTTCAAACTTGCCGCCCTTTCCTGTTGGCGTGCCCCTCAATACACCGTCAATGCCAAGAATAAGCCCCATCGGAGGAAATCCAGCTCCCGAACCGAGATAGAAAGTGTAAATGGCTGATCCTGCAATGCCATCAGGATTTGACGAGAGAGGATTTGACGAAGAACTTACTGCAGTGCTATTAGGATTCAACAAAAGAATCAGCCCAGGAGCAAAGTCATAACTATAATTAACACCAATAATAAATTTTTCCGGAAACGTCCAGACATTGGAATTAGAATCTCCAGAATTAGAAAACTGGTTCTTCCCTATCTGATAGAAAACAAACACAAATATCAATGCCATAATGAAGAATAAAGGAAGCATCCATTTTCTGCGAGCCCGAAACTTTTCTAGATTGAATTCTTTGGGGGATACCCCCTTTTTTTCTGCCATATAAGACTAACAAATTCCAACTTTAATAATATATCCCAAAAATGAAAATCTTTCTTCGACAAAATAGTAAATGCCTGTTAAAATAAGCCGAGCCGCGGCGAGGCGCTCTCTGGTTTTCAGCAGATATAGGAAGGAACTGGCTCTTCAGGACTGATTTGTTCAGGGAGGATTTTTTGCCTGTGATGAGGCTTTGATTTTGCTGCCCTTTTTTCTATGCTTTCCTCGATTATCTTTGAAATCGGCTTGCCTGTTTCTTTTCTCAGCTCTTTCAGCCTGCTGATAGTTCCAACTGACAAAGTGATGTCTATTCTTTTCCTCTGGAACGGCAGGGTTCTTGTCCTGTCATAATTTTCAAGGGCATCAAAAACATCCTTATATTTTTCCAGTATCCTGTTTATCTTACCTGATTGCATTTTTCAGTCTCCATTCTATATTTCTTATGTCTGTTATGTTCTGTTTTGCTATCGCAACAATATGATGAAGCAGCAGCTCCCTATCAACCTGTTTCTTGTGCTCCTCTGCAAAGGCAAATGAGACAAATGCTGCTGTTCTCTTATTTCCATCTGAAAACGGATGATCAACAAGTATGGCTCTCCAAAGATAAGCCAGCTTCTTGTAAATTCCAAGCTTCCTGCTTTTCTGCATGTCCAAGGCAAAATCAATGCTTGAACCGCTTCTCAAATTGCCGCCAAATCCCCTGTTCACCCTCAGAAGGTCTTCCTTGCTAATTTCCATACACATAAATATTGGTAAGTTATATTTAAACCTTTCGGCTGCGGGTTTTTCTGGCGGGGTTCTAGGGGGTTTTCAGGGGGCAAGGGGTTGAGCGGGAACTCATAACATTTATAAATTCTGTTCGATGTTTGATATTATGGGAGCAAGACCGCCTGAGTCAAAAAGGAGAAGAATGGAATACAACATGGACCAGGAAGTTTATGACAATTTTGTCAAGGCATGCAGCAGAAAAGGACTAGCCCCGCAAGTTTTGATTGAGCAGTTTATGAAGAAGTTCAACCAGACAGGGCAGGTTTAAGGTTTCTAGAAAGTCAAAAGCCTAAATTTATTTAAATAAACATCAGATCTATTTTGAATCGTCTTCTTTCTCTTCTTCGTCTTCATCTTCCACATCAAGTTCCAAGGATTCTAAAACCTGGAGTATCTTGTCAAGTTTTGCGTTAAGCTGGCTGAACTGCTCGGGGGATATTCCTGGCTGGGATTGCCTCTCCTGGTTTCTTGAACTGAAATTACTGCCCTCAAAACTATCATTTTTCTTAAAACAATCACTGCAAAAAACAGGCTTGCCGGTTGTCGGCCTGAATGGAACTTCGCATCTTTTTCCGCATTTGCTGCAGGTAGTTTCATGCATTTCAAAAGGCCTTCTCTCAGATCCTCTGGAATCTCTGCCCCTGAACTCTTCTCTTCCGCCAGATCTGCCTCCTCCATACCTATCTCTAAATCCTTCCCTGCCCCGGAATTCTCCTTGATTGTCTGATCTGAAGTTTCTCATGCATTCTTAATCAAATGTTGGTTTATAAAGTTATATTGTCCGCACAAATTGATTTCGGGAATTCAATAAAATTAACTGAAAACAAAAAACAAGGAATTCCTATCCTTCATTCAAAAGAGGGGATTGCCCCTTGCAAAATATTTATAATCTACAGCATTCTACTTCTATATGGACATAATATTTATGATTCTGGCTGCAGCAAGCGGACTGTTATTCACTGGAGGAGATGTTTTCCTGAAATATTGGGCTGTAAAACCCAATCCTTATCATATGGCAATAGCTTTTGTATTTTATATAATTGCAGGCACTGTTCTGGCATTTTCTTTCAAAAGAAAGGAAATTGCAGTTGCGGTTGCTGTGCTTATCTGCTTTAATCTGATAACAGTGGCAATTTTGGGGTTTACTCTATTCAAGGAAACACTTGGATTAAAGGAGATAATTGGCATAAGCCTGGCAATTGTTACGATAATAATTCTGAATATTTAGAAATGGCGAGTGCCATCAGGCACGAGCTCTCTTTTATCTCTATCTCTGCTCCCGTTTTTCCGGGCAGGGTTTCAGCAGGGAGGTTTCTTTAATCAGGGGGAGTTTTCTTTCAGGGCTCGATAGGGCGGGCGGGTGGGGCAGTGCGGTTAGAATAAGCCGAAGCCCAGCAGGGCTGAGGCACTCTTCGTGAGGGGGTGAGTGAGGGGGTGGGAAGTGGGGCGAGCGGGGGTGGAGGTTTCAATTATTTCTCGTAAATGTTTTTTCTATGCCCAACTTTAGTGACTTTTATTGTCTTTAAAGAGCTGTCAACATCAACTATTGCCCTGTAATCTCCGATTCTAAGCTTAAAGCCGTTAATTTCTGCCAGATGCTCAAGAAACCTGAAAGGCTCTTCCTTGCATAACTGGAGTTTATTCCAGATTCTTTCTTTTACTTCCTTGCCAAGCTTATTCAAATCATGCAGAGCCTTCTTTTCAAAAATAAGCTGGTACATGCCTTAAAGACCAAGAATTTTCTTCGCCTCTTCTTCTGTGTAGAACTCGCCTTTTTTAATTCTTTCTCTGGCTTCCTTGATTTCAAGAATAGTTTTTTGGCTTAATTTGGGCTCTTTCTCGCACACTTTTGCAAGATAGAGCAGCTTTCTGACTACCTCATCATAGCTTTCGCTCTTGTATTGCCTGAACTGGTCAAGCTCTGTTTTTGTTGCAGGGTTTAATTTTATTGTTGTTTCCATATACTTCGGTATACTTAGGTATACTATTTAAACCTTTCGGCAGCGGATTATATCTCTGCTCCGTTTTTTCCGGGCAGGGTTGTGTTCTAGGGATTTCTTTAGCTAGGGGATTTTTCTCAGAGATTGATAGGGCGGGTGGGAGGGGCAGTTCTCATTTTTTGGGGTGAGGGGGCGAGCCGCAGCGAGCCCGGGTAGGGGGGTTTGGTTCTGGTAGGGGTGAGGGCGAGCCCCAGCAGGGGGCGAGTGCCATCAGGCACGAGCCATGGGGCGATAGGGTTTTGGGCTTGGGTGAGATGGGCTGATTCCTGTAGACAGATGTAGACAAAAAATAGAAAGATTTAAATATGTAGTCACCTAATATATCTGTATGTATACCGAAAAAAGAGAAATTAATGGAAAGGTCAAGTATTATCTCGCGCATTCATTCAGGGAAGGCGGCAAAGTCCATAAGATAAGAAAGTATCTTGGGGCGGATTTGAATCCTCAAAGCTTGAAAGAAAGGGGGGAAAAAGCAAAACAGCTGATTCTTGAAGAAATAAATCAATACAAGATAATAAAAGACCCGCTGCAAATTCCCTTATCCAACAAAGAGATAGAATTGGTCAAGAATTTAGAAGCAAAGGGGGAATTAAAGGTATTTCATCTATCTGAGAAGCAGTGGGAGCTATTTTCAGAATTGTTTACATACAGCACAAACGCAATAGAGGGAAGCGAATTAGACCGCATAGAAGTCAAGGAGATTTTAGAGAAAGATGCATGGCCTAAAAAGTCAAAAGAGGATATTGCTGAAGCTTATGGTGTAAATGAAGCAGTTCAGTACATAAGAAACACAAAAGAGCATTTATCATTGAATTTGATAAAAGAGCTTCACAAAATTGTTTTTAAAAATTCCAAAAATTTCGCGGGATATTTTAGGATGCGCGGAGAAGAGGTTGTTGTAAGAGATGGTCTTGGGAATGTTGTTCATTATGGAGCCCCGCAATCGCGAGTTCTCACGCTGCTGAACGAGCTGGTTGGATGGTATGGCAAGAACAGAGAAAAATATCCTGCCCTGATTCTGGCGGCAGTGGTTCATAATCAGTTTGAGAACATACATCCTTTTAAAGACGGGAACGGCAGAGTCGGCAGGTTATTGCTGAATAATATCCTAATAAAAAATAAACTGCCTCCCGTCAATATAGATTTTGAAAATAGAAAGCAGTATTACTCAGCATTGCAAGAATACGAAAAGAATCATAATCTAAAACCAACAATTGACCTCCTTTTGAAAGAATATAGGGCATTGAGAAGGAGATTTAGGTGACCACACTGCTCACTTTTGTAGACACCCAGTTTTCTAATCCCAATATTCCGTTTAGGCTGCGGGGTTAGGGGGCAGTTTTCTTTTTTATGGGGGGCGAGTTCTGGTTAGGGGTGTTGGTTAGGCATGAAGCCGAAGCCCAGCAGGGCTGAGGCACTCTTCGTGAGGGGGGGAAACCCTTAAAAAATCCTTATTCTTGAAACAAAACATGCCAATATACAGCCACTCAAGGCTTTCTACTTATGAGCAATGCCCTTTGAAGTATAAGTTTTCTTATATTGATAAAATAGAGACAGAGGCTGAGCAGAGTATTGAGGCATTTCTTGGGAGCATGGTCCATGATGTTCTAGAATGGCTTTACAAGAATGTAAAGATGACTAAAATTCCTTCCTTGAAGGAATGCATTGATTACTATGAAGAACAATGGAAAAAGAATTACACAAAAGATATTGTGATAAACTCAAAGTTTACAGCTTCTCATTACTTTAATCTTGGCAAGAATTTCATAACAAAGTATTACCAAGGGTATGCTCCTTTTGAAGAGAATACAATAGCAATGGAGAAAAGGGTTTTAATCGATTTGGATGGGAGCGGGAAGTACAAGCTTCAGGGATATATTGACAGGCTAGTGTATGATGATGAAGAGAATGTATATGAGATTCATGACTACAAGACAAACAAGGCGTTAAAGGAGCAGATGGAGCTGGAAGAAGACAGGCAGCTTGCTTTATACTCAATTGCTGTAAAGGCAATGTATCCAGATGCCCATAAAATCGGCTTGGTGTGGCATTTTCTTGCATTTGACAAGGAATTCTGCATATACAAGACAGACGAACAGCTTGAAAACCTGAAGAAAAAGACAATAAAAGTTATACAAGAGATAGAATCAGCCAAAGAGTTCAAGCCAAATCCATCAAAACTTTGCTATTGGTGTGAGTTTCAATCTCTATGCCCTCAGTTCAAGCATCTTGCAGAAGTTCAGGAAAAGTCTGCTAACAAGTTTTTGAAAGAAGAGGGGGTAAAGCTAGTCAATAGGTATGCTGAACTGACAAAGCAGAAGAGGGAGATTGTTGACAAGATTGAAAAAGAGATGGAGCAACTCAAAGAGGCAATAGTGCAATATGCTAAAAAGAAAGGCGTTGATGTGATATTCGGGAGCAATAATAAGCTTGCAATCAAGTTCTCTGAAAACCTAAAACTGCCAGGAAAGAATACTAAAGAGCGCGAAGAACTGGACAATCTAATTAAGAAATTGGATAAATGGGATGAGGTTTCAACCTTGGACACCTTTGCCCTAACGCACATCCTGGAAGACAAGGAATGGCCTGATGAAATTTTAAAGAAGATAGAGAAGTTTGGCGAGATGGAAGAATCAGTCAGGTTGAGCTTGAGCAAGAGGGAAGAGGGGGAAGAGTGAGTGAGTAGGGGGAAAGGGTTAAATAAACTTATAAATTAAAATGGGGAGCATATAAAAATGTCAAAAATATCTAATCATAAGCTTTATAAAAATAGTACTGGTAGTAGTATTAGAATGTTCCCCAGTGATCTTTCGGGGTCGCTGGATGAGTCATTACATAAAGCTTTTAAACCTAAAAAGGCATATAATTATAATTTAACTCCCCGGTATGACTCACTTGTGGGTAATGCCGGGCTTCCTATTCCTTCTCAAAATTTTCTTGTATTTATCTCAGGAGAGTTAATATGAAAAAAGCAATTGTTTTCGTTGATGCTAATAATTGGTACCATAATGTTAAGAGGTATTACACTCCTAGCGAGGTAGATATAATAAAAATAGCAGACTTTATTAAAAATACCAAAGATTATTCAATAATTGAGATAAGGTGGTATACTTCCATCCCAAGTATAGAAGATGGGGAAAAAATGTATTTTCAACATCTATCTTTTATATCCCATCTTAAGAACCAAGGGATTAAAGTGATAGAAAGAAAATTGCAAAGAATACCTAATAAAGAGATCTTAAAAAAACGGAGAGAACTGCTAGATTCTTTAGACTTATGTAAGGTATGCAAACCAATAGTAGATGCTCAATTTTTAGAAATCGCAGATATAAGAAAAAAAGAAAAAGGGATTGATGTATGGATAGCTGTAGATATGATTAATAAATCTGTCATAACAAAAGAATGTGATGTCTGTGTTTTGATATCTGGAGATGCGGATTTTGTTCCCGCTTTTGAATTAATTAGAGTTAATGGAAAGGAAGTTCTAAGTTCTGCTGTCCCTTGGGGCTATTCTTCAGAATTGAGGGCAAAGTTTCCTTATCTAATCTTAAACCCAGATATTTTAAAAAAATGCTTTAGGGATTATGAAAGCAAGAAGAGAAAGGAGTAGGATAAACATGTTAGACCAGCAATTAAAATCGCAGATAAACTGGTTCTGGGATAAGTTCTGGAGCAGGGCATGAAGAGAGTGTGAGGATGAGCTTGAGCAAGAGGAAAGAGGGGGAAGAGTAGAAATTAATATTAATAAAGGCGAAGAGCTCACTCTGAGCCGCTATCTTTTATCTTTAATCACTATATTCCGTTTAAGCTGCAGGGTTGTGTTCTAGGGGTTCTGATTGGGCGAAGTTAAGCTTGGGAGAGGGAGTGATGGAAAGGGTTAAAAATTCCTTATTTCTATACTTTATTATGGCAGTAATGGGAAGAAAGAAGCAGATGATTGCTAATATGATAGCGGGAAGGGGGATGAGGATTAATAAGGCTCTGCAGGAGAGAAAGGAAAAGGAGAAAGAGCAGGAGATTAGTGAGGAGGAGCATCAGAAGAGGTTAAATTTATTAAAAGAAGCTGGGGTTTTGAAATAACGAGGGGCGAGAAAACCGATAGGGTTAAAAATAATATCATCCATAAGATTGTATGATTCAAGTTGGAAAAGAATTAGCTTATTTGTTGGGTTTAATTTGTGGAAGAGGACACATCCTTCAAAAAGATAAAAAAATAATTATTGAATTTGCACATAAAAATAAGACTGCTTATGGTATTGCTTATTGTAAGAAATGCGGGGAACTTGCTACTGCTCAAAAAACAGATGACAAAGAAGAAAAAGAGTTAATATGCAAAATTTGTAAGAGTAAGGTACCTTTTTCTGTTAAAAGGGTCTATGAACAAAGAGAATCCACTATAGGCTCTATAAAAAAGGAGATTATTCCATTTTTATCTACCAAATTGAATGTAGATTATGATATCATAGGAAATGATCATATGACCTTATTAGTTCTTGATTTTAACAAAGACAAGTCTAATTTTAAGGATTTAATAAAATTCTTTAAATCCAAAACGAGTTTTGACTCATTTGAAATTCCAAAAGAATTATCAAGTTCAAAAAAAGAATCGAAAATTGAGTTTATTAATGGATTAATGGACACTGCCGGGTTTTTTAATACTGGGAGTTGGATGCCTCGATCTGGAGAAAAAGGGTATGGGGTTATGAGGGGTTATTTTCAGATAGTTCGAAATTGGAAAATGCCTGTTCAAATATGTGATTTTCTAAATACCGAATTCTCTTTAAATATACAAACTATTGATTGGGGTCATCCAAATATGAGGGATCAAGCGAATATTTATGCATGGGCAAGAGAACACCAAGTTAAATTTTTCCCAGAAGATTATAGAATATTCAGCCCAAAAATAAGACACAAAAAAGAGATGTTTTTAGAGTTAGTACAACACAATAAAAAAATAAAGTTTGATGGGAAAGATATATTTGGAATAGCTCCTATAGATAATGGTCAAATTAAACCTTATCATCCTGAAGAAAACAATACAAAATTACCTATCGAAATTAAAGGCATACATTTTGATGCTTCATGGCAAATCGCATTAAAATTAGGATCCAACTATATAAAAAATCAATTTAATACAGCAAAATATAAAGAGATTTTATATTTGACGGGAAAAGATGAAGATCTTGATTATTCTGAAGAGTTAAAAAAAGTTGAAGGAATAAGGAATAAAAAAACAAAAGAAGTAGAATCAGAAAGGGAAAAAGTTGAAGAGGAAATCTCAAAAAGAGAAGAAAAAAGAATTAGAACAAATCCCGAGCAAAGATTATATCTTCCTCTTTGCGAGTACTTAGGTAATCATTTTTCAAAGTTATATAAAGAAAAGATAAAATTTTATGACACTTCTTCATTTTACCTTAACAAATTTATTTCAGAAAGTAATGTTTCAGAGGAGTTTGAATATTATGAAGAATTTAAAATAAAACCGGATTTAGTTGGTTTTGTTATAAGTTCAAAAAAGATACTTATCGCAGAAATAAAGGCAACAGAATTATCTTTAAGAGATCTTGGTCAGTTAAGAGGATATTGTCTAATTGCAAATCCAGAATATGCTATCCTTATTTCCAATAAAAAACCATCGCTTAACTTAAAGAAAATACTGAAAATGAATAAAGATATTTTAAATTATTTTGGCAAAACAATAAAAATTGGTTTTTGGAATGGCAAAGAGGTAAGCCTAATTGAAATATAAAATGGAACTAACAAAAGACCAGTATACGGGAAAAATCAAGAGATGGTTAGAAAACTTTTTGATAAAAAATTATTCTAAGAATTATAATATAGAAGTTATAATTCCTAACGGGGATATTTCTAAGATCAGCAATAACTCTTTAAAAAATGTCCAAAATTATTCTTTACTAGATTTTTCTCCCGATATCTTAGGAATATTAACTTCCAAGAAAGATAAAGAAGTTAGACTTGTTTTAATTAATAGAGCTATAAGCCCTATAAGTGTAAAAGAAATTGGGGAGATGAATATTTATAGCCATATTATAAATCCAGAGGCAGCATTTATTGTCTCATTGAAAGGATTGCCCAATGAGGTAAATAGTCTTTTGCTTAATGAGGATATTTGTTCCTCACTTTTAAAATATCATAACAAAGAAATTGTTATCCTAAAAATAGATGAAAATGGAAAAGTAGATAATAAATGTATTTTTCCTAGAAAATTTAAGAGCCTTTTTTAGTACGGTCTCTTTTCCAAAAGATGCATATAAATTCATGAACTTTATTAAATCTAAAGACCCATGGATATCCTAATGTTTTCATGTTGTTATATTCGTGTTGTCTGTCCCATATAACAAATTCTTCTAACTCAAATCCAATCTCTTCCATTATTTTAGTTATATCTATATGCAGAGGGTAGAATTTATCTTTCTTTCTAATATCCATAACAACAACACAGCATCTTTTGTTTGGTTTAAGAACCTTATACACTTCTGAATAAACTTCTTTTAATCCTTTCAAGAATTCTTCATAGTTCTCAATGTTACCTAAATCCTTATCAGAGTCAGAATAATTGCCTATTTCACGATTATCTACTGTTCTTTTTTGATTTAGAATATCCCAATAGGGGGGAGAGTTTATGCAAAGATCCACAGATTCTTCTTTAACATATTTTAAAAGATTATTTGCATCGTCATTTATTACTTCTTGTTTAAATTCGTGAGCTTGTTTTAAATCTAAGGTTAATTGAGTTTTGGATAATCTTGTTTTTGCTATTTCTGCAAATTCTTTTGAAAGTTCAACTCCGATACCTTTTTTATTGAGTTTTTTTGATGCCAAGAGAGTGCTACCAACTCCTAAGAATGGGTCTAATATTACTTCTCCATCATCTTTTGTGTATATCTTAATTAATTTCTCAGCTAATTCTGAAGGAAACATTGCAGGATGTTTTAATTGTGTTTCTTCTTTTGTTTTTCTTATATCTCTCCAAATAGTAAAAGAATTTTGTAACCATTCTTTACCAGAGAGATTATTCATTTTTTCAGCCATGTTTCTTGCTCATTACCTCTTTTAAGGAATTTTCGATAATTAATACTTCTTTTTTATTTAATCCGTATAACCGATAAAGGATATTGTTTAATTGTGCATATTCCTCTTTAAAATTACTCGAATATTTATCTTCAATTGATAATAAAGAACTTACTAGCAAATCTATTTTTTCTTTTATAGTTCTATCTGGGTAAATTATTGGGAGTTTTCCAATATAAGCTTTATCTGTATGCATACTAAAATTAGAGTTTAGATAGGTTAAATGTATCATAAAAAAATTGCATAATCTTGAACTCAATAGTCCAGTTAAGAATAAAATATAATCTTTATTGTTCGGAATGATATTTGTCACTGTATCTAGTGTTAGTTCGTGTTCATCGCTTATTGCAGAGAATATGCCCCCTTCTTTGGAAGCTAAATTTTGGATGACTATCTTGTTCTGAAATATTGTTTTAGACCGTCCATTAAGCAATTCTTTTGAAAATTCTTTATTTAAAAATAATCTATTTTTTATTCCAAATCTTTTAATGCAATTCCCCCTTAACAAGAACAAATCTTTTCTTGTCTGTTTATCACTTATATACTTTTTAAGGGAGATTAGAGATTCTCCTCGAAAGATATTTGCCTCATTAGAAAGAGTTTGTTTAATAGAAAATAATTTATCTGCAACCAGCTTAACATTTTCGTTATAAAATAATGGAAAAAAAGAATATCTAAGAAATTCTTTCTGCGTTAAAGTATACTCAAGATTATTTAGAAAAGAGCATCCTTTTTTGTAGGGGATAATATTCACTTTGTTTGTTAAATCAGTTTTTTTCTTTTGAGCAATTAAAATTATCTGGTCACATCTTACATCTTTAAAATGGTGGTCTAAATCTTTAATCAAAATTATCTTCATGTTATTTATAATAAACTCCCTAATTTTCTTAAAAGAATCAACTCGAATAAAATTCTTAGGTAATACAAGACCAAGGTATCCCCCATCTTTTAATAAAAAATAGGATTTCGATAATACCAGTGATGCAAAATTGGTTGACCCAGAGGTTATTTCTTGATAATATTTGTGTCCTAATGGAAAATCTTTATTATTAAATTTTAAATTTTTAAAGGGGGGATTTCCTATGATTACATCAAAATAATTTTCTTTAAATAAGTCTTCATTTATGAAATCCCCTAAAAACATATTTTTACTTTTATGGGAGATATTTTCCTTACAAAGTTTTAAGGCTCTCTTGTCTATATCCACCCCATAAATATTTTCTGGGTTTATTTTATTTTTACTTAAAATATTCTTTAAAAAAGCCCCAGCACCACAAGTTGGGTCAAGAATTTTATCTTCTCTTTTTATGGGGATAGAATCAACAATGAAGTTTACAATCTCTTTATGAGTGAAATACTGCCCCAAGTCATATCTTTCTTCAGAAGGAACTTCCTTTTCAAATAAAGTACTTAACACATCTTTTTCTTGTTCTTTAAAAAGTATAATTTCTTCAACAATCTCTGCCTCTTTGAAATTTAAACTAGTAAAACTTTCTTGCCCCTCTTCCATAAATATATATTGCTTTTTCATCTTTTAATTATTATGCTTTTTATTTTCAACAAACTCCTGCAAATAACTCAACAACCTTAATCTCCTTTTCCATTTTTCTCCCCTCTTTTACCTTTAGAATTAATCATTTTTGTTTTTATTCCTTTCTATTACAAATCTGCCAGATTAAATCCGTCCAGACATAAAGAAGAAGGCTTACGAACGCCCCTAGGGCAAAAGTCTCTTTGTATAGGCATTGCTCCATTTTAACCTTACTTTATGTAGTCCTACTTAGTATAGTAATACCTATATTTAAAGCTTTCTATTAGAAAGTAGCTATGAGCTAAGTACTACTTTAAAAAGTGATATTTATAAACTGGGATGAATAATGGGGGTTATGGCAGAAATAGAAATCACAAAAAAAGGTTATAAATGCAATAATTGCAGTTACGAATGGCTTCCCCGTTCTAGAAAAGAGAAGCCGTTAATTTGCCCTAGATGCAAGTCGGCAAGATGGGATAAAGAACCGAGGAAAAGGAAATGATGGACAAAGAATATTTAGGGTTCATTCAAAATATAGTGAATAGAATGGCAAATAATTCTTTCGTACTGAAAGGTTGGTCAGTTACTCTAGTAACGGGGATAATTGGGCTATCATTAGTCAACTCTATTACGTATTTAATTCTTATAGCACTTATTCCTGCTTTAATTTTTTGGTGTTTAGATGCCTATTATCTTCGACAAGAAAGATTGTTTAGAAAATTATATGAGGATAGCGTAAGTACCGCAAAACAGATTAAAAAACTCTCGCTGAATACGGAGATATACCAAAATGAAGTAGAATCATGGCTTGGTACCATGTTTTCATCTACTCTATTATCACTACACGGAACAATAAACTTATTAATAATCCTTATATGGTTTATCGGGAGAAACATATGACAAGGAGAGTATTTTTTAGTTTTCATTATGAAAGGGATATATGGCGTGCAGGACAGGTTAGGAATAGTTGGGTTACTAAGCCGGATAGGGAAACAGCTGGTTTTATAGATGCTGCTTCATGGGAAGAAGTAAAAAGAAAAGGTGATGAAGCAATTAAAAGATGGATTGCGAACCAGCTTGATGGTACATCAGTAACTATTGTGTTAATAGGAGCAGAAACGGCAAATAGAGATTGGGTACTCTATGAAATAAAAGAAAGTCACAAAAGAGGTAATGGTCTACTTGGCATACGTATTCATAATATAAAAGACCAAAATCAACGAATGGATAATCTAGGCGGCAATCCATTTGATAAACTCTATATTGAAGAGAACGGTTTTAAAAAATATTTATCACAGATTTATCCAACTTATGATTGGGTAAGGAATGATGGCTACAATAATCTTGGTAGATGGGTAGAAGAAGTAGCACCAAAATAGAGTTCTTTTCAAGAAGAGTATATTCTCTCTGGTTCGTCCGTTAGTTATAGCCCCTATTTTCCACAAAGGAAACTTTGTATTCTGGTAACAAACTGGCAGACTAATCGCTCTTTCTTAAAAGCGATAAGTTTTTAAGTAGCTAAATATAGCTATTTATGGCTATGAAGAATAAAAAGGGAACAATAAATATTTTTGAAGGTAAAATAAGCGGAAAAATCTCTTTGGATAAATTAGAGTTTTCTGAAGTCCACACACGAACTGTAGAACCTGTTAGTAAAACAAGCAAAACTGGTAGAATATACTTGCCCACTGAACTTGTTCATAAAAGAGTTTATATCTTAGTTAAAAAAGAGGCAAAGACAGAATGATTTCTGAAGATAGATATCTTGAATGGAAAAAAAGAGTTTTCTTATTGGATTTAGCAGAGATTAAATTAGAACGGATGTCCCAAGAAGGACAAATAAATGAAAATAAAAAAAGAAAAATAAAAAAAAGATTAAATGAATTGTGGATTAGAGTTTGGGATTACTACCCAGACAAAAATCCCTCAGTGGAAAAGGCGTTCAAACTCAATTTCGGGTAATGGAACAAAGTTTCTCGCCATCAAACCTGCTTGATTTACTATATCAATGCGGCTTAATGCTGTATTAAATGTTACATTGCTTCTCACTAATTCCTTTCTCTTAGCCCCATTGTAATCTGCGAGTCCATCTTCTGCCTGTGCATATATCCTGAATCCCCAATCAGAATTAAGAAATTCTACTGGCACAATGCCGCCGCCCCATGGAATCCATGAAGAAATTGCATTTGCTTTGAACTGCATTGGTGATAAAAACATAGATGTTCTTGTAACTTTATCTTTTTTTGGAAAAACTCCAAAAACAATGCTATATATTCCTGCAATTCTCAGATGACTCAGTGTCTGGCTTAGATTTGCCCTTGTGAATGGGTTATTGTGTCCCCTGAATATAACTGCACATTTGGTAACTTTTTCTTTCTTCATCACTTCTACTTTTCTCAATAGTTCGTTCGTGTGTGGTTCAATTACGGGAACTGTATTTTTACTGCTGTTCCTTTTTTTCCATGATTGTAACTGCTGCTCAAATTCTATTGCTGTCTGGTTTGCTGCCTTCTCATTCATGCATAGATTCTTCAATTTGGCTATCTGCTGCACTTTTTCCATATAATCCATTTCTGCATTATTGAAAATTGTTCCAATAGCATACTGGAAATTAACTAAAAAGTCATACAAATCAAAGTCCTTGCATATACCTAAAATAGCTTGCTTGTCTGTATCCAAATTGCTTGCAAGTGTAGCTCTTTTAGTTGACGCAATCTTCCTTACGAATACTGCATGGTTGCTTAAAGGAATTATGGGCAAATTGTATTTTCTAGAATCTATCAAATCTCTATGTGTTGGCATGATAACTTGCTTGTTTAAATTCAAAACTTGTTTTACTTTCAATTGTTGCTCTGTTTGTTCTTGCATTTTTTAACCTCCTGTTGAAATTTATATTTTTTTGATATAATATGAACTCCCTTCAACTCTTTTATTGCTCTGTTAGAGCCTGCGTAAGTAATGTTGCACCAATACCGATTATTATCCCCCAAGTTAGATTCTTGTTATTATCTATTTGCCTTTCAGCATCTTTTCTTATTTGCCCTTCCAAACTATTTATACCGTTCGTAATTAAAAGTTTCCTGACTTCTTCAAGCTTTTTCCATTCTTCTTCAGGAATCTTTATTGTTTTCAATTCTTGAATTTCTGATGTTGCCATTTTATGAGGTATATTTCCTATACTTACCTAATGATTAGGTATTTAAATAGTTTTCGGTTTAATCTTTCCCACGCTTAATCTTCCCCATTTCTGCCCTGAGATTTTCAAGCCATTCGGGCTTCGGCTTCATGAATTTTTCTGGCTTGAAGTTTTTGGCTTGCTGGGTTTTGCCCAGCTTGATTGCCTGCTTCAGCAGGCAGTAATCAAGGTTCAAAAGTTCTGCAGGAGTTATTGAGATAAGGGGAATTTTTGCTTTTCTGTAATCCTTGTTTTTTTCCACTTTTCTTTTCCATGCCTTTGGATGCCCGCCATAAATTTCAACTATCACTTTGATTTTTCTCAGGTAAACATCAGGAATCGGCTTTGTGCTGTCAAGATAAAGTGTGAATGGCTCATACTCTGGCAGCAGGGCTTTGTAAACCTCTGGCTTGCTGAGATAATCCAGAACCGCTTTCTCTATCTTGCTTTTCACATAGCCCAAGGCAGTCCTGTATCTTGTCTTGTTTGCCTTGTAGCCGAAAAAACGCTTTCTTTCCTTCTCATGCGTTGCATAGTATAAATCAGATGTAATCTGCCTTTCCTTCCTCATGTTTGGATGGTTCTTGTAAAGCTCTTTCTGCTTTTTTCTCATTAATGCCCTTGCCTCTGGCTTCAGATTGTAATATTCCCTTACTGCCCTGCCTATCTCTTTCTCCCAGTCGCTTGTCTTGTATTTCTGAATTATCTTCTGCCTCATAGCTGCAAGCTTTTCAGGATTGCCAAGCCAGAATTCCTTTATTCTCCTGCTCTGCTCCTCTTTTCTTGCTTTTGTCCAATACTGCTTTTTTATCCTGCTCATTTTTTCCTTTAACTCAGGATTTTTCCATTTCAGGATGTTACTTGCTCTTATGTTCTCCCTGTGCTGTTTGGTTAGCTTCCTGTTTTTGTTCCATGGCTTCCATCTGCCTTTTTTTATTAGGGCTTTGATTGCCCTGCTCCTCTTTTTTCTTGTGCTTTCTGGCTGCTTCCTGTTCAGCCAGAGCGATGCGATTGGGAATCTCTTAGTTTTCATTTGAGAGGAAAGAGGGATAAAACTTTAAATATTTGAGGATATTCAATCTTAAATGCCAAAAGCATCTAGGAATCTAAACCCTATGTGGTTAATCCCTATTTTTTATGGGATTTACCTCTTAGTATGTTTAGTAATAGCAATATCACAGAAACTATAAGTTTCTGGGGGCAGGATGTCTGCCCATTTTTCTTTTATATATTAAACCACAGCAAAATTTAAAAATAACACTGGAATATATATGTTAATATAGACAAAAAGGGAGATTATGAAATGGATAAGGAAGCAAAGATAGGTAAGGTAGTATTTACTGTATTAGCAATAATCGGTTTTTTTGCGATTCTTTCTATTGCCAATACGAAAATTAATCCAGAGAGTATAAAAA
Source organism: archaeon (assembly GCA_043799715.1). Lineage (GTDB taxonomy): Archaea > Nanobdellota > Nanobdellia > Pacearchaeales > DTIR01 > JAGVXL01. Next base: position 344,054 of record JAZDNM010000003.1, read on the forward strand.
TTAAATATATTATCCCCCTAACAGGGAATAGTGTTGCAGAAGTTTCAATAGATGAAAATTTAATCAAGGAAATCACAAGAAGATTTAACCAGATAATCACACAAAATGAAATTCCGGAAGACAATCTATTCTTGATAGATTTGAGTGTAAATTTTCAAGCAGAAAAACGAGAAAATTTAAGTATAGGAATTGAAACAAGCAGTTTATTACAGGAAATAGAATTAAGGGATAAAAATGATGTCAAACTAGATAAAATTAGCGATAATTTATTCAAATTTCAAAAAGATTTATTTCCCGGGGATATTTCTATAATTAGGTTGGTTGGGAGAACGGGGATTTTAGGCGAAGAACCATTCACAGGGGTTAATTTAAAAATTAAGATTTATTCTAATGATTCTTTAGTTTATGAATCTTCCAAGACTATTAAAATATGCAAAAAAGGGGTAGTAGGAGGTTGTTCTAATCTCCTAAAAGAGGTATCTAATGAAATACAAGGAATAATTAATGAAAATTTTAATAAAACAGATATCTCTTCTCCACCAACAAACTAGAAAATGGAATACGACACAAAAGAAAATCTGAAAAAATGGGTGCATTTGATTCTGATTCTAGCGGCGTTCTTCCTGTTAGGTAGTTTTAATAATTTTGCTGAATTAATAAATGGTGCTTGGTGGATTTTTTCCTTTAATATTTTGATACTTGCTATTTATGCCGTGAAAGATGTTAGATTCGATATAAAAAGTGTAAGCGATAAAGAAAAGAGGAAGATTGTTAATGAAATAGAAAAAAATATTGAAGAAGAACAAAGAATTGATACTATTAATAACCTTAATGAAAAGTGGAAAAAATATGAAGATAGATATGATTTATATGCTAAAATAAGAGGGGCGATAAAATTTAATTGTGGAAAATCTATCTTAATATCCTCCCTCCTTTCTGTTTTGTATTTAATCCTCTTCTTTGTAGGTAAAGACTTGATAGGGATAGTTATTAAAGGGATTACCCCTATGAACATTATATTATTGATAGTTTTCTTTGTTTCATTAGCCTTCCTTTTAGACTTAATCATAGATTTGGTATATTTCTTTGAAAGGAAAGATTTATAGAGAAAAAATATCCTACATATTTCACTTCTTAGATTTCTTACTGGAACTCATCAATAGCACAAAGACTATTGTAAATAGGAAATTTAAACCTGCAAGGATGTACAACTTGATATGAGAATCCAAACTATAAAAGTAATTAAAATAGAGGGGAATATTCGTTGTAAACCCCACTTTTTGAATTATCTCTATTACCGAAGAAATTATTAATAGTAAAGCCCCCACTCCCATAAGAAGTTTGCTTTCCCTCATAATCCAATCTCCTATCTTCTTAAAACACATTTTAATCCATCCAAGATTTTATAATAGCAATTATTATTCCGATAATAATCAGGATAAAGGCGAAGCTAATAAATGGTATATTTATACCAGTTGCTTTTGTTAATTCAGGAATAACAGAAGTCATAAAAATTACTGCAATAAAGATTGCTACTATTCCCTCTATAGTCTTCTCTAAACTCATAATAAAAAATAGAAATGAAGGATTAAATATTTTTCTATTTCACAAAACTATAGTCCCGACTAACCAGTATAGCCAGTATAAATTGCGATTCTATTAGAAATATAAAAAAATCACAAAGGCAACATAGTGTAAAAAATCCTGAAAAGGCTTTTAGTAGTTGCGGGCTGAAATCCTCGTTGCCTCGGACATTACACCCCAACTCTATCAACAACGTCTTCTGCGTTGGCCTTTTTTGTGTATTTTTGCGGGCTGCTTCGTGCTTAGATGCGTTCAGCACTTATCAGTATACAGCGTAGCTGCTCTGCCTCCCACTTGAGAACAGATATACCAGAGGCTGCTAATGCACGTTCCTCTCGTACTAGTGCATCATTCCACTCACACAAAGACACTTCTTATAGATATCATACAAACTGTCTCACGACGTTCTTAACCCAGCTAACGATCCCTTTTAATGCGTGAACTCCGACACCCTTGGCTGCTTGTGCACAGCCGGGATAGGAAGAGCCGACGGCGATGTACCAAACCGCGCCGTCAATATGGACTATCGGGCGCGACAAGCCTGTTATCCTTGGGGTAACTTTTCTGACATCAACAGCGGCCATTAAAGCTGCTTGTTGGTTCGCTAAGTCCTGCTTTCACACCTGCATTCCGTACTTTTAGGAATACAGTCAGGCGAGCTTTTGCCTTTGCACTCTACTCCCCATTTCCGACGGGGATGAGCTCGCCATTGAGCCCTCCCGATATCTTTTCGGGAGGGGGCCGCCCCAGCCGAACTGCCCGCCTATCATTGTTTCTCTTGCGAGATAAGTAAACTAAAAACAGATGAGTAGTCTTACATTGTTGAGCCGCCTCGCCAAAACTACGCGTATTCTCCTACTTATTCTATGCACCTAATTTTAGTTTACAATAACAAGTTGCAGTAAAGTTCCACAAGGTCTCCGCTTCCCATAAGAAGTTTCTGGTCTTTTCACCAGACAATGGATTCAGAAGGCCCCAGTTTGGGACAGTGACTACCTAGTTACACCATTCGTGCGAGTCGCCATTCAGACGACAAGGTATTACGCTCAATTTGTTATATCAGAATGCTAATTCTGAACTCTGCATGTCGCCATGCAGTTCGGACTATATCTTCATCAGGAACCAAGGTTCCCGATACCCTCCTTAGAATTTTTAATAAAATTTTTCAGGAAGCGGGTTGGTTTAAGATGTCTGACGTATAGTCTCTGAGGATTTTAGATACCTTATGGTTGGTTTCCTGTTCATTTTGGAGATTAGGCTGGCAATTTTGTTCAAGCCGTCTTTTTCAAGATGCTCCTTATTGTTCATCAGGCTTATTATTTCTGCAAATATTCCAAAATCTTTTTTCTTTTGGGTTTGCAAAGGGTGTTCTTTGAAGAATTTGACAATTTCATTCAAATTACCCAAGCCCCTCGCCCTGAATTCCTTTCTTGTTCCATGAAAATCTTTTCTGTTTATTGTGACTTCGCCAAAACCAAAATATTCCTTGATTTTGTGCAGCACTGCCTCGTCTTTCTCATGCTGAACAATCCTGAATTCAGGCAAGACTTGCCATCCCAAGCTCATTTCAGGAATTCGGTTGATTGCTACATGAAAGCAACCTTCTCCGTCTGTAAAACCAACTATCCATTGGGCATCTAACCTTTCCTGCTGATTGTCTGCACTCATGAATTTTCACTGCATTTATTCTTTAAATAAATTTATGCAGTATCATGAGATACACAGATTTTCCAGCATATAGTCAGATTTTCTCCGCAAAGATTATTGCTAATCTTTGGGTCACCAAAAAATAATCTTATTTTATGGTGTAAGGCAATCGTAAAAATTACCTTAAGAGCCTCACAGTTAAGCCCGCCGTTTCATGGGTCTTAGCCCCATTGAACTGAGGTTTAAAACACCACGACTGGGCAGGTTTCACCAAGTATACATTGCCTTTCGGCACAGCACTTGGCTACGTTTTTGGTAAACAGTCCGGCAGTCCTTGTTATTGAAACCTACCTCCGCATTCAATCTTTCGACAAACACGGATATAGGCACCCCTTATACCTAAGATACAGGGCTAAATTGCCGATTTCCCTAAACTGGTTTGTCCTTTCACGCCTTAGCCTACTAAGCCAGAGCACCAGTGTCGATTCTTGGTACAGATGCACTGCATTCTCATGCAATTTTCACTGGCTCTGTGAATCGACGGGCTTACGTCACGCATTTTACCATGATTCAAATCATTACAATCCACATGGCTGTATGCGCAAGTTTCTTTCAAAACCCCGCGTATCACAAAGCGTATGCATGAGATTAACAGCAGCGCAGTGATGGAATATTAACCATCTGTTCTTCACCATGCTCAGTTAAGGCATGGCTTAGATACTGACTAACCCTTGGCTGATTTACATTGCCAAGGAAACCGTGCTCTTGCGGCGCTTTTCTCTCTCGGAAAAGTCTGATCCTACTAACGCCAGGATTCTCATTCCTGCCCGCTCCACACTTTCTCACGAAAATGCTTCGACGCAGACAAGACGCCTATTTACCTCAATGCTCTACCGAGCATGACTGCGGTATCGGTGGTTTGTTTAGCCCCGTCCATTTACGCCGCCTAAAATCTCGACAGGTGAGCTGTTACGCTTTCTTTAAATGGTGGCTGCTTCTGAGCCTACATCCCTGCTGTCTCAGATTTCAGACTGACTTGATTTGCACTTAACAAACACTTAAGGACCTTAACCGCAGACTCCGTTGTTCCGGTTTCGGAGCACGAGCTTACCCCGCGCCCCTGTTTCCCGCTATGAAACCCACAGGTTCTGAGTTGGAAAAAACTCCGTAGCAAAAATGCTCTGCAAGTTCAATCCGTACTTTACCCCGCTGGCATCTTAACAGAGGCCATACTAAAGTATGTTTCAATAGGAACCAGCCATCGCCAGTTTAGATAGGCTTTTCACCCCTATTCCCAGGTCATCCACACACATGTACATAGTAATGGTTCGGACCTCCATTCCCCGTTAGGGAAACTTCGTCCTGCCCAAGAATAGATCAACTGGCTTCGGGTCTTATCCCAGTGACTATCGCCTTTTCAGACTCGCTTTCGCTGCGGCTTCAATTTAACCTTGCCACTAAAATAAACTCCCTGGCTCGTTTTTCAAAACGTACGTTACAACTACTGTCTTACGACAGATCGCAGTAACACAACTGTAGCTGCCAGATTTCAAGATCTTTTCAACCCTCGTTAGAGGTACTTTTCAGCTTTCCCTCGCGGTACTAGTTCTCTATCGGACTTAGGTCAATATTTAAGGTTGGCTGTTAATTCAGCCGTATTCGTGCCTCCTATCCGGGGGGCACTACTCTTCTTACTGCATTCCATATTGCGTTAATCTACGAGGCTATCACTCTCTGCGGCCTTGCATTCAAGCAAGTTCGAATCGGCAACTTAGGATAAGCAGCACCACATCTCCCTGTCCTTTCGGCAGGGATTCAGATTGCCTTGAACCCTTTTCACTCGCTGTTACTAAGGGTATCGCTATTGCTTTCTATTCCTCGGGGTACTGAAATGTTTTAATTCCCCCGGTGCGCATCCTTGCATCTATGCGACGCAAGAATTTCTCTGTTAGAGAAATGTTTCACATTAGGACATCTCCGGCTCAATACTTGCTTGCAGTTCCCCGGAGCTTATCGCAGCTTGCCACGTCCTTCTTCGCGACCTAAACCAAGCTATCCACCTGGCAGCTTATTAGACGCCAAAATACTACATCGCCTCATATTGATTATCAGCTTCCTCCCCCAAGTGAAACTTGGGAGATTCATGTTTTTCCACAATTCGAATTTGTGAATATGATATATTGTGATATATGATATTTGGAATCGCTTAATCTTTGTTCCAATCCATTGCTTTCTGTTTTTAATTAAAATGGATTTTCGTGATTGTATTCTGCAAATATTTCTTTCTGAAACGAGCTGTCAACATTATCTCTCGGGGTTTTTGCTGTGTTGCTTCTTATTATCGGGTAAAAATTTTCCATTCATTTTTCCTATTACCCCTTCACATCAGAATTCAGCTTCTGAATTCCTCATGTAAGAAATGCTTTTGCATTTCTGAGCATCCTAAAATCCCAATAAACCACACAATTTAGTGTGTGGTAAACACAAGGGATTTTTTGATATTTAATTATAAAATCAAAAAGATTGGGTATGCCTCGGCAAAATTGGGATTTTGATGGGAAACTATTGTAGTTTCTCTACCTACCTAGAGTTTCTCTTTTCTAAAGAGAAACTGTAGATATGGACCCATCGGGGATCGAACCCGACGCCTCTGCCTGTCTTGATGCCCTTAAAAAGGCTATATGCAAAGGCAGCGCTCTACCAGATGAGCTATGGGCCCACTCTGTAATCATCATTAAAGTAAATTTAAAAATGTTTTCTCAGGCAACTGTTGTGAATAGGTTGTGCTTTACAATTGTTAATCTTATTAAAATTTTAGGAGGTGATCCATCCGCAGGTTCCCCTACAGATACCTTGTGACGACTTAACCTACCTTGTCATACCGAGGTTCTTTTCTTGCGAACTTCACCAAGGCATAACTCGGTTGGTTTGACGGGCGGTGTGTGCAAGGAGCGGGGACTTATTCACCGTTCGCTACTAACGAACGATTCCTAGGGATTCCAGCGTCATGAAGGCGAGTTACAGCCTTCAATCTGGACTGGGATAGGGGTTATGGGATTAGCTTCTCCTTTCGGAGTTGCATCTCACTGTCCCTACCATTGCCGCGCGCGTGTAGCCCAGGGGATTCGGGCCGTACTCACCTATCGTTGCCTACACCTTCCTCGTCCTTACGAACGCGGTCTCTGTATTGTGCTCTTTAACGTAGCAAATACAAATGTAGGTCTCGCCTGTTACCAGATTTAACTGGTCACCTCACGGCACAGGCTGACGACGGCCATGCAACTCCTCTCAGCGTGTCAGGTAAGCCCTTCAGACTGACCTTCATTCTGCTGTCGCTCCTGGTGAGGTTCACGGTGTAGAATCTAATTGAACCGCACGCGTCACCCCTGGTAGTGCTCCCCCGCCAATTCCTTTAAGTTTCGGCCTTGCGGCTATACTTCCCAGGTAGCGTACTCTACGGCTTCCCTACAGCACCGCATTCTCTCGAGGAGAACACGATGTTTAGTACGCAGCGTTTACTGCCAGGACTACACGGGTATCTAATCCGTTTCGCGCCCCTGGCCTTCATTCCTCACCGTCAGATCCGTTCTCGTGAGATGCCTTCGCCATTGTTAGTCCATCTAAGATTAACATATTTTACTACTACTTCAGATGTACTTCTCACGCCTCCCGGTCTCGAGCCCGGTAGTATCTCCCGCACGCCATTCTGTTAAGCAGAACGATTTCACAGGAGACTTTCCGAACGAGCTACGAATGTTTTAGACCCAATACTTGTGGCTACTACTTGGACTGCTGGGATTACCGCGGCGGCTGGCACCAGTCTTGCCCAGTCCTTATTCCTCTGTCTTTTTATAACAAAGAAAAGTCTTCTCTTGCGAGAAGACACTTTGGCTTGCTCTGTCACCCTTGCGGGCATTGCAGAAATTTCGCGCCTGCTGCATTCCGTAGAACTAGGACTAGTGTCTCAGAGTCCTTCTCGGGGCAACTCCGCTAAGAGCCCCTACTGATAATCGGCTTGGTGGGCAGTTACCCCACCAACTACCTAATCAGCCGCAGCCTCATCCTGAAACCCTGCGTTTAAAGCATAACTCATTCCAGAAACTATGCCCTATCGGGATTTATCCTCACTTTCGCGAGGGTATTCCCGGCTTCAGGTCAGATTAGCTACGTGTTACTGAGCAGTTCGCACTCTTTCGAGGAACTTGCATGGCTTAGCCCAAACCAAAGAGCAGCAACCTCTAGCAGGATAAACTAGATTTATTACAAAGCCTTACTCCTATTGAGCAAATTGTAAATCCTATAAAGGTTACAACTTTCAAACTTTTTGGGAATTAACTTAAAAGCACAATTAACATACCAACACTCAAAAATTTCAATAAAAAATCAAAATCTTCGGTATTGATAAAAGAAAATCACTTGTATGACTGCCGATGCATACATCATACCTTAATATGCAATAAATAGGTAACCATTAAGGCACTCATACCAATCATTTTTGATATAAGGTTTCGTCAAAAATGGTTTATAAACTTTTCGATGATATTTTTATGCAGACAGAAATTCTGACAGAAACCTTTTTAACTCCATTTCCCAAAATAAATAGATGGCAAAAAAAAGAGCTGCATTAACAAGCAGAAAACCAAAAACCACCTGGGGAAAAATATGGGACTTTCTCTGGAATTCTGACTCGATATTAAGCTGGATTGCTGATTTAGTTTTGCTTTATATTATCGTAAAATGGATTTTCTTTCCCGCATTAGGATTTTTTTTGTCGACCTCGATGCCCAGCCTGATAGTTGAATCTGGAAGCATGATTCATCAGGGAAACTTTGATTCCTGGTGGGAAAATTACGGATGGTGGTATACCGAGCAGAACATAACAAAGGCAGAGGTTGAAAAATGGCCCTATCACAACGGCATCAACAAGGGTGACATAGTGGTTTTAAGGGGCGCAAAGAACCTGAATATCGGGGATGTTATTATTTTTGATGTCGGCCAAAGAGTGCCGATAATACATCGCGTCATTAAAAATGACACAACTATATCAACAAAAGGTGATAATAATCAGGGGCAGTTGTCTGTTGAAGGTTCAATCTCCCAAAAGCAGATTATTGGAAGAACGATATTCAGAATACCAAAACTCGGCTGGGCAAAATTATTCTTTGTTGATATTTTTAGGGGGATATTTAAATCATAAAAGCCTCTGGTTACCGCACCTTAAAAGGTGAGGTTTATCTTTGGTTTTTAGGATTCTAAAAACAAAACTATGGCTTAACTCCAACATAAATGTTGTAGTTTTGTTTTTTTGATAAAAAAATATCAACCGTTAACTTTTTAAATGCTGTAAAATAGAGAGTAAAATGCAATTCTGTCCAAAATGCGGTAGTGTATTAGTTCAAAAAACAAAGCATTACGGATGCATCAAATGCAGCTACACATTAAAGGAAAAAACAATGAAGATTCAGGCTGTTGAGAAGATGCAGGTGAAAAGAGAGGTTGGTGTTCTGCATAACAAGGATAGTAATGTCTGGCCTGTCACTTCGGCAACATGCCCGAAATGCGGGCATCACGAGGCATATTTCTGGTCAACACAAATGAGGGCCGGAGATGAAGGCGAAACAAGTTTCTACAGATGTGTTAAGTGCTCTCAT
>JAZDNM010000005.1:0-77192 GCA_043799715.1 archaeon
ATAAATAATATAATATAAACTTCCATAGGAAATAGAGGGGTTATTTCTATTTCGTGACGACACAATCAATTTTGCATCAAAAACCCAAAAACACGTTCCATAGGAAATATAGGTCTGTATGTATATTTTTAATGATAAGTATGTTTATAAAAAATTTTTTATACAGAGAATACATGACCAGCCAAACAGACAGGATTTTTGACTCATTCTCAAATTCGAGCATATTCAAGAACAAGGTTATGCTTCAGTCAAATTATATCCCGGAATCAATCCAGCACAGGGAAAAACAGATTGAATCAATTGCCTCAATACTTGCTCCGTGCCTCAGGCTTGAAAAAACTTCCAACCTCTTTATTTACGGCAAGACTGGAACAGGCAAAACAGTGTCTATCATGTACCTGAAAGATGAGCTTTTGAAAAGGGCAAAAAAGAACAACCTTAACCTTAATATAGAATATATCAACTGCAAGCTAAAAAAAGTTGCTGATACTGAATACAGGATTCTCGCAGAGCTGATAAGAAAATTAGGCTCATCAGTCCCTGCAACAGGGCTGCCGACTGAATCAGTTTATAACAAATTTATTGAGATTATTGAGTCAAAACCCCAGCTTTTTATCCTTATCCTTGATGAGATAGACCAGGCAATAAAGAAAATTTCAGATGATTTCCTCTATAATCTGATAAGGCTTAATTCTGAGCTGACCAAAGCGCAGATAGTTCTTATTGGCATAAGCAATGACCTGACATTTCTTGATAATATAGACCCAAGAGTCAGAAGCTCATTGGGCGAAGAGGAGATTGTTTTCCCGCCTTATAATGCATTGCAGCTGCAGGATATATTAAGGGAGAGGGCAAAACATGCATTCCAAGGAGAGGTTATAGAGCCGGGAGTCCTTGAAAAATGCGCGGCCTATGCAGCAAGGGAGCATGGCGATGCAAGAAGAGCCCTTGACTTGCTGAGGATTTCAGGAGAGCTCGTTGAAAGGGAAGGCGGGAAAAAAGTTATGCAGGAGCATATTGACAAGGCAAACGACAAAATAGAGAAGGACAAAATTCTTGATATTGTTGAGACAGAGCCAAGGCAGTTCCAGATTATTCTCCAGTCAATAATCTCGCTTGAAGAATCAAAAAAACTTCCGCAGATTTTTACAGGGGATATATACAATCATTACAAGGACCTCTGTAAAAAAACATCAAATGAGGTCCTAACCCAAAGAAGAGTAGGGGACATAATTGCGGAGTTTGATATGCTTGGCATCATAAATGCCGTTGTTGTCAGCAAAGGGAGATACGGCAGGACAAGGAAGATTAAACTGGCTATCCCTCAGCAGTTGATGCCCCAGGTTAAAACCATTTTATCATCTTCATTAGGGCTCGAAGAATGAATGCAGTAATCAAATCATGTTTGCAGAATGGCTTTCTCATAGAGCCCGCTCTCGCAGATTTTCTTTCAAACATGCCCTCTTATGACGAAGAGATAAATAATTATCTTGTAGGGGTTTTATGCGGATTGAGCAGCAGCAAAATGCTTTCAGCTTCGGTAATCTCAAAAAACCATGACAGAATATCAATTATCCTTGAGAATTATAAGACTAAGAGCCAAGGCAAGGACGATGTGATAAGTGCTTATATTGCTTCCTTGAAATCTTTTTCAAATTTTGCTCTTGAAAAACAGCCGATAGCAGCAAAACAGGAAAGCAGAGTTTTGGGAGAGGAGATTCGCGTGCTGAACTCCTATATCCTGCCTAGCAGGAAGATATCTGTTGAAGATTTCACAAACCATTTTCGAAACCGCTTTATCCTTTTTAGAGGATTTTTACAGGACAGGAATGAGCTCCAAAACTTAACTTCAATAAACAAGATAAACGGGCAGAAGCAGAATGTTTCAATAATTGCGATAGTCACTGACAAAAGAATAACCAAAAACAAGAATATCCTGCTTGAAGTTGAAGATTTGACAGGAAGAGCAGTCCTTCTTATTAACTCAAGCAAGGTGGATGTGTTCAAAAAAGCGCAGGATCTTGTTCTTGATGATATTCTTGGATTCAAGTGCTCCGGGAGCAGCGAGATGCTTTTTGTTAATGACATAATATTCCCTGACTGCCAGATTCCAGAAAGAAAAAAAGCGCCTATCTTAGAGTATGCTGCATTTACTTCAGATCTTCATGTCGGCTCAGACAAATTCCTCGAAGAAAATTTTCTCAGGTTTGTAAACTGGCTGAATGGGGAAATCGGCTCAGAAAAGCAGAAAGAAATGGCAAAAAAAGTTAAGTATCTGTTTCTTGTGGGCGACTGCGTTGATGGAGTAGGGGTATATCCTGGCCAGGAGAACCTGCTAAAAATAAAGGATATCAGAGAGCAGTATGTCAAACTGGCTGGAATGCTGAGCATGATAAGGAAAGACATTCATATAATCATGTGCCCGGGACAGCACGATTCAGTCAGAGTTGCAGAGCCGCAGCCGCCTATAGACAAATATTTTGCAGAGCCGCTGCATAAAATTGAAAACCTGATTTTGGTAAGCAATCCCTCGCTGATAAACATCGCATGCTCAAAAGATTTTCCAGGCTTCAAGGTTCTGATGTATCACGGAGCGTCATTCCACAGCCTTATTAATGATATTGAGGAATTGAGGATGTCGCAGGCGCATCATTCCCCTTCAAAAGTAGTCAAACATATCCTGAAAAGAAGGCATCTTGCTCCGACGCATTCCTCTGTTGTTTATGTGCCTTCGGAGATGGTTGACCCGCTTGCAATAGCAACTGTTCCGGATATAGTCACAACAGGCGAAGTTCACAGGACAGATATTTCATATTATAACAATATCCTGATAGTTTCATGCTCGTGCTGGCAGTCAATAACCCCTTACGAGGAAAAAGTCGGCAATGAGCCTGATCCATGCAAAGTCCCTCTTCTTAATCTAAAAACAGGGGAGATAAACATCCTGGATTTTAGCAGCGAGGCAAGTAAAAATGAAGCTTAAGATGATTACCTTAGATGTGGATGGATGCCTTGTTTCCTACAAGGATATAGGCAGCAGGTTTGAATCAAGCTGGGATGCCCTTGCCTGCGCATTCAACCTTAAGGAAAAGTGGGACATAATAACAGAGGAGTTCTATGGAAAAAGAGACATGGATTTTGAATGGACAAGAAGGGAAGTTAAGGATTTGGAAAATCTCTCTGTCTCAACAGCAAAGGATTTTCTTTATCCATTGCCCTATTCAAAAGGCGCAAGGGAGTTTTCAGAGGCAAGTAGGGGCAAACTCATAAGGGGATTGCTTACCTCCTCAATTGATTTGGTTGCTGAAAAAGCAGCATCTGAATTGGGATTGGATTTTTCTATATGCAATAAACTGCACAGGAAGAATGGATTCTTCACAGGCACTTTTGACTATAACGTCCCAACCTGGAAAAAACACGAAAGAATTAAGGGCTTATGCGAGAGATATAGCATAAAGAAAGAGGAAATCTGCCATGTGGGGGACCATGAAAATGACATCTCTGTTGCGGATAGAGTAGGCATGTTCATTGCATTCAATCCCAAGATAGAATCTGTTGCAAGGAGGGCAGATTATGTCATTTCAGATTTTGCTGAACTTATAAAAATCTTAAACTTGTGAAAAAATGCAGAAATATTTTTCAGACATTGAGACAAAGGTAAGAGTTGAATATGCAGTCGCAGACGAAGCCAGAAAAAAAGGATTAGATCCAAAGAGCAAGGTTGAGAGCCCCCTTGCAACATCCCTGGCTCAGCGCGCAGTTGAATTAATCTCTTCCCTATATCCCCAGCTTAACAGTGCGCCTCTGATTAACAGAATAAAAGAACTGGAACAGGAGCATGGCTTGCTTGACCATGCAGTATGCCTAAAAATTGCAGAGGAGATAGCAAAAGAGAAATTCTGCAAGTTCCAGAGTCATCTTGAGGCAGTTGATGCAGGTTTCAGGATTGGCTTTGCGTACATAACTCTGGGAGTTGTCGCTTCCCCTCTTGAGGGATTTACTCATTTCAAACTGCAGAAAACAAATGATGGCAAGGATTATTTTGCCGCATATTACTCAGGACCGATAAGAAGCGCAGGCACAACAGCCGGGGCTTTTTCCCTGCTGCTCCTGGATTATCTCAGAAGCATTTTTGGTTATGCAAAATATGATGCATCTGAAAAAGAGATTAAAAGAGGAATAACAGAAATCAATGATTATCACGAGAGAGTTGCCAATCTCCAGTATCTTGCATCAGAGGAGGAGCTTGAATTCCTTTTCAAGAACCTTCCGCTTCAAATTGCAGGCCTGCCTACAGAGCAGAGGGAAGTCAGCAATTACAAGGATTTGGAAAGAATAGATACAAATCTTATCAGGGGAGGGTTTGCATTGACTGTTAGCGAATGCCTCGCACAGAAAGCAGCAAAACTTCTGAAAATAAAGAACAAGCTTGTGGACAAGGGTTTTGGCTTGTCTGACTGGAATTTTCTAGACGATTTCGTAAAATTGCAAAGAAAGCTCACAGAGAAAAAGACAAAACAGGCAACAGGAACTTATCTAAAGGATTTGGTTGCAGGCAGGCCTGTTTTTGGGCATCCTTCATATTCCGGAACATTCAGGCTGAGATACGGCAGGACCAGATGCACAGGATATTCAGCACTGGCAATTCATCCTGCAACAATGGCTGTTCTCGGGGATTTCATTGCATTCGGCACGCAAATAAGGCTTGAAATGCCTACAAAAGCGGCTGCGGCAACGTGCTGTGATTCAATTGATGGTCCTGTTGTGAAACTGAATAATGGCCGAGTGCTGAAGCTTCAGGATAAGCAGAACGCAGTAAAAATTCTCAAGGATATCACAGAAATATTATACATAGGGGATTTGCTTATTCCATTCGGAGATTTCGCAAACAGAAATCATCCTCTTCTGCCGGCTGGCTATGTTGAGGAATACTGGTTTGCAGAACTTGAGGAAAAAAACAAGGAAGCAGCGGAAAAAATCAACTGCAGAAATGTAAGCCTGGCTGAGGCATTTGAGATAAGCAGAACTTATGGTATTGCGCTTCATCCATCTTACATTTTTTATTGGTCGCAGATTACAAATGAAAATTTTTCTGATTTGCTGAAATTGCTTGAGAAATCAAGGGTTGAAGGGGGAAAAATTATTCTTCCAATGAATGATTCTGCAAAAAGGGCGCTTGAGATACTTGCTGTCCCTCATTTTTTAAGCATAGAGAATATTATAATTGAGCCGCCGCATGCAGCAAGCCTGCTGTCAAATCTTGGAATGGAAGATTTGGCTCTAAACAAAGAAAAGATCTCAGTGATGATATCTGAATCATTAAAGCCAGAGCAGAAGGTTCTGGATATAATAAACAAATTTTCCTCTTTTGTGATAAGGGATAAGGCAGGAACTTTTATAGGCGCAAGAATGGGCAGGCCTGAAAAGGCAAAGTTAAGGGAGTTGACAGGCTCCCCTCATGTGCTGTTTCCTGTAGGCGAAGCAGGAGGGAGATTAAGGAGTGTGCAGGAGGCGTCTGAAACAAGCGTCAAGGCTGATTTTCCCCTCTACCACTGCGACAATTGCAATTCAGAAACAATCTCCTTTGTGTGTGAGGTTTGCGGGAAACAAACAAGGAAAGTTTACTACTGCCGCAGCTGTGATCTAAAGCTTAATACTGAATTCTGCCCTACGCACGGAGCAGCAGACGATTTCATGACGAGAAAACTGAACATAAAGCATCATCTGGAATATGCATTGAAAAAACTTAATATCCAGCGCAGTGAACTGCCTGCTTTGATAAAAGGAGTCAGAGGTACATCCTCTGAATCCCATGTTCCTGAGGCAATTGCAAAAGGCGTCCTGAGGGCAATGTTCAACCTTAATGTAAACAAGGACGGCACAATAAGGTATGATGCATCTGAAGCCCCTGTAACGCATTTCAAGCCAAAAGAAGCTCATGTCAGCGTCGGCAAGCTGAGGGAAATCGGGTACACCAAGGACATTTTAGGGAAAGAGTTGGAGAATGAAGAGCAAATTCTTGAAATTAAGCCTCATGATGTACTTCTGCCTTGCGCGCCAGACAGCCTTGATGAGAAAGCTGATGATGTTTTTATGAGGATATGCAAGTTTATTGACAATCTTCTTGTGAGGATGTATGGGATGAAGCCGTTCTACAATATTGTGCACAAGGAGGATTTAGTCGGCAAGCTGACTGTGGGCATTGCTCCGCATAATTGTGCCGGGGTTATATGCCGAATTGCAGGATTCAGCAATACTCAATCTTTCCTTGCATCGCCTTACATCCATGCTGCAATGAGGAGAGATTGCGATGGGGATGAGGCATCATTAAGTCTGCTGCTTGATGTCCTTTTGAACTTCTCCCGGGATTATCTGCCTGCCCACAGAGGCGGAACACAGGATGCTCCGTTAGTCCTTAATGCAAGGATAAGACCTGGGGAGGTTGATGATATGATCTTTGACATTGACATAGCGGATAAAATTCCTATTGAGCTTTATAGGGCAGCTGAAAAGCGGCTTATGCCTAACAGTGTAAAAATGCCCCAGATAAGGGATAAAATCGGCAGCGATGAAGCATTCCAGAACTTGCATTATACCCATGAGACTTCTGATATTGCTTCAGGAACAACATGCTCTGCTTACAAAAAACTTGCAACAATGCAGGAAAAAGTCCAGAAGCAGATGGAGCTTGTTGAAAAAATCAGGGCTGTTGACACTTCTGATGTCGCGACTCTCATGATACAAAGGCATTTGATAAGGGACATAAGAGGCAACTTAAGAAAATTCTCAATGCAGCAGTTCAGATGTGTGAAATGCAACGAGAAATACAGGCGCCCTTCCTTGCAGGGAAACTGCACAAAATGTGGCGGAAGGATAATCTTTACAATCTCTGAAGGCGGCATAATAAAATATCTTGAGCCTGCGCTTCAGCTTGCCAAAAAATACAATGTGCCGGATTACGTAAAGCAGTCTCTTGACTTGACACAGAGATATATAGAGAGCATGTTTGGAAAAGAAACAGAAAAGCAGGAAGCACTGCAGAAGTGGTTCGGATAATTTTATTGTTTAGAGAAAATACAGGATAACAGGCAGCATGATGCATCCCATCAAGTGCATTTTTCTCACATTCGCCTTTATTGCAAAAATTCCAAGTGAAGTGGCTGTTACAAGGATAATTATCCCAAGCCAGCCTGAAAAAATAATGCACATAACAAAAAGAAATAGCAGCAGCGCAATTGAAATTTTTGCATAATCAATCCGATTTATATTTTTCGCAAAAATTTTTGCCGCATGCAACGATATAACCAGGGCTATGCCCCCTGAAACAACTGCAACAGCAAGAAGCAGATACAATTGTTGCATGCTGACTGACTGGAGAATGTCTGCAGCTGCAATTGCAACACCGCTTCGCGGCTTTCCTATGGCATAAATTGCGACAAAATTTAATCCAGTGACAAGCGTGCTTATAATCCCCAGAAGAAAAAGAAAGCATTTCTCAGAGGTTTTGCCGCATATTTCAGAGCCAATTACAGCAGCCTGGCTTGCGCCAAGCCCTGGGAGAAAACTGCATAACCCTGAAGCAATGAGCCCTGCAGATACTGCCTTTGGAATTTCCCCTTTTTCTGTTCTTAATTCCTGCATTTCCTGCTTTGGAATTTTTGCCTTCTCAGATATGCTTGTTACAATCATGCTTGTCCCAAAAAGCCCGGTCAATAATGGGAATAACGGCTGGTTTAAATTCAAATTTAATGATGCGAATCCCAAAACTCCTGAGATAATAAATATGAACAGTGCGAGAATTTTATTTTTCTCATTTACCATAAGATACAGGGATGATACGATAAGAATAACTGCCATAAACCTCTTTATGAAGTCATACACCAAAGGCATAATGTAAAGGAATAAAGGCGCAGTGAGAATAAGGATTATTAGTCCTGCATAACAGCCGATTAATGCAAGCCTTGCTGCTGCATATCCTTTTCCTTTCAAAAGCAGATTGTGCCCTGGCATGACAGAGAGGGCTGTCTCAGAGTTTGGCGCTGACAGGAAAATAGAAGGGATAAAATCAAAAAAAGAGTGTGTTACAGCCATCGCAATGATAAAAGAAGCAATTGCAATCGCGCTGAAATGCTCCAGCAGAATTCCTGCTGATGAGGAGATTATCAGCGCGACAAAATTTATATGGATTCCAGGAACAAGGCCTGTGAAAATTCCTGCGATTATCCCAAGCATTAATGCCAGAACAACCAATACAAAAATCATTTTTCAGAGATTTTCAGGGCTTCTATTTCCAACTGCCCTTTGTATTCTTTTACTCTCCCTAAAATTTCAACATTCTTGCCCAGGAATGTCTGATTTTTATCAATTCCATAAGCAATGACATCGATGCTGCCTGTTTCATCTTCTGCATTCAGGATTGCCATTCCGCTGTAAAACCTTTCGGATGCAATCTGGCATTCAATCTTTACATCCTGCCCAAGCATGCTGCTGCCAATGCCTGAAATTTTTGTCAGTTTTGGCTCTATGTTTCCTGAAAGAAAAAATAAAAATGCAGTTCCTACAAGGGATATGATTAAAGCAATCTTTGTCAGGGACATAATTCAGCTAGATTACTCACCTTTTTTTTTCAATCCAAATTTGACTTCAATTCTCCACAGTTCAAGAATGCCGAGGGTTATAATTGTGGTTGCTGCAGCAGCAACGTAAAAATGAAGCGCTGTTGCCATGCCTATAGCGGCGGCTATCCATATTGAAGCTGCTGTTGTAAGCCCATGAACTTCTCCTCTTGCAGCTATCACTGTTCCTGCACCTATAAAACCAGCTGCAACGATTATATTCGCAACAATCCTCGCAGGACTTGATGCATCAAAGGAAAATCCTTCTATGCTTAGTATTGTTATCAGCGCTGCACCGAGACAGATAAGCATATGCGTTCTTAATCCTGCAAACTGCCTTAACCTCTGCCTCTCAAATCCGATAGTCCCCCCAAAAAGTGCAGCAAGAACCAAATCAATAATAACACCCCAAGTTTGCATTTATTGAAATGTATTTTTCTTTTTTATACTTTTCTGTTGCCTTTATAGAAAAGTTTAAGTAAGCATCCCTTTTTGGTAAATCATGAATTCAGAAGAAAGGCTGAATTTGGTAAAAAGAAACGCTGTTGAGATAATCACAGTTGAATCTCTTGAAAATCTTCTTAGGACAAAGAGAAAAATAACTGCATATTACGGCACTGCACCGACAGGCCCAGTCCATATTGGGCATCTTGCAACTCTGACAAAAATTTTTGATTTTTCAGAAGCAGGAATATTCAACAAGATACTTATAGCAGACTTGCACGCAGCGCTTGATGATTTAAAGAGCCCATGGAGCGAGATTAACAAGAGGGCGGAATACTACAAAAAATGCATAGAACTTGCATTGCCTTGGCGCAGAAAGCCAAAGGTAATTCTCGGCTCTGACTTTCAGCTGCGCTATGATTACATGCTTGATGTGCTTAAGCTTTCCTCACTGACAACAGTTTCAAGGGCAAAGCGCGCAGCATCAGAAGTCTGCAGGATGAAAGAGCCGAAGGTAAGTGAGATGATATATCCCCTGTTGCAGGCATTGGATGAACAGTATCTTGATGCGGATATCCAGCTTGGGGGCATGGACCAGAGGCATATAATGGTGTATGCAAGGGAGTATCTGCCTAAAGTGGATTATAATGCACGAGTTGAGATAATCATGCCGCTTATCACTTCATTAAAAGGCCCCGGAGTAAAAATGTCATCATCACTTCCTGAAACCCATATCAAGGTTTATGATTCAGAGGACAGCATAAAAGAAAAGATAAGGAACGCCTACTGCCCAGCAGGAATTGTTAAAGATAATCCCTTGCTTCAGATATGCCAGACAGTTATTTTCCCGCTGAACAAGAGGATAAATGTTGAAAGGGATTCTAAATTTGGGGGGGATATCTCATTTGATTCATATCCCGCTCTTGAAAAACAGTTCACAGAAAACAAATTGCATCCTCTTGATTTAAAAAATGCAGTCAGTTCAGATTTAATAAAGACTTTCTCAAGGGCAAGGAAATATTTTGAGAAGAATTCTGGAATGCTGGAAAATCTTGGCAGCAATTTCCTGCCATGATTGTTAAAAACTAACCTTTAAACTGGCTTAAGTCTATTTTTGGGTTATCAACAGGTTTTGATAATTCTTTTCTCCATTTCCCTATCAGGTCAAAAGCATTATTCTCGGCAAATTTCAGCTCATCCCTGAGATACGCAAGAATCTCATGCTCCTGCTTCTCCCCTGCCTTAAACTTTTTCTCCAATTCCTCTATTGTCATAAGCACTTTTGGCTCCTCTTTCTTTTTCTGCCACTCTGTTTTCTCCCCGCATTCAGGGCAGTATTTCTCAATGCCTTCGAGCTCCTTTCCGCATTTTTTGCACTGGGGAATTTCTTTTTTTCTTTCAAGCACAGCCTTGTATCCATACTTGCCGCCTGAAACCAGTTTGGAAAATGCAGAAGCAACAGCTTCAGAATCAAACTGGTCTGTCAAATCCCAGCATCCGCCACCTGTTTTTTTAGTCATCTTTTTTACAAAGGGGTTATATTTTAAAATCTTTTTATTCTTTTGCCTTTTTTAGAGAGGATTTGATAAGCTTTAAAAATCATGTATAAGTAGTGTTGAAATGGCTGAGGATAGACAGGAAACCAAGATGAAAGTGCCGCGGCATCTAGGGATTATCCCTGACGGAAACAGAAGATGGGCAAAATCAAGAGGGCTGCCTGCATTCAAAGGGCATGAGGCTGGAGCAAAGATATTTAGGGAGATACTAAGATGGTGCGAGGAACTCAAAATAAGAATGCTCACAATATACAGCTTATCAACTGACAATCTATTAAGACCTAAAGAAGAAGTTGATTTTTTAATGAAACTTTTTGAGCGAGAGCTTAAGGGATTACTTAAGGATAAGGAAGTTCATGAAAAGAAGGTTAGGGTGAGGGTAATAGGCAATAAAGAATTGCTTAGCAAAAAGCTTCAGGGGATTATAGAACAGCTGGAAACTGCAACCAAGGAATATTCGGAGTATTTCTTAAATTTTGCAATGGCATACGGCGGCAGGCAGGAAATACTGCATGCGGCAAAAAAAATTTCCCAGCTTGTAAAAGATGGAAAATTAAATATTGAGGCAATTGATGAAAGGAAATTCTCTGAAAACTTGTATGCAGAACTGCCAGATGTTGATTTGCTGATAAGAACCTCTGAACAAAGGCTGAGTGGATTCCTGCCATGGCAGTCAGTATACTCCGAGATTGTATTCTTGAAGGATAAAATGTTTCCCGAGCTGACAAAAGAGGATTTCGTCAAGGTGATAAAAGAGTATGGAATCAGGGAGAGACGATTCGGGAAATAAAAAAATGAAGCCGGAATTTTACAGGACAAAACTAAAGAATGGCATGACAATCCTTTTTGAAAAAAGAAATCTGCCTATTGTAAGCGTGGCTTTTGCTGTCAGGGCAGGAGGTGTGAATGAAATAGGAGAAGAGAAAGGAATTTCACATTTTATAGAGCATATGCTGTATAAAGGCACTCCATCGAGAAATGCGCAGAAAATAGCATCTGAAATTGAAAGGAACGGGGGAATTCTAAACGGATTCACATCAGAAACCGCAACTGCATTCTGGTGCAAGCTTCCTTCAAAGCAGGTCAATACTGCCTTGAATGTTTTGAGTGATATGGTAAAAAATCCCTTGTTTGAGAAAAAAGAGCTTGAAAAAGAAAGGAAAGTAATTTTTGAGGAGATTAAAATGAGAAAGGACAGTCCAAGATTGTATGTCTCTGACCAAATCCCCGGGCATTTGTATGAGCCTCCTTTAGCTATTCCCCTGATAGGCACTTATGCATCAATGAATTCGCTTGACAGGCAGATGCTTGTTGACAAATTCAAAAGGATATACTGCCCTGAGAATATGGTATTATGCGTTGTCGGGGATGCTGATTTTGGCAGCATAACTGAATTTGCAGAGCAGAATTTCGGGAATGAGAAAGGAACAATTCCCAAAATTCCAATAAAGCTGAAAAATGAGGAGATTATAGAAAAAAGGAAAAGCATAGACCAGGCAAATATGGCATTTGCCTGCCATGCGCCTTTGGCGCAGGACAAAATGAGCTATGCGGCGGTTGTCCTCAATACGCTTATGGCTGGCGGGATGTCCTCAAGATTATTCTCTGAAATAAGGGAAAAAAGAAATCTCGCTTATGCTGTCAAAGGGGAAGCGGATATAACAAAAGATTTTGCCTACCATCTTATTTATGTCGGCGCAATGAAAGAGAATGTTGAAAAGATAAAATCTATAATCCTCAATGAGTTTGACAAGGCAGCATCGGATATCTCCGAAAAAGAGCTTAATGAAGTGAAAAATCAGATAATCGGAAACCACCAGATTTCAATGGAGGATTCATCCGAGCAGATGGCTTCGCTGCTTTTGTACGAAGTGGATAATAACATAAGTGGATTCTATGATTTTGAAAAAAGAATCTCTGAAGTTAGGCTTGGAGATGTGCAAAAGCTTGCTAAAATAAAAAAATATACTTTCTTCGCACTTGTGCCTGACTGATTCAAAATGCAGATAATAAAAGTTCCTTTTATAAACGGATTGGGTAAGACAAAAGGCTGTGAAAAAGCGCCTGAAGCAATAGTATCTGAACTTTCAGGCATTTACACCAACGAAAAGAACATTGTTTCTGAAATCAGCCGCCATAATGTAACAAAAATAAACATTAATCAAGAAAATCTCGATGAGTCTGAAAAAATGATTTATAACGAAAGCAGAAAAATATTTGCAAAAAATGATTTCAGCCTGTTTCTTGGGGGGGACCATTCAATATCCTATCCGCTCTGCAGGGCTTTTTCAGAGAGCTTCGCAAACCCTGGGATTGTAATTTTTGATGCACATGCAGACTGCGTGCATGATTTTTATCCCCCAACTCATGAGGACTGGCTTAGGACTCTTGTTTCAAAGGGCTTCAAGCCAGGCAATGTAATCCTTGCAGGATTGCGCAATGTTCACAGCATAGAGAAAGATTTCATATCGGCAAAAAAAATAAGGTGCTTCATGCAAAAAGATATTTTTGGCAATCTGCATGACATCTGCGATGCTATAATGGAGACAGCAAGAAAATTTGATGCTTTGTACCTCAGCATTGATATTGATGCTGTTGACCCTGCTTTTGCGCCTGCAGTGGCATATCCCGAACCAGCAGGGCTATCAAGCAGGGAGATTATTTACTTTATTCAGAGATTGAATATGCTGAAAAATCTCAGGGCAGCAGATATCTCAGAGGTTAATCCCCTGAAAGATTTCAACAATATTACATCCAAACTTGCTGCGAAGATTACAGCAGAGCTGATAAGGTAGGCACAGAAAAAATGAGATGTTTTGTTGCATTGGAAATATCTGATGAGGCCAGAGTAGAGCTTGTTAAGATTCAAAAATTTATTGCAGAAGCAGGCATGAAACTCGTCGAACAGCAAAATCTGCATATGACCCTTGCATTTTTAGGGGAGTTGACAGATGCGCATGCAGGCAGATGCAGGGAACTTCTTAAAAGCATAAAATCAGAAAAATTTTCAGCGCATCTTGGCTCTGCAGGAGTTTTTCCTTCTGAATATTACATAAGAGTTGCGTGGGTTGGCTTGGAGCCGGAAAAAGAGTTAAGAAAACTTCACAGCAAAATCCACAGCGCATTAAAAGGCACAGTTAATCTGGAAGACAGATTTGAGCCGCATATAACTTTAGCAAGAATAAAATCCCTGAAAGACAAGAAACAGTTTATTGAGAAATTAAAAAATCTGAACTTCAGAAAAATTGAATTTGAAGTAAGCAGTTTTTCCCTGAAAAAATCAACCTTAACAAGCAAATGCCATGTTTATGAAGACATTGAAAGGATAGAACTTCATTGATTAATCAAGAAATATATTTCCTGTCAGCCAGATCTTTTATTACTGATGCTTTTTTGCCAAGTTTTTTGATTTTCTCAAGCTCATGCAATTCTGCGTTTATCACTGCATTGATTGTTCCAAATTTTTTTAAAAGCTCTTTTGCAATTGCAGGCCCGATTCCCGGAAACCCTTCCAGAATCATCTGCTGCTGCTCATTGACATTGATTGCTTTTCTCTTGAGCTTTACGCTTTTGCCTGATTCTTTCTTGTCGCATCTTTTTGCTATAAGCACAAGGAACCGGGCAGTATCCTTGTAATCTTTTGTCATCAGAACAGGAATCTTTGATTTGAGGATTATTGACAAAATCATGCCCCTCACTGCATTGGCATGAATGCCGGAATTCGCAGAATCATTGTAAAGCTCCTGTTCATCAATCCCCTCTATAATAAGAATTCTGTTCTCGCACTGCTTCAGAGAATCTATCTGTCTAAAGAGCCTCCTGTTCAGCATGCTGCTTATGAAATCGCTGACTGTTTTCCTTTCTATTGCAATATCATCAATGATATAATCCGCAACATCAAGTGATTTCAGTTCAACCTCTGCATTTTCTCCGATAAGCTCAGAAATAACAAGGCTGTTCTTCTCGTGCTTGTCTACGATTATCTTCATTTTTTAGGGATATATGCTTGATTACATAAATCTTTTAAAATGTTTGTTTGCAAGCATTAGAATGGCTGCTCCTGTTAAAAGACCTTCAAAAGATGAATACTACCTTGGCATTGCGGATAAAATTTCTGAGAGAAGCACTTGCCTAAGAAGGCGCTTCGGGGCGATAATCATAAAAGATGATTCCCCTGTTTCACAGGGTTATAATGGGGCTCCACGTGGAGTGAAAGACTGCCTGGAAGAAGGCTACTGCTTCAGAAAAGAAAAGAATATCCCCTCTGGGGAAAGATATGAACTCTGTAGAAGCGTTCATGCTGAAGATAATGCTATTATTAACGCAGCAAGATTGGGGACAAGTATCCTAAAGGGCACAATGTATATCCACGGCAGGGATGCTGATACTGGAAAATCATTCCCCGGAAAGCCCTGTGAGATGTGCAAAAGGAAGATAATTAATTCCGGGCTTGAAAAAATAGTTTTTATTGACGAAAAGAATACAATAGTAAAAATGAGTGTTGAGGAACTGCTTAAAACTACTTTTAAGAACTTTAACACGACTGACTGAATCAATATGAAACATCCAATACTCTGGCTTCAAGATAGACCCAAACTCTCATGGACTCTTGCATTTGGATACATGGCCGTTATTTTTGTTCTGTCATCATTTCCTTACGGCCCCCCTCAGCCCACCTTGCTGAAACCGATTTCAGCAACATTCAAGCATTTCCTTGAATATTCTGTGCTGGGCTTTATCCTTCTTGCGTGTTTCAGAAGCAGCCCAAAGACAAGGAATAGGGCTTTGTTATTTGCCTTTCTCCTTGCAGCTTTTTACGGGCTTACTGACGAGTTTCATCAGCTTTTTGTTCCAGGCAGGACAGCAAGCTTTGTGGATATTGCCGCTGACTCCCTTGGGGCTTTTGCCGGAGCTCTGATATCAAAGCCCAGCAAAGGAACAAAACCCGCCCACAAAAAGCTTTTTAAACGTTCTCATTTATGAAATAGGATGGTAGGGGGAGAAGCAGGAGCGCAGGATGCAGTCAAGCAGTTGGGCGGCAATATCTCCCTGATAAATTTTGATTTAGACCCGATGCAGGCCGCAGTTGTAAGGAAGGTAGTAGGAAATTACGTAAAAAGGCTCGGGGAAATAGTGGAGTACAAGGAATTAAAAATAAGGCTGAGGAAGCATGAGCATGGCAAATCAACCCTCAATGAAATTGATGCGAATGCCTATATAATCCATGAAAAGGAAGTAACTTTAAATGCGAGTGCTTCAGGTTATAATCTTTACTCTGCGCTTGCAGAGGTATTAGAGAAGATTATAGCAGAAGCGATGCATCAAAACAGCAAGAAATAATTGAAAAATGGCAAAAAATGCGGCAACATCACAGCAAAGCAGGGGCTTAACAACCCACTTCAAAGGGTTAAAGATAGGAGAAACAGTGGCATTAGTTTACCATCCAACATTCCCTGTTTTTCTTCCGAAAAGGATAGAGGGGCAAACCGGAGTTATTATCGGGAAAAGGGGCAAGTCCTACATAGTAAAGGTAAAACAGGGAAGCCAGTACAGGCAGTTTATAGTTGAATCAGCACATTTAAAAAAGATAAAATCATCCAGCTAAAAATGATAACCCACGTTGAGCCATTGAGCATAGCAGAAGTCAAGGAACTGATAAAAAAACTGCCTGAGTCAGAAAAAGTAAAAAGATTAGATTCCTATGTAAAGAAATTCTGCAAAGGGAGCATTGGAGATGCATTAAAGCTGAAGAAGGAGCTTCAGGAGTCATTCCCGGGAATTAGTGCAGAGAATATAGTTAAGATAATGGATATAATGCCCAAGGATGCTGATGATGCAAGGAAGATACTTTCTGAGTCAGGCGTTGAAGAAAATGAAATCGTAAAAATACTTGAAATTGTCAAGAAATACATTTAAAAAAAATGGAAAAGGAAGAAATTGCACTTGTGTTAGACTTTTTGCCTTATGGCTATCCTCTGGAAGGGAAAACAATGCCGGTTGCCCAGGCAATAGGTCTGAAAAATTTCACGCTTTTGCAGCTTGTGCCTAGAAGGGGCATTGCACTCCAGTTGAAAGAGGAAGTTTACATAGGAGTAGGCAAGCGGGATAAAGTTTATTATATCCTCGGCAGGCTTCCTCCGGAAAAACTTACCGAGACAGCAAAACTTCAGCTTAGGGAGTTTGTAACAAAAACAGTTGTTGAACAGGAAAAAAGATTCGTTGATTTTTTCAATAATGCGCAACCGATAAATACAAGACTGCATCAGTTAGAACTTTTACCGGGTTTTGGCGTGAAGCATACTGAAGCAATAATTTCAGAAAGGGAGAAAAAACCATTCGCAAATTTTGAGGACATAAAATCAAGGGTTCACAGCATTCCAGATCCAAGAAAGACAATTGAGAAAAGGATAACCCAGGAACTTGAGACAAAGGAGCGGTATAACCTTTTTGCATCTTAAAAATGAAAGAAAAAATGGAAAAGGCAAAAAAACCAGAGGCAAGAAAGCCCGAAGAGAGACCAAGGATACTGTCAGGCACTATAGTCAGGATACTCGCGACAGACATCCCGGGCGAAACAACAATCTATCATGGCCTGACAAGGATTAGAGGAGTTTCATGGAGCTTTTCAAATGCAGTATGTTTATCCTTGGGAATGGATAAAAAGAAGAAGGTCAGCTCATTAACAGAAAATGAAATAGAGAAGATAGTCTCTTTCATAAAGAAACCTGTTGGCTTGAAGCCATTCCTGCTTAACAGGAGAAGAGACATAGACACAGGGGAGGACAAGCATTTAGCGACTTCTGACTTGGATATGCAGAGGGACTTTGACATAAGGAGAATGAAGCAGATAAGGTCATACAAAGGATGGAGGCATGCATTAGGGCAGCCAGTCAGAGGGCAAAGAACAAGGAGCCATTTCAGAAAAGGAGGAAAGGCAGTTGGTGTCCAGAGGGCAAAACCTCAGCCCGCAAAAGCAAAATAGGTATAATCTAAAATGGGAGACCCAAGAAGGCAGCACAAAAGATACGAGAAGCCAAAAAAGAAATTTGAGGCAGCAAGAATGAAGGAGGAGGACTTGCTTATTCAGAAATATGGCCTGAAAAACAAGAAGGAGATATGGAGATCAGAGTTTAAGATAGACAATATAAGAAGGCAGGCAAAAAGTTTAATAAGAAGCCCGCAGCAGGCAGAGAAATTAGTTTTAAAGCTGAAAAATCTTGGGCTGAAAGTCAATGCTGTTGATGATATACTTGCCTTAACAAGAGAAAATATTCTTGAGAGAAGGCTGCAGACAGTTCTTGTAAGAAAAGGGCTTGCAAAAACATTCAGAGAGGCAAGACAGCTTATCACACACAAACACGTGCTTGTGGGCAGCAATATTGTTAATATCCCCTCATTTATTGTGCCTTTGTCTATGGAAGACAAAATAAAAATCTCAAAAAAACAGATTAGCAAGAAGAAAGCGCAGGAAACATCAGAGATTGTAACAGAAAATACAGGAGGGGAAAATGAGTGAAGAAGGCAAGAAGTTAGAAGGGATAGGGATAGCATATATCTACACTACATTTAACAACACAATCATCCACATAACTGATTTGACAGGCAAGACTATCTCAAGAGTTTCAGGGGGCATGTCAACAAAACAGGACAGGCTTAAGGCAAATCCAACTGTTGCGATGTTCGCGGCAAAGCGTGTTGCAGAACAGGCAGTTGAGAAAGGCATAAGCAGCGTTTATGTAAGGATAAAGGCAAAAGCAAATTCAACAGGGCCTGGCCCTGGAGCGCATTCTGCTGTAAAGAGCCTTGCGAAAAGCGGATTGAGGATAATAAACATTGTTGATACAACACCTATGCCTAGAGGCGGACCAAAACCTAAAGGCGGCAAGAGGGGCAGAAGAGTATAACTTTAAAAAAATAAAATATCAAACTAAGAAAATGGAAATCAAGATTATAAACAGCAATAAAGACAAGGCATCTTACATAATCAGTGGAATAGATACTTCAATCGCAAATGCGCTTAGAAGGGCAGTTCAGGAAGTGCAGACTCTTGCAGTGGATGAAGTCGAGATTGTAAAAAATGATTCTGCTCTTTTTGATGAGATACTGGCTCACAGGATTGGCCTGATTCCTCTGAAAACAGAAAAAGGCATTTCATCAAGGGATGAATGCAGCTGCAAAGGAAAAGGCTGCAGCAAATGCACTGTTTCAATGAAACTCAAGGCGCAGGGGCCATGCACAGTTTATGCTTCTGATATAAAAGGAAAGGACTTGGTTATACACAAGAAGATGCCTATATTATCGCTGTTAAAAGGACAGGAACTTGAATTAAATGCATACGCAAGGCTTGGCACAGGTAAGGAGCATTCAAAATTCTGCCCTGCACTTGTTTACTTCCGGCCTTCAGTTCAGATTAACGTTTCAAAGGATTGTGATTTATGCGATGCATGCGTTGAGGCATGCCCTATTCATATTCTTGCAAATCACGGAAAGGCAATCTCATGTTCAGACATAAACTCCTGCGATTCGTGCGATGCCTGTGTTGAGGCCTGCAAGAAGAAAGGCAAAGATGCAATCAGCATCAAACAAAGCAAGGAAGATTATATCTTTATTATAGAATCATTTGGGCAGCTTTCAGTCAAGGAAATTTTCACAGAGATGTGCAAGGTTATTGAGAGAAACTTGAAAGAAATCGAGAAGAAACTCTCGAAAAGCTGAGCCATGGAGGATTTAATTGCGGAGGTGCCGGAGCGGCCAAACGGGCAAGCTTGAGGTGCTTGTGGCTTAGTGCCTGCACAGGTTCGAATCCTGTCCCCCGCATAAACATAAAAATGATAAAAATAAGCAAAACAAAAATAGAAAAGAAGTCTTCAAGAAAGACAAACACTGAGTTGAGAAACCTTATTGTCAAATTGAAAAAGAAAGGCAGTCTTGAGGCTGCAAATCTGCTTGCAAATCCTAGAAGAAAGGCAGTTATAGTTAATATAGGGGATTTGGAAAAACAGACTAAAGAAGGGGAAAAAGTTCTTGTGCCCGGCAAGGTTCTTGGCAAAGGGGAAATAAAACACAAAATAACTATTGCAGCATTTTCATTTTCCCAAGAGGCAAGGAACAAATTAAAGTCCTCAAAGATAATAGGGCTCATAGAGATGTCTGAAGACAAAAGTGCAAAGATGATATGCTAAACTAAAAATGACAAAAGAAACAAAAACAAGCTTTGAAAAGAACATGCAGTACGTGATAGACGCGACAGATGCTGTCACAGGAAGAGTTGCAAGTCTCGCTGCAAAAAAAGCGCTTTCAGGCAGAAAAGTAATAATAGTAAACTCTGAAAAAGCAGTAATAATCGGAAGCAAGAGCAGCATATTAAAGAAATATTCAGCAAGAATAGCAAGGGGCCGGGGCAAGCAAGCAGGGCCTTATTTCCATAGAGGCCCGGAAAAGATCCTTAGAAGGGCTGTGAGGGGAATGCTGCCATTTGACAGAAAAACAGGCAGGGATGCCCTGAGAAATGTGAAATGCTATATTTCTGTGCCCCCTGAACTGAAAAATTCAGAGAAAATAGATTTTAAAAATGAGCTTCATGCGGACTATATGACTTTAGGAGAGCTTTCAAAATTACTTTAAGATGGCAAAAAAAAGAATTCCAGAGTTTGCAAAAGGGAAGATTACTGTTACAGGAAAGAGAAAAACAGCAATTGCCAAGGCAACCATCTGTTCAGGCACTGGCATTGTCAAGATAAACAAAATTCCTGTGGAAAATCTTGGATTTCTCAGAAAACTGACTGTCAGCGAACCGATAAGAATAGCAGAGGAGACTCTCAAATCAAAACCCTCATTTGATATTTTTGTGAATGTTTCAGGAGGAGGGCCAGAATCACAGATAGAAGTTGCAAGGCTTTCCATAGCAAAGGCAATTGTTGCCTTCACAAAGAATGCAGAATTAAAGAAAGCATTCCTCAGTTATGACAGATCTTTGCTTGTTGCAGACGCGAGAAGAAAGGAGCAGTACAAGCCTAATGACAGCAAGGCAAGGGCAAAGAGGCAGAAGTCATACAGGTAATAAGATATTTAAATCAACATAAAATATACAAAAAATGATAATCCCAATAAGATGTTTTTCATGCGGAAAGCCAATCGCCCACTTGTGGGAGGATTTCAAGAAAAGAGTAGAAGCAGGCGAAGAGGCAAAAAAAGTCCTTGATGAACTAGGCTTGGAAAGATACTGCTGCAGGGCAATTTTCCTGGGGCATGTTGATTTACTGGATACAGTGAATAAATTCAAGAAATTCTAGTTTCAGCCTTGTATCTGCTGATTTTTCCGCAATTCAGGCATTGTTTTGCAATAAACCCTTTTTTTATGCGGATTTTGCAATTTCCTGAATTAAAAAATGAGTTGCATCCACGGCAGAATTTTTTTCTCGCATCTCTTGACAGCTTTATTTTGAAATGCATAGCCAGCCTTCTTGCTTTTCTTATATATCCCCTGCTGAGCGAAGCATTGCTTTCATAAATTTCAGCGCCTTTTTGCAGGCATTCCTTGATTTTGCTTTCAATTTTATTTTTATCATTTTTTTTGCCCATAAACCTTCAAGGGAATTATAGTTTAAATCTTTATTGACAATAGAAAAAAAAGCGAAGACAGCTTTTAGGATTCCCCTCGTTAGAGAGTACCACCCAATACGCAAGCAGCTTAACTTCTCTGTTCTGACGGGAAGAGGTGTTTCCTGCCTGCTATGGCCGTCTTCATAATTTGCAGAGAAAAGCGCTTTTTAAACTTAACTCCTGCTCAGGCAAAACTTAAATACTTCAGGTTATTCTAAGCATCAGGCAGGAGTAATCAGTGTTTTCAGCTGATGCTTCGGCATCACCTGTCTTCGGACATTGCTGAGCTGGATTCTTCTGGAATCCACACTGACTTTGTCTGCCTTTTCATTCTTGGCATTCCATCGCTTCTGGAAATATTTATATACGATATTGCCGAATAAAAATATAGGAAAAGGGATTTGTTGCGCGGGAGTGCCGGAGCGGCCAAACGGGACAGCCTCAAGAGAGAGCTCTCTTCTTTCAAAAAGAAGAGACTTCGGAGAGAAGAAATCCTCGGCAAAGAAAAATGAAAATCTCAGAAAGCTGTTGGCTTAGTGCCTGCATAGGTTCGATTCCTATCTCCCGCATAAGCATAAAATGAAAAGAAAAAAACCAGGAATTTCACAAGGCATCAAAATCCGGGCAAGAAGAAGCCTTAACAGGCAGATGAGCACCAATGAGGAAACTTATGTAGTTGATACAAGCATTGCAGTAAACCAGTTTATCAGAAGACTTGTCAAGAAAGGCTTAAAGGGGAGGATTATAATCCCCAATGCTGTAATGGCTGAACTTGAAAATCTTGCCAACAAGGGAAATGAAGCAGGATTTAAGGGGCTTGAGGAAATTTCAAGTTTGCATCAGCTTAAGAAACATTTCAAGTTTTCTGTTTATTTTGAAGGGTTGAGGCCAAACGAGCATCAGATCAAATTTGCAAAATCTGGCGAGATTGATGCATTGATAAGGGAAATAGCAATCAAGAAGCATGCGACAATCATAACTGCTGATTTGGTTCAGGCTAAAACCTCACAAGCATACGGAATAAAGGTTCTTTTCCTTAAGTCAAGGCAGCCAGTGCAGCAGAAAAAGAAGGGATTTTCTTTTTTTAAGTTAAGGAAAAAATGAAATCTTTCAAATGGAAAGAGGCAGAGAAAACCCTTAAACAATTCAGGGAGATGATTGCATTAGTCAAGAATTACTGCCCTCTCAAATTAAGGATAGAAAAACAGGATTTTCCTTACGATATCCTAAAAATATAGATTTTTATATCTCTTTTTTGTATTGTTTTTTATGCTCCCCTAGCTCAGCCTGGATAGAGAAAAATTTAAATATCCTAATCCGCGCTTCTTCTAATGAGGATATTATTATCAAAAGCTTCTAGAATAAGATTATTTGATTATCTAAAACAGGAATATAAGGCAGAAACATTAAGCCAGTTATCCACAAAGTTGGATATTTCTTCTTCGACATTAGACAAGTGGTTATATAACCCTGAGAGGTATATCCCCCTAAAATTTATACCATCAAATCTCAATTTGGAAATAATTGATGAAAAACCAGATAACTGGGGGCAGATTAAAGGAGGGCAAGAAACTTATAAAGTATTAGTCCAAAAATATGGTATCAAGGAGATAAGGAAAAGACAATCCAAGGGGGGGATAATCAGCTCATCAAAAAGAGATTTACGAGAAAAAGAAAGTTTCAAATTGGACATATTCCATCCCTTATTTCTAGAATTTTATGGAGCCCTACTCGGTGATGGATGGTTAAGTTCCTTATCTTATAATTATAAGACCAAAAGAAGTTATTGGTGGGTGGGGCTGAGCGGCCATTCCGTATTGGACAAAGAATATCTAATGTTCTTAAAGGGGATAATTAAGAAACTATTCGGCAAAAATGCTCTTGTTAAGTATAAGCGGGATGCTAAGGGAATGGAAATTTTGTTTTGCCACAAACAATTAATTCTATTTATGAATAAAGAATTAGAATTCCCTATAGGTAAAAAAATAAATCTGAGAATAAAAAATAGCCTTGCTAATGATTGGAATAAAATTAAGTATATCCTAAAGGGAATTTTTGATACCGATGGTTCTTTTTATTTAGATAAAACTCCTTCTGGAAATCCTTACCCTATTATTACAATATCAATGAAATCGCCGTTTCTCTTGGCTCAGCTAAATAAACAACTTTTAGCTAATAACTTTAAGGTTAGATTTCGAGAATATGAATTAATTTTAAAAGGCAGCATACAAGTTACAAAATGGATGAGAGAGATAGGCTCAAACAATCCCAAACATTTTTTAAAGTATCAATCATGGTTGGATCATAATGTCCCTGTGGCGCAACTTGGATAGCGCGGCAGCCCCCTAAGCTGTAGGTTGCAGGTTCAAATCCTGCCAGGGACGTTTTGATATCTCTTGCTTGCAATGAGAGGGTCGGGGGTTCAAATCCTCCGGGGCGTTTAGCAAATTTTTTAAATAGGGATTTATAGGGAACTAAGAGGTGTTCAGCCTCAGACTGCTTCTGAGATAAAAATGTCAAAATTATTTTATGATATAACACTGGACGCCATAAGAGCAACATACGGGATGCTCAAGCCATTGAATAAACTGAGCATAAAGGTAGAGGGAAAATTTCCAGAGGAGCCCAGCCTTCTGACTCTAAATCATTTCCATAAGATAAGATTCTGGTTTTTTGGCTGGCATAACAAATGGGCAGACCACCTTCTTACTGCGTATCTGCCGACAGACAAGATAGTTCATTTTGCGGTCCAAGATAGGCAGTACATGAAGCCATTTACAAGATTTATTTTAGAAAGGCTCGAAACATTCCCAGCCAAGAGCGTAAGAAAAGGGATAAAGTATGCGAGGAAAGGGGAAATGGTTGCGATATTTCCCCAGGGAGAAGCCCATAAACTTTACGAGAATAAATATTACAAAGGCGCTGCGTTTATGGCGCAGAGAGGCAACGTTGATATCACCCCCTTGAAAATATCCAGCAAAGGAAATGAATTAATAATAAACATACTGCCAAAAATTGCTTCAAAAGGCAAGACACTTGAGCAGCTGACACAGGAGATAGAAGAGGTTTATTCTGAATAATTAATTTTGCTCGGAGTTACGCTCTGATTATTGATATTCTCGATTTTAGCAGAGCGAAACCCCTCGAGGTCTCGCATTTGGATTTTTTATATTTATACTCTATTTGAGTAAATCAAAATGCTCGATGGGGCTGCCCAGATTTGAACTGGGGTCGCATGCTTTTCAGTTTACAAGTTTCTCTTTGCCAAGGATTTCTCTTTTCTAAAGAGAAATGCTTTCCCTAAGCACGAAGGCTAACCAGACTATCCCACAGCCCCGTAAATGCGCCGGCTGGGACTCGAACCCAGATAATCAGCTATCTTTTGAGGAATTTCTTCCCGAAGCTTCTTTTCCGCGAAAAGCTATGCTTTTCGGGGCATAGGAAATCTCAGATTTCCTCTGTTAAAGAAGGCTCTTGGAAGGCTGAAGTCTTAGCCATTGGACCACCGGCGCATATAAACCCCCAACGGGCTTGATTTAGATATCCTCATTCTGGCTTAAAAACTTTTCCGCAAAAACCTAAAGGTTTCATCTGTTAAAAAGGTTTTTAAAGATTTTCTGTCCTAAGATTACCATGAATAATGGCGAGGAAAGCAAGCACACAGGCAGGGGATGGTATGACAAATATTGGAAATTCCTCCTTGCTTTTTCAGTCCTGATGACTTTAGTTGCCCTTGCTTATCTTGTTTTTTTCTATATCCAAACAGGGGATATCATGCATAAGGATGTTGCTCTTGGAGGCGGTACAACAATAACTATCTATTCAGGTGAAAATATTGACAATATAAAAAATGCATTTCCGAGCGAAACTATAAGGAAATTAAGCGATTTCCAGACAGGCAAACAACTTGCATTCTTCATAGAAACAAGCAAGCAGCCAGAAGAAATAATGCCTATGCTTGAGTCCTTTCTGGGATATAATCTCACAGAGGAAAATTCAAGCGTTGAATTTACAGGCTCAAGCTTGAGCGAGAGTTTTTACAAGGAACTCAGGAATTCTCTGGGGCTTGCATTCCTTCTGATGGCAATAGTTGTCTTTTTCATATTCAGAACTTCAATTCCTGCTCTCGCAGTCTTACAGGCGGGCTTTACGGACATAGTAGTTCCATTAGCATTTGTCGACTTTATAGGATTCAAGCTGTCAAGCGCAGGAATAGCCGCGTTCCTTATGCTTATTGGTTATAGTGTAGATACAGACATCCTGCTAACAAACAGAGTGCTAAGAAAAGGGGATATGCCTTTGAATGAACGGATGAAATCAGCACTGAAAACAGGGCTGACAATGACTCTCACATCTCTTGTGGCAGTTTCAATTGCTTATTTTATCGTTAAGGACCTGTCCCCTGTTCTTTCAGAAATATTCTTCATATTAAGCTTAGGTTTGGTAGTTGATATGATAAGCACATGGTTTGGCAATACTGGAATATTAAAATGGTACTGCATAAAAAAAGGAATAAAATGATTTTAAAATGGTAAAAATAACATTCAGAATCTGGATTTACATTCTTTTCATGATTATTGCGCTTATTGCAATTCATCCTACATTTACCACAGGTGTTGTAATTAAGAGCATAGAGCAAAATTCAAGCCTGGCAGCGGCGGGCATCTCAACAGGGGAAATAATCAGAGCAATAAACAGCGTTCCTATCAAGAATATTCAGGATTATTCCGCTGCTGTGTCTGGAATTGATGTCTCATCTTTTGATTTTTTAGTCCTGACAGACAATGGAATGTTTAATTACAGCAGCAAGACAATAGATTTTGAAATAGAAAATTTAACAATAACTTCTGTTTATGGGAATGCCTTGCCAGCTGGATTAAAGATAGGGCTTACAATCAAGAAAATTAATGATTATGAGATTAAAAGCGATTATGATTTTTATGTTGCAAAGAATGCCCTTGAGCCAAAGCTGAAAATAAGCATTGAAACGAATAAGCAGTCATATTCTGTATTTATCAATGGACCTCTTGATATCTCCGTGGGAACTGTGCCAAAAACCCGGATAAAAACAGGATTGGATTTGCAAGGCGGTGCAAGGGGTTTGGTTAAGCCAGAGAGAAAACTTTTTGCCAATGAAATGCAGGATTTATTGGAAGTTTCAAGATATAGGCTGAATGTTTATGGAATAAGCGATGTTAATGTAAGAACTGCAAGTGACTTGAGCGGCAATACATACATGC
This sequence comes from archaeon, assembly GCA_043799715.1. Classification (GTDB taxonomy): domain Archaea; phylum Nanobdellota; class Nanobdellia; order Pacearchaeales; family DTIR01; genus JAGVXL01. Next base: position 26,458 of record JAZDNM010000005.1, read on the forward strand.
TTGTGGAAGTTGCAGGCGCAACAACAGCAGAGCTCAAGGACTTGATAGGCAAGCAGGGCAAGTTTGAGGCAAAGATTGGAAATGAAACTGTTTTTCTTGGAGGCAAGGAGGATATAACCTCTGTCTGCAGGAATGATGCAATGTGTGCAGGGATATCTGCGTGCGATGAAGTTCAAGGGGGATATTCATGCAAATTCCAATTTGTGATTTATCTGTCTGAAAAAGCTGCGAAAAAGCACGCGGATATTACCTCTTTGCTTTCAGTCAATGCAACCGAAAGCGGGAGCGAGAATTATCTGAGCAAGAAGCTTGACTTGTATCTTGATGACAAGCTTGTTGACTCCTTGTTTATCAGCGAGGATTTGCAAGGCAAGGTTACAACGCAAATACAGGTTCAAGGCGGGGGTTCAGGGGCTACTGAAAAAGACGCAGTTCTTGCTGCACAGAAATCAATGCAGAAGCTCCAGACAGTACTGATAACAGGCAGCCTGCCATTTAAACTGGAGATAGTAAAGCTTGATTCTATTTCGCCTGCCTTAGGCGATGAGTTCATGAGGGGCATCTTTTTAGCAGCACTGGCAGCAGTAGTTTCTGTATTCCTTGTATTATACATCAGATACAGAAAGCTGAAAATTTCTTCACTTATCTTCTGCACAGTTGCTTCAGAAATCTTCATGACAATTGGCTTGGCTGCGCTGATAAGATGGAACCTTGATTTGCCAAGCATTGCCGGAATAATCGCTGCTATTGGCACTGGCGTTGACGACCAGATAGTTATTGTTGACGAGTCAAGAACAAGCAGCGAGCATGGATGGAAAGAAAGAATAAAGCGGGCTTTCACGATAATCTTCGGAGCTTACTCAACTGTAGTTGCTTCCTTGCTTCCTTTGGGATGGGCTGGTGCAGGATTATTGAAGGGTTTTGCAATAACAACCCTTTTAGGGATTTCAATAGGTGTTTTTGTTACAAGGCCTGCATTTGCGGATGTGCTGAGCCAGGTTGAGAAGTAAAATCAAAGCAGTTAATTTTCTGATCAAGGAACACCCTTTCACAATCTTTATAAGCTTTTTTTTCTCAAGGAGTTTTGCTAATAAATAGAATAGAAAATGGTAGAATCAATTAGGGAACTCAAAAAAAAGTGCATGGGCACGCGCCCAGAAACTAAGGTTAAATGGCAGAACCATATTGCAATTTATCTGACTAAACTCTTTTTGTATACTCCGTTAACCGCAAATCAGATATGCATCCTCTGGATAGCTATAGAAATTGCAGCAATAATCCTGCTTATTAAGGGCACATATTTCTATTATGTTCTATCCATGCTTCTGGTCCAGATTTCAGCTATAATAGACACATCAGATGGCCAGGTTGCAAGATATAAGAATAACAAGACTGTTTTAGGGTACTATACCGATCTTCTGGCTCATAGTTTTTTTGTGCCATTGACTTTTATCTGCCTGGGAATTGGAATAAGCAGGATATCACAAGACTATCTTTACCTATTTTTAGGAATTGGAACATCTATCTTGTTCTTGATAAGGGATTCAATAAACAATCCTGTGGTGAATAACGCCAAGAAGCCCGACAAGAAATTAGTGGCTGGAAAAAAAGTGCAATCTAAAGGTAGCATAATAGCTAAGATTAGGAGGTTATCCGGAGAGTGGCTGGAACTGAGCCTTATGCTAAGCGTGATGTTTTTTGGGTTGATATTCAATCTGCCAAAACAGACCCTTTGGGTTTATTTTATTGTCATACTCCTCAATCTTATTTATGAAATCAGTTCAACAATCCATTACCTCTTAAAAAATCACCCTAAACTTATTATCTAAATGATTAAAAAACAAAGGTTATACTCAACAAATGAAAGATAATAAAATTATTGTTTATACAGCAGGAACCTGGGACTTGTTCCATATAGGGCATTTAAATCTGATAAGAAAATCCAAGGAATTGGGAGATAGGTTAATTGTTGGTGTAAGCACAGATGAACTGGTTGCATCTTATAAAAAATATCCTCCAATTGTTCCTTATGAAGATAGGGTAGAGATTATAAAAAGCTGCAGGTATGTGGATGAGGTTGTAAAACAGGAAAAACTGCTGGAGATTCAGCAAATCAAAGACTTAAATGTAGATATACTCACGATTGCGGACAGCTGGAAAAATGAATATTTGGAAGGATTAGAGTGGGCAAAAAAGAACATCAAAGTTGTCTTTTTGCCTTACACCTCAAGAGTTAGTTCCACATATCTTAAACATAAAATAAAAAGAGAATGGCCTCCTGAACCAAAAAAATGAACTCCCTGCAAAATAAGAATGTTTTAGTGACAGGCTCAAGTTCCGGCATAGGAGAGTCAATAGCAGAAAAATTTGCTGAGCAAAAGGCAAATGTGGGCATCCATTACTGCCATAACAAGAAAGGGGCATTTGATCTGGCAAAAAAGCTGGCAAAACTCACCAAAGTCAAGGTATACTGCCAGGATTTAGAATCTGATAAGTTAGATTTGGTTCATCAGTTCATCAAAGATTTTGGCAGTATTGACATCTTGATTAATAACGCGGGAATACCTGGCTCAGAATCATTTTTTGACATGTCTTCAAAAGATTATGATAAAATCTTCAAAATTAATTCAAGGTCCGCTTTTATTTTGGCTAAGGATGCTTTCCAATACATGAAAAAAAACAAGTTTGGCAGAATCATCAATATAAGTTCATTTGCAGTTAAGTATGGGAGGGGGAGAAATGATTCAATACAATATGCTGCAACAAAAGCAACATTGGAGACATTGACTACTGGATTGTCTATTCTGGGCGCGGAATATAATATCTTGGTAAACGCAATAAGACCAGGCATAATAATGACTAAACTTCAGAAAAATAGAAAAGATTTGGATAAAAGAATAAAGCTTATTCCACTCAAAAGAGCAGGTAATGTTGACGATATTTCTGACTTGGTAGTTTACTTGGCTTCTGAAAAAGGGGATTTCATAACCGGGCAGATTATTTCAGTTAGCGGCGGGGAATGAAGAAGGGAAAGACAATGGCAATTACTGAAAAAGAGATAGAACTTTTTAGGAAAAAAGCACTTGATTTAGGGGCTTCAAAAGCAATCTTGGTCTCTCCAAGAGAGGATTTAGTATTTGATGACAGGACTGAACTGCTTTGCTTTACCTGCCCGCATCACAATATCAAGCCCTGCTGCCCGCCATATGCTCCCAAGATAGATTACAAGGAAGCAATCAAAAAATATGAACAAGGGCTGATTGTGATACTCAATTTTGAGTTCAAGGATAAAGAGGAATTTGATAGGCTTAGAGTAGAATCTACCAACAAACTGCATAAAATCCTGCTGGAGCTGGAAAAACAGGCATTTGAAAGAGGAAATTATTTTGCCACATCCTTTATAGGCGGCTCTTGCAAGCTATGCCTTGAAGGATGCACAAAAGAATGCAAGCAGCCGGCTTTGTCGAGGATTCCATTGGAAGCAGCAAGAGTTGATATAGTCCAAACAGCCAAAAAATGTGGGATTGATATTTCTTTCCCTGTTAAGAAAGAAAAGAGGTTTAGCAGGGTTGGCTTGTTGCTCGTCAGATAAGCTGATTAAAATAGAGGTAAAATGAAAAATAGAGAGAATAAGGGTGATGTGTCCAAATATATGAGGAGAATGACTTGGGGGGCTTCTGTTGTTTTTGCCGGAAAATTCTTGTCAAAACTTTTAGGCTACTTGTATATCTTAATCGCTGCGAGATTGGGTGCAGAGAATTATGGTATGCTTAACATAGGTTTTTCTCTTGTTTCTTTGGTTGTGATATTCTCTTTTTTGGGTTTGGAAAATGCAGTTCTTAGGTATATCCCTTATTTTGAGGCAAAAAAAGACAAGGCAAGCATTAAGGGAACAGTATTCTTATGCATCAAAGTGGGATTAATCACAACCATCTTTTTTACACTGATTTCATTGCTCTTCTCAAAACAGATTGCAGTTTTATTCTTCCACAATATTAACCTGATACCAATAATCCGAATTTTTTCATTCACAATTTTGCCACTTTCATTTATCACTTTTTTTGCGACTGTATTCTCATCATTCCAGAGAGTGGATTATGATATCAGTGTGAGAGAAGTTGGCGAGAAACTACTCAGAGGTATTTTAACTTTGGTGCTGGTCTATCTGGGATTTGGGATTATTGGAGCATCTGTTTCCTATATTTTTTCTACTTTTTTTATGTTGTTGGTTTGTGCATATTTAATGCAAAAAAAGGTATTTCCAATATTCAAGACAAATCAGACTACAAAATATCACACTAAAGAACTATTTTTATACTCTCTGCCTCTTTTGTTGATTGTTCTGCTTAATTCTTCAACATCTTCTATAAGCACATTCTTTTTGGGCTATTTTAGGACACTTTCAGAAGTAGGAGTATATAATGTAGCATTGCCAACTGCAAGTTTAGTAGTTACCATCCCTTTTGCTATAACCTCCCTATTCGTCCCGATTGTGACTAAGCTCTTTGCCCGCAAAAAAACAGATTTAATAAAACAGATCTATAAAACCACAAGTAGATGGATTTTTCTCATCAATTTCCCATTATTTTTAATAATGCTTTTTTTTCCAAGGCAGATACTAACTATCCTATTTGGTCAAAACTATTCAGTGGGAGCAATGGCACTTGCAATACTTTCCATTGGTTATCTTTTGTATTCGTTGAATTATGTTAATTTTCATATACTCTCTATATTAAAGAAAACAAATCTATACTTTTTTGTAACCCTCCTATTTGCGATCACTAATATTATCCTTAGCTTTTTGCTTACCCCCCATTATGGAGTTAATGGTGCCGCAATAGCTGTATCTGTCTCTTATATACTAAGTTCTATTTTCTGTTCTTTCTTAACGTACAAACAGGCAAAACTGCATCCTTTTAATGCTTCTTTCTTTAAACCACTATTCGCCGCTCTCGTGGCTATGGTTGCGGTATATAGCACTGTTAAATTCTTATTGATTACACTTAATTTTTATGGATTTTTAATAGCCCTAATGGGATTTTTAGCAATATACTCTCTCTTTCTTTTGCTGTTTAAATGCTTTGAGAAAGAAGATTTCGAAATGATTAATGTCATTTTTCAGAGAATATCCCCCAAGAAAAGAGTTTGATTGTTGCTTAAATCCCCTTTGCTCTTCTAATAGCATTATTTACCGCTGTTTTTAAGAATCCCTTTATCCCATTATGCCTTATGTAATCCAGATGCCACTTCTGTTTTTTGATTATCCACTTTAGATATTCCCCCCCATGTTTCTTGAAATAAGCCCGGTTTACTTTATTTATAACCCATTCCCTTAAATTGAATAGTTCTTCATTACTGAATTTTGTCAGATTTATATTAAATTCGGAATCATGCAATTTATCAAGATATTTCTCTTCATTTTTTATTAATCCCCTTTCCTTGGTTTCTTCATACAAAGGAGTGCCGGGATAAGGTGTTACAAAGAACATGCTTGTTAATGAAATCTCATTTTTTACACAGAAATTAATTGTTTCTTGCAATGTTTCTTTTGTCTCTTCTGGAAATCCAATCATCCAACCCAAAGTTATCTCTATTCCCGATAATCTTGTTACTCTTATTGCTTCTTCCATCTGTTCCAGTGTAACTTGTTTATTTGCCAGATTTATCAATTTAGGGCTTCCTGTTTCTATACCATATTGGATAGCAACACAACCTGCTTTTTTCATTTCTCTTAGCAATTTAAGGTCATTCATTCCTACCAAATTGGTTCTTCCTGCACATCTCCAGTAGATCTTAAGATTCCTTTTTGCGAGTTCATTGCAAAAATCCTTGACCCATTGCTTGTACACCATGAACAAATCATCCATAAAATAGATTATATTCACATGATACTTCCTGTTCAATTCCTCTATCTCATCAACCACATTTTTTACTCCCCTCATGTGATTCTGATGCCCAAAAATATGATAGCAGTATGTGCAGTGATAAGGGCATCCCCTGCCTGCTGTGACAACCATCCCCTTTCCTTTAACTTCATCAAGCCTTTCAGCGACCATCTTACCAACGTACTTTTCCATAGGGAACAGTTGCCAAGCGGGGAAAGGAAGATTATCCAAATCACTTATTCTCTCTCTGTTCGGAGTTATTATTATCTCATCCTTATCTCTGAAAGCAATGCCTTTTATATCCTTCAAATTTTTTTCATGCTCTATTGCGTCAAGCAGTTCTATTATTGTCTCTTCACCTTCACCCCGGACAAGATAATCTATTTCAGAATTCTTCAGCAAAACTTCTGGAATAGAAGTAGCAACGCTATTGCCCGCGATTATTTTCGAGTTTGGATGATGCTTTTTGATTATTTGGGAGAGCCATTTTACATATCTGTAGGATTCTCCAAGGATGGCTCCAGTGAGGAAGATTCCATATTTGCATGTGCGGATATACTCCTCGACTTTAGCAGAATCAATCTTGAACGCATTGATATCCAGAACTTTTATTTTGTATCCTGCTTTGGATAATACCGCTGCGATATAACCCAGACCCAATGGAAAGAACATTGCTCCTTGTAATGGGGGATTTATCAACAATAACTCTTCTCCTTGTTCTTTTTTATCATTCATTTTTCAAAGTTCAATTAAAAATCATCTCAACACATACATCTTGATTTCTTTGTTTTTGTAATTCTTTATTAGCCCCCTTATGTTCTCATGTGAAAAATTCCATTTTTTAATTTATAATACTTGTGGATTGACTACTCTGCAATGAAATCTAGTTCATAAGCTTTTTAAATCATCCCCCATCTGTAAGGAAATCTTATGAACCTACAAATGAAAAAATACAGGGCTGCGATAATTGGGCTTGGCAGAATGGGAAGTTTGACTAATTATATCAACCCCCAATTAAATGAAATATGGACTCATGCTGGTGCGTATAAAAATTGTGACAGGACAGAATTAGTTGCTGCATGTGATATACTTGATGAAAAAATAGAGTTTTTTGAGAGATTATGGGGCAAAGTAAACTTTTACAAGAATTACAAAGAGATGCTTTCCAAAGAAAAGCTGGATGTAGTAAGCATATGCACTTGGCCAAAAAGGCATCATGAGATGGTTTTGGAATCTATAAAATCAGGCGTCAAGGCAATATATTGCGAAAAGCCAATTTCCCTTTGTTTGAATGAGGCAGACGAGATGATCAGAACTGCAGAGAAGAATAATTCGATCTTAGGGATAAATTTCCAAAGAAGATGGGATAGCAAGTACATCAAAGTTAGAAAAATGCTGAATTCAGGGGATATTGGAAAATTGCAGACAATTGTAGGGTATTCTGACACCGCTTTATTGGAGAATTCTATCCATATGATAGATATTCTTAGATACTTTGCAGGGGATGTTGATTCTCTTTCTGCTGAAATTGATAGGGACTTTATCAGGATTGTTGATGGCAAAGCAGATCCTGGAGCGTGCATTAATTTCAATTTTAAGAATGGCACAAAAGGCTTTTTGAAAGCAACAGGAAAAAATCGTTTTTATCATGGATTTGAAGTTGATATGCAGGGCACAGAAGGAAGGATAAGGATAACAAATTTTGGCAGGGATTTTGAGTTGTGGAAATATGCTCCAAGCGAGGAGTACAAGGGATATCTTATGCATAAAAAGATGACATTTCCAAATGTGAAAAAAAATGAAAAAATGGTTGCTGCAGTAAATAATCTGCTTGATGCAGTTGAAGGGAAGGAGGAATGCATCTGCACAGGACGCGATGGAAAAGCCGCATTGGAAATAATAATCGCAGCACACAAGTCAGACAAAGAGAAAAGAAATGTTCAATTGCCGTTACCTATGGATGAAAAACTTATTGATGATATAACCTCTTATAGTGGACTGAATTTGTCCGGAGAAAATAGAAGCGGGGTGGATTTTAAGTAAAATGGCACTTGAAGAGAAACTTGCAATTTTCGGCGGGAAGCCAGTAAGAAATAGGGAATTCCCCCAATGGCCCATTATTGGGCAGGAGGAGATAGATGCTGTAACCAATGTGCTGAAGTCAGGCAGACTTTCTACTTTCGCAGCTTCAAAGCAGTTTTTTCTTGGGGGCATGAAAATAAAGGAATTTGAGGATAATTTTGCGCAGTATCATTCTGTGAAACATGCAATTGCTGTGAATTCAGCTACTGCCGGTTTGCATTGTGCAATTGCAGCCTGCGGCATAGGCCCAGGGGATGAAGTGATTACAACACCCTATACTTTTACTGCAACTGCAACTTCCATTTTGCATGCTAATGCAATTCCAGTTTTTGCAGATGTTAATGAAAAGACATATTGCATCAATCCGAAAGAGATAGAAAAGAAAATAACTCCAAGAACAAAGGCAATAATCCCTGTTCATTTATTTGGAAATGCTGCAGAGATGGATGCTATAATGGAAATCGCAAAGGAATACAACCTTAGGGTAATAGAGGACTGCGCCCAGTCTCCTGGCACTAAATACAAAAACAAACTTGTTGGAACAATTGGAGACATGGGAGTATTTTCATTTCAGGAAACAAAGAATATCGCAACAGGGGAAGGGGGCATGATAACTACAAACAATGATGAACTGGCTTATGGGTGCAGGCTTGTAAGGAATCATGGCGAAGCTGTTGAGGGAACAGCAAGAACTTATTTTTCAAACATTCTCGGGTGGAATTACAGGATGACTGAGATGGAAGCAGCAGTAGGCATAGAGCAATTGAAAAAACTTGATAGATTGAACAGCGGCAGGAAACAGCTGGGGAATTATCTTACAGGAAGATTAAGTGAAATTGAAGGAATAACTCCTCCTTTTACTGAATCCTATGTGGATTATATCCCCCATGTTTATGTTATCAGTTTTGACAGCAAAAAAACAGGGATAAACAAAAAAACATTTATCAAGGCAGTTAATGCAGAGGGCATCCCCATTTCAGGGGGGTATCCTCATCCTCTTTACATGAACCGCCCATTCCAGGAAAAATCAGCCAGTAAAAATGGCTGCCCATTTAATTGCCATTATTACAATGGCAATGCAGATTACAGTAAAGGCTCATGCCCTGTTGTAGAAGATTTGTGCGAGAATAGGGCTGTATGGCTGCCCTTTGTCAGGCCTCCTGCAACATTAGAAGATATGGCGGATATCTCTCATGCTGTTGCCAAAGTGATAAAACATAAGGAGGACTTGAGAGATATAAAATGAAAAATAAGCTTGAAAGAATGGTTGTGTTAACAGCAAATAGACCAAGGCACCAATACTACGCCCAAACCCTTTATGATTCATTTAATTCAGTTGCGGGGGTATTTATAGAAGACAAGAAGGTTCAGGAAAAAGTGAGGGATTCTTTAGATGAAACATCGCCTATTGTTAAAAACCATCTTGATGACTTCAAAGAAAAAGAAAAAGAATTTTTTGGAATCAAATTAGATATCCCTTCGAGTAAATTGCATTATACCGTGAATATAAATCAGGTTGCCAGAGAAATAAAAGAAATTGAGCCAGACATAATAACTGTTTTTGGTACAACACTAATCAAAGAGCCCCTGATTTCTGCTTGTAGCAAGATTGTCAATCTTCATTTAGGCTTATCCCCCTATTACAGGGGTAATGGAACAAATCTATTCTGTTTTTACAATAAAGAACTTGAATATATTGGCGCCACAGTGCATTTTCTGGATAAGAAGATTGACGGCGGCATGATAATCAGCCAAGTAAGACCGGACATTGATACTGGAAAAGATACAATAAACACTATCAACTGCAAGGCAATTAAAAGGGGGATAGAAGAGGTAGTGCGAGTGGTAGAAATTTTACAGGATAGGGCTAAAGTACTAAGTCATAAACAGAATTTAAGCATTGGCCGGGTATATAAAAGTGAGGATTTTACAGAGGAAGTTTGTAAAACTGCTTATGAAAATGTTGAAAAGGGATTGATAGGAAATTATAAGCCAAAGGAGGTTCGGATTTACACGTTAAAATGAAGAAAGGAAATATTTTTGGGGTTATCACAGCAAGGGGCGGCTCAAAAGGCGTTCCGAGAAAAAATGTTCGTGATTTGTCAGGAAAACCGCTTATTGCATACACAATTGAAGAAGCGCTAAAAAGCAATTTGCTGGATAGGGTAGTAGTTTCCACTGATGATGCGGAAATTGCTGAAATCTCGCGAAAATATGGGGCAGAAGTGCCATTTATGAGGCCAGCAGAACTTGCAACAGACACAGCACATCATCCGGAAGTGATAGAGCATGCGGTGTCCTGGCTGGAAAGTCATGATAATTATCCTGTTTATGCAGTTATGACGTTGCAGCCAACATCGCCTTTAAGGACTGCAGAGCATATAGACAAAGGCATTGAAAAGTTTTTGTCAAGCGACTTTGATTCTCTTGTATCATTGAAATTTGCATTCCCCCCATATTGGGTTAAAAAGTTGGAAGGGGATTATGCAGTTCCTTTTATTGAGTACAAAAGAGGAATCAATCCCCATAATTTAGAAAGGCAGCAGCTGCCTTTGGTATATCAGATTGATGGTGCAATATTCATCACAAAGAGAGATTATCTCAAGAAAACAAATTCTTTGATAAGTTTGGATAACTGCAGTTATATCCTACTTGATGATGCAAACGCGTCATTAGATATTGATTCAGAGGAGGATTTTAAGATGATTGAAGAGATAATTTCAAAGAAAAAGACAAAATGACAAAAAGAAAAATCGCAGTGCTTACTGGTGCAAGAGCGGATTATGGAAGAATCAAATCTGTTCTTGATGCAATAAAAAAACATCCAAAATTGGATTTATCCCTGATAGTCACAGGCATGCACCTTGTGCCCGAGATGGGCAATAGCTACAAATTGATAGAGCAGGATGGTTTTGATATAGATGCAAAAGTCCCTATGTATTCCCATGCAGGAGATACCGGAGGGGCTATGGTTAAGGATTATGCAAAATGCACATCAGGGATGGCGGATGCATTGGATAGGATTAAGCCAGATATCTTCCTGATAAGCGTTGACAGGGTTGAAACACTTGCAGGAGCGGTTGCAGGAGCTTTTATGAACCTCCCTCTGGCGCACATCCAGGGCGGGGAAGTAACCGGCACAATAGATGAGAATATCAGGCATGCTGTTACTAAATTTAGCCATGTACATTTTCCAGCCAATAAAGATGCTGCGGACAGGATAATAAGCATGGGGGAAAATCCAAAATATGTCTTTACTGTGGGATGCCCTTATTTTGATATTATCCACAATTTGGATTATACAAGTAAAGAAGAGCTCGTTAAACAGTTTGGGCTCAATCCAAATAAACCTCTTGCCCTATTTGTGCAGCACCCAGTTACAACAGAAGAAAAGGACTCTGCAAGGCAGTTCTTCAACACATTTGAAGCCCTGAAAAAATTTGATTTGGAAACAATCCTCCTCTATCCAAATATTGATGCAGGGGGCAAGAGGATAATTGAAGAAATAAAGAAGAGCAATGCAAAACACTATATGGTTCTGCCATTTAGGACATATTTAAGCTTGCTAAAAATATCAGATTTTATGATAGGCAACAGCAGCAGCGCAATTAGGGAAGCACCGACATTCAAGCTGCCTGCGGTGAATATAGGGACAAGACAGCAGGGCAGGCAGAGATCCTCCAATGTAATCAATGTAGGCTATGAAACTGCTGAAATTGTCAAAGGCATTGAGAAAGTTCTTTACGACAAGGAATTCAGGGAGAATCTTAATACTTGCGAGAATCCCTACGACCCCTTTGCTGATGGCAAGGGCGGGGAGAGAATCGCAAATATCCTGGCTGATTTAGATTTAAAGATGCTGCCTATACAAAAGAGGATGACCTACTGAAGGATAAACTTAAAACATATTTCATAAGGTATAAATAGGGTTCAAAATTTTCAACTAAAATGAAAGTATTAATTACAGGAGGTTCTGGGCTTATTGGTTCTGCTCTTGCTGAACGCCTTGTAAAAAAAGGGGTGGATGTTAATGTCTTGGATAAAAGAAAAAATCTTAATTTGCCTGGAGTAAACCTAATTCAGGGCAGTATCCTAAACAAAGGGGACTTGAAGAGAGCTGTTAAAGATTGTGATTATGTATATCATCTCGCTGCAATTGTAGGCGTTAATCTCGCTGATGGCAGAGCTCTTGAATGCCTTGATGTGAATATAATCGGGACAAGGAATGTATGTGAAGCAAGTTTGCAGGTAGGAGTCAAGAAAATTCTATTTGCGTCTTCTTCAGAGGTGTATGGAGAGCCGGATAAACTGCCTATTTCAGAGGATTTTTTACTTAAACCGAAATCAGCATATGGATGGAGCAAGGCCGTTGGAGAAGAGTACTGCAAGGCATTCAAGAAGAATGAGGGGTTAGACTACTCTGTTGTGAGATTCTGTAATGTTTATGGCCCAAACCAAGCTTTAAAGTTTGTGCTGCCTTTGTTCATAAACAATGCATTATCAAATAAATCCTTAGAGATATACGGTTCTGGTGAACAAATCAGAAGTTTCTGTTATGTGGATGATGCAGCAAGAGGCACAGAGCTGGTCATGATGTCCCCAAAGACGAATTCAGATGTATTTAATATAGGCAACCCAAATGAGCCTATAAGCATGAAGGACTTGGCAAAAAAAGTATTAGACCTAGCGGGGATTAAGGGCAATCATGTTTTTGTTCCGCTTGAGAATTATAGGTCTCCTGCCAGAGAGATACAAAAAAGAATTCCGGACATCAGCAAATCGCATAAAACTGTTGGATTTAAACCCGAAATCAATTTGGATGAGGGTCTCAAAAGAGTTATAGAATTTAAAAAGAAGGAGAAAGAGACCGGGGAGTTTATAACTCCTACAATAGACCACGATTAAACTTATTTTTTCTTTTTTATTTGCTTAAAATTTTTTTAATACTAGTTAATTTAGCATTTACAAATGCCTTTAATCCCCTGCTTCTTATGTAGTTCCTGTACCATATCATTTTTTTCTGAAGCCAGTTGAGATATTCAAGTTTATGCTTTTTGAAGTATCCTCTGTGAACTTTAGAGATAACATAATCCCTCATTTTGAATAGTTCTTCATCGCTCCATTTTGTGAGATTAATTGTGAATTCCGTGGCATTCCCCAATCTGCTTATGTATTCTTCTTCATCTTTGATTAACCCATCCTTCCTTGCCTGTTCATAAAGAGCAGTCCCGGGATAAGGCGTTACAAAGAAAATGGTTGTCAGATGCCTATCGTTATCTATACAGAATCTCGCTGTTTCATCAAGAGTTTCTTTTGTTTCTTCAGGAAAGCCCATCATAAAACTTGTATTCAGCCGCAATCCCATTTTTCTTGTGAGGGATATCGCCTTCGCAGCTTGTTCTGTTGTCACTCCCTTTTTCATAATATCAAGCATTTTTTGGCTTCCGGACTCTATGCCATAATTCAGCAGGATACATCCTGCCTGTTTCATTTTTTTAATTAGTTCCTCATCCACAACATTAACCCTTGCACAGCAAAGCCAGATAATCCCAAGATTTTCTCTTATCATTGCGTCACAGAAATCAAGCGTCCACTGCTTGTTTCCACAGAAAAGATCGTCAGTAAAGTATACAATTTCAATATTATACCTTTTTCTTAAAATCTTGAGTTCTTCAATGACATTTTCAACAGGTCTCCTTGTGGCGTAATGCTCGAATGTTTCATAGCAGTATGTGCAGTGGTATGGGCATCCCCTGCCCGCTATCACATTGATGCTGTTCTTTTTCATCTCCATTATTGCTTCGACTTCAAATTGATTCTTTATGTACTCTTCCATTGCAAATAAGTGCCAAGCTGGAAAAGGAAGAATGCCAATATCCTTTATTCTACACTCCTTTGGGGTTTTGATAATTTTGCCATCCTCCTTGAAACAGATGCTATTTACTTCAGATAAATCCTTGTTCTTTTCTAATGCTTCCAGGAGATTTATTATTGCTATTTCTCCTTCCCCTATCACAGCGATATCTGCTTTAAGTTTTTCAATGCATAGTTCTGGGATTGAGCTTCCAATGCCCCCCCCAATAATCACTTTTGTTTTTGGGTCAATTTCCCTGATTATCGCTATAAGCCACTTCACATAATTATAACAGGTTATCAGGCAGCCTATGCCCAGAATATTAAAGCCTTTATTCCAGATTAATTCTCTAAGTTTGTTCTTTACAGTTTCTTTGTCATATCTATAACCATTTATATCAAGAACATTAACGTCATAATTATGCTCAAGGAGAGTTGCGGCTATATACCCCAAACCGGAAGGGAACATTGCAGGCGGGGCTGTCTCCCTTATAGGGGGATTTATCAGCAAAATCTTTTGTTTGTCCATTTGATTATACTCTTAAAAGGATATTTATATTCGGAAAATTGAGAAAGGTTTAAAAAGCTTGTTAAAAACGGTTACTATACTTATGGAAAACATCTCTGTGGTTTACCATTACATAAGGGATAATCAAAGGATGCATGCCCTTACTCCAAAACAATTTGAAAGCCAAATTTCCTTTTTCTCGAGGGATTATAAATTGATTACGCTCACAGAACTATTAAACAAAGATAATTCTGAGAAGACATGCACAATAACTTTTGATGATGGCTTAAAAGATTCATATAATGTTATTCCAGTACTAAATAAATTTTCGGCAAAAGCAGTCTTCTTTTTGCCATGCAGCATTCTTTCAGGTTCAAAGAAAGTTCTTGCAGTCCAGAAAAGGCACTATTTGCTTGCAGAAATAGGGGTAGAGAAGTTTACTGAAGAATTCAATAAGATTTCTGATGAATCCCATAAGATTAAGCCGGACAAAAGGATACAGGAATTATGGAATAAGAATAGGGCTCTTTCAATCTATGATGATGTCCTTACGGCAAACTTAAAATATACCCTGGATTATGGAACTCCTGATAAAATAGAATCTTTCTTGGGCAAAGTATTCAACAAATTTTTTGATGAAGAGAAGGAATTTGATAAGATGTACATGAACAAAAAAGAGATTAAACTGCTTGAGAAACAAGGGATGGACATGGGAATTCATGGGCTTAATCATAAATGGCTTGGAAAATTGACTCCTAAAGAGCAGTTTGCAGAACTCAGCAAATCAGTCGAGTTATTCGATGATTTTTTTGGTTACAAGCCAAAGTATATTTCTTATCCTCATGGGGACTACAATCTCTCCACTTTGCGAATCCTTAAGGAATTGGGATTCAAGGCAGGATATACAATCAAGGAGCATGATAACACCAATTTAGACAATCCCCTGGAATTAGGCAGATATGACTGTGCGAGATACTTAAAAGAAAAATAATTATCTTTGTTCTTTAATCATCTTGTATATTAATTCTGCAACCCTTGCACTTGCTTTGCCGTCGGTTTTATAGAAATAGTCTTCAATAAATCTCTTTCTGCCTTCTTCAAATTTCTTATTCATCTTCCCTCTAAATAGAGTCTTGAGAGCATTCTTAAAATCTTTATCTTGATAGACCCCCATGCAAGCCCCTGATTTTACGTAAGCTACCTGTTCCGGAAATTTAATTAAATTGACACTTATAACTGGCTTTCTTAGAAGAATTGCGTCATATATACATGTGGATTCTAACGTAACCATAACATCTGATAAATCTATAAGTTCGTCAATATCAAACTCTTTTTTAGTTATAACAACATTTTTGGGGTTATATTTCTCAACTATTTTCTTAGGCATTTCTTCCTCTTCTCTCGGATGGAGTTTTATTATCAGTTGCATATCCTTGCGGTTCTTGATGGTGTTCACTACTAATTCTATCAATCTTTTTCTTGTATTTTCCCCCCATATGCCTTCAAATGCCTGTGAAACAAGCAGAACTGTTTTCTTGTTTCCGTCTAATCCTAACTTTTCAAGTAATTCCTCTTTTCTTTTTGTAGATATTTTTTTAATAGAGATAGAATCATGCAAAGAACTTCCCGTAACAATAAGTCTGCTGTCCGCTATACCCCATCTTCCCATGTACTCCTTATCGGCAGGACCCCATAATGCTATTTTATCGCAGGTCAATGGAATGAAAAATCTTCCAGAATCATCTACTTGCAGCCCCTGCTGAACCATAAGCGTGGGAATTGATTTTGATTTTGCAGCCATTACTGCAGATCTTGTAGGAGTTATAAAATCGCAGATAGTTGCTACTAAATTTATGTTTAATTTATCCATAAGCACTTTTGATGTTTCTATATAGTGCATAATCCATTTGAATTTTATGCAAAAATAGAACTCCAAGTCTTTTTTTATCACTTCTTCTAAATTTTCTCCCTTGTAACTTAACAACTTGCAAAATTCCTTATCTTTTTCAAGGCGTTTCCATAAGCCAACTACTTCCCTATTTTTTTCGTTTATGTCTTTTTTCATGTTTTGATTTAGAAAATCCCCGAAAGAAACATAATTCAATCCCTGATTCTTCAGTTCATCCTGCATATTTGTTTTGGTAGTTACCATTACAACATTATTATCCCTTGATTTCAGGAGCTCTTTTACAACGTTTTCTATCCTGCTGTAATACAATTTGTCAAACCCCAGAATTAGTATATTATTTCTTTTGCATTTTATTTTGCTTAAATTTCCTGTTTTGACAAACTCTCTCCTTATCATTCCGGGCATTTTATAGAACCTCGCTGCAAAAGAATATCCTTTTATCAAATTCCTTATAACCTCCGCAGCATAATCCCCAAATTTGTTAGAATAGGAATTTATCACAATGCCCCTTTTTTTTGCAATAGATTCACAACATCTCCCTGTTACACTTCTTCTGCTGTTTAGGAGTATGGTACCAGGTTTTTCTATTTCTACTATCCTTTTTAATACAATTGTCTCATATAACACTGTAATAAGCCAAAAAGAAAATTCCTCTTCCAAAGCATACCATAAGTCAATCCCCTTGTAATTTAAAATTTTTTTTATATTGTCAAATTTGGACCATTTAGTAATCAACTCTTTGCATTCAAGATATCTCTTGTCTTGTTCATAATGTCTTGCATAATCCCCAAAAGCCTTAGATTTAATACCCCTCTTCTCGAGTTCAACTTGGTTTGGATAGTCCGATACAATTAGCAGATTTCTATTTTTGTATTTGTTTATAACCTTTAATATACAAAAATTAAAAATAAAATTCCAATAGAATGCATTCAGCCTTTTGAATATCCCAAAATCAGGCAGTAACGGCTCTTTTCTTATAAAAAGGATTATTTTTTCTTCCTTCTTGCTTACGTTGGATAGCATATATTAATATTAAAAATATTCTTTTAAAGCTTATGAATGCGAGTTAACTCCTGCAGATTTTGTAATCTCCTTCCTCATAGAAAACCCTGAAATTTTCTGATTCAAAAATGCTTTCGCCTTGGCACTGGATGTTTGTATCAAGGACATTTCTTTTCAAGTTGAATATAACGGGCTGCCCTAGATAATAAGCTAAAGCAGAGCTTGTAAACTCGTCATTCGTTATGAATGTGCCTGTTGCATTCTGCTGCTTTAATACAGCATTTACGTCCAGAATCTGGCTGTCAATTTGATGCATATGCCCTGCTATTCCAAAAGCAGAGATAGTTGAAACTGCGCAGAACAAGATAACAACTCCATAGCAAATCTGCCTTGCTCTAATGCTCTTTATGCTTTCAATAAACTTTGCTGTGAAAATGAAAAGGAAAATCCATAAGGGAAAGGTGTATCTTCCGGCATCCCCGCTTAATAGAAGCAGAAAAGTCCAGTAAATAAACGTAAATGCAAGTAACGGCAGCATAAGCAAAATATGCTCTTTATACTTCCTGCTATATTTAAACAAGGCAAGGATTATCATAAGAGAAAGTCCTGCTGTTAAGATAAGTGCCCCAAGATAATAAATACTGTAGATAAAAGCAAGGCTTCCAGAGAATGAAACTTTTGTTTGCAGGGGGATCTCCCAGAAATAATGGTATGCAAGAATAAATGAAGCAAAATATTCTTTTAAGCTATGCAATGAAGCCGGATTAAGGGTAACGCCTATGAACGCCCTCCCAGTTGTCAGATAGTTTTTAATTGGCCAGAACAAGGTAAGTAAAGCGCCTGTTGCTATAAAAAGAAGAGATTTAATCTTTATTTTCCATTCTGCCTTTTTTCCAAGTATGTAAAGCCCGAAACCCATTGTGAGTATATATCCTGTTTGTTTTGCCAAAATCATCAGGCATGTCAGGGAGATTAAGGCAAAAATCCATTTGCCTTTGGGCTTTTCTATATATTCCTCCAAACTTAAGAATAATGCCAGAACAAAAAAGGCAATAATCATCTCCTGCATTATTGTAACGCTAAGCAACAAAGTCCAAGTTGAAAAAAGAAATAAGGAAAGGGCAATAATCTGCTCTTTTTTATTAAGCTTGAATCTTCTGAATGTCGCGGGCAGCAGAAAAAGAATGGCAATAAAAAAGATTAATGAAGTAGATTTCCAGGCAATCCAGAGCAGGTTGCCCTTGAGAAATAGCATCCAGAATGCCTCTAGTATTATGAGCAGGGGAAAATCATAAAAATTAAAATTCCAGTGCAGGATTTTCTCTGCATTTGGAAGATATCTTATTACAGGATCCGCGAACATGCTTATTGGCGCAATAAATAGCAAGGTAAGGCGGATAATTACCGCCAGGGCTATAACAGAGATAACCGCCCCTTTGTAATCTAACTTCATATTTCCAATCAGGATTAGTGATTTATTAATATTACTAAAATTTATATATCAAAAATATTTTATGGGAGCATGGCAAGCCATCTTGTAATGGAGAAAGAGCATATGAATAAGCTTTACAATTCAAAGAATTTTCTTGTCAGATTTTTCCATAACCAAAGGCTGAATTCTATTCTCCACTTTATTCCTGAAAAACAAGCAAACTTGAAGGTGCTTGATGCTGGCTGCGGTGAAGGGCACTTGCTTGAGGCAATTTATCAAAAAAATCCAAAGCTTAAGCTTTATGGTGTCGATGTGACAAAAATTGCCTTGTCTTCAACAAAAAAGAGATTAAAAGGAAAAGCAAAGATTTCAATGCAGGACATTACAAAATTAAAGTTTCCCAAGGGATATTTTGATATTATAATCTGTTCAGATGCCTTAGAGCATATTTTTGACTATAACCAAGCAGTTTCCAATCTGAAAAATGCGGCAAAAAACAAGGGGATTATCATAGTGAGCTATCCCAATGAGTTAAATCTGATAATTTCGAGATTTCTAATGGGCATAACTCCAGCAAAAGCGCAGGATCATGTAAACTCTTTCTCTCCAGTAAAAATGAAAAAAGAATTTAACCTGCCTGTTGCAGAGCAGTTTAATCTTCCGGTAAATCTTCCTTTTATTTTTTCGCTTGAAGCGGTTCAGGCATTTACAAAGAAATAATCACTTTTTTGGCTTGCTGATAAATCCTAGCAGGAATCTAAGCCCTTTAAGATATCTTATTATATCTTCAAGAGAATTAATCTTCCTTATTCTTGATAGGATATACTCCGGTCTTATATAAAATTCCCGCATAGCTTTTTTTTCAATCTCCCTAATTTGCTCTGCATTCTTGTATCCTTTAGGGATAAAAACAGGCTCCCAGATATTAAATTTTGAAAAATCCTCTGTCAGTGTGCCGTAATCCTTTGCATTTTCATACAACGCTGTTGCCGGGTAGGGTGTTGTAATGCAGAACTGTGCATAATCTGGATTCAATTTCTTGGCAAATTCAATTGTTTTTCTTGCCAGTTCAGGCGTTTCTCCAGGAAGCGCAATCATAAAACTTGCCCGAACTTCAATGCCTATCTTTTTGCATAGTTGATTTGCCTCTGCAATCTGCTTGAGGGTTATACCCTTGTTTATATTATCAAGCAGCTCCTGAACTCCGGACTCAAATCCAAAGAAGATGTTCCAGCATCCTGCCTTCTTCATTTTTTTCAGCAAGGGTTCATCAACAGAGTCAACCCTTGCATAGCATGTCCAAGTGATATCAACTTTGTTTTTAATCAGCAAGTCACAGAATTTATTCATCCATTCCCTATTTGTGGTCATCATGTCATCCCAGAAAGATATCTCTTTAGCGCCATATTTCTTCATTGAGTAAACAATTTCTTCAACAACTTTTTCAGGGCTTCTTGCTCTTATTTTTCTTCCAAAAACCTTGTTGTTTGAGCAGAAAGAGCAGTTGTAAGGGCAGCCCCTTATTGCAACCATATGAACCACAGGCTTTCTTTTATACTGATTTGGCAGAGGGAGATATCTTTTCATAGGCAGCAGCTCCCTTGCAGGATAAGGCAGTTCATCAAGATTCTTTATCAGTTCTCTCGCCTTATTTACAGTTATGCCTTTCTCATCTCTGAATGCGATTCCATTTATTTCTTTTAGTTTCTCGCTTGAAAGTAATTTTTTAGGATTATAGTTAAATGATTTGTAGAGCTCTAAAATTTCAATTGAAGTGATTTCTCCCTCTCCAAGCACTGCAATGTCAAAATCTGATTCTTCAACAACTTTTTCAGGCATTATAGTCACATGATGCCCCCCAATAATCAAAAGTATGTCTGGAAACTCCTTTTTTATCTCATTTGCAAGGGATTTAGCCCGATGATAATTAGGAGTCATTGCAGTAATTCCCACTGCTTTAGGTTTTCTTTCTTTTATGATATGAAGAATATCTTTGGAGGAGTAATTCATAACTACTGAATCTATTATCATAATCTTGAAACCCTTTTCTTTGAGCACTGCTGCAATCATAGCTAATCCAAGAGGCGGCAAATTCCCCCCAACATCCCCCACATCCCTTGCATACCTCTCATTTACAGAAATAGGCGGATACACAAGCAGGATATCTATTTCTCCATTAATTCCATTTATTTTCTCTGCCATTTTATTTTTTTGTGAGATAGCTGATTATATTCAGCGTATTTTTTGGATTTTTCAGTAGGCTGCTGTATCTTAAGAGCAGCTTTGGCTTTAAGATGAACTGATAAATTTGCAGAAGCATAACTTTCTGGTAGAACCTGTTTCTTTCTGATTTTAGGTAATCAACATTAAAATTTTCAGTTTCTATGACCAAACTGTCTTTGCTGCCAAATTCAGAGGGATTATGCCCCTTAACTAGATAGTTCTTTTCTTTGCTCCTCCTGTAAATTTCCGTTCCTATCAAGGGCATTGCAATTGTGATAACCGAATCCGCGTAATACCTCTTTTTTAGCATATAAGCAAAATCAAGCGTATTTTTTATGTTGCTTTTTGTTTCTTCAGGGAATCCTATTATAAAAAAACCGGTTAAGGGGATGTTAAGCATCTTGCAGGAATCTGCAATCTCAACAACTTTCTTTAAATCTAAATTTTTGCCGACAAATCTATTTAGAAAATCCTGGTCGCCTGATTCAACACCCACTTTAAGCGAACTGCATCCAGCCCGTTTCATTTTCTTAAGGATTTCATAATTCACCCTGTCAGCCCTTATGCCATTTGGCGTGTCCCATGTAATTCCAACATTCTCTTTGTTCATCCAGTCCAGTATCTTTTCAAGCCTTTGCGTGTCAAGAACAAGGTTATCATCCTCAAAACTAATATGGCTTACTGCAAAATTGCTGATAAGGTATTCAATATGCTTAATCACATACTCTGCTGAATGTGCCCTCCATTTTCTGCCCATATGGGAGTGGATTGAACAGAAAGAGCAGTTGTAAGGGCATCCTCTCGAAGTTATCACTGATACTCTTTTCCCTTTTATGATTCCTGCGCTTACCCTGCCAAGATTTCTGCTTATCCTGAAATAGTTATTCATGTTTATCAGATGATAAGCTGGGAAAGGGATGCTATCCAGTTCAGCAATCTCTTTTTTTTGGTTTATTATGTATTCTCCATTTTTTCTGTATGCGAGATTATTTATCCCTGAGAAATCTTTGTTATTTTCAAGGCTATTGACAAGTTCATCAAAGGCATATTCTCCTTCCCCCATCATAACAAAATCTATACTTTTCTCATTAAGGAAATCTAGTGGCTTGCAGGAAGCATGCGGGCCGCCAACAACAGTGATTATTTTTTCATTGACTTTTTTTGCTATTTTTGAGACAATTACCGCATTTTCAAACTGTGAGCTGAAATGGTTTGAAATGCCGACAATATCCGGCTGCTGTTTTCTTATTTCTTCTTCTATTCTCTTCCAGGATGCGCCAATCAATATTCTTTTGCCAAAATATTCCTGTGTCTGGACGCTTTTGTTGAATGTTATAGAATCAAATATGCTGACATTTTTGCCGCTTTTTTCCAATACCGCACCGATATACATAAGCCCCAATGGCAGTCCTATAACTGTAAGGCTGCCCTTTTCAGAGGTTTCAGGGGGGTTTATCAGCAGGACTTTCATAGATGCCATTTTTGTTAGTTCTTTAAAGTAGGAACAAAATTTGATTTATTAACATTTCGTTTCCTATCAAAGCAATTTGACAAAGTGACAAAAAGGTTTAAATTGCTTGTGGAAATTATATCCCCTATGAAGAAAAAAGGGAATAGCTTATCAGTAATAATCCCTGCATACAACGAAGAAAAAAGAATTTCAAGAACTATAAATCTGATTCTTTCTTATCTCCAGCATAGAAACTATTCATTAGAAATTATTGTTGTTAATGATGGCTCAACAGATAATACTCTGCAGGCTGTCAGGAAGATTAAAGGAAAAGCAATAAAAATAATCACTTACAGCAAAAATCAAGGCAAGGGATACGCTGTTAGGAAAGGCATGCTTGCCGCGAAGAATAATCTGGCTTTGCTCTGCGATGCTGATTTAAGCACGCCGATTGAAGAGCTCGGCAATTTTATGAAATTTGTAAAAAATAATGATATCATTGTAGGTTCAAGGGTTCTGCCTGGACATAAAATCGTCAGAAAGCAGCCATTTTTTAGGGTAATGCTGGGCAGGCTTTTTATTGGCATTATAAAAATAGTTTTAGGTACAGATATTCAGGACACACAATGCGGATTTAAGCTCTTTAAGAACTGCAAATCTCTATTCAAGAAACAAAAAATAAGGGGATTTGCATTTGATGTCGAAATATTGGCTTTAGCCAAGAAGCAGGGCATGAGTATACTGGAACTGCCGATTGTATGGAAAAATGCCGCTGGAAGCAAGGTAAATCCTCTGGGAGATTCACTGAGAATGTTCAAGGACATCTTTAGAATAAGAGAAAATTTTATTAACAGAGCATATAAATAATTTTTAAATCTCTGCCTCATGCTGTCAAAGTCAAAAATGAAAAATAAAATCCTACTGCTTAATCCTAACTGGAGACATTTGGAAAAAGTGGGTAGGATGAGCAAGATAACCAGCGGCATTCCGCTTGAGCTGCTTTATATTGCCGGTAGCCTTAAAAAATTAAATTTGGAGTTTAAGATTATTGACTTATGGGGCTCTGATAAAAATCTGCAGGATTTCAAGCCAGAAATTTCTGATGCATCAATAATAGTCATAAATACCGCTCCTTCTTATCTCTACTGGCGTGATGGGACAATAGACTGTGAGCTGCCTAGAAAGATTGTCCAAGAAGTAAGGGCAATGAACCCCCAAATAAAGATAATAGTAATAGGCCCTCATGGCACGGTACTGCCAGAAAGCATAGCCTCAAAGGATATTGATTACCTTATTAGAGGAGAGCCAGACTTGATAGCAGCAAAATTGATTGAAAAAATAATAAAAAACAAGATAGGAGAATTAAAAGGTGTTTGTGAATGGCAAGGCAAGAAATTTCACGTGAGCAAGGATTATGCAACAGTTAATAATCTTGATGAAGTGGATGCGCCCTATGAAATTCTAGACATTAAAAATTATTCAATCCCGGAGTACCCAAAAAAAGACAGGAAAAAAATCACAACCTACTATGAGGCAAGCAGGGGCTGCCCATTTGACTGCATTTTCTGCTTCAGGGAGGGATTCAGGGGAAAATTGAGATTTAAAAGCCTAAAAAAAATTTCTGCGGACTTGGGGAAATTGAAGAAGCTGGGAGTGGGATATATTTACTTTATTGATGAATGTTTTGGCTTTGACATACCCTGGTTCAGAAAGCTTCTTGGAATTTTGAAGAAATATCGGATAGAATGGGGATGCCAGACCAGGCCGCATTTATGGAACAAGAAAAGAATAATCGAAGCTGCAAAGAATGGATGTGTCCTGATGGAGATGGGCATAGAATCCGCGAACAAGAGGGTGCTTAATGCATTAAACAAGGAATCAACTGATTTAAGCGTAGTAAAGGAGAATGTTAATACCATGCTTTCATTTGGCATAACTCCGGGTTTGAGTTTTATAGTGGGCTCGCCTTATGAAACAAAAGAAACAATAAAAGAGATAAAAGATTTCCTGCTCCAATTTCCGGCAGACAAGGTGCTCATCGGCTGCCATATTATGCTGCCATACCCCAAAACAAAATTGTGGAATCTTGGATTAAAAGAGGGCATCCCCTTGCATTCCTGGCCTGATGTGAGAAGATATGCAGGAGTGATTCATAATGATTTTAAAGAGCCAAAAGAGGTTAATCTGGAGATTAAAAGGCTTTTAAGTTATTTAAGAGTCAAAAAAGCAGCGAGCAGGATGCGTGCAGCCTTAAAAGAAAGGGCATTGGCAAATTTCATGAAAAATTTTATAATCCTCGTCGGCAGCAAAGTTATCATAGCACTCCCCAGAATAACGCCTTTATTTGAAAAAACAATGAATTTGTTCAAATCTGGAAAATTTGCGACTAATGATTACCTGTAAGATGAAAAGAAGAATATTTGTCACTGGCGCGACTGGATTCATTGGAAAGCACCTTGTTAATGAATTAATATCCCAAAAAATGAATGTTGTCTGCCTTATACGGAAAAAAGAGCAGGCCAGTATCTTCAGGAAATCCGAAAGCCTGAAATTTCTAATAGGAGAGATTAAAGATACAGAAAGAATAAGCAAGCAATTAAGGCAGGGGGATATAGTGGTTCATCTGGCAAATATTTCTGATGGACTGAATTATGAAGATTTCTATAAGGTAAATGTTAAAGGCACTAAAAATCTGGTTTTGCTTTGTGAAAAAATCAAAATCAAAAAGTTTATTTTCCTCAGCTCAACAGTTGTTTTGGGTAATTTTAACAGCCCCTATACCGAGACCAAAAGGCTTGCAGAGGATATTGTAAAGAAATCCTCGCTTAATTATGTGATTTTAAGGCCGGATATGGTGTATGGAATAAATAGCAAGAGGCACATTCTTGACCTTGTAGAGGAAATCAAAAATAAAAAAGTAAAAATTGTCTTTGGCTACCAGCATGTCCGTATCAGGCCGGTTTACATAGGAGATGTGGCGAGAGCAATAATCAACTCAATCAAGGCAGAAAAAATTACAAGGGAAGTATACAATATAATCTCTGAACAAATTTCCTATGGGGAACTTTTTAAGCTCATAAAAAAGAGAACAGGGAGCAGATGCCTGATGATTTTTGTGCCAAGATTTTTTGCCCTATTTTTGGCAAGGACATACACGATTTTAAATAAAAATTCCACTCTTTATGACTGGATAAAAGGAAATGAAGATAAACCATATGATTTATCCGAATCAACGAGAGATTTGGGCATTTCTCCCATCCCAATCTCAAAAGGGCTGGATATTCTGCTGAAATCCTGATTGAGGTTATTGGCTGCGAAGAAAATTTATCCTCTTTATCAGTTCATTAAATCCTTCTCTTTGGTAGTAGGCATGCGCCTTTTGTATTACCCTTAAATTTATTTTTATATTCTGCATTATCCCCCTTGGCAGCCAATAAAAAAATTCGGAGTAAAGGTTGTACTTTCTCGCCTCTGAAAATATCTGGGGCAGTTTGGTAAGCTTAAGTTTGCTGTCTATTGTTTCAAACAAGCACATATAGTGCGCCTTTATTCTATCTTCTTTTGTGAAGTCTGGAGTTTCCACCACAGGTTCATTTGCCCTGAAATCTCCTTCTGCAAGGGATGTGTGCCCTATCTCATTATAGAGAGTACCATTCTTTTCAAACCACTCACGAATTGGCGTGCTTTTGTAGGGCATTACTATATTCCAATATATTGAGTCGGGCTTTAATTTTTGAGCAAATTTTATTGAGGCCTTTATTCTTTTTAGATTATCTCCAGGTAGGCCAATAATAAAACCCAAGCTAAGCAGCATCTTATATTTGTTGACAAGCTTCGCGGCTTTCTCAATTTGTTCGAGGGTCTCCCCCTTGTTGACTTGCTTGAACACTTCAGGATGCGCATGTTCCACACCCAATCCAACAGCATTGCAGTTTGCTTTTTTAAGAGAGACAAGCAGCTCTTCATTCACATCATCCGCCCTTATATTGGTTATATCCAGCCTTAACTTTATCTTTTCTGCATAGAGCTTTAGAAATCTGTAAAATCTTTCTTTGTCTACAAGCGGATTGTCATCCTGTACGAGAATATGGAGATTTGGAGCAATTGTTTGCATTGCGTGTTCTATTTCTCTAATGCAGCTTTCAGGCTTCCTCGGGCGCCATAATTTGCCGGATACAGAAACAACAGGGCAGAAACTGCATCGATAAGGGCAGCCTCTTGAAGTCATTATAGAATATGCCCGAATATACTCCCATTTGTAAAAAACCCTATATTCCGGGAAAGGCACATCTTCGGGGTTGACTATCTCTGTTGTTCTTATTATTACCGCCTTATCCTCTTTTTTTGCATTTTCAACAGCATCAATAACAGTCAGTTCAGCCTCGCCTATAACAATGTAATCCACTCTTTTGTCCTCCTGCATTTCATCAGGATAAAGGGTGGGATGGGGTCCGCCAACAATTATCGGAATTTCTTTATTAAAATTGTTGATTTCTTCAAGAATCAACTCTGCTTCCCCTGTATTGGCGGTATATATTGAAACACCTATCACATCTGGTTTAAACTTATCAATGAAAGAAGTTATATGCGGGGCGCGGGGTATCAGATTATAATCCACAACAAGAATGTCATGCCCCCTTTTTTTGAGTATTGAGGCAAGGATAGCTATGCCCATGTGCGGAACTCTGGATGTTGCAGTACTCCTTTGCGGATTCACAAATAAAACCTTTTTTTCTTTTTTTTCTGCAACTTTTATTATGTTTCTCAGATGTTCAGATTGCATTTTGAATAAGAGCTTTATTCTAAACTTTTGTTCCCCCCTTATAAAAAGCCAGAAAAATCGTTTAAATTACTTATGGAATTGCTGTAAATAATGTTTTTATACTTGCAAGCCGCTAAGCTTCTATGAAAATATGCCTCTATGATTGGTGTTTGCACGCAATCGGCGGAGGGCAGAAATTCAACTGCAAAATAGCAGAGCATCTTTCAAAGAGCAATGATGTGGATATCCTAAGCATGTTTCCAGCAGACAAGAAGAAGCTGGAAGAGATGTATTCTGTTGATTTTTCAAACATAACATTCAGGCATCTTTATGAAAAGGCTTTTCTTAATCCCGCCTTGCTTGTTCTTCTAAGTTCTAGAAGGGTGGAGAGTATTGCAAGGGAATATGACCTCTTTTTTAATGCTGACGCGATATCTTCTGTAAAACCTGCCGCAAAATTCAATATAATGTACTGCCATTTTTTCGGTTTGAAGTGGCCAAAACAGGCAAAATCATTTCAGGAATTCCTGAAATCATGCGCGGGATGGATTTTGAAATCCTTGTTTAGAAATTATGCAAGAAGCTATGATGCGATTTACTGCAATTCAAATTATACAAAGATCTGGCTGAAAAAGAAATGGAATGCTGATGCTGATGTTATTTACCCCCCAATAGATATCCCCAAAAAAATCAATCCTGCAAAGAAAAATATAATCTTAAGTACAGGCAGATTAACTCCTGACAAGAATTATAACTTTGTGATTGAATGCTTCAAGGCAGTATATGATTCAGGCATTAAAAATTATGAATGTTGGATTCTTGGCAGCGAGCCTTCAGCTAAATATCTTGAAGAGCTCAGGGAGTTAGCCCAGGGATATCCTGTGAAGATTGTAACAAATCCAAGCAATAAGGAGCTTAGTGCGGCATATGCAAAATCAAAAATCTTTATTCAGGCAAAAGGACTTGGAGTAAATGAGCAAAAGTATCCTGCATTGCTTGAGCATTTTGGCATGACTCCTGTTGAAGCAATGGCTTTCGGCTCTGTCCCTGTTCTTCTTGATAAAGGGGGATACAAGGAATCTGTTGAAAACGGCAAAAGTGGATTTCTGTTCAGCACAAAAGATGAGGCAATACAAAAGATAAAACTGCTTATTGAAGATGAAAAGCTTAGGTCAAAAATGAGCAGGAATGCAATGCAGCGAGCAAAAAATTTCAGCCTTGAAAGAATGCAGAAAGAGATTGACAAGATGATGAAAAAAGTCAGAATTGATTGAATTATTCTCTCTTGTCCTTGGCTGAAACAGGCCTGCCCTTAATTCTGTCCCAAAGCCATCTTGCTGCAGGCACATTCCTTATTGCTTTCCTGCCGAGAAGATAAAGAATATTGCCATTTACTTCTCTCATCACAATTCTGCCGCCCCATTTCTCCTTAAAAGTATTTATCCCTTGCATATGCCCTCTTGGCTTTAATTGATAGCCCCCCAAATCAACATATCTCATTTTTCTATTCAGGGCATACAGAATGCAGTTCCAGTAAAGAAAATCATTAACTCTCATTTCCTGATATTCCATTGAAGAGGCAAACGCAACAAAATTTATCCCCCCTTTCCGAATCTCAATCAGTCCGCCGCCAATTACTTTCTTATCCTTTTTTGCAACAAACAACTTGTAATCTTTATGCTGCATTAATTTTCCTATTGGTTCAGGGTTGACTCCTCCATCTTTCCAGACACTGCTATAAATTCTGTGATATTCCTGAAATTCCTGCTCGTCAGCTTCCTTGAAAATCAAGCCAGAATCTTTCGCCTTGCTTATATTCTTTCTTCTGCTCCTGTCTGCCTGTTTAAGCAAGTCCTCTGCATTCCTGCCTTCCAAATCAATTATTATTGTTGCCTGAACATCCTTCATTTTATAACTGGGAAAGGTTCTTTATTTTTATAATCCCCTTTTTCTCCATTTCCTTCAATTTGCTGATTAATACCTGAAAATTTTTCATTTTTTTGTTGCTGAAATCATGCGTGGTTATGCAGTAAACAGCATTTTTGCCTGAGTTCTGGACTATTTCATTTAAAATTTCCATTACTTTAAAATCCCTTTCGCCATCAAACCAGTTGCTTGTGTAGACACATTTAATTCCATACTTGATTATAGGTTTGCTGATTTGGCTTTCATGTTTGTCATTTTTTCCCCTGTAAACAGCAATTTTGTATTTCTCTTTTCTCAATGCCCTGAAAATTCTTCCTGGCTCTTTGGCATCTTCTATCATCCACATTGGCGCAGAAAAGCTTTTTGCCCCAGAAATATTCTTTATCTCTCGATGCATTTCAGAATCAGAAATTAATGTTAATGGCTTGTGGTTTAATGTGTGATAACCAAAATCAATAAATCTTGGGGCATTATGCTTGGGCTTGAACAAGCTGCCAACAAGCATGAATGAGCATGGAAATTTCTTTTTAATTGTGAGCTTGTAAATTTTTTCAAAGCCATTCTTGTCATATCTTATACCCTTGATTAAATTGTTAATTTTTCCCTTGAATTTTTGCCATAAATTCCATGAAGGATTGCCCTGCCTGAATGAGATAAAGCCTTCAACATCAACGACAACACAGACATCAAGCATTTTAGCTGATTGTTTCTTAAACTTTATAAAGCTTTACGAACTATTTTGCATATGGCTGAGAAAAAAGTCAATTCAGAAGCAAAATGGTTTTATCCTGCGATAATCCTCCTTTCATTGTTCTTTCTGTTCAAGCTTGTAAACCAGTCGCAGATTATATGGCAATTCCCTCTGGACCAGAATAATGATATCTCGGTGCATCTCGGGCAGCTGCATTTTCTTAAGCAATATGGCTTTCATCAGAATGTTCCGAACTGGTATAATGGCTATAGCCTTTTTTTGAATTATCCAATTTTATGGTATTTTTTAACGCTGCCCCTTTATATTGTCCTGAAAAATATTCTCTTGGCAACATTCATTTCACATATACTCCTCTATGTTTTAGGATTGCTGTTCTTTATCCTTATTGGAAAAATACTAAAAATTTCATTTTATAAAATATTTTTCTTCTATCTTGCATTTTATGCAAATCCTGTTGCTGTGGGCAATTTCATAAAACTTGGAAGAATGACTGAGCTGACAGGCATGACATTGTTTATCGCTTTTTTTGCTCTGCTGCTTTATCTTAAGGACAAGCCAATAAAGCCGAGATGGATTGCTGCTCTGGCAGTGATTTTTGCAGGGATACTCCTTGCCCATCCCTCATGGATAATCCTCTCTGCGATAATAATTCCCCCATTCTTCCTGCTGAAATACAAAAAAGACAAGATAAAATTTGTATTGGCAATGTCTGCATCGCTTTTGCTTGCATCCTTCTGGCTTTTTCCTTTTATCTTCACTGCAAATGCCTCTTCTCTTGAGTCTTTTTACGGCACTGCAAGGCTTTTTGACTTCAAGAATTTCCTTTATGATAATATTGTGTCGTTTGTCCTGCCTATTTCAATGTGGCTGACGGCATTTTTCTATTTTAGGAATGTAAAAATCACAGAAGACTGGCGATTTAAAAAAGAACTGATCTTCTATTCAGGCATCATTATTGCAAGCGTATTATATATCAGCAGACTCATTTTCTACATTCCAATACTTAACCGCCCGTATCCTGACTCTTACAACATGTTCTTCATATTCTTCACTTTTTTGTTTCTGATAAGAACCCCATTTAATGCATATGGAAAACTGGCCAAGCTGCTTAAACTGTCCTTGCTGCTTTTGCCCATAATATTCATCCTAGCTTCAGTTATTACAGTCCCTAATTTCAGGGGAAATAATCCTGTTGACAATGAAATAAAATCCCTGCTGTCAAATCTTGAAATCAATGATAAATTCCTTATTGAGAATGTCCCTTATCCAACTTCTTCGCTTGCATTTTATTCTTATGCAGCTATTTATTACAATCTTTCAACTCCCTCTGGCTGGGTAATTCAGGGAGCAGATTCAAAGTATTTTGATTTGCTTTATGCTGTCAGGGAAGATTTAAGAACAAAAAACTGCCAAAATCTGCTAAACAATTTGCATTCCCTTAATGCAACAAAACTTATTGTCTCAAATGCACTTCAAATGGATATGCCTAACTGTTCCCTGAAAATACTGGCTCAGGAGAGGGATATCTCCTTGTTTTCCATCCCTTAGAAACCTAATTTCATCTTTAATGCCAAGATTACTGGCTGGATGTAAGATACAAACTCCCTTTTGTAATTAAGCGTTGATTTTTTGTAACTCTTGTCATAATGTATCGGGATTTCCTTTATTTTGTAGCCCAAGACAAGCGCTTTTAATGGCACTTCAGCATGTATGCCAAATCCTTTGCTTTCAATTTTAATCTTATCAAGCATTTTTTTTGAATACAGCTTGTAGCCGCTTGTAAAATCTCTTAAATGCCAATTGAACAGAAATTTCAGGAGCAGATTGAAAGAGCCTGTTGCAATCCATCTTGAAAATGGCATTTCAGCGCTTCCGCCTTTGATAAACCTTGAACCGATTATTATATCTGCATCTTCTCTGTGCTTGAAGAACAGGGGGATATATTTAGGGTTGTGGGAATCGCAGTCCATATACAGCACATAATTCCCTCTTGCATTCCTGAATCCATCTCTTATTGAGTTTCCAACACCACCTTTTTCACTTCCAACTTTTCCTTTCCGGTGTATTACCCTGATTCTTCTGTCTTTTTCTGAAATTTTGTCAACTATCTTTCCTGTGCTGTCTGTTGAATGGTCATCCATAAAAACAATTTCTGCGTTTATCCTGCTTTTTTTTAATATCCCTAGAACTTTAATTAAAAGCGGCTCTACAACTTTCTCTTCATTCAACGCAGAAATAATGACTGACAATTCTGGTTTGCCCGATTCTCCCTTCTTCATTCAATGGAGATGCCTTTTTTATTTATAAAAGTTACCAAAAATCAGAATTAAAATTGGAGAATAATTTATTTCCGGTATCTTAGCCCGGTGTTCTCAAGAATTTCCCTATTGGATTCAATCCATCTAATAAGCTTTTCAACCCCTTCCTCTCTGGAAATCTGGGGTTTCCACTGGAATTCTTTGTTCAATTTGCTTATGTTAGTTACATACACCTTTTGGTCTCCAATCCTCCAATCGCTGAAACTGCAATCTATCTTTCTGTTGAAGCGCTTTTCAAGCAGGTCTACTAATTCAAGGATTGAAAGTGAGTTTGTTTCCCCCCCGCCGAGATTATATATCTTATTTTTGCCTTTGGGATTGTGGTACGCTGCTTTCCTGTAGATATCACATAGGTCGCTTACATACAGAATATCCCTTACCTGCTTGCCGTCTCCATATATTGTTATCGGCTTGCCAAGCAGGGCTGAAGCACTTAAATATGCAACCCATCCTTGGTCCTCGCAGCCCATTTGATGCGGGCCATAAATCGCGGACATCCTGAAAACAGTTGTATTAATATCAAAGGTTCTCCCATAATCCCTGATGTATTGGTCTGCTGCACCCTTGGAACATCCGTAAGGCCCATGGAAATCAAGATTTTGGTTTTCATTGATGCCCTCAGTGTCTCTATAGCAGTATCTCTTATTTTCCTCTATAACCTTTATGTCGCTCATCTCGCCATAAACCTTATTTGTTGAACTAAATACAACATATGCTTCTGGATTATTTTTTCTGACTGCCTCAAGAACATTGACTGTTCCTAGGACATTTATGTCAAAATCTTCCTTGGGATTATCAACAGAGGTAGTCATTGCAACCTGTGCAGCAAGATGATACACGCCTTCCACATCCTTAACTGCATTATTCACTGCATTCGCATCCCTGACATCTGCTTTAAGAAAAGTGAATTTGTCTTTGTATTCTGCCTTGAGCCATTCAATATTCTTTTCTGTTCCGGCTCTGCTGAGATTATCCAATATCACTGCATGCTTCTCTTCATTAATCACTCTTTCTGCAAGATTTATTCCAATAAATCCTGCCCCACCGGTAATAAGGACTTTCTCAATCATAACTCTGACTGGAGATAACAGCTTTAAAAATCTAATGATAAATTATTCTATTGCTTTCGGTTGTCCAAATTTTCTAATGTTTTGAGATAAACAGACTTCATTATGCTAAAACGATATTTCTGCGCTTTCTCCTTTCCTTTTTTGCCTATCCTTGAAGCAAGTTTTTCATTCTTGAAAAGTTCATTTACCTTTTGAATTAGTTCATCTTTATTGCCCTGTTTGTAAATGCAGAACTTGTCAGGAACAATTTCAGGGATGCCTCCAGCATCTGTCGCGATTACCGGCTTGCCTTGCGCCATTGCCTCCAGAACAGTTGTACCGAGAGATTCGCGTATGCTGCTGCAGATGTAGATGTTACAGGCAGTGTATGCATCCCTTTTTTGCTCAGAATTCATAAATCCTGCCCAGATTATTCTCTTTTCAACATTCAATTCTTTTGCAAGCTTCATGCATTTTTTTGTGTAGCCAGTTTCTTCTCCGCCAATCACAAGTGTTGCATTTAGCTGCGGCATAATGCTGATGATTTCCTCAAAATTCTTTATAGGCACCTGCCTGCCGAGAGAGAAAAGCATTTTTCCTTTAATGCCATGCTTTTTCCTGAATTTTACCGAATTCCCCATGACAAAACTCCTGTTAGGCAGGGAATTAGGAAGTATGACTACTTTTTTTGCCCCAAGCTTTTCCAGCCATTCTGCTTCTTGTTTTGTCTCGGCGAAACAGCATGCAGAATGGGAAATAACATACTTGCCGATTGTGGAATCAATCAGCCCTGCTGCAATTTTTATCAATGGATTTTTTCTTGGATGCATTGGATAGAAAGGCGAAAGAAGGAATTTTGCTCTGCCTCTCCTCAGGAATGCAATAAACATATGCGGATGCCTGTATCCCCCGCAGCAGTGAATAATCTCTGTATCTTTGCCAAATTTTGGGAACCACAGCTTTGTAAACCAGGTTATGCTTGCAAAAACTGGAAATCTTTTTATTGGAATGCCCTTGTAATTGTCAGTTTTCCTTGCAATTTTTCTGCCGTCAGGCCATATATTAGGAGTCAGCACTTCAAAATTCCTTTTTGCCTCTTTGAGCATTCTTGCGATGTTATAGGGATAATCTTCAACATCCCCTGAAACCGGCCAGAAGAATGTTGCCAGCACTGCAATCTTTGGTTTCCTGTTTTTTGCCTGCATGCTGATTGGAAGTTCACAGGATTTATAAATATTTTATTGCTCAGCTAAAAAAAGAAAATGAAGATGCTTATAACGGGTGGTGCGGGATTCATAGGGCACCATTTTGTCAATCATTTGCTGCTTAATACAGATTATAATATGGTTATTCTCGATAAATTAAACTATGCCTCAAGCGGTTTTGACAGGTTAAGGGACATAAACTGCTTTGATGAGAAGAGGGTTATGACCCTTGCAACTGATTTTTCAAAGCCATTGCCGCAGGGGATAGAGAAAGAAATTGGAAGCTTGGATTATATTATCCATTTTGGGGCTGAAACGCATGTTGACAGATCAATTGAAGACCCAGAGCCGTTTGTAATGTCTAATGTTTTGGGAACAATGCATATCCTCAATTTTGCAAAAAAACAGCAAAATTTGGAGAAAATGGTTTATTTCTCAACTGATGAAGTTTTTGGGCCTGCACCAGAAAATAATTTTTTTGAGGAATGGGACAGGTATAATTCAAGCAATCCTTATGCTGCAACCAAGGCTGGGGGCGAGGAACTTTGCCTTGCTTATGCTAATACCTACAAACTGCCTATTTTTATCACCCATACTATGAATGTTTTTGGTGAAAGGCAGCATCCTGAAAAATTTATCCCAATGACAATCAAGAAGGTTTTGCTTGGTGAAAAGGTTTTGATTCATTCTGATGCCACTAAGACAAAATCCGGCTCCAGAATGTGGATACATGCACGAAATGTGTC
Source organism: archaeon (assembly GCA_043799715.1). Taxonomy (GTDB): domain Archaea; phylum Nanobdellota; class Nanobdellia; order Pacearchaeales; family DTIR01; genus JAGVXL01. The sequence continues at coordinate 61,520 of JAZDNM010000005.1, forward strand.
CTCTGCCATAATGTTCCTGCTTGATAAAGGAAAAACCAGAGACAAGTATAATATTGTTGGTGAGAAAGAGGTTAGCAACTTGGAATTGGCCCGATTCATAGCCAAAATTGTAGGAAAGCCCTTGGACTATGAAATGGTGGATTTTCATTCAAGCCGTCCAGGGCATGACCTTCGCTATGCCTTGTCTGGAGAAAAAATGGAAAAGATGGGATGGAAGCTGCCAATGGACTTTGAGGGCAGCTTGGCTAAAACAATCAAATGGACATTAAAGAACAAGCGTTGGATAGGCTTATAAATACCAAGCAACAGATTAGTACCAAATTTTTTTTGTTCTATCAAATCTCTTGCTTAAGATTTCAGGCAATTTGATTAGTGTGAATAAATGCGCCCACAATGAAATTGCAAGTTTGACTGGAAAATCCCAGTTAAATGCAAGATTGCCAATGCCTAATTTCATGTTTTCATCTCTCTTGCTGACAAAAATGAATGCAAGAGAGGCAATTTCAAAAGGAATAAGCCATGAAACAGGGAAATTCAGCAATGCAAGCCTTAATCTTGTCCTTTCAAAAACAAAAAAAGTGTACGCCCTGACTCTTCTTCTGATTGACATTGAAGTGTAATGCACTATTGTTGATTGGGGATAATAGAAAATTTTGTATCCTGCTTTCTTTGCCCTGAAGCAGAAATCAACTTCCTCCCTGAAATATGGAGAAAAAGCTTCATCAAGCAATCCTATCCTGTTTATTACTTCTCTCTTGATGAGGAATGCAGCTCCTGTTACATAATCAACTTCCCTTGTTTTATCATACTGTCTTTTGTCTGTTTCCCTGTTGCCATAATGCCCCATGCCGTAAGGCTTAATCCACCCGCCTGCATGCTGTATTCTGTTGTCTGGATAAATAAGCTTGCATCCAATGATGCCTGCACTTTCATTCTGCTCTGCAAATTCAACCATCTTTTTTATTGCATTGCTCCTGACTTCAGTATCATCATTCAGAAGAAATAGATAATCTGGCTTGAATTTTTTCAGCGCATATCGGATGCCTATGTTGTTGCCTTTTGCAAACCCATAATTTTCCTTGTTTCTTATTGTTTCAACATTGAATTTTTTCCTTATCCTTTTTGCCTCATTTTGCTTTGAAGCATTATCCACTACAATAACCTTGAGATTTTTGTAATCTTTCTGCTCTTTCTTTAAGGATAAAAGGCATCGGTCTATCTCTGGATAGTTCCATGTTGTTATTATCACTGCAATTGAAGGCTGCTTTGCTTGTTTCATTTTATTGCTCAATAAACTGCTCATGCCACAGCTTGAAATTTAACATTGCCCATAATTGCAGGGAATAATTATGCCTTTTCTGCCCCTCTATTATTTTTTTAATGTAATCCTTGTCAAAATAATCCAGAGCAGCGCTCTCTGTGAGAAGCTCTTCTTCAAGGAAGCCTTTTAATTCCCTCCTGAACCACAGCCCAATCGGCACAGGAAACCCTTTTTTCTTCTGCCAGATTATCTCTTTCGGAAGGATAGTTTCCATTGCTTTTTTTAATATGTATTTACCTGTTCCATTATTCAGCTTAATTGAGGAAGGCATCTTTGCAGCGAGTTCAATTAAATTATAATCCAAGAAAGGCGTTCTCGCTTCTATTGATGCAGCCATGCCCATTTTATCCTGTTTTACAAGAAGCTCCTGTAAGTATGTCCTGAAATCAAGATACAGCAGCCTGCTGACAAAATCTGCCTGTTTTTCCTTGAATATCTGTTCAACTTTTTCCCTTAAAGGATGCTTTTCCTCTATATTCCTCAGCAATTCTTTTCTTTCAGAAGTTATCGCATTTACGCCTGTTGCATAATCAAAATTAAATCCGTTGAAAAGCATGTCCAGATTTTTTCTGTACCTTACATCCTGAAAAATTGCAGAAGAGATCTTAAATGAGCTGTTTTTCAGGAATTTTGGAATGAATCCTATTCTGCTGTTTGCTTTGGAAAGCCGGTCAATAAGTGAATATCTGTTGTAACCTGCAAAAATCTCGTCAGAGCCCTCCCCAGTAAGTACAACTGTTGCTTTGCCTCTGCTTAATTTTGAGACAAAATACAAGGGGATTGCTGATGGCCATGGCAATGGCGCATCATAGTGCCATATCATCTCTTTGATATTATCTGCGAATTCATTTGCCGAGACAAATACTTCATTATGCTCTGTATTAAAATATTTTGCAGTCAGTTCAGCGCTTTTTCTTTCCTCTGCATCTCCTGAACAAACATAAAAAGTTTTTACATTTTCTGAAATTTTTTTCATATGCGCAACAATGCATGCGGAATCTATGCCCCCTGATATGAATGCGCCTATAGGCACGTCGCTTATCATTCTTTTCTGCACGCTTTGCGCTATCTGGCTTCTCAACTCTGAAATCCATTCGCTTTCTGATTTTTGCTCTGCCTTATACTCAATATCCCACCATTTTTTTACAGACAGCTTGTTTTTCTTTAGAGTAAAATAATGCGCAGGAGGAACTGTCTTTATGCCTTCAAAAAGGGTTTCATCCCCAACAAGAATCCCATAATTAAAAAAATCATAAAGTATATCTCTGTTCAATTTTTTCTTGATATCAAACTCAAGAATAGCCTTTATTTCAGATGCAAAAATAAAATTTTCCCTGTCGAGATAGTAATACAGGGGCTTTACTCCTGCCCTGTCCCTTGCAATAAAAAGCTCTTTCTTTTTTGTATCCCATATTGCAAATGCAAACATCCCGTTGAATTTTTGCAGGCATTCCTCATGCCATTCTTCGTATGCATGAAGTATCACTTCAGTATCGCTTTTGCTCTTGAACTCATGCTTTTTCTCAAGCTCTTTTCTCAGCTCCTGAAAATTGTAAATCTCGCCGTTAAAAACAATCCACAAACTCTTGTCCTCGTTGCACATCGGCTGCTTTGCGTTCTCGCTCAAGTCAATTACTGCAAGCCTCCTATGCCCGAGGGCAATATCACTGTCAAAGAAATAATCAGAGCCGTCAGGACCCCTATGATGCATTTTTTCAGTTGCTTTCTTGACTTTTTCCCTGTCAATATTCCTGCTGTAAACTCCAATTATGCCGCACATTTTTTCAGAAACTCCCTTATCTTTTCAGCAATTTTGCATTCTGGCGGGGTATATTTTCTAAATTGAAATGCCTTTGCTTTCCTGATTGTTTCTTCCAATTCCCCAGGATTTTTGCACCATATCAAATAATTATCCTTTGAAAGTGCTTTGAGAATCTCTTCCTGATGCACATCAGTCCTGTTTGGGTTGGCTAGACTAATTATTTTCTTGCCCATCTCAAGTAGTTCATAAGTTGTACCTGCTCCTCCATGAGAGATTATCAGGCGGGCTTTCCTGTAATAAGGCATTAAACTTGGCTTGAATCTAAAATATTCCGCGTTTTTTGGGATATAATCCCCTTTTCCTATTTGTGAAATTATCTTCTCATTTATGTTTGCAGCGGTCATGTCTATTTTTTTTATCAGTTCATCAAATTTTCCTGTACCCACAGTCACAAATATCATCTTCTAACCCAACCTCCCAGCATAAACTGCTTTAGGATAATTCTTTAATTCATTCTTCCATTGCACAAAAAATAAATCTGCAAAAGAATATGTAAGCCTGCCAGCGAGTGATTTTATATACACTCTGCTCCACGACTCCAAGAATATGACTTTTTTTCTGAAGAGAAATTTTCCCAGCCATGCTGTATGCAGGGAAATAGCCGGGCCCGCAGCAATTATGCATTCAGCATTGCTTCTGAACAGCATAATCAGGGTTTGTATTGCAGAAGGAACAAACTTAAGAATTACTTTGGCAAGATTCCTGTCTTCCATATTTCTTGGGTTGTAAATCCTGAAAACCCTGCCTTTGATTTCAATCTTCTTTTCTGATAAAGAGTCATCAGAGGCAAGGACATATTCATAATCAAAGGATTTCCCAAGCTGTTTTACAAGTTTGAGCAGCTGCTTTGTGTGCCCCCCGCCGCCAAGTATAATCATCAGGGTTTTCTTTTTGTTCATAAATCAGATATTTCAAATCTTTTTAAATAGCTTATGATTCCCAATTCATAAACTTTAAAAGTTGTTTTTGGTTTTGCTTGTGATGAATACAGCGGAAAAAGCATCATATTTCCTGAAGTATGCAGCTTTGAAGCCGGTCAGGCTTTGGAATCTTTTTCTAATTAAATTTTCAAGGATATTGCGGCTGCCGGTAGTTTTAGGCATGCCCTTGACTTTAATGATGGAACCGACAAATTTCTGCAATCTCAAATGCCCGCTTTGCCCTACAGGGGCAGGGCTGCTCGGGAGAAAGAAAGCCCTGTTGGGATTCGTTGCATTTAAGAGGATATTTGACCAGTTTGCGCCGTATATCCTGCACTTAAGATTGTGGAATTGGGGGGAGCCTTTGCTTAATCCAGAGATATACAAAATGATTGCTTATGCCAAAAAGCATGATGTTTTTGTCAATACAAGCACAAATAGCTTCTTTCTTACAAAAGAAAATGCAAGAAAATTGGTTGAAAGCGGCTTGGACGAGCTGATTATAAGCTTGGATGGTGCAAGCGAGGAAACTTATAAAAAATACAGGAAAAATGGCCATTTCTCAAAGGTGGTTGAAGCAATAAAAACGCTTGTTCTTGAAAAAAGGAAATTAAGAAGCAAAACACCCAAGATTAAAGTGCAATTCATAATTATGCGCCATAATGAGCATGAGATTGAAAAAGCGGTAAAACTTGCAGGGGAGATAGGGGCAGACAGCATTTTCTTTAAGACAGTGGGGATGATGGATGTTTCTATTTATGAGCCTCTCAAGAAATACCTGCCAAAAAACAGAGAATTCAGCAGATACAAGAATAGAAGGAATCCGGATAAGGCAAGAAACTTCTGTGATTACCTGTGGGACGAGACAACAATAAATGTTGATGGCAGTGTTGTTCCATGCTGCCGGGATTCGCATAACAGCTATTCGTTCGGCAATGTTCTTAATGAGCCATTCAAAAAAATATGGAACAACAAAAAATATGTTGAATTCAGAAAAAAGATTTTAAAAAACAAGAAGGATATTGATTTATGCAGATATTGCCAGGGGGGCAAGAAAGAATTAAAAATAGGTGAAATTTCTTTTAAGGCATCCTAATATGGAAAAAGAAGCAGAGAGCAGGCTTAGTTCAAGAAAAAGTGCAATTATCGGAAAGATTGCCGCATGGTTTAGCAGTCCCTATAACAGAGTTTTTATCGCAATATTAGCAGTTGCAATTGCAATAAGATTGTTTTATTTTTTCATGTTCAAAAGCCAGCCATTATGGTTTGATGAGGCAGAGTACATGTCCAAGTCAAAGGAGATAGCATTTAACTTCAACTGGCACGCTAACTGGAGCCCGAGAAAGCCAATATTGCTTGCGTGGCTTTTTGTGCCTCTTCTAAAAATTGGATTTAACGAAGCAGCATTAAGGTTCATCCTTGTACTGTTCTCGATTGCAGCTGTATGGCTCGCATATCTTGTTGCAAAAGAATTTTTTAACAGAAAGATTGCGCTGATTTCATCTTTTATAATGGCTGTTTACTGGGTTAACATGTTCTTTTCAGTAAGGTTCCTTGTTGATATGCCTGCAACAACATTGTTTCTTGCAGCCCTGTATTTTTTTGCAAAGGGATACATAAAAAAGGAGAAGAAGGAATACCTTATTTTCTTCGGGGCTTTTTTAGCCTTAGGCTTCCTGATGAGAGTCAGTTATGGTATTTTTCTCCTGCCTTTTGCGCTTTACATTTTTATGGAGGAAAAATTTGCATTATTCAAAAACAAGCAGCTGTGGATTGGCGTGTTGATTGCTTTTATAGTAATGCTGCCTTTTTTTATATGGCTTTTCAATGCATATCCCCAGGACCCTCTTGGGCAGTTTATCGGGCTGAAGTACGGAAGATTTTCAATAGGGCAGGAGCACGGCTCAATGGGCTTTCCGGGAATAATCGAATATCTCAAGGATTTCCCTAATCAGCTAAAATCTGCATACTTTATCCTATTTTTATTTGGGCTTGCTCTTGTCCTTCTTGACTTATTTCTTGAGTTTGACCTTATTTTCAAAAAAGGGTATAATGATGCAAGACTTAAATTTTTCATTTTGCTGTGGCTTGTGATAGCGGTTGTTTCATTCGGATTGACAAGGAGCTATGTTGAGCAGCGAGACTCTATGGTTTATGCTGTGTTTATGTTTTCAATCATCGGCGTGGCATTAATGCAGATACAGGGCTTCATTGCAAAGTATTCAAAAATTCTGGGCATAGCAGTAGTAATGGCCCTGCTTGCTTATGGCGCTTATTCCCAGATTATTTATGGATACGAAATGACAAAAGACAAGTCAACATCTTATCAGCCGGTAAGGGATGCTGGATTGTGGATTAAGCAGAATTCAAACAAGGTGGATGGCGTGACTTCAAAATCCCTGCCGCAGATGGAATATTATTCCGAGAGGGAGAATTATGACATCTTCACTAAAACAGAAGAGGAATTCATAGGCAATGCCACAATGAGAAAAACAAGATTTTTTGTTCCGTCAACATTCGAGCCGTACTGGCTTGTGCCTGAATGGAGCTATACATGGGGGCAAAAACATCCTGAACTTGCTAATCCTGTTTGGTGGTGGATTGATAATCCTGAAAAACCAACACAGTTTATTGTTGTCTACGAGCTGAACCTGCCTGCAATGGAGAAGGAATGGAAGAGAATCAGCAGCAATCAATCAGCCTGATAACTGCTGCAAGCTTTATTTTTTTCTTGCAATAACCATGTACTGGCATGCGCACTGCATTACTAATCTATTTTTTGTCAATGCAAGAGGCAGCAGCTGCCCGGAGAATTCTTCAAGAATCTCATATCCAGAATTTTCAAGCAGTTTCCTGAATTCTTTTATTGAAGGTCGGTAGATATGCGTTTTTTCCTTGATAAGCCAGTCCCATACAACCTTGTACTCAAGCGCGGAAATTAAATTGTTGATGGTTGGCAGATGAATGACAACAATGCTGTTTTTTCCAAGATTTTTTCCTATTCTTTTCAGGACTTTTCCGGGATTTTTCATATGTTCTATGATATTCCACAGGAAAATAACATCAAATTTTTTCTTAAAAGGAATATCTTTTTTTTCAATATCACATACCTTCACTTTTGCGCTGGGCACTGCTTCCTTTGCTTTCTTCAGGATATAAGATGAAATGTCCAAGCCGAATACCTTGAATTTTTTGGAAAAATATGATAGGATATTGCCATTGCCGCATCCTATATCAAGCAGTCTTCCTTTTTTTGCGTAATTTTCAATAATTTTGGCAACAAGGACATTTTTTCTCTGGAGATAGAATTCGTAGAATGGAATGTTTCCATACAATGCCTTGAAATAATCCTTATTGTAAGCCCTGCTTAGATTTTTCATTTTAGCTGAATTTAAGCAGCGCAAGCCCTGCCTTTGCATATGCTGCGAACTGCCTTAAACTCCTTATTTCAAGCAGTTTTCTTGTTATAACTTTTGGCCTGAAATAAAAATCTCTCCATGCCTTTTTCTGCATTTTCTCCATTAATTCAGGAGTGAGATTTCCGTGGCTGAATATCGGCTTGCTGAATGCGTTATAATCCTTCCAAGATTTTGCGAATATCTTTCCCTCTTTTTTTATTATTTTTTCATAGCTTGAGCCCGGCAGCGGAATGAACACCTGAAACTGCGCTATGTCCAAATCAAGTTTCTTTGCGAAATCAATTGTCTGCTGCATTGTTCTCTCATTATCCCCCAAATTTCCGATTATGAAGAAACCCTCTGTTTCTATGCTATATTTCTTGCACCATTTAACTGCCTGTTTAATTTGTTCAAGAGTTTCACCCTTGTTTATCTTTTCAAGAATCTCAGGATTTCCTGATTCTATCCCAAAAGCAATCAGATAACATCCAGCCAGCCTCATTTTTTTTATAAGGTTTTCATCAACCCTGTCAGCGCGTATTCCATTGCCCATCTTCCATATCAAGTCATACTTCCTTTTTATGAGTTCGTCACATATTTTCTCAGCCCTTTTCATATCAACTGTAAAATTGTCATCATTGATGTCTATTTCTCTTACATGATACTTTTTTACAAGCTCATCAATTTCTGCCATGACATTTTCAACGCTCCTCGCCCTGAAACCCTTGCCTAATACAGTGTAATTCACGCAGAAATTGCAGTTGTAAGGGCACCCCCTTGACGTTATCATTGTTGCGAATGGATATTTCCTGATGCCGACAGAATAATACTTGTCAAGGGGCAGTAATTCCCTAGCAGGGAAAGGCAGTTCGTCAAGATTTTTTATCAGTTCCCTGTCCTTGTTCTTTATTATGCTGCTGCCTTTCCTGTATGCAATGCCTTCAATTTTTCCTAAGTCAACACCTTCTGCAATTTCAAGAATGGCATATTCCCCCTCACTTTTTACTGTGATATCTATTTCATTGCATTCCTTTAATGTTTGTTCAGGCAAGATTGATGCATGAGGCCCCCCAACAACGATTGTCCTTGTTTCAGTTTTGATAGCTTTCGCAATGCTGTATGCCAGCTCGATTGTATTTGTTGCAGCGGTTATCCCGATAAGAAAAGGGTTGAAATCTTCTGTATAAGCCTTTATTTGTCCATCAGAGAAATCAAGCGCTGCAGCATCAAGAATTCTAGTTTCAAAGCCATTGCGTTTTAAGACAGCTGCGATATACGTAAGCCCCAAAGGCGGCTCAATCATTGTTGCATCCTCATTTACATACTTGTACACTTTCCTGTAGTTAGGATTTATCAGTAGCACTCTTCCCTTGGGCATTCAGAATTCATGAGGGCTTATTTTTTAAAGCTTATCAAATCAGGCTTATCCCATCACATTTTTCCTTTGGCAAGCCCATTAATCCAAGAATTGTAGGGAAAAAATCAACCATCTTTGCATTTTTCATGCCTTTAACTTCTAAGTGATTCTTAAGGAAATATGCTGTTTTCTGCTCTTTTGGATTCCAGCCATGCATGGCCCTAAAATGGAATTTTGAGAAAAAATTTGGATAAAACGCTTTTCTTAAATCAGCAAGGAATATCATATCTGAACCGGTCTTTATCCTGAAATCTTTCTGGTTTATTATACTGCCGCATTTAATCCTCTTCAGCAGCTTCTTGATTTTTTGCTCTGCTGTTCTGTTCCTAAACCAGAATTCAACTGTTGTTGAGCCGATTATATACAGCAAGTCCCTGCCGAATTGCAGATTAAGTTTGCTGATTTCTTTCTGTATGTTTATCTCCTGTTTTATGTCATTCATGCCATGGTCAGAAAAAATCAGGATATCCCTGTCTTTTTCATATAATTCCCTGACTGCATTGTCGATTATCCTGGCAGCATTGCGGACTTGAACTGAATCTATGCCAGATTCATGCGCGGTCTCCAAATCAAGAAAATGAACAAGGACAAAATCTGCTTTTGATTTTTTTGCGAGGTTCAATGCTTTTTTGCAGGATTTCTGAAACAAGATGCCTGCTTTCCTGCCTTTGAAATGATTAGGCCAGTCGATAACTTCAAAACTCCTTCCATTCTTTTCAAGAATGTCAAAAATTGTCTTTTGATTCAGGCAGTTTTTCTGCGCCCAGGTTTTGTCAAGGCTTGGCTTGAAGTAATCTGCCTCTTTGACAGGCATGGGAGTATAAAAAATTCTTTTGTTTTGCAGCAGCCTTATCGCAGCAAGCAAATACCTGTTCTTTATTCTGCAGCTTCTTTTTTCAGCAGGCACAAATAAGTCAAATATCCTATGCTCCTCCGGATGCATGCCTGTAACAAATGATGCGATTATTCCAGTATATCCCAAGGGGACTTCCAAACTTCCATACAGGCACTGCTTTTTCAGTGAATTCAGAAAAGGCATATACCCAAGATATTTGGGGTTTAATGCGTCTATGAATATGCATAACATTTTATATCAGCTTCTGCGAAAAATACTTGTCAAATGCAAAAAGCAATGCCGCCCTTAAATCCTCCCATTTGCTGCTTTTTGGCTTTGAGAATGAAGATATGCGCCTGTAGAGGTAGTTGCATAATTCTTTATTGTTAAATGCATAGAGCATCATAAGCGAGGACATTGCTATGTTCAATCCAGCATCCCTCCATGAAAGCAAAACTTTCCATTGGGATGTTCTCATGAAATAGAGGATATTCAGCAGATACTGCGCTGGAAACGCCATTTTTGAAAGAAATCCAAGAGGAAGATACGGCGTAAAATAAGTGTACGGAACTTGCTTGTATATCCCTTCTACCAGCGCTTTCAAGCTGTTATATTTAACATTCCAGTGCTTTTTTGCTATGTATCCCATGCAGAAAGCCAAATCATCCCTTGCTTCAATCCATTTTTTGACTGCATCTTTTTCCTGTTCTCTTGGCATTACCTTTAATTTTATTGCTTCATCAATCCTTCCTGCAAGTTCAGGGAACTTTTTTCCGTATTCTTTTTTGAATGAATCTGCAGTGCCTGTATATGTTGGGGAGAACTTGCCTGCGGATATAAGCAGAGAGGAAGCGCATGCAAGATACGTTTTACTGATATGGTGCATTGCAAACATTTTCTCGTCTTTCCTGAATTTTCCTTTTAATCGTCTTGAGTCCATGCATAATAGCAGATGGCATGCAGGATTGAGCAAGTACCTTAATGACTCTGAAATTGGTATTTCAATGTCATTTATCCTGCTTCTGACATCTTCCCCGTATATCACAGTGCTTGCGTGTTTCAGCTCGTATGTCCTGTTTATTCTCCTCATTTTTCCCAATTGGGAATAGACAAGGCACCTTAAATCAACATGAAAGAACTTGTTTTTGTCATATATCCCTTGATATGTCTCTGCAAATTCCAATCCGCCCCTTCCAATTGCATTTGAGCATTCTCTGCCAACCTTATCGAGAACATCTCCGGGAATGTTTCTTTTTGCAACAACATAGATATCATAGTCATTCAGGGGAATAACCCTGCTATTCTTGATTTCAAAACTGCCCTCTCCCCTGCCAAAACCCCCAAACAGGATTATGCTTATCGGATTGAGCTTTTTTATTATGATTCTTTTTATTATTTCCAGTTCGCTTTCAACTTTCTCATCAGCTTTTTTTGAAATTGTGTATTTCATTTTTATTTTTCTTTCAAGAATTCTGGTTTCGTGCCCTTTATGCTGAACCAGAGGCCGAACAATGAGACAAGGATATTGGTTGTTAAAACTCCCAGCAGGGACATTGTGACAACCTTTGCAGCAGGAATGCTGAAAAATCCAAGAAGTGTAACTAATGCGGCCTCCCTTGTTCCAAGCCCTGCAATGCTTATCGGAAGCAGTGAAAAAAGAGTTGAAATAGCAAGCATTCCCACAAGCAGGGGATATGCAAGAGAAATTCCAAGGGATTTAGCAACAAAGAACACTTGCAGATAAGTTGCAAGCCATGTCAGGATGCTCAGTCCAAAAGGAACAAGCAGGAATAGGTGGCTTGGTATTGAATTGTAAAAGTTATCAAATGATTTTTTTGCTTTCGGCTTTATTTTTGCAGGAAGCATCCTGCTGTAAACAAATTTGAAGATTAATCTGCTCCTGCTCTCAAACAGCAAAAGTGCAGTGAGAACTGCAGCACACAGCGCTATAATCAGGATATAAACTGAAACTTTTGAAAACTTGCTGGCAAGGAATAATGAACCGAGTCCTGCAAGAAGCAGTACAGTCAGCAAGTCAAGTATCCTATCAATGACAACGCTGCTCGCGGATTTCCCGAGATTGTGAATTTTTTCCTGCAGATAGGCAATTTTTATAAAACTGCCAATTCTTGCGGGCGTTATGAATCCGTAAAATATGCTGACAAGCTGTATTTTAATTGTTTCAGCTATGCCAATGCCAATTTTCTGCCTGTCAAGTATCACTTTCCATTTCAATGACTGGAGCATGATTACAAGCGGCAGAAAAATTAGCGCAATTATAATATAGAAATAATTAATTCCCTGAACACTTTGTATTACGCTCCCAACTCCTATTCTGCGGATTATGTAAACAAATAGTGCTATCCCTATGAATGGAAAAATTTTGCTTAATTTCATTTTTTTCCTATGTTAAACCCCTTTTTGAAGATAAGCCATAATCCCAAAATAGAGTAGACAACAAGGCTGCTCACGCTCCAGAATAGGGAGAATGCGACTATATTCTGCTTTTCTGCAATGCTTCCGAGAAGGTTCAGCAGAACAGCCTCCCTTGTTCCAAGCCCTGAAATGCTTATTGGAACAAGGCTTATTATCACTGAAATCGGGAAAATAACAATGAACTTGGAATATGGAACATTTACATGAAATGCAAGGGCGCTTAGATATGCCTGTGAATAAACAAGTATCCAGAACACTGCTGTAATTGCGAACAAAGCAAGTATAATCCCTGCAGGAGGCATGTTCCTGTAGAAATCCTTGAATGATTTTTTTGCCCCCCTCTTGAATTTTTTAGGAAGAAGCAGTTTGTAGAATATTCCTGCAAAGAATCTCATTATCCTTTTGTTCATCAGAACAATAAAGCCAAGAAGAAACAGCAGAAATATGCCGATGCAGACATAAAAAATATTCAATTTCCCGCCAAGCAGGCTTAATGAGCCGAGAAATGCAAGAAAAGCAACCACCAGGAAATCAAGAGCCCTGTCAATGACAACGCTGCTCGCTGATTTCCCGAGATTGTGAATTTTTTCCTGCAGATAGGCAATTTTTATAAAACTGCCAATTCTTGCAGGGGTTACAAATTCATAAAATATGCTGATAGTCTGCAGCCCGAGCAGATGCATGAAGCTGAAATTTATTTTTTGCCTTTTCAGGAGAATATCCCATTTGTATGCCTGCAGCATAAGCAGAGGCGGGAAAGTGAGAAACATAAGAAAAACATAAAAGTAGTTGGCGCCTGCAAATGCTGCAACCAGATTTTTTATGCCAATTTTAAACAGTATATAAGCCAGCAGCGCAATGCCTATTACAGGCATCCATTTTATAATCTTCATGAATTCAACAGCAAAAATATCAATAAAAAGCTTATGGTGCTCAGATAGATTTAAATAAATTCCAGATTTTCTAGGCATATGGCATTTGAAATAGTGCACAACAGAATTGGCAGCGATATCTGGGCAAACGCAAGATTGAGGATAATAAGGAAACTTGTCAGGGATAATAACAAGCTTATACTGGATTTGGGCTGCGGCAGGGGCTATGTCGGGAAAGCGCTGGGAAAAAGCAACAAGGTTGTTTTTGCAGAGATAGATGCAAGTCTTGTTAAAGAGATAAAAGGGATGAAAGTTATTCTTGATGCAAGGAAAATGCCTTTCAAGAAAGACACCTTTGATTATGTAATCTGCGCTGATGTGCTTGAGCATATTAAAGAGGACAAAAAAGCATTAAAGGGCATTTATGACATCCTGAAGAAAAAGGGAAAGGCGATAATTGCGCTGCCTGCATACCAAAAACTCTACGGGCATCATGACAAGCTGATAGGACATTACAGGAGATACAATAAAAAAGAGTTCCTTGATATGGCTGAAGAGATTGGCTTTAAGATAAAATATGTCAGATATTCCCTTTCATTCCTGTTTTTTCCATTTCTTGCAAACCAGTTTATTGTAAAAAGCAACAAGGCCTATGTCGGGAAATCTTCGCTTGAGAAAAAGCTCATGCCCCTGCTGAACATAATATCGTTTATTGAAGCAAATATAAAACTGCCTTTTGGGCTTAATTTAATGTGCGTGCTTGAAAAATGAGTTTCGGGAAAAAAATAAAAAATGATATCAAATAAACTAAAAGGAATCTCGCTTGTTATCCCTGCGCATAATTCTTCTGCAGTCATAAAGAGAAGCATCCAGAAATACTCCAAATTCCTGTCAGGAATTTCAGCCAGATACGAGCTGATTATTGTCTGCAATGCATGCTCTGATGATACAGAGCAGATTTCAAGAGCCGAGGCAAAGAAAAACAAGCATGCAAGGATTCTTGCAATTTCAGAACGAGGCAAGGGATTTGCAGTGCTTGCAGGATTCAAGGCAGCAAAGTACCCTGTAATCGGCTTTATGGATGCTGACTGCGTATTCAATCTGAATTCTGTCAGGAATATGATGAAATATCTTGAAGAATATGACTGTGTCATAGCATCAAAATGGCAGGGTAGGAGCATATTTTCAATTCCAGAGCCATTGACAAGAAAAATACTTGCAGTGGGTTGGAAAGCGCTGGGGATATTTTTCTTTCATATAAGGTTCCATGACACGCAGGCAGGATGCAAGTTCCTGAGCAGAAAGGCATTCAACTCAATAGACAAAAATTTTATATGCACTGGATTTGACTTTGATGTTGAACTGCTTTACAAGCTCAAGAAACAGGGAATGAAAATAAAAGAGGTTTATGTGCCCCTTGCCAAGATATACCCTTTCAGCACATTCCGCCTGAAATTTGTTCCGGGAATGTTCTGGAGAATGCTAAAGCTGTGGGCTCATAATCTTTGAAAATGAAACAAAAAAAGATACTGCTTACATTTGATTTGGAGGAATTTGATTTGCCTCTTGAATTCAAAGAGAAAATCTCTTTTAGTGAACAGATAGAAATCTCAAGAAAAGGATTTTCTGAAATCCTGAAGCTCCTCAACCAGCATAAAATTTCAGCAACCTTTTTTGTTACTGCAAGTTTTGCCCTTGCAAACAAGAAAGCACTAAGGCAGCTGGCTGACAAGCATGAAATAGGGCTGCACGGGCTTGTTCATAAGGATGATTACAGGCATATGAAAGAGGAGGATGCGCTCAAAAGGCTGAGCAAGGGCAAGAAAATTGTTGAAAGAATTATAGGAAAGAAAATTATCGGATTCAGGGCGCCAAGATTCCACATAAAAAAGATAAAACTTCTGCCAACTATTGGGATAAAATACGACTCCTCGCTTCATCCAACTTACATCCCGGGAAGATACAACAATTTTTTTACAGAAAGAAAAATCCACAGGCACGGGAAACTGGTTGAAGTTCCTGTTTCAGTTACTTCTTTGCTGAGATTGCCGCTTTTTTGGTTTGTTTTCCGGAACTTTTCATTATTCTATTCAAAATTCTGCACAAGATGGTGCTTTTTGGATTCGGATTATGTGATGTTGCTATTTCATCCGTGGGAGTTTGTGAATTTAAATGAGTTGAGGTTTAGGTTGCCTGCTTTTATAAGAAGAGACACAGGGAAAGTTCTTTTTAGCAAGCTTGATTCTTATATAAAATGGGCGAAGAGAAACAAGTGGAAATTTTCAACAATAAGCACTTTTCTCAGAAGCGAAAATATAGCTTTATCTTGAAAAATCCCTTAGATGCCCTAATACCGCTTTTGCACCTTTCAGGATAAACATAATATCCTTGAAATTTCTTATTGACTTTATTCTCTGCCAGATATATTGGGGAGTAAGGAAAATCTGGTAGATGCTGTTGCAGATTTTCTCAACTTCCTCGGCAGGCATTGGCGTTTTCAGTATTGGTTGGGACATGTCGTATTTTTCATAATCTTTAGGATTTATAGAAAACCATTTTTTTTGCAGTGCCTCTTTCCAGAGTGCAGTGCCTGGATAAGGGACAAGAACTGTTGACTGCAGAATATCTGCATAGCCATTCTGCATAAGATTT
>JAZDNM010000006.1:0-32147 GCA_043799715.1 archaeon
TTTGCAAACTCAACTGAGCACACTGCAGAATGGAGAACAGACGCGACATACTCCATAAAGTGCAGGGATGAGTTCGGCAATATGCCTGCCTCGTCAGAGTGCACTATGCAGGTTAATGCGTACGACGTGCAGGCGAGTGAGTGAACAGAATAATTTTCTTTTTGATTCCCCAAATAACAAATTATTTAAATTAAAGGAACCTATAATTTGAAGGGGAGTAAGGGAATGGGAAGACTTGAACAAATTCTTTACCAAGTAAGCGATTTGAAAGATTTGGGAGTTTTGGCATTTTATACAGGGCATATAAGAATACCAGGTCCAGCTGGATTGTACGGTGGGAAATTTGACATTAATGGAAGAATAAGCGATGGCTTGAGTAATTTCAAAATTGAACCAATCAAGCCCGGAATGAAGATGCCAGGAGGGCTTGAGACAGGTGAAAGATCGACAAATGATATGATTATCCTTAAACATGACTTTGGCGGTGTTAGTGATATTTATAAAATACATCCAGATTTTGGCATTAAAACACAATTTCATGGAACAGGAAAGGGAAAAGATAAAAAAATAAGAGATTTGCCATACAGCAGTTTTTAAGAAATGCCAATAACATATGAAGGGAGTTATGAAAAGCTTCCCAAGAAACTAAAACAAGAATTAGAAAAACATACTAAGAAATATGACAAAATTCATGAGCTATATAAAAAAGGTAAGAATATAGACAAAGAGATAATCGATCTTTATACAGGCCTTTTGAAGACGTATTTGGAAACAAAACACCTTTATTTTAAAAATGTGCTAGGAGATCTCCCAATAGTTTTTGAAACTGAGAAACTCAGATTTAACAAAAATATTGAAGAAATAGAGCACGAATTAGTAAATATGGATGCTCCAAACATTGACCCAGAAAAATTAGCTAAAAAGAAACTACAAGAATTTGAAGAGCTTGGACAGAAATTTGAATAATCTAAATATCTTGAGAGGTGGTAGGAAGATAGATGGACAAAAAACCACAAAAAGACATTCATAATCTAATTAAAGAAGCCATAAACCATTATTACCAAATTCTTGAGATACAGCCTAGACGAATAAGACTTCAGACTCTTAAAAGGGGGGAATGGCATGAATTTTGCAAGAAGTTTAATCTTATTTCTGCCTCTGAAGGCATTTTTCTGCCAAGAAATTTGACTGCTTACCTCCTATATAACTCCAATAACCTCCCTTTGAATTTATTTCACGAGTATTTTGGACATGGATTATTCTGTGAGTATTCCAAAAAGGGTAAATTTATAGAGCATTTGGAAAAAAGATTATTAAACGAGGAGAAAGCTGAATTCAGGAATAAAAGATTCACATCGCAGGAACTTTCAGAATTTAGAAGACAAAATTCTAATTTCAAATTGTTACAGCAGGAAAAATCAAAAAATTTAGAATTATATGAAACCTTTGCAATCTGGACAGAGCAACATCTTTCTAATATCTTTAGAATGAATGACAAATTTGAGCAAAAGTATAAGGATATGCCTATAGAAATAAACAATAATTTGGCAGAAATGCTGAAATTCCAACAGAATAATGGGGATACTGCTTTCTTCTATAAAATTGGAATGCCTAAATATTATGATGGGGGCTTGATAAAAAATATGTTAGAGAAGATTTATGGAACTGAGAAAATCAAAAATTCAAAATTAGGCATTCTTTATGGGTCAAGAAAGCCTTACTCAGATATTGATTTATTTGTTGTTTCAGATGGAATAAAAGATTTTAAGAGTGAATGGTTAGACATCTATTCTCTTCGAATAGAAGAATTTGAGCATTTTGCTCAAGTTCTTAATGTTTCGGTTACAGACCCTCTTTTTACTGGAGAATTTATCTTTGGGGACAGGAAATATTTTGAACAAAAGAAGAATCAAATCCTAAACCAACCGATTACTAAGGAAGCGATTTATCATAATCTCAATAAATCAAAGGAACAAAAAATTTTAGCGAGCACATATATGCTTAATTCTGAAGAACAGAAAATAGGGAATTCTTATGCTGAGACTTATATGAAAAACGCAATTTCATTAATGCGTGGGGAGAAGAGATTGACTAAGAAGTCTTTGATAGGTTAATTAGCAGGAGCAACGTTAACCAATCCCGTATTCCTGTCATGGGACTCAAGCCACAATTTGGCATATTCATCAGGAGTTATGTATTTTTTATTACTGCCGTCAGCATCAATCAGATAACCTAATTTCTGTTTTGTTTCTTTGTCGAATCCCATAAAAATTATCTCCCTATCTTTTGTCCAGAGAGGGTCTGTATTTGCAATTTGGTTTGGAGCTGAGTTCCAAGTAATTCTTTTCTTGTTAAAGTCATTTATTATCATTTTGTTGCCTTCCATATGGGCATCAATAATGAAAAGCTCAAGTTTTGCTCCTTCCTTGCCTATATGAGCACAATAAACTGCCTTGTTTGTATAAGGGTCATAATCAATTCCAAGCGGAAAAGGAAAAGATTCGTCTTTGTGGATATATGTTCTTCCTGCAGCATGCAAGCTTCCCTGAGTGTAATCAATCTCGCCACACTTGGCAAAATTACGCTTGTCCCCGCGGCACTCGATGCAGTAATTGGGGTTCTGGGTATCGCAGAACTCGTACTGCTGTTGCTGTTGTGGCTGAGGTGCAGCAGCTACAGCCTTGCTGATGCCTGTCAATGGATTGAATATCATTGCTGCTGAGAGCAAAGCTCCTGCAACAAGCCTATCCAATCCTTTCATTTTTAAGTTTCTTTTTGTATTAGAATTCCTTTCCTTCTCTGATATGTAAGGGTCTGCCTCGTTTATTTCATTCAAGCCGTCAGCTATATTGCTTCTTTCCCTTCCTTTTTTCATGTATTGTGTGCAGTCCAAGACGTTTTCTTTTTGTGCCATTTTTCTTATTTTTTATACGATTTTGTAATATTTAAATCTTTCGATTTTGCTACTATTAGTAAGTGACAATATTTGCTTATACACAATATTTTTTAGGGCAGTTGCCCTGCTTCTCTTATGCCACGCTACAGCCGCAAGAGTGAGGGAAGATTTCTTGGAGGCAGGAAAATGCAGAGAGAATTAAGAAGAAACAGGGAGATGGAGCTGAAGAGGCGGGGAAGAATTAAGAAAACACTTAACAGCCCTGAATGCCAGGCAAAGCTGGGCAAAGCCCAGCATGCAAGATTTAAAAAAGCAGAAGAGAGGAAAAAGATAAGCAAATCTTTGCATGAATTCTGGACACCTGAAGAAAAAGAGAGGGCAAGCCTGCTGAAAAAAATGATTTATAAGGAAAAGCCAGAGATAAGGGAGAAGATTGACTTGGGCGTGACATTCTGGTGGCATGAGCATGCAGATGTAAAGCCAATTTATGCTTTGAGGGCTATACTGCAATTGCTTGCTGACCCTGAGCATTACAGAAAGTTTCTTGCAGGAGGCACAAATCCCGAAGAGAGAAAAATTGCAACTCTTTTTGGCTTTCTTGTCAGGAGCATTGGGGAAAAGGAAATCGCAGAATTCCTGCATTTCCATCATGTTAAAACAGAGTATGAAACAATAACATTTTATCTGGATGGCTGGCTTTGCACCCCTGATTTCTGGCTTCCTAAATATAAAATCTTCATTGAGTTTTATGGAGGTTTTCCGGGCTCAAGAAAAAAGAAAATCATAAAAAACAGGATTTACAAAAAATATGGCATTCCCTGCATTTTTATAACTCCCTCTGAACTCAGGAATCTGGATTATTCTCTGCTTTCTGAGATTGGAAAAATTGTGAAAACTTCTGCATGGAGAAAATTCAGGTTAAGCAGCCTGCTGAAGCCAAAGCTCAGCAGGAATGAGCTAAGATGGCTTATTTACATTGTCAGCAAGCACAAGCTTAAACTGCCTACAGGAATGCAGAGGCATATTGAAATTCTGAAAATGAGATATAAGATAAATTAAAATAAATTTTACTTGCTCTTTTCTTTTAGCAAGCTGTATTCATCCTGCTTGATGAGCTTGAAATTTCCTGTTTCAGTATTTATTATGTGATATGTTTTTATTTCCCTTCCGCTGTCTTGTCCAATTCTTTCAAAAGCGATTTCATTGTCAGTTACCCATAAAGGATACCTGTCTTCAAATGGATGATGTGTCAGAATCTGCTTATTGTTCCCATCCATATCGCTTATGACTATTTCATAATTTGGCTTTTGATTGCCAACATTTTCAGAGAACACAGCCTGGTTTTGGCTGTTGTATTTTATCCAATTTTCAGTTTTTTGTGTTTTGTCAGTTATTGCAGCAGCCTTGCTGCTGTTCAGAAGTTTTTCTTCAAGCTTTGATTTTTCATGCCTGATTATCGCTGCTGAGCATAAAATCAATCCAGCCAATCCAATTGAATAAAGAATCTTGTTTCTTCCTGATATTTTCATGTTTAATCAACTCCCTTATCTCTTATTTCTTTTTCCTGATTTCCTGCTTGCTGTTGCCTTCTTCCCAGAATTCTTGATTTTTGCTTTGCTCACTGGCTTATCTGCCTTGATTTCCTTGAAGCCAGTGTACTGCCATAATGCTTTTGGGATTTTTATGCTGCCGTCTTTCTGCTGCTGGTTCTCAACAATCGCGACAATCGCCCTTTCTGTCGCGATTGCAGTGTTGTTTAAAGTATATACAAATTTTCTCTCGCCCTTGTCATTATATTTTATGCTGCTTCTTCTTGCCTGATAGTCAGTGCAGTTGCTGCATGAGCCAAGCTCTCTGTATACTTTCTGGCTTGGAAACCATCCCTCTATGTCAACTGTCTTTGCAGCGCTTCTTCCCATGTCCTGCGAAGCAAGCAGCACAATTCTGAACGGAATTTCAAGCTTCCTGAAAATCTCCTTTGTGTTCTCAAGTATCAAGTCAAATTCTTTCTGTGCCTGTTCTGGCTTGCAGAAAACAAACTGCTCAACTTTTTCAAATTGATGGATTCTGAAAATGCCTTTTGTGTCCTTGCCATGGCTTCCTGCCTCTTTTCTGAAGCAAGGAGAAATTCCTGCAAACCTTATAGGCAATTTGTCAGCAGGCAGGACTTCATTCATATAATATGCATTCAAAGCATGCTCTGCAGTGCCAATCAAGTATAAATCCTCGTCCTGTATCTTGTAAATCATCTCCTCAAATGCAGAAAGAGTTATAGCGCCTTTCAGGGCTTCCCTTCTCAGCATGTATGGCGGCTGCATCAGTGTAAAGCCCTTTTTCATTAATGTGTCAAGGGCAAAATTGATTATTGCATAATTCAGCTTCACAAGCTCTTTTTTCAGGTAATAGAACCTTGCTCCTGCAACCTTGCCAGCCCTTTCAATATCAATCTGATCCAGAGCATTCAGTAATTCTTCATGCCCTTTTGCATTTGGAATTTTCTTGGGAGTTCCAACCTTGCCTATAACCTTGTTTTTTTCTTCAGTTCCCAAAGGAACTGACTTGTCCACAATATTCGGGATGTTTTCAAGAATTTCATTCCTCTCTGCTTCAAGCCTGTTCAGAATCTCATCTTTCTTTGCAAGTTCCTGCGGAATCTGCTTTGCCTTATGTATCAGATTTTCTATGCTCTTGCCTTGTTTCTTTGCCTCATTTATTTCAATTGTAATCCTGTTTCTTTCCTGCCTTAAACTGTCTGTCTCCTGCTTTGTCTTTCTCCAGTCGCTGTCCAAATCCACAAGCCTGTCAATCTCTTTTTCATCAAGTCCTCGCTTCTTTTGGCTCTGCTTGACTATCCCCGGAGTTTCCCTTATCAGTTTGATGTCTATCATAGCCTTTCAATGCCAGGATTATATTTAAATTTTTGCCATTGGCATAATAAAAAGAATCAGAAATCCAGCGGGGTTTACAACCGAAATATTTATAAGGCACTTGCTATAATATTATATCATATGCTACAAGAATATAGCAGGTATAGAATTTTGCAGGAATTTTTTGATTTTCCAACCAAAAACTTCCAGATAAGGGAACTTTCAAGGATAGCCAAAATCGCGCAGCTTTCAGTGGCAAATCATACAAAAGCGCTTATAAAAAAAGGGCTGCTGGTAAGGGAGAAAAGGGGGATATACCCCTCAATAAAAGCTAACAGGGATAATGCTTTATTTAGATTATACAAGAAATTAGACTTGGTTTGCAGAATTTTCCAGACAGGGCTTCTTGGCTCAGTGTATGATTCCTGCATGCCTGATTCAATAATCCTCTTCGGCTCAGCCTCAAAAGGGGAGGATGTAGAAAACAGCGATATAGATTTGTTTGTTCAGGCTCCTGAAAAAAAATTGAATCTTGAAAAATACGAGAAACTGCTTAATAGAAAAATCACGTTGTTTTTTGAGGAGAATTTTTCCAGGCTGCCGGATGAGCTAAAGAATAATATTTTAAATGGGATTATACTGAAAGGGTATGTCAAGGTATTTTGAGATGGAGCTTATAAAAATCACCCCGGATAAAGAGAAAGCAAGAAGCATATTGAAGATGATTTTGCTTCTGGAGGAGAGGATTAAAGGGCAGGACAAAGGCAGGATGGCCGCCTTGATAATAGCAGATTATTATGAAATAATAAAAGAGCTTATTACCGCCCTGCTTCTTATAGAGGGATACAAAACATTGAGCCATAAGGATTTGGTTGATTACGCCAAAGGGAACTATCCGGAGATTAATTCCCAGGAAATTTCGGTTATAGATGATTTAAGGATTTTAAGAAACCGCATAGCTTATGAGGGTTTCTTTGCAGAGATTTCTTATTTAAATAGAAATGAATCTTTGTTCAAGGCGATAATCCAAAAATTAATAGGATTGGTTAAGAAAAAACTTGGGGAGAAACATTAAAAATGGCGATTTTGTCAAAAAAAGACAGGATGGGAAAGTCAGCACAGATGCATCTGCCTTTGGAGATGATTTTCTCACTGTTAATTATTGCTGTTTTTCTTGTTGTTGCATTCTTTGTTATCCATAATTTCCTTGAAGTCAAGAGATGCGCTGACATAGGGCTTTTCACAAGGCAGCTTCAGGAAAGCGTGGATGAGGTATGGCAAGCGCAGGAGGCATCAACATCTTTTACAAGAGAACTTCCTTCAGGCATAAAATATGCCTGCTTTGCAGATGTGCAGAAAAGCATGAATATTGCTGATGCAAATTTCTCTGATAAGGATAAGATTTCAGGGATTTATGACAATCTTGCTGCTTATTTCAAGTACAGGAATGTTAATTTCTTTCTTTATCCATGGCAGAATGCATGCAGCCTTGGCGCAAACAGCATAAAGCACATAAGCATGCCTGAAACCAATCCTTTATGCTTCTCAGCTGCAAAGGACGGCAAGATAAGAATAAATCTTGTCAAGGGATTTAATGACGCTCTTGTGAGGATAAGCATCTAACAAAGCCCTTCCTGCAATTCTTTCAAGGCAAAACATTTATAAACTAAACTTTATACGTATAAACCATTATGGATATGTATAAACTAAACTTTACAAGACTTCAGAATGAGATATTCAGGCTTCTCTGCATCAAGGCAGGAATATCTTTGAACCAGAGGGAAATTGCAAGAATGCTGAAGATTTCTCCAACTGCAGTGGCAAATGCTCTTCCAGCATTGGAAAAAGAAGGCATTATCAAGCTTGAAAAAGGCAAAAACATAAATCTTAATTCTGTCATGCTTGACAGGGAATCAGAAAAAGCGATATTGCTCAAGAGAGTGGAAAACCTCAAAATGCTGTATGAATCTGGTTTTGTTAAATTTTTATACAACCAGTTTCCGGGTTCAGCAATACTATTATTTGGCAGCTACTCAAGAGGCGAAGATACTGCCAAATCAGATGTGGATATTGCTGTTATTGGCTCAAAGGATAAATCCATATCCTTGCAAGAATTTGAAAAAAAGCTTGAAAGGGTAATCAACCTTAATTTCTACGATTCATTAAAAACCATAGAAAGGAATTTAAGGAATAATATTCTCAATGGGATTATTCTGTCAGGAGCAATAGAGCTATGAAACCATTAAAACAATTTAGCGATTTCTTGAAAGAGGGAATTGTCAAGAAGCAGTCTCCTGACAAAAAAAGAGCGAATTCCCTTAAAGGCGAGTCAGAAGATGCTTATAATTTCTTGATGGAAGTTATCAATAAAATAGGGGTTAACGATAATAATGCAAATTATATTGTAAAAAATGCTTATGATATCTTCATGGAGATGGTTAGGGCGGTAATGCTGACAAAGGGATTTAATTCCTCTGGCTCTTATGCCCACGAAGCAGAAGTTTCTTACCTGAGAGAGCTGAAATTTCCAGAGCCGGAGGTTCAGTTTACCAACCAATTAAGATATTTCAGAAATGGCATAACCTATTATGGCATAAAGCATGATTCAGAGTATGCGAAGAAAGTCCTTAATTTTCTGGGCAAGATTTATCCTAAACTAGGGGGGATGTTGGCATGATATCCAAAAATAAAACAAGGGCGCAGGTTAATTTCCAGTTCATTTTTGCAATGATTGTTGGCGCAGTCATACTTTTTCTTGCCATATTCGCGACTGCAAGATATGTGAATACGCAGAGGTATCAGTATGACACAGAGCTTGCTGCAAAGCTGTCTATCTTGCTCAATCCTGTTGAGAGCAGCATCGCATCCTCAATCGCAACAAAGATAGATTTTCCTGTCAGGACAAGGCTGCAACTCAGCTGCGTTTATTCAGGCATAGGCAGAGAAGATATGAAAATAGCCACTATGTCAACTCTCGGAGAGAAATGGCAGGAATATGGCGCAACGCAGAACATCTATAACAAGTATATATTCTCAAGCTTTCAGGAAGGCAAAACACTCTTTATCTTCTCAAAGAGCTTTGAGATGCCTTTTAAGATTGCTGACTTGATTTATGCAGTAATGCAGGACTACTGCTTTGTCAATCCTCCTGATGACGTGCTTTATGAGTTGAAAGAGCTTAACATGAGCAAGATATACCCTGTTTACAAGGTGAGCGAATGCAGGAAAAGCAGCAAAACAGTATGCTTCCAGAATTCTGACTGCAATGTCAATGTTTTCGGGCAGTGCTACAGCTCATGCAATAGCATTTATGATTATGGCATTGTTGAGAACAGGCAGAATCCTGATACTGAACTGGTTTATTACACTGGCTTGCCATTGATGTACGCAGCAGTTTTCTCTGATGCTGATTTGTACAAATGCAATGTCAAGCGCCTTATGTATCGCTTGAGCCTTGTCTCAAAGCTGTATGCAGAAAAGGCAAAACTTCTTGATGCAAGGGGATGCGGCACAGGCACATTAAGGGACAAGTTAAACTCGCTTTCAATTCAGGCATTGTCAATTGCAAAAACAGACAACATCCAGCTGATAGCAGATATATCAAAGCAGGTTGAGAATGTGAATAACGGGATGGTTTGCAGCGTGTTTTAAGTTTAAAATGGCAGAGAACAAGATTAACAAAATGAACAGAAAAGCGCAATTGAAAATCCAGGAAACTGCATTCATGCTCCTTGCGCTTGCTTTCCTGTTTGCCCTGCTGTTCATTTTCTATTCAAATTTTCAGGTGAACCAGATTTATTCTGCCAAGAACAAACTGCTAAGCGAGCAGGCAATAAGCCTGCTTGACAAGTTTATGTCCCTGCCTGAATTTTCCTGCCTGCAGGGCGCATGCATAGATGAAGATAAGCTTTATGCCCTGAGGAACATGTCTGCATATGAGGACTTGTGGAAAGGCATAGCAAAGATACAGGTTGTCAGGATTTACCCAAAACAAGAGATGATTACTATTTATCAGAAGGGAAAGGCTGAAATGAGCTATTCCTCATTTGTGCCGTTGTGCAAAACAATGCAGTATGAGGGCTATGTATGGCAGCAGTGCAGCCTTGCAAAATTGCTGATTTCAATTGAGAAGGCAGGGCTTAAAAGAACATGAGAAAAGTTTCAAATAAAGCGCAGGAGGAAATAATAGGTTTTGTCCTGATTATAGTGCTTATTGCAGTCATTTCCCTTGTTTTTCTTGGCTTGCAGCTCACAAAGAAGCAGGAAGCAGTTGAAAGCAGTGAGGTTGAGAACATTCTTGGAGCTATGCTCAGTTATACAACTGATTGCAGTGTCTATCCGCCTGCTTATGAGAGCTTTGCTGATTTAATCAAGAGCTGCTATAAAGGTCTGAAATGCCGCGATGGCTCTGCTGCATGCCAGTCATTAAATGAGCTGTCACAAGGCATGCTGAACGCAACACTGCCAAGCGTTGAAGGGGACAGGCTCCTGAATGCCTACCAGCTTAATATAAGCTATTCCACAACACAGTACACCTTTGGCAGAAAGTCGCAGGCTGACTTGGTTTCAGTTCTCAGGGGAAGATGCAAAGGCAGCATACTTTCAGCAAAAGAGATTCTTCCAATTGATTCAGGGAACATAGAAATAATCCTCAAATTATGCTATTGAACTGGCTATATGCTCAGCGTTATGTTCAGCTTTCTCAGGTTTATAACTGGCTTGAGTTTCTTTCTCTTGCCTTTTGTTTCAGGGGATAACCTTATCAAATTAAACTGCCTCAGCAGCTCAACATCCCCCCTTACTGACTTGAAATCTCTTCCAAGAAGCTTTGCAAGCTCATAAATTGAGCCGGGATTCTTGTTCTGCAGGGTCCATAATATCCTTGCTTTTTCATTGCTTAGGAGCTGCCTTAATGCAGATATCTCTGAGAAATCCAATCCTGCATACTTCTTTCCCTCCACCTTAAAATGCCTGAAGAAAGTTGAGAAAGCGCCGTGCTTCAGCCTGATTTCAAAATGCCCTTCTTTCTCCTCTTTTGCCATGCTTTTTCAAGGATACTGCGATATTTAAATATTATGCTTGACTTACCTGGGAGGAGATGTTATATATGTTATAATAAACCTATGGTATTTTGTACCCAATATTAAAAGAGTGCCTTGAAGTGCCTACTAGGGCTCCCTTAGGTTGTAACTATAATCAAGTAACTACGTCATATTTATAAAGAAACCCCCTGAAAAAGCCGTTTTTCCCCTGATTTTGCCGCTTCCGGGCTCTGCCCCCAGCGAAAGCTTTTTAAACGCCTGCAAACTATGGTTTATCGTACACTGGCCAGTAACAGTGATTCTTAAATAGGGGTTACAGAGATTACTATCTACAATATCGGGCTTGGCAATACCCTATTTATGCCAGGCAAGGATATTGGAGGCCAATTAAACGATACAATTGAAAGGAGGTTTAGTAAAAAAATAATGAAATTTAACTTCAGAAAGATTGCTTCAGTATTAGCTAGTGCAGTCATGATCGGTTCAACTGTGGGCATTGCAAGCGCTGCAGCTTACCCTTCACCATTCGTGAAGAGCGGAGCAGCAGACGTTGCGATAGTCATAGGAGCAAAGGCAGCCACAATAGATAATATTGCAGCTGTGGACGTTGCTTCAAACTTGCAGGCAGAGCTTGCAAAACAGACAGCAACAGGCGGCTCATCAACTACAAGCTCAACAGAGGAATCAGTCAACCTTGCTTCAAGCTCAACAAAATTGTACTTGAACAGCAAAGTGAATGATGCTAGAACCTCTTTGACAAATACCGAGCTACCAACATTGCTCGCAGACGAGAAGATCATAGATGATGCAGGAACAGAGTATAGTTACAAGCAGTCTATAACATTGGGAAGCAGCGCAATCAACTTCAGCACATCAGGCGGGGACTTAGATGACCCTGCATTGGTTGTTCAGGTTGGCACTGACTCTAATGTCCAAATGTACCAGTATGTATTGACCTTTAACAAGAATATCAATGTTTCAAGCACTGATGTTCAGGGCAATGCAATTAAGATATTGGGCAAGGAATACACAATAGGCTCAGGCACAACAGTTCAGGCAGCAGACACATCAACAGCAAACAAGCTGGTTTTGTTCGGCGCTGGAACTGATAAAACCCTCAATGAGGGAGAAACTGCCTCAATTGAAATAGAAGGCAAGACTTACTCTGTCGAAGTTAAAAGCATAGAGCAGACAGGTAGCGTAAACTATGTATCTGTATCTGTTGATGGCAGCAATGTCAGAAAGATTACAGATGGCACCTCTTCAAAGGTTGGCGGATTGGAAGTATATGCCAAGACTGTCCATTACTTAGGAAAGGAGGCACAGGTCAGCTACGCTGACTTGAACATAGGAACAACAAAGCTTACCCTACAGCACGGCGCTTCTGTAAAAGAAGGCAGTGATGAAACGTCTATCTATGGCACAGCAGTTGATTTAGGAGTTGCAGGCACAAAGGAACTTTCATCAATGAAGGTGAATGTTTCAATGACAAAAGCAACAACAGACTATATCAAAGCTGGCGGAAGCTTCGTAGACCCTGTATTCAAGCAAATCAAGACAGAATTTGTTTCGGTTGCACCTGAGTTGGATTCAGCAGCAAGAGATGTTATAAAGATTGAAACTGACAATAGCAAGAACGCTAAAGTCACATTCACATCTGCTCTCGCAGGAGATGCGGGAGAAGATACAATCTTCTTTGCACATGATGATGATGACACAGACACAGCAGTAAGAATGCTGCTTGGGGACTCCGCAAACAAGACAATCCATGTGATAGAAGGCGAGGACATGAAAATCAACGAGTTCATGGTCATCAACGCTGGTGACTATGGCAGGATAATCAGGTTGACTGAAGTTCCATCCGGGGAATTAACCTCAACATCAAAGATACAATTTGATGATGCAATAACAGGCAAGAACCTTTTCGAAGGTGGATTGACTGTTGGAACAGATGGAAAAGCAACAACCAATGTTGATGGACAGACCTATTACTTCTACGCATACAACAGCACAACTTCAGGAGCAGACAGCGTAAATGTCACCTGGGGCGCCAATTCAGCAGAGGGAGATGTGGGAGACGCCACAACAATGTTCCCTAGAATAAAGCTGGCAAAAGGCGGCTGGATTGCTATCTTGAAAGCTGCAACTGCAACCATGAACCACACCTATGTATTGCCTGGTATCCAGGACTTAACAACATACGAGGCTGGACAAAACCTGACAAGTGACCTGATAGCAGGCACAACTTCTAATGAGTCAAACAAGTTCGGTAATGTGAACTTCACAATTAGCAGTGCTGGTGTCATCCAGGGTGTTGATATCAATGGTGATGGTGACTTAACTGCTGCAGAAGATTGCATAGTCGCAACCAATACAGCAACTGGTGCAGCAATCCTCTTTATAGAGGAGAAGAAGACTGTCGAGACTAGTAACGCAAACAACGGTGATGCCATTTGTGTCAATGTTGACATAAGCGGAACAACATCCCCTGTTGAAGTGAGCGTTGCAAAGCCGGTAGTTACAGGAATATCATCTGCATTGACTAGCTTAACAAGTGATTCCAACAAGCAGAGATTGGTTACAAGGTATGGTTCATACGTCGAGTATGACTCGTCAGACAACGACGCAGCATCAATAAAATACCCTGACGACCAAATGGTCGCGGATGTTGTTATTGCATCAGCAGGTGCAGAAGTTACATCTTCAACATCAGGCAGCACTGTCGCTGAACTAGGTTCAGTAGCAGTGATGGACTCTGAGATTGACACTGTCAGCTCAAAGAACTTGATTGTTGTTGGTGGAAGCTGCATCAATACTGTTGCTGCAAAGTTGCTCGGAAGTGAGTCAGCTTTATGTGGAGCAGAATTCACAGCCACAACAGGCATAAGCGAAGGACAATTCCTTATACAGGTTTTGGACTCCCCTTACGCAACCGGAAAGGTTGCAATGCTTGTCGCAGGTTATGAAGGAGCAGACACAAGAAAAGCTTCAACTTACGTAACAGCAAACAAGCCTGTAACAGTCGTTGGAACAGCACTGAAAAAGCAAACCGCAACATATGCGGATGTAGTGTAATAAGTCCAATTTTTTGTTTTTTTCTTTTTCTTTTTCTTTTTCATCTTTACTGGCAAGTATGCCCTTCAGCATGCAGGGCATTTTTGAATCTTTAAAGTGAAGCATTAAAACCAGCAGAAAGGTTTATATACCTCTTGTATATAGGACATATATAAAGTATATATTAAAAAATGGTACAGGCAATGATAGAAATCCCTGATGAGGCAAATCACATCCTAAACATAGTGAAAGCCAGATACAAATTAAAAACGAAAAGCGAGGCAATAGCAAAGATAGTTATTGATTGCGGGGCAAGCATTTTAGAGCCTGAATTAAGGCCCGAATACATAGAAAAACTGAAAAGAATAGAAGAAGAGGGATATAGCGAAACTTTTACTTCTATTGAACAATTAAGAAAGAAAATAGAAAAAGGGTAAAATGCCCCGAAAATATAAAACAAGTAAAAATTTTGATAGAATTCTTGCCAAGTTGCAAAAGAAAGACAAACAGCTTTATGAAAATCTCCTTAATAAAATGAATGAAATTCTAAACATCTTGGACATAGAGCATTATAAAAATTTGCATTACGATTTGAAAGGCAAAAAAAGGGTTCATATAGGGCATTTTGTCCTGGTTTTTAAATATGACAAGCCAAATGATCTGATTTTCTTTGATGATTTTGACAACCATGACAAGATTTACCAGAAATAAAAAAATCAAAAATTCCTATTAAACGAAAGTTTTAAATCTCTTTTCTTGATTAATGACTTATGCAGAAAATAGAGACAAAGTCCTCAAGAGAGAAAAAACAGAGGAGAAACCAGATAATTATCGGCATAGCGCTTGTTTCAATTATGCTGCTGAGCACTCTGGGCTATAGCATTATGGACAGGAACTCAGGCCAGAGCCAAGGAGAAATAAAACTCTATAACAATTTCAAATTTTTAAGTTCAGCAGGCTTGTGGAAGATACAGAACCAGGATTTCTCGCTTTCAACAAGGTATCTCCCCCAGGATGTCTTGAATATCTCATATTCTGCAGCTTTGAGCCCTGAGTTCTTTGCAGGAAAGGAGGTTTATTTCTCAGCTCTTTCTGCTGAAACAAGACTCGCTGTTAATGAGCTTGATGGAAACCTTCCTGCGTTAAGGGCGCAGTTTGCATGCACTGTTGAGCAGGAGAACATGACAGAATGCTCTGCTTTGCCTGTAAAGACATGCAAGGACAATCTTATCATTATAACTGCGCAGGAAAACAAGAGCGAATTCTTGCCTTCAAGAATTTATTCAAAAGAAAACTGCATTTATATTGAAGCTGAATCAAAAAATTTAATAAGGGCTGCTGACAGATTATTATTTGGGGTATATAAAATAATGTGAGTAAATCCAGAGGCAAATGGCAAAAACCAGAAGCAAAAAGAACGTGAAATCAGGGAAAATTGTGAAAAAAAGCAGCATGCTTTCAAAACTCTCAAAAGAGGAGAAGCAGACTATCGCTGTTGTGCTTTTTATGATTGTGATTGTTGCTTCATTTCTTGTTTTCTTTTTCATTTTCAGGAACATAGGTGATTTTGTGTATCATGGGATAAAATTCCAGAAAACATCCTCGCAGGGAGTAACGATTTATCATGGGAAAATAGGGCTTTCAACCCAGTCAGGAACTTTTAATTATAATCTCTACATGCGGAATGACCCAAGAAAACTGAAAATTCCCTCAAATGTCTCAATTGTATTGAGAAGAACAGGATACATCTCATTCCAGCCCGAGATAAGCAACTGCTATGCAAGCAACCTCGCTGCGTTTGAGCTTGCATCAATAATGTCTGCTCTTGGAATATCTGTCAAGGGAGCAACAACATCGCATGAGGAAGCAATCAAGCAGGACATTCCTGAAAAGGACTGCGCTGACGCAGTTAATTCAACAGTAATAGTTTTGCAGCAGTCGCAGAACAGCTCAATCGCCCAGAGGGGCGATTGTTATATCCTCAATATCGCGAACTGCAGGGTTGTTGATACAGCAGAGGCATTTGTCCTTGAGATTGTAGACGGGTTCTGGGGGATGTCTGCATCTTAATTATACAAAAATGAACAACTTTCTCTTAGCAATACTGCTCAGCATGTCCCCTATTTCAGAGCTCAGGGGCGGCATTCCTTTTATTTTAAGTGTTTCTGAATTTAACCTTTCAAATTCAATTATGCTGCCCCTGGTATGCATCATCGCGAACATGCTGGTTGTGCTTCTGGTATTCTTTTTTCTTGATTTCCTGCATCACAGGCTTGTTCATTTCAGATATTACAAGAAAATTTTTGATTTTTTTGTTTTAAGAATACAGAAAAAAGCGCGCAAGCTCAAGCCGCAGATAGATGCTTATGGATACTTGGCTCTTGCAGTGTTTGTTGCAGTGCCCTTGCCTATGACAGGAGCATGGACAGGAGCTTTGATTTCATGGCTGCTTGATTTGGACAGGAAAAAGAGCTTTTTTGCAATTGCATTAGGAGTATTTGCTGCAGGAATAATTGTTACAGCCATCACTCTTGCAAGCATGGGAATTCTCAGGATTTTTTCTTAATATCCCTCTTGATATTTCTAGCCAAAGAAATAATATCAGAGTAAACAGGGATATTTTTTATTTTGAATAGTTTTATTGTTGCAATCCATATTAGCACAACAAAGATTGTGCTTAGCCCATACCAAAACAGCTTGTGCGCAGTGTCAAATATCGCGAGATTGCTGGCTTGCATTGCTGCGAGCATAACTGTTCTTGCAATATTAAGCAGAAGAAGAAGCGATGCGCCAAAAATAAACATGGCAGCTCTTTTTTTCATTTTTATCCCTGCAGTTGTCAGGTTTAATATCAACAGGAGGTAATATGCAGCTCCTGCGATGCACGCATTCACCATGCTGATTATAACTTCATTGTTTATGAGAATAGCATCATTGTAAACAGCAACTTTGTAGAATATCTTGAGCAGCAGTCCTGATGCATGCAGTGTTATGGGCTTGAAAACAGCATAAAAAATCCACAGATTGCTGATTGAAGCCAGAACAAGCAGCAGGTATCTAAATGTTATATCTTTTATCAGAGAACTCTCTTTTTGCTTTTTCTGCCCTTTTTGCTTCTTTGCAATATGCCCTGTTCTGCCTCTTTTCCCGGCAGCTTTTCTTTTTCCTGGCATGATTCATTTATGCAAAACTTATTTAAATAGGTTTCCTGTTTTTTGTTTATGGCAGTAAAAAAGAGGCATTCTGCGCTGAAAAAGAGCATCTTGGCTGTCTTGGTCGCAGGGGCATTTGCTGGAGTTATGTATCTCTCATTCAGATTTGACAGCCAGTTTGTGGGTTTTGCGTCAGGGCTGCAGAATCCTGTGCTGAACAAACTCATGCTTGTTGTCACTTATTATGGCACGATAATTCTTGTGTTGTTCCTGCTGCCTTCCCTTGCTATGCTTGGAAGAAAAGCAAGGATGATTGTCCCATTATGGACCGGATTATTTTTTTCATTGATATCTTCTGTATCATTAAAGCTTGCATCACTGAGAGTAAGGCCTTATTATTTTCAGTTTCCAACATTAAAAGTTCTTGTCCAGCACAATGATATACTAAGCTCAAGTTTTCCAAGCCTGCACGCAGCAGTGGCTTTTTCAGCGCTGCCGGTTCTTAACAGGGAATTTCCCAAGTTAAGGTATCTCTGGATTGCTTTTGCATGCCTTGTAGGATTTTCAAGGATATATTTCTCGCTGCATTACCTGAGCGATGTTATTGCAGGGGCGGCTATAGGATATCTGGTAGGATTCCTTGCATTAAAGCTTGAGGAGAAATATTCATACACAAAAATCCTCGGCATTTTTATGAAAATTGCAGGCAATAAAAATAAGCATGGGAAAAAGTAAAAAAAGATTAGGCAGTGTAAGCTTCCTGAAGATAAAAAGGGCATTGTTCCACATTGCCATTGGCTTGGCAGTTTTGTGGATTTCTGTTAATTTTGCCTCTTATGTGAGATGGTTTCTTTTTCTGCTCCTTGTTGGCGGAATTTTAATATCCCTTGCCTCATTGAGGTTTGAGCTGCCTTTTATTTATTTCATGCTGAAGATATTTGAAAAGCCAAGATACATAAGGAAATTCCCGGGAAAAGGAGTTTTGTTTTTTGTTGCAGGCTGCCTGCTCGTGCTGAAGCTTTTCCCTTATGGCATAGCGCTTGCATCAATTGCGATTATGACGTTTGCAGACCCTGCTGCGACGCTGTTTGGATTCTTCTTTGGAAAGAGAAACCATAAGAAGCCGTTCAATTCTTTAAAGAAGATTGAAGGCACAATTGCAGGAATAGTAGCAGGAACCCTCGCTGCTTTATTCTTTGTCTCGCCAATAAAGGCGCTTATTGCCTCTTCTCTGGCAATGGTTGCAGAGGCATTGACACTGCAGTTAGGAGGAGATGATGTTGATGACAACATTTCTGTGCCTGTTGTTGCAGCAGCTGCGCTGCATCTGTTAAGCAGATTTTTTCCTTTGCTTTGAGATAATAAGAATTCTTAGAATAGAAAAATAACTTTATTTTTTGTAATCCAAAGGAGTTGCGCTCCATCTGCCTTCTTTGTCTTTTTCTATTCTCATCATAGGGACAGGGTTATTTCTCTCCTGAAGCAGCCCGACTGGCTTTTCATACATTAGTATTGTCTCAATTTTTCCATTCTTATTTTTTCTATTTTCAACTTCAAGGGAATTCGGGGCAAGTGCTCCTTGTGATTCCAAAGAACTGAGATATTTTTGATGGGTTTTATCTGCAGCTTTTAATCCATAAATGCTTCCCAGGATAACTGCAGAAATCGTGATTACTTCAATAATGTTAAAACCTAAAAATTTATCAGATAATTTCATCTTAAAATAAGGCAAATTTAGTACGCCTTTCTTGCTCTCATTATCCAGATAAACACGAGCACTATCGCGATAACCAAGACTATGTTCACTGTTGCCAAGTCAAACCCGCTCAGGTTGCTCAATCTCTGTGAGAGCTTCTGGTATGCGCTCTGTGCAGTCAGCTTGTCTGTTACAGGAATTAATATTGTCTTCTCAACTTTCTTGCTGCCCCACATTGCCTTTACTGTTACTGACTTCTGCCCTGCTGCATCCTCGAATGGAGTGAGATAGATGTAAGCTGCCTCTGATTTTCCTGCCTCGACTGTAATGCTTGAAGGCTCAATCTTGTCAAGTGTAGCCCATGTCTCATAGCCAGACGCAAGCACATTGTAAGTCGCAGTTGATGTTCCTGTATTAAAAACAGTGAGCTTTATCCCAAACTGCTCCTTTATTACAGCGGTATTAAGCACTTCAGCATTTACAACAGTGTTCTCAATCACAGGCATGCAGTTTCCTGTAACCTTCAGTGTCTTGACTGCCTGAATATCCTTCCTATACTCGTCATTTGAAAGGTAGTAGTAAGCCCTTATTGTCATTGAGTAATCCTTTTCTGTTGTGTTTTTTGGTATTTTTATTGAAAGCTCTGTTGTTCTTGACTCTCCTGCATCCAAATCAACAAGCTTTTCCTCGCTTATTCCAAGTTCTGAATTTATCATTTCTATCTTGATATCCTCTTCATCAGTCTTGCCTGCATTTGCCAGCTTTATCTCTGCCGTGATGCTGTCATCGCATCTTGCAGTTGAAGCCATGTCAACCTTGTCTATAAGCAGGGAATGTGTCTCTTTCTTTACATCAACTGAGATATAATCTTCCTTGCACTGAGTATCCTCTTCCCCGTCTTCAAACACCTTTGCGTAAATCCTGTAATCATGCGTGTTTGAGACATCAAGCGGAACTTTTAATGTAAATTCAAAATCATCGCTTGAATCGCTGTCCAGTGTTGCGTCTGTTTCATATTCAACATCAAGGAATGCATCATCTGTCTCGTCATACAGGTCAGCGACAATAACCATATCCCTGTCGTCATCGTCATCATTCTTCACTCTGAGCATTACAGGAATTTCGTCATTTGGATAGAAATCATCGCCTTCATCAGGCTCCTTTATATCAATTGTGAAATATGAGCCCTTGTTTCCGAGTTCGCAATAGCTCTCCTGGATTGTTATCTGGTAAGCCAAAACTGCGCCTATAGCCTGTGTTGAATTTATCAAAAGGTTTGCGGTATAAGCTTTTCTCTGCTGCGACTTTGGAACAGAGGCATTTATGTAAATAGTGGCTGTCTGTCCAGATGTCAGGGTCTGCAAGCTTATATCAGAAGTTATTGAAAGTGTTATAATGCTGTTGTCAGAATCATTCAATGTGCTGTCCTGCGTTACTGCAAGGTTTGTAAGGTTGGAGTTTCCTGCATTTGTTATTGTGAAACTTCCCTGTCTTGTTGTTCCTGTTGCAGAAGAAACGCTTAGTGTTGTCGCAGAAGGGCTTAATACTTTGCTTTCATTTACTGTTATTGTTATTGTCTTTGTTGCTGTAACCTGAGTGCCTGACTCATTTCCTGCAACAGAGATTATAACAGAATAGCTTCCTGCTCCAGTGTACTGCGCAATAGGGTAATTGTCAATGCTGTACGATGTGCTTCCTGACGCATTGATTGATTTCTTTGCCTCATTTGTTATTCCGACATTTGTTGTCTGGGAGGAGTTTTTGAGAGAGGTTATGTTTATGCTCAGATTTGTCACAAGAGCTCCTGCATTTGTCAGGGTAAAAGGTATTGAAATCTGGGAATTGTGAGATGCAGTTATATCAGAAGCAGTGATGCTTAATGCTCCAAG
Source organism: archaeon (assembly GCA_043799715.1). Taxonomy (GTDB): domain Archaea; phylum Nanobdellota; class Nanobdellia; order Pacearchaeales; family DTIR01; genus JAGVXL01. The sequence continues at coordinate 20,597 of JAZDNM010000006.1, forward strand.
AACATTGGGCATTGCAATAAGAAGTGAAAATGCCAAAACGAGTATCAGATTTGTTTTCATTTTTCCCTTTATTGTTGTTATTTTAGAGTTGTTACTATTTATAAATTTTACTGTTTCCCTGCTTTTCATTTTTTGTTCATTTAATAAATTTGCTGACTTCATTCCAGTTCACAATTTTTGCAGAGTCAAGCACTAATGCGGGGCATGCTGTGTTAACCCAAGACTGGCATAGGAAATTCTCAAGCTCGTTTATATTAATAGTATCCGCTATGAACAGGAATGCTTTCCTGCCTTTCTTTTCAAGAATGTTTTTGATTTTCAGCGCCTCTTCCATATTCTCCTGTCCCGGCTTTGTTGAGACAATTATCCCAATCTCCTTGCCTGCAAGAAAATTCTTTATTGCGCCAAGCCTTTTTCTTTTCATGATTTCAATTTCTTCAGTTTTCAGCTTTTCTATCCTGTTTCCCGAGAGAATAAACACTTGCTTGCTGGTTGCGTCAGCAATCTGCACTGCGTGGAACTTCCCGCTGCCTGCAAGCAGGAAAATATCAACTTTTTTTCCTATATTTTTTGCTGCGTTTACATCGCATCCAAGAACCTGCGCTTCATGCCTTGTGAGATTGCCCTTGCTGGTTATTACTTTTATCCTGTTTTTCTCAAATTCTTCTGTCAGCACAGGAAGCAAGCCGAGGTATTGAAGAGAGGCAGTCAAGCCTATTGACTTCAGTTGGGGATTATTCTTCAGGAAATTTTTGACTGCAGTTCTCGCATCTTCTTCCTCTTCAGCAGAGAACTTTCTCCTTGCTTCTGCGAATATAATCTCTGTTTTCTTCATGATTTTTTGATGAGATGAGGATTTTTAATATTATCTGTTCATAAAATCTGAGAAATATGCCAAATCCTAACTGCCTAAGAAACCTACCTTCCTAATTCTCCCTTCCCCCCTAAAATTAAGCTTATTTCCCTAACTTCTTCTCCCTTCTTTTCCCCATCCCAATCAACTAAAGAAAAATGCCTTCCTATCTCTTCTCTACGCTCTCGACTGACCTTATTGTCTCGCCCTTGTAAATCTCAGCGAAGCTTGGGGCTGCGATTATTGTATTTTCGCCAAAGCCGGAAACACTGCCTTCAAGAGCGTCAGCTGTTTTCTTGAGCTTTGCGATTGCCCTTTTCAGCTCAACAATGTCCTTGCTCTTGAGCTGCTTTATGTCTATGACTGCGATTGTGTATCCTTCCCTTAATATGTTAAGGATAGGGTTTACATCCTCAAAAACCTTCAGAATGAACGGCCTGATTATTATCTTTGATTTCCTTATTGCATCCCTGCCCAAGTCAATCTCAATGTAATCTTCAACAGGCTCCTTGCTTTTTGCAAAAACCCTAGATAAGCCCTCTTTTATCCTTTTAATCACCATACTGATTTTAATCAAGCAGATATTTATAAACTTTTCTGTCAGGAAAAATTATTTATAAATGAGAATTATTTTACTGCTGTCCCCTGAGCTTCTTCATTACCTCGTCCCTTTTCTTCTCAAGCTGGCTTTTTATCAGTTCTTCCTGCTTTTCTATTGATTTAACCCTGAGCTCAATTATCTCTTTTTTGTGCTGGAGCTCCTTTTCAACAGCAGCTTTTTTTGATTTCAGCATAATCTGCCCGATTATTTTGTAGATATCCTCTGAAGATTTTTTTGATTCCTCGAGGGCATTTTCTGTCTCGCCCTTCTCAAGCATGAAAGCCTGCCTCTGCAGAAGAAAATTCTGCAAGTTCTGCTCAAGTATCTGAAGCTCCTGAATCTGCCTCGCTGTTTCCTGGTCAATCTGTCCTGCCGCCATTTTTTTTATTCTGCTGTTTTATTAATAGAATTTATTTATACTGCCTTTACTCTCTTGACTGCCTCTCTTGGCTTGAAAAAAACCCTGCCGTTGCAGTTTGGGCATACAAATCTCTTTTCAAGATTCTTGCTTGAAAGCTGTTTGCCGCAAAAAAAGCATTTGTAGTTTGCCATGTTTGTATGATTAATTTATTGTTTAAAAAGTTAGCGTTATCAAGTATAATATGCATTGGATGTAAATTTTCTTTTGCATGCGCCGCATTCCCAGAGCCCCTTTGAAGTTCTTTTTGCCTTTGGCTTTTTGCAGTGAGGGCAAATTTGCTTCTGCTTCTGCTTCTTTTCAACTTCCCAGACTTTTGCCCTTACGCTTCTGCCGTATCCCGCGCGAAACCTTCCTGCAGAGCCGACTTTGTTTGTTTTTGACATTTTTGTTTTTGTTTGTTTTTACTATAGCATTGCTCGGAGTTACGCTCTGATTATTGATATTATCAATTTTAGCAGAGCGAAACTCCTCGATGGGGCTGCCCAGATTTGAACTGGGGTCGCATGCTCCCAAAGCACGAATGCTTCCAGGCTATACCACAGCCCCGCTTTTTGATGATGGGCATGTGATTTATAAAAGTTAGTGTTACTTTGCCGCTTTTGCTGGCTTTGCCTCTGCTTTCGCAGCAGGTTTTGCCGCAGTCGCTGTAGTTCCAGCAACAGGCGCAGCTGCGTCCGCAGTCGCTGTAGTTCCTGCTGCAGCAACTTTCGCAGCTTCCTCATCTGCCTTCTTTTTCGCTATCTCATCCTGTTTTGCTTTTACTTTGTTAAAATGAGCTTCTAATTCAGCTTTTTTCTCAGGGCTGACTGAGGTTCTCTGCTGCTTTATAACTTCATCATATTTCCCCTCGGCAACTTCCTGGCACACATCCTTTGCGTTCTTGCTCTCAACAAGAATTCCCAGGCTGACGCATGTGCCTATCACATTCTTGACAGCTTTCTTGAAATCCTCTGTGAGCATTCCCTGCTGCTTTGTTTTTGCAATGCTGATAATCTGTTCAATTGCAGCATTTGCAACCTTCACATTGTTTGGCTCTCCAGAGCCTTTGTCGAGAGAAAATTCCTTTTTCAGAAGTCCTGATGTCGGAGGGGTTGAAACCTCAACTTTGAAGTTTTTTGTTTTTGTATCAACGTCAACTGCAACAGGCACTTTTATTCCCTTGAATCCGGATGTTGCCTTGTTGACATCCTGTATCAATTTGCCAAGGTTCAAGCCAAGAGGTCCGATTTTCTGGCTGAGAGCCGGGTTGGGCTTCATATCCCCTGCATCAACGAGCAATTTGAGTATCATTTTAGATAGATAACAAAACAGAAAAGGCGTTTTATAAAGTTTGTTATTTCCCCCTTCTAATTTATAGGGCTTCTGATTATCCCTATTTGTTTAATTATCCCAAAAGCCACAAGTTATTGTTAGTTCCTGCATTGCTGATTTGCCAAGCTTGCTATTGTCTCTGTTTAGGAAGCATGCCTCTTGCTTGCTTTCTGCGCAAGCAGGCTTGCTATGAAGGCAATTGCAAGATAGGAGAATAGCACTATAATATATTTTGTCTGTGCCTGATAACCGATGCTCAGCAGCATGCTTTCCTTGATTATATTCGAAGCGATTGTGAACGGATTGTAAACAGCAACTTCCCTTAGATAAGCTATTGTTTCTATAGGCAGTATCAGGTTTGAAAAGAACATGAACAAGGCGACAACTGCTATTGATATCAGCATTGAAACCTCTGAATTTCTTGAAACATAGCCGATAAGCAGCCCTATGAACACGAAAACGCTTGCAATCAAGGCAAGCGTGCCAATAAGCTCTGGCTTAACTGGTGATTTTGTGAAGAAGTAAACAACCCCGAAGATTATCCCTGTTTCAACAGCAAGGATGAGCATTGTTGTTATGTAAGCTGCTGTTATGAATGTTATCTTTCTTACTGGAACAAGAAGGTTTCTGAAATACGCTCTTGAGGTTTTCTCGCTTACAACAAGGCTTGAGCCGAAGAAAATTCCCCCGAACATGAGCATCATCACCAGCAGTATAGGGAAAATAAAGCTGATATAGCGCTTCTCTGTTGTAACTTCCTTAATGCTTGTTGTTATCGGGCTCACAAGCTTGCTTGCGTCTAACCCCACGACAAGCTGTTCTTCCATCATCTTGAAGCTGCTGTCCATATTCTTTATGTCTGCCAGTGCGCTGTCAATCTGCAGCAGCGTTGTGGACAGGCTTGCCTTGGCAGACGCCTGCGTTTTTGTCACATTTCCTAAAGTATCCCGGGCTTCCTGCACAGATTCTTCCAGATTGCTGACAGAGGCCATAAGGATTGTTATCTCTCCGCTGACATTGCTGTAAGCAGAAGAAATTATGTTCTGGATTTCTGTATCTGAAATATTCTCCTTTGCAACGCCTATTCTTGAAGCGCTTGTCCTTAATGCCCTGAGATGCCCGCTTATGCCTGAAGTGTTCAAGCCAGTCTCATTAAACTCAATTTTCAGCGAGGCAAAATCATTGTTTAATTTTGATGAGCTGTCCTTTATTGCAGTTGTTGCTGCAGTTATGCTGTCAAGAAAAGCAGAACTCTTGTCTGCCTCTGCCTTGACTGTTTCCATTTTTTTCAGCAGCGCTTCCACAAGCCCCTTGCTTATCTCTGTTGTCTGCTCGCCAACTTTCGCAGAAATCATGTTGGTTATGATGTAGACAAGATTTATTTTTGTCGGATTGACGTAGAAATCAACATTATTGTTTTTGTTTATGTCAAAATTTGCAGGAAACACAAGACAGACATGCCACTCGCTTAGCTTAACTCCATCAATGCATGTTTGCTGCGTTGAAGTTTTTATTATTGTAAACTGGCTTGACAGCTTGTTAAGCAAGCTGTCTGTCAGCGGGCTGTACTGGGGGGAATATGTTGCAAGCTTTAATCCATACAAGTCCGCGCTGTTGAATGCAAATCCTAAAATAAGAACAACAAGCAGAGGTCCCAGAATAAATATCAGAGTCGAGCTCTTGTTCCTGAACAGGATTTTGCAGTTCTTTGTTATAAGTTCTATTAGGTTTCTCATTTTTCCTCTTTTTTTATTTTAGTTTTCTGCTATCTTCCTTTTTTCTCAGGATTCCTGTGCTCTTTGATGATTGAAGTGAATACCTCTGTGAGGCTCGGCTTGCTGACATGCAAGTCAATGATTTTTTCTTTCATTCCTTTTAAGATGCCAAGAATCTGAGGCAGGATTTTTTCTGCGTCGCTGCAGTATATTGTCAGGATGCTGTTTGCAGTTATGCTGTCTATTCCCAGAACTCTCTTCTTTTGTTCAAGGAGTTTTGCAATCTTGCCGCAATTATTTGATGCAAGCCTTATATGGATTTCCTCATGCTTGCCGTATTCTTCCCTTAGCTTTGTGGGGTTGCCTATCTTGACTGCCTTTCCTTCATGCAGTATCGCTATATTGCTGCACATTGCCTCTATCCCCCCAAGCAAATGAGAAGCCATGAGAATAGTTACTTTTTCCTCTTTGTTGATTTTATGTATCAGATTCATGACTTCTCTTCTTAGTATAGGGTCAAGCTCAACAGTCGGCTCATCAAGAAGAAGAAGCTTTGGCTTGTGAACCAAGGAGCATGCAATATCAAGCCTTTTCTGCATTCCGCCTGAAAGTTCTGATGCAGTCTGCTTTGCGCAGCCCTCCAGCTCAAGCATTGCGAGAAGATTTTTTATTCTTTCTTTTATTTCTTTTCTCTTTAATCCATACAATCTTCCATAGTGCATCAGATTTTCCTGAACACTCAGTTCAGGGTAGAAGCAGGATTCCTGAGTTGAAAATCCAAACTGCTTCCTGAAACCAAATTTTTTTGTATCTGAATTCTTGTATGTAACTTTTCCTGATGTCGGCTTCCAGAAATGAACTATTGTCTTTAGCAGAACGCTCTTGCCGCTGCCTGACATCCCTATTATCCCGAATATCTCCCCTTCATTGATGTCAAGGCTTATGCCTTTGAGAACCTCTTTCCTGCCGAAATTTCTTTTCAGGTTTTCTATCTTAAGAATAGGGGATGTCATTTGCTCTTTTTACTCGGTATTTTATGGTATTGTGATTTAAAAATATTTGCAGGCGAGAGCCAGGCAAAGGTTTTTTAACAAAAGGAATTATGTGGGAATATGGTCAAGAAAAAAGGGGGAAAGAGATGCATCATGCTTTTTGCTATTGTCATTGCACTGCTGGCTCTTGCATTATCTGCATTTTTCTTGATAAATAACAGCAAGGATTCTGCTCCTGCAGAATGCAGAAGTGATGATGACTGTATCAAGGTGCAGACAACATGCTGCCCATGCAGCATGGGAGGGAAAGAGGTTTGTGCAGGCAAAATTCAGGCAGAAAATTTAACTGCAAAAAACTGCCCTGCTGACTTGATGTGCATTGCAATGTATGCCTGCCAGATAAAAAGCTGTGCCTGCATTCAGGGAAATTGCGGGGCTGTTTTATAAGAGTAAACAGGAATCATAATTGAAAGATGAAAAGGGGACTGATAATTTTGTTATTTGCTTTTATCTTGGTATTTGCAAGCCTCTCAATGATAAATTCTGCAAAGCTTGATTCAAGTGCCAAGATTGACAATGCTGTTTATGAAAAGCTTGCCCAGCAGGATACAGTCAGGGTTTTTGTTTATTTGAAAGATAATTCAAAAATTTCAGGAATCGGGATTTTAGGAAAATTTCAGGCAGATGTTAAATCCGCTGTTGTATCTGACTTCTCAACATTGCCTGCTGGCAAGTTTGAGTTGAAGCATGATTTTGGAAATTCAATTGCAGTGGAGATTTCAGCAGAGGTTCTTGAACAGCTTAGAGATGATGCAAGGGTTGAAAGAATAGAGGAGGATTTGCCTGTCCATGCTTTTCTGCAGGATTCTGTGCCCTGGATTAATGCAACTTTAGTTTTTCCTATTAAAGTTAATGGGGCAAACTTAACAGGAGAAAACCAGACGGTTTGTGTTATTGATACAGGAGTTAATTATTCAAATGCTGATTTGGGCGGCTGTTTTGGCAATAACACTGATTTTTCATGCAAGGTTATTGCGGGGTATGATTATGTTAATAATGACAAGAACCCCGACGATGACAACGGGCACGGCACTCACGTTGCAGGAATAATCGCAGCAAATGGCACGATTAAGGGTGTTGCCCCGGGAGCAAAGATAGTTGCAGTGAAGGTTCTTGACGCAGACGGTAATGGCTTCTCCTCAGATCTTGTTGCAGGAGTTCAGTGGTGCGTTGATAACTCTACAATCTTTAACATTTCTGTAATAAGCATGAGCTTGGGCACAGTAAACCTTTACAGGAGCTATTGTGATAATGTGTCAGATGCGCTGACAAGCGCAATAGATAATGCGACAGCAAGAAATATCACTGTTGTTGCTGCAACAGGAAATGACGGCAGCACAAGCTTCATTGCAAATCCCGCCTGCATAAGAAATGTAACTTCTGTTGGTGCAGTGAGCAAAAGTGATGCTATTGAATACAACAGGAATAATATAACAACAATTCTTGCTCCGGGTGTTTTTATTAATGCAACACGCTCCAGCACTCTTGATGTTGAAGGGCTATGTTCCTGTTCTGGGAATTACTGTGTCTGTTCCGGCACAAGCATGGCAACGCCGCATGTCGCAGGAGCAATTGCATTATTAAAGCAGTACAAAAAGCTTGAGAAAAATGAGAGCCTGACAACCTTGCAGATTAAGGATGTGCTGAACAGGACAGGAAAGAGAATTTTTGATTCTGGCGCTGGATTAACTTTCTCAAGGCTGAATGTTTTTGCTGCATTGCTTGCAGTTGACGGAACGCTGCCAAACTTGACATTGGCAAAGCCGCAGAACACAACATACACAACAAATATTTCATTGCAGATAAACTTTTCTGCATCAGACAACCTTAATTTAAGCGACTGCATGTACAGCATTGATTCTGCTGCCAATATTTCGCTTGCAAACTGCGCAAATTTCACTTTTAACACCACATTTGGCTCCCACACCTTTGCATTTTACGCAATAGATTCTGCAGGGAATATTAACTATACAAACATAACTTTCTTTGCGGACCAGAATCCAATTGTTAATCTTATGCTGCCTTTAAATTCAACACTAAACAGCACAAATGCAACACAGACATTTTCCTGCAATGCATCTGATGGTTCAGGATTGCAGAATGTGACTCTTTTCATCTGGGATTCAGCAGATAATGTTTTCAAGAATGTGAGCAACAAAAGTGGAGAAACATACAATCAGACAAATTTTTCCTATGCATTGCCTTATGAAGGCATTTTCAAATGGAACTGCAGGGCAACTGACAATTCAAGCGGCTCGGCATTTGCAGGCAGCAATTACACAGTCACATTCTGGGATTATAATATCTCTGCATGCAGGAATGTAACTCTTGCAGGAAAATACACGCTTAACACAAGCATAAACAATTCTGCGAATGCAGCAGCATGCATAAACATAACAGCAAGCGATGTTGAGATTGACTGCGTTGATTTTTCAAAATGGATTGACGGGGCAGATACGGCTTTAACCTATGGAATCAAAGCAGAAGGCACGCCTTCAACAAAATTGAAGAACATAACAGTAAGAAACTGCAACCTGACTGATTGGCACGCAGGCATTTACTACAATTTCATTGAAAATTCCACAATAGCAAATATAACTTCATTAAGCTCATCAGCTTTTGGAATTTTCATAAATTCAAGCTCTTCAAATAAAATAAGCAATATCACAGCAGGCGGCACAAGCGACAGCGGTATTTTCCTGTCTTCAGGGGCGAATTACAACACAATCACAAATATCACTTCCAGGAACAATATCCTCTACGGAATTTACATTCTCTACCAGTCAAATCACAATTGGGTGTCAAAGGCAGCATTCATAAACAACTCAGCAGGATTTGTCTCTTCTTACAGCATAAACAACACGCTCATTAATGCAACATATTCCAATAATACTGGTGCGGATGTCAATGCAACAGACACGTCAATTGATTTGAGGAATATAGTCATCCTGAATTATTCATTTACAAATACTACTGTGATATTGGGGAACACATCATCAGCAGTGGTAAATTTCCCGAATATCACTGTGACAAACGGAACAAACCTATCTTCAGATGTTGTTCTGAGGAACAATTATATCTTTGTGAATTCAAGCAGTGCTCTGGGCTTGAATAAAAGCGCGAATATATCTTTTTACAGCTTGACTTTTAACAATCCGAGAATATTGAGAAATGGCGCAGTATGCCCTGCATCAATATGCTCTAGGATTTCCTATGCTTCGGCTAATGGAACATTAATTTTCAATGTTACTGGATTTTCCTATTACTCAGCAGAGGATTACTGCGGCAATGGCTATTGTGATAATGGCGAGGGATGCAGCTCATGTTCTTCTGATTGTGGTGCTTGCTCTGTTTCTACAAGTTCTGGAGGCGGGGGAGGAGGCGGAGGAGCATCAGCAAAAACCTATAATGAAGGCACATTGAAACAAGGCAGGCAAGTCAATAGGCTGCTTGGAAAAAATGACAGGATTAAATTTGAATTGAATAGTAATGAGCACAGCTTGACTTTGAAGAATGTTGGCAAAGACAATGCAACATTTGAACTGAACTCTTCTTCTCTTAAGTTTAATCTTCTTGCAGGAGAATCAATAAAATTCAACCTTAGTGATGCTAAATTCTATGATTTTGCTGTTGTGCTTAACAATATATCAAACTCAAAAGCGAATTTGAGCATAATTGCTATTTCTGAAATAATTCCTGCTGGAAAAGAGGAAGAACAAAATGTCAATGCAACCCAAAAACTTGAGCCAGAGATGAACATAACAGAGGAGGAAGCGCAGCTTGCTGAATCTGCTGATGAAAAAATTGTCCTGCCAGTATGGATTGCTGCAATAATTTTAGCTGCAGCAGCAATCGCGATACTTCTCTATAATTATTACAAAAATTTAAAAGAAAAGCAGGCGATAGAAAGGGTAAAGAACAGAAGAGAAAAACATGCTAAGAAAAAAAGCAGGGGAAAGGCAAAGTTATTATCAAAGTGATAATGAAGAGCAGAACAGCAGGCAAAAGCTTGGGTTGTTTGCATTGCAGAAGCAATTGCAGGTTTTAAGGCAGAAGGAGCTGCTTCTTGTGATATCTTTTATTTCTGCAGGAGTTCTCGGCAGAATTTTAATGCAGCCCCTGCCAAGTATAGAGCCGATAACTTTTTTTGCCATTCTTGCAGGCGGGCTGTTTGGCTGGAAAAAAGGGTTTATCACAGGCGCAAGCGCAGCTTACTTGTCAAACTTTTTCATGTTTGGAGGACAAGGGCCATGGACTTTGTTCCAGATGCTTGGCTTCGGAATAGCTGGATTTTTAGGCGGATTTTTGAGGAACAAGGCAAAAATCCCTGAATGCATGATGATTGCAGCAATTGCAACATTGCTGTTTGAACTGATAATGAACTTCAGCTCAATAATTTTCATTCCAAATGCAATATTCTCTGTGTTCTTTCTCGCAGTCCCTTTCATGCTTGTTCATCTTGTTTCAAACATTGCATTCTCAGCCCTGCTGCCAAAAATAAAGCAGTATATCTATGAAAAAGGAAGCTTTGATGAAAAGGAAATCTGCATGGAAATGCTCAAAACCTTCAAGAACCTAAAAAATATTAGAAAAGAAGGAAAAAGTCCATCTGAGGATGGAGGCAACCAATGAAAAATAAAACATTGATTTTGATGCTTGTGGTGCTTCTGCTTTTGGTTGCGGGATTTGCAATTGCAGGATATCTTCAAACCAGCAAAACAGAGAGCAAAGGGATAGTGACATTGAAGACAAACGTTCTTGGCGTAACAAAGGAAAAATCCTATGAATTTGAAAATATTACAGCTCTTGAGCTCCTGCAAAAAGAGAATGATGTGAATCTGACATACTCGCAATACGGGGCATTTATCCAGTGCATAAACAGCATATGCTCTGACAGCAATAATTACTGGATGTATTATGTCAACAATGAGCTTGCCCCTGCTGGGGCAGACGCTTATAAAGTCAGGAACAATGAGATAATTGAGTTTAGATATGGACTGAATGGGTAGGCAAGCAGATGAGCATATCCGAAAACTACGCAAGAATTAGAAAAGAGATTCCATCTTCTGTGAGAATAGTTGCTGCTGCCAAGGGCAGAAGCCTGCAGGAGATTGAGGAAGTTATTGATGCAGGGGCAACTGACATTGGAGAGAATTATATTCAGGAAGCTGTCCTGCATTTTAATGGGCTTGGGGCAAGAGCAGGAAGAGTAAAATGGCATCTGATAGGCAAGCTGCAGAGCAATAAGATAAGAAAATCGCTTGGGATTTTTGATGTCATCCAGACAGTTGATTCAATTGAGCTTGCAGAGGAGATTGATAGAATTGCTGGGCTGCTGAAAAAAATTGTTTCTGTTTATATTGAAGTTAATATCTCAAAAGAGAAACAAAAATCAGGGATAATGCCTGAAGAAACTGCTGATTTTGCAGAAAAAATCTCAAATTTCAAAAACCTGAAATTGAAAGGACTTATGGCAATGGGCTCGCAAAACAGGGATGTGAATAGGCAGTTTCTTGAAATGAGGAAAATATTTGAATGCATTAAATCGCTTAATATAATGGGGGATGCAGCTGTTTTGAGCATGGGAATGTCAGATTC
>JAZDNM010000008.1:0-2102 GCA_043799715.1 archaeon
ATTGACATTGCCTTTGAATATCAAAACAGATTGATAGCAATAGAGGTTGCGATAACTTCTGCTCATGAGAAGGCAAACATTGAGAAAGATTTGCAAATGGCGAGAGCTGATTTGGTTATTATCGGATGCAAGGACAATAAAGTTTTGGATGAAGTTAATGCAATTATCAAGGAATTAAACGGGGATTTCAGAATTAAAGTAAAGGCGATTGTGTTGTCAAAAGTTCTTAACAGTGAGTTAGAAAAATTAGTGGCGCAATAATGGACAGGAAACCTTTTTACAGAGAACAGGCTGAAAAATTCCGGGATTTTGCAGATAAGAATCCTGGGAGGGACTTGCTGTCTTTGTTTGATGAATGGGCTGAGAGCAAGGATATTCAGGGAGTTGATAAGCATGAAATATGGAGGAGGGCAAGAAGGCTAAAGCCGAACAAAGAAATAATTCTCGGAGAAAATTCAGAGGGATTTGTGAGCATAAGCGCAGTTCTTGATATCCTGCTGCAGAATGACCTTGCTTACCTTAATAAGGAGATGGACAGGCAGAAGGAGAGCAAATAATTTTCTTTACAAAACCCTATAAAGAGTTATAATATTGGCATGCAGAAAAATAGGGTTTACAACATTCCCCAAGCCGCAAAGATTCTAGGCGTTCACGAGATGACAATAAGATACTGGATAAAAAAGAAATGGGTTGTCCCGCAATATGATTACAGGAATTATCCTGTTTTTACTGATGAGGACATAAAGAAGATTGAGGCTTGGCGAAATACATTGAGGAAGCCATGAAGAGAAGAAGCAATCTACCTAAAGAAACACTTGGTTATTTATCTGTGATAGCGAATATCTGCACTATTGTTTCATTTGCGGTGTGGTTATTTACTGGCAAGGCATTTTTTATTCCGATTATTGCTGTTCTACTCTTTGCAACACTGTTGATTCTGCTATTGAGGGAAAATCTGCCTTTTGACGAAATTGAAGTTATGTATTGTTTGGATATTATTAACCATGATGGAGATGCATTTATTCAAAGGGATACGCGCTTTGTGAACAATTCAAGATTTATTTTAACAGAAAGGGAGCATTTAATATTCTCGACTATTTCGCCCTCTGCCTGGTGTGAATTAAAATTAGAAGCATGGGATAACGAGAACAATAAGTTAGAAACCTATAATCTAAAAGATGACCCGAATCTCAAAAGATTTATCATGAAATTCTCTAAGCCGATTCTTCCAAGAGGAACATAATTCTATGGTTATCGGTATTTTTGGAAACAGTATTTTTCAAAAAAAGAAGAAACATTCATCGGACAGGATATATCATACACAAATGAATTTTTTATAAAAACCTGCAAAGGATTAAAATTAAGCAGGGTTATCGCCAATGAATTATCACATGACGGGAGAAGGGATATCTGTGAGGAGTTAAAGCGCGATGTAAAACTGATAGGAAATGATGTTACTGAATATGATATTAAAGTTGTAAAAAAGATAAGATTTAATAAGGTGGAATTGTTACTGACTTTTGAAAAACAAGGAGCATAAAATGGGCGGCGGAACAGGCGGATGTTAAGATAAGTTGATGAGTTTTGAAGAAGAATATTTTATTTCTATTTGTAATTAAAAAGGATAAATCAGTGAAAGTAGCTCTGTATACAAGAGTTTCAACCGAAGACCAGGCACGCGAGGGAACATCCCTTGAAGTGCAGAGTGAATTTCTTGTCTCTTATGCGAAAAGGGAAATGAATGAAATAGTGGAGATTTATGTTGATGACGGTTATAGCGGCTATTCAATGGAAAGGCCTGCGTTGAGAAAGCTTCTTGCTGATGCGAAAAAGAAAAAGTTTGAAATGGTTCTTGTCCATAAGATTGACAGGTTCAGCCGCAATCTTCGGGATTTGCTTAATCTTGTTGAGGAGCTTGAGTTGCTTGACATTTCCTTAAAATCAGCAACCGAGGCTTATGATACATCCAACTCGGCAGGCAAGATGATGTTCCAGCAATTGGGAAGCTTTGCTGAGTTTGAAAGAAACAGGATAAAGGAAAGAGTTTTTCCCGGAATGATTAAAGGGGTGCAGAGAGGCAACTGGCAGGGCGCAAGATATTC
>JAZDNM010000010.1:0-2217 GCA_043799715.1 archaeon
ACTTTTTTTGGCTGGAGTGTTGCCTGCAATTGAAGATTGCCTGTTGTTACTGAGTAGCCCTTTTTCTCAAGCTGGACTTTCAGTTCTGATATGCACTGCTGGAGTTTTGGAAGCGAGTATCCTGTTATCTCGCTTTCTATGTTGTATTTCAGGAGAGGCTGCTGGTTCACGCATTTTGAATAATAATCAGAAGTGTAGCAGAGATATGATATTTTTTCCCCGCCATAGGTTACATATGCCTTTGGGTTTAATGCCCCGCCATGTTTGATAAGCAGGCTTAATGCCTCTGTGCCTGCGTCTTTCATGCATTTCTCGATATATGCCTGGGGCTCTGTAGTTTTCGGAGCTATGCTCATTCCTGGCTTTAAAAAAAAGAGCAGCGCAACCGCAGAAACAACAACAATAGCGATAATAGTAAAGAGGGTAACCTGCCCATTGCTATCAAGAATAAAAACCCCTTTTTTTTGCATTATCCTTCCAAGGACAAGCAATTTATAAAGATTATGATAATTCCTGTTTTAATTTATTTTCTTGAATAAAATCTCGCCTTTCCTAATTTTTACCTCTTTCAATGGCTTTTCAACCTGGCTTAAGTTTTCAATCTTGAATCCAAATTGCTCTGCAATTTTTTCGCATGACTCAGGAATAAACGGATAGAGCAGAATTGCAATTGCCTTTATGCTGTCTGCAAGCTCATATAATTTTTTTGCATCATGCGTTTCCCATATCTTGTTTTCCTGCACATATTCATTGCACAAACCAATGAACTCAAATATCAAACTCAGCGCCTTATCAAGCTCGTAAGAAGCAATGCACTTTTCTATTTCCTTAATCTTCAGTTTCCCAACAAGCTTGTTCTCTGCTTTTTCAATGCCATATTTCTCAGCAAGAGCTGCAACTCTTGAAACGAGATTTCCGAGCTTGTCTGCAAGCTCTGAGTTGTGCCTCTCAATAAGAATCTCCTCACTGAAATCAGAATCTTCAAAAACAGAGCATCTCAACAGCGAGTATCTCACAGTATCTGCGCTGTACTTTTCAAGCAGTGTAAGTGGATTGACAACATTGCCGATTGATTTTGACATTTTTTGCCCTGCAGAGGTAATATAACCATGCACCAAAAGCTTCTTTGGCAGTTTGTAACCTGCAGAAAGTAAAATGGCAGGCCAGACCACAGCATGAAACCAGTTGATGCCCTTGCCTATTACATGCAAGTCCGCTGGCCAGTTTCCTGCTGAGCCAGAAATATAATTTATTAATGCATCAATCCAGACATAAACCTTAAATTCTTTCTCGTCTGGGAAATCGACCCCAATGTTTGCATTTTTCCTGCTTATGCACAAATCCTGCAAGCCTTCTTTTACTCTGTTTATAACCTCATGGGCTTTTTCTTTTGGGATTACATAATCAGGAATAATCTCAAGAAGCTTTTCCTGATATCTGCTTAATTTAAAAAAGAATGCATCCTCTTTCCTGAACTC
Source organism: archaeon (assembly GCA_043799715.1). Classification (GTDB taxonomy): domain Archaea; phylum Nanobdellota; class Nanobdellia; order Pacearchaeales; family DTIR01; genus JAGVXL01. Next base: position 1,479 of record JAZDNM010000010.1, read on the forward strand.
GGGCTCTTTTTTATGCTCAGGGCATTTTCCATTAACCAAGTCCTTTTCTGTTATGAATGCCTCGCAGCCGACACAATAATATCCTTCATAAACCCCCTTATACACCTCGCCTTTTTTGATAATATCCCTGACAATCTCCTGAACTGCATCACAATGGCTCTTGTCAGTTGTCCTTATAAAATTAGAATAGGAAATATTTAGCTTTCTGCACAATTCAAGAAAAAGAGAAGAATTTTTGTCAATAAACTTCTTCACAGGAATGCCTGCTTTCTCTGCAGCCTGAAAATTTTTCTGTGCATTCTCGTCAACTCCTGTAAGGAAATAAACATCTCTGCCTTCAATGCGCTTCCATCTTGCTATAGCATCAGCTAAGGTTTTCTCAAATGCATGCCCTATATGCGGCTCAGCATTCACATAATCTATTGCTGTTGTGATATAAAACTTGTTTTTGCCTGCCATAATTTTCAAAAGCAGGGGAGATTTATAAATTATTCACTTGCAAATCACAAGGATAGTTTTTTATAATATCCTAGGCTTATCAAACTGTGAAAAGAAACATAAAGAAAATTGTAAGGAATGAATTTGCTGTGCTTGCATCATCTCTTGTCATAATCGGTTTTTTGCTGTTGCTTGAGAGTTTCAGTTTTCTCAGCGGGATAAGCAGTTTCTGGCCTGTTTTCCCATTGATAATTGGCATTGGGCTTATAATGCTGTTCCAGAATCAGAAAGATGAGGGATT
>JAZDNM010000012.1:0-14900 GCA_043799715.1 archaeon
TATTTTTCCTTGCAAGCAAAAAATTCAAGTTCAATCCAAAGCCCAAGGGAGCTTCAGCAAAACAAAATCCAAGAATTTTCCCATCAACTCCTGCACAAGCAAAGCCTTTTGCAAGAACATTCGGGATGGGCGGACAGCCAAGGGAAATGAGCTCAAACAAGGAGCTTGAGGAAACCCTGAGAAAATTAAGGGAACAAGGGCTTTAGGGCAGGACACATCTGGATAAGGCAGATTTCTAACAAATCAATATCTGATTATCGTTAGATTTATTAATTAAGGGCATTTTCTATAACCCATAAGTTAAAAGAGGAAAATGAAAAAATCTTTTTTTATTCTGCTGGCGGTGATAATGCTCGTATTGCCATCTGTAAATGCATTTGAGATAAAGCTAAACAAGCAGACACTGCTTCAGGGGGAAACTTTCCTTGCAGAAATAAACGCAGAATTCGCAGAGCAATTAACAGTCAGCAACATATTTTTTTACATGAATGAAAAGGAGATTGAGCCTGCATTCTATCTCATGCAGATATCAAAAGAAAAATATTTTGTGTGGGTTGATTTTTCCAATACAGGGAATTATAGCTTTGCAGTAAAGAATATCCTTTACAAGGAAAATGGCGTTCTAAAGGGCTCTGACAAAGAAGCTGAATTTAAAGTCATTGCATCAGTAAACTCGCTTCATATGCTGCTCCAGCAGGATGTAAAATCCAAGTCATGGAGTTCAATGCCTATTTCTGAAAATGCGCTTTCGCTTCTCGCACTTGCTTATGACAATGAACTTGCATCACAGGGCAAAAATGCTTTGATAAGCAAAAAAATTGCTGAGGGCTGCTGGAATTCATATCCCTCTTCATCACTTCCCTGCACTGTCAAGGATACTTCTCTGGCAATAATGTCATTAGATAATATAAATGAAGAAACATATAACAACTGGCTTATTGACAGCCAGAACAACCTTGATACTGGCTTGTGGAGCCTTCAAATAAATTCTGCAGCGCAGCAGGACTGCAAGCTTCTTATCAATACTGCAGCCCAAACATTAAACCTCACGCAAGGAACAAACACAATTGACATTGACTTGAAAAGCAAGCCAGAAACTGTTAATATAAAAGTGAACTGCTCAGCAGAAAGCGCAAAACTTATTCATACTTATCTTGGGATGATAAAAGAATTTCCTCTTGCAGTCAGCAGCAATGAGGCAGTTATCTCGCTTAACAACATGAAATGTTTTGGCACAGGATACAGGAGCGAATGTGACACAGAGGCAACAGCTTATGCGGCAATGGCATTAAACAGCATAGGCGCTGACAAGAGCAAGGCAATTGAATGGCTCAAAAAAAATGCGCAGAACACAATGGAAAAATCAGTTGTGCTGTATCTTTCAAGCTCAAGCGAGATAGAAGACTGGCTTGTTAATAACCAGCACTTATCAGGATATTTCAGCAGCAAATCGCTTTTTGAATCCCCTGAATCGGATTTCAAGTCAACTGTTTTTGCGGCAATGGCATTAAACAAGGAGAAAAGAACAGAAGCAGTCAAGGCAGAAGCATGGATTAAGGGAAACTTCGCAAATGCCAATCTTGAGGACAAGGCGCTTGCCCTTGCATTTCTTTTTCCTGCATCAGAAATCGAGCCAATCATATCAATAAATCCCGCGGCAATAAAGGCAACTGCAAACACAACAGCGGTTATTGACATGACAAATAAGGCGGTTTTGCCTGTGAATATAACTTCAGAATTCCTGCCATTCAAGACAAAGCAGAGCATAAGCATGAAGAAATCAGCATCTGTAAAAGTATCCTTTCAAGTCCCTATCAAAATAGGCAGACAGGAGATAGCCAATGGCACTGAGGGAAGCATTGAACTATCGTCCAAAACCAGCCTTGCATCTGAAATCAAATCCAGCATTCCTGTCCTGATAATAATCAAGGAAGAAGCAGAAAATGAAACAATTGATATTTCTGAGAGCCAATTCAAGTTTTCTGCAATTACAATAAATGCGACAATTTTCGCGGGAGATGAGACACTTATTCCTGTTTCATTAAAGGACTTGTCGCACTATGTGATAAGGGGCATAACAATAGCATATAGCAGGGACTTGAAGGGGATATTAAACATTACTCCTGAAAAGATAGATTTCATTAATCCTGGCGAGGAGGTAAAAATAAATCTCACATTCAAATCAAATAGCATAAGGAATATTTCCGGGTTTATCGAAGCAAAATCGTCAAGCCCTGATGAAGTATCAGCAAGGCTTCCTGTGGGACTTTCATTCACAGGCAACGCAAGCGCTGTAAGCATAAAGATAAACACAACCTATATGGAAGTTATCAAGAAATGCAGTGAAATGAACGGGACTTCATGCGGAAAAAATCTTGCGTGCACAAAAACAATAAAATCATCTGACAATGAAAGATGCTGCATTGGAACATGCAGGAGCAATATAAACACAGCAAAAATCGCAGGCATAGCGCTTATCTCCCTGGCAGTTATCACAATAGCCGTTTTCCTTATTCTGGGATTGAGAAAGCCGAAAAAGCAGGCAAAAGACATTTATTATGATATAGAGAAAAAATATTCAAAGCAGGGCAGGACAATTGAGCCAAAGGGCTAATCTTTTTTCTTTTCAATCTCGGGCTTTGCCACTTGGATTTCAACATCAATTCCGAGAATATCCTTTGCTCTCTTTACAAACTCTTTCTCTATTGCCTCCGGAAGCTTGACAATAAACTCGATAATCCCTTTTCCATTCTCGATTTTTGCGCTTTTTGGCTTTCCAAGCAAAAAATCTGTGAGGATTTCAAGCTTCTCCTGCTCAGAATCAATCTTTCTATTTATTCTGAATTTGTAGATTATGTTTTTTCCAGCAAGAGGATTGTTAAAGTCAGCGATAACCCTTCCTGATGAAACAGAAGCAATCCTCACTAAAATCCCGTCAAGATTAAGCATCATGCCTGCCTGGGGCATCACTCCTTTTTCCCTGAATATCCTCAATGGTATTATCTTAACAAGTTTTGCATCCCTCTCCCCAAATGCCTCAGAAGGAACTATCTCTTTTTCATTCCATTTGCCTGCTTCTTTTCCCTCAAGGGCATTATCAAGCCCCCTGACAACCATGCCGTGCCCGATGCACATTTTTAACGGCTGGAATTTCTCCTTGTCTGAGCCTTGCAAAAGCCCTGTTTTTGCAGCTTCATCAGAGAGGGTTGTATCAAAGACAGCCCCTGTCTCCTTTATTACTGCAGTGAAATCTATTTCAATAAAATCATTTTTCTTCAGCATAGCAAAAGCAAGAAAAAACAGCTTTAAAAATTTAATGCCCTGCGAGCTAAAAAATGCGATTGAAAAGAAAAACAAAAAATTTTATAAAGCAACTTAATCTAAATTTCGCATGCCAATAAAGATGGTGTTTGTTACTGAACTGAGAGAAGGGAACTATGTGATTATTGAAGGAGCTCCATGCATTGTCAAAAACATAGAAATAAGCAAAACAGGGAAGCATGGGCACTCAAAAGCAAGATTTGACGCGATTGGTTTGGTTGACAATAAGAAGAGGGTTGTTCTCTTGCCAGGGCATGAAAAATTGGATGTTCCTCTTGTTGAAAAGAAAAGAGGACAAGTATTATCAATAAGCGACAAGGCAAGCATAATGGATTTGGAGAGCTTTGAAACAATTGAAGTTGCTATTCCTCCTGAGATGAAAGATGAAATTCAAAGCGGCACACAGGTGGAATACTGGGATATTGAAGGACAGAAAGTAATAAAAAGGATTATTGGCTCTGCCTCATAATTGAAAAATGGCTATTAAAATTCCTGCTGCGCAGGCGAGATTGCTTAAGAATATATGGGTATGCAAGAACTGCAATTCAAAGATAAGAGCAGAAGCAAGAAAGATAATTGAAGGAAAAGTCAAGTGCAGGAAATGCAAATCCAAAAAATTCAGGCCTATAAGAAAGAGAGGCACAGCAGCCAAATAATCCTGAAAAGCAGTCTCTTAAAAGAGGGCAGTTATAAAAAATGAAATTTCTTTATTATGATTTAATTTTTCTTGCTATTTTCTGTTTGTCAATGGCGCTGCTCTTCCTGAGAAACAAGAAGAATGTCAGCGTTGAAGGGAAGTTTTTCATAATCTACAGGACAAAGATAGGGCTTAATCTCATAAACTTTCTTGGCAGCAGGTTCAAGAAAACACTGAAGGTTATGAGCGGGATTATAACATCCACAGGATATCTTCTGATGGTTTTTGCTGTTTTCCTGTTTGTGCAGACGATTGTAATTGCGATAAAGATGCCTGAGGTGCTGAAGATAGCAAAAGTTCCTCCAATAATGCCCCTTATCCCTTATCTGCCGCAGATTTTTAACATTGATTTCCTGCCTCCATTTTATTTCACATACTGGATTATCGCTGTTGCTATAATTGCCATATTCCATGAAAGTGCCCATGGCATATTCTCAAGATTTTACAAAGTTAGAGTCAAGTCAACAGGATTTGGTTTTCTCGGGCCTTTTCTTGCTGCGTTCGTAGAGCCTGATGAAAAACAGCTTGCAAAAAAAGGCAGGAAAGAGCAGATTGCTGTTCTGTCCGCAGGAAGCTTCGCAAATCTTGTAATCGCATTTATTTTTATTGCTGTGATTGCATTGTTCTTTTATTGCTGTTTTGTTCCGCAGGGGGTCCAGTTTGAGACTTATGTTTCAAGCGCAGTGAATATAAGCAGCATAACTGCAGTGAGCAATAGGCCTATGTATAATCCAGGCATAAAAGAGATATCCTCTGCAATGAAATCCCTTGAAAGCGCAGACATTATAATAAGAGTGAACAGCAAGAACATAAATCTCACAAAGATTTCAACCTTGAACAGCACTTATTTTGCTGTCACTGAAACCCTCAAAAGGGAACTGGCAGAGGAAATCAAGAAGAATACATCCTCTGCGCAGCAGCTTCTTGTTTTTGATGACACTCCTGCGCTTCATGCAGGGCTGCAGGGCGCAATCACAAAGATAAATTCCCAAAGCATAAACAATATGAATGAATTTGGAATACAGCTGTCAAAATTAAAGCCGAATGAAGAAGTAACAATTGAAGTAATCAACAAGGATTACAGCAAGGAATATTACAGAATAATGCTCTCAAATAGGACAGACAACAGCACAAAGGCATTTCTGGGAGTTGGTTTCCTTGAATTAATCCCCCGAAAGGGAATTTTGGGGCTAATCGGAAAAATGATAACAAAATTCAAGAGCCCAAACAAGTTTTATGTGCCAAGATACTCTGTTAGCCTGACAATTTTCATCTATAATCTGCTGTGGTGGATAATAATGATAAATCTGTCTGTTGCAATAGTCAATATGCTTCCATTAGGGATATTTGACGGCGGCAGGGTGTTCTACTTGACAATGCTCACAATAACCAAGTCAGACAAAAAAGCAAAATTCCTTTACAAGGCAATGACATATCTGCTGCTTGGGCTTGTGATTGCGCTAACTGTGTTCTGGGCTTTTGTGATGTTGTGATACAGAAAAGATAAGGCAAATCCCCAGCAGGGGCTTGTTAAAATTTAGCGGCTTTTAATAAATAAAAGCCACATTTTATTAACAAACCCTCAGCAAAAGGTTTTTATCTCTTTGTTCTTCTATCAAAATAAGGGCCTGTGGTATAACGGCAGCACGCGTCCCTCGCACGGACGAAATCTGAGTTCAATTCTCAGCAGGTCCATTAAACTCTGGGTGCAAATCTCCTTCTTGGCTCATAGAAGGCAATAGAAGAAGATGCAAAAAAATACCAAGCTTCTCTTAGAATTTAGAACTTTCAATTTAAATAATTTTCTCCAAAAAGAACAAGATTTAAATGATTAGCTGCATATGGATTATCATAAAAAGAGGAAAAATGGATATATGCGCTTTAGCTTCAGGCTCTTCTGGGAATTGCTTTTACATTCAGAATGGCGATGATTCTGTTTTGATAGATGCGGGGATAAGCTCAAAAAGTATTGCAGAAAGCCTTTCAGCAATAAAAAGAAATCCTAAAAACATAAGGGGAATTTTTATAACTCACGAGCATACCGACCACATCAAGGGGGTTGATATTTTTGCGAGGCAGTTCAATATTCCCATCTTTGCCACAAAAAAGACTGCGGATAAGTGCTTCTTATGCTCTAATGAAAGCCTGATAAATTTCATTAAAAACGATGAGGTTATTGAAATTGGGGGAATGAGAGTCGAGGCATTCTCAAAATCCCATCGGGCTGCAGACCCTGTTTCCTACAATATAGTAAACGGAAAGAAAATTGCAATAATAACAGATGTAGGCTACAGTTGCAAAAATGTTATTGCAAATGTTTCTGATACTGACTTCTTATTCATTGAATCAAATTATGATGATTTAATGCTTGAAAAAGGCACTTATCCTATTTTCCTTAAAGAATGGATAAAGGGCAGGCAGGGGCACTTGTCTAATTTGCAATCAGCCTTATGCGTATTAGAGCACTCCCCATCAAGACTAAAGCATGTTGTGCTGTCTCACATAAGCAAGAACAACAATACAGAGGAGTTAGCATTTGAAACATTCAGGTGGCTCTTAAAAGAAAGAAGAGATTTGTCTCCTGAAATTTCAATCTCGCCAAGAGAAATGCCTACCCAAGTGTTCAAGGTTTGATTATTATGCCTGATAAATTTCTTAAAATGAGCCAAACTATTCCAGACAAAATAAAGGCAGAACTGCAGAAGCAGGGCTACAGGCTTGTTGGAAACCATAGCGCAATAAAAATATGCCTGTGGTGCAAGAACGCAATCAGGGGCAAAGGGGAATGCTACAAGCATGATTTCTACGGCATACAAAGCCACAGATGTATCCAAATGTCATGCTCTCTTGCAAACTGCTCAAACAAATGCCTGCACTGCTGGAGGGATATGGCTTTCACTTTGAATGAGCAAATCAAAAATCCAGACAATCCAAAGGATATTGTTGATAACTGCATCAGAATGCAGAGGGAAATTCTGCAGGGATTCAAGGGAAATCCTAAAATTAACAAGCAAAGACTGGATGAAGCAATGCAGCCTTTGCATTTCGCAATAAGTCTGGCAGGGGAGGCATTTTTCTACCCAAAACTCTCAGAGCTGCTGAAAGAGATACACAAAAGAGGCATGACTTCATTTCTTGTTTCAAACGGGCAGCTGCCTGAAAAGATTTCTGAACTGATTAAAAAGAAAATTCTGCCAACGCAGTTTTATATCTCATTGAATGCGCCTAACAAGGCAGTTTATGAAAAGATGTGCAAGCCAATGCTAAAGGATGCTTGGCAAAGATTCAACAAAAGCCTTGGATTAATGAGAAAGATAAAAACAAGAAAAGTCCTGAGAATGACGCTTGTAAGAAACTTGAACATGATTGAGCCTGAAAATTACGCAAAACTAATCAGGAAAGCAGCGCCTGACTGGGTTGAAGTCAAGGCGTTCATGTCTGTAGGCTCTTCAAGGCAGAGGCTTGCTTATGACAGGATGCCATTGCATCCTGAAGTCAGGGAATTTGCAGGGAAAATCGCAAAACATGCAGGATTAAAAATCCTTAATGAAAAAAAAGAATCAAGAGTCGTGCTGCTGGGCAAAAGCAGAAAGAATTTAAAATTAAAATTCAAAGATTGATATCAGATTTTTATTATTTTTCCTGATGCTCCGGGATTTATCACAATTGTTCTGCCTATCGCATCTTTCTTGCCTGCATTCTCGTGAAAATGCCCGCAAATGCAGTAATCCGGCTGATGCTCCTCGATAAATTTCCTTATTGCAGCACTTCCTCTGTGCGCGCCTTCGATAATATCCAGAGTTGTATTAAATGGGGGTTCATGCACGACAAGAACAGTTTTTTTGAATTTGCCTTTTTTATTGAACTTCTCAAGCAATGCTGCGATTTTCTTGTCATCCATCTCAAAGGGAGTTGAGAAAGGAGTTATCTTGCTGCCGCCAAGCCCCAAGATTGTGCAGCTGTCAATTTCAAATGCAGAATTATGTATATCCTTGATGAACTTGAATTTCCTTGCAAGGTTCTTAATATCCTGAGGCAGTTCGTGGTTGCCCGGGATGAGAACTAAAGGAATATTGCTTTGAAATTTTTTGGCTATCTGCTCAAGATTGCTCCCAAAAAAGGTTAAGTCGCCTGCGCAAACCATAGCAGATGCTTTCTCCTTGGCTGCAATTGAAATAATTTTCTTTATTCCGCCAATATCCCCATGAACATCCGCGAAAACAAGTAGATTCATTTTCCCTTCAATAAAAGAAAAAAAGGATGTTTTTAAACATTTTGAAACCTTGTTCTTCTTCAAATTTCCTTGATGCCGTCTCTTGTGAGAACCATAAATCTCACGCCTACTGGAAGGCAGAGCAATGCAGATATCAATGCCATATGCTCCTTGCCTGTGCCTGAAGCAATGCTCAGTGCAACTTCTGTTCCACTAATCTTTTCTTTAATCTTGCCCATTATTTCCTCCTTGATACTGATAATTGACTGGCTGAAATCCGCGAAAACAAATTCAGCAGGCTTGTCAGCCCTGAATTTCTCTGTGTAGCTCTCTCCGACAAGAATTATTTTATCCCAATCTCCCTGTTTTATAAGCCCTGAAACCTGCGCCCAGGTACCTTCCCCTGTTGAAAGCAAAGCAACCAATTCCATACTGATTTATCGTTCAGGAATTTATAAAGTTTGTTTATTACTTTCAACAAGTGCTAAATCTTCTCAAAGAACGCCTTAATTGCCTGCTTTGTTAGTTCGCCATTTGGCTGAAGGGAGAATGTTGAAAAGTCATTATAAGTGTATCCCCCTCCTGTTGGAACTGCTGCAAGATACGCGTCAAATGAAACTTCTAAGTATTCTCTCTGATGCTCTTTTGTAAACTGACTGTATACTGCTTCAAAATCTCCCTGCCAGTATTCTGCATTCATCCATTGGATGCCCTTGGCAGCCGCAGCATCAGCATAAAACTGATAGTCCTCAAAATGCTCTTTGTACTTCTCAATTGTCATGCTTTCGCTTATCGGAGGGCCTACATCAATTCCCGCGATATCTGCATTCTGCAATGATGCTGAAATAACACTTTGAGCGCGTTTTTTTGGCTGGGTGAGTTTGTTTATTATTTTTCCCTGGAATTTCTGCACTGCCAGTGCATTTGTTGAGACAAAAAAGTCAGCTAAATCAGTATCCACCTGCTCCTTGCTGCCCCATTTTGTCTGTTCCTCAAAATACTTGTCAGGCTCATTATTTACAGTCAAATATTCAACTTTATACTGCTCCATCAGTTCTGAAGATATACCAACCAGATAGAGGTATGCTGGCTTGAATTTCTCATAGCTTTCGCCCAAGCTGACTCCAGGCACAGGCGGGCCGCCCGCCATTGATAATGCAACCCAGACAGCAATCCCTTTTTTCTTGATTGTAACAATATCATTAAGCAGTACTGCATTATTAGCCTCATTAAAGATTATCTTGTCATTATCCCATTTGCCTATAAGCATAATCTGGATTGTGTTAAATCCTGATTCTTTTATTTTTTCAAGTTTCTCGTCGCTGATAACCGCCTGCTTTTCTGATTTTGAATAAATTAGAGGGCCCTCATTTATCGCCTTAATTGTTGCAGGATAACTTCTTGACAATGATGCAATTTGTTCTGTAGAGGGTAATGGAAGAATTGTCTGCCCGTAATTCCCTGCTTCTCCACGTGGCTGCCATCCAGGGCAGCATGAAGGATATTTTGAACAGAACTCATCGCATTTCTGCTGCATTTCCTGGTTCTGGCACTCGCCTTGTTTTGGCTGCCATTCACCAAGCTGCAGCTCACTGCATCCAAAAGCTCCTTTATTAAAAGTAGATTTGTTTATCATAAGAAAGCCAGCAAGAACCAAGATTAAAAAAGCAGAAATCACTGCAATGACAACGCCTCTTTTCATTTATTTACCAAGCAATTTCTGTTTATAAAATTAATTAATAATTCTAAATCAAGGAAAGATTTAATAAGAATATTCAATAAAAGCCCTCATGGCAAAGGTGATAAAAGATTCTTCTTTAAGCGAGCTTATACTCAGAAAATATGAAAAGCCCTACAATCTGAATAAGAGGGAGCTTATAAAAAAGATATGCCTCTCCTTGGGGTTGCTTCAGGCAGGGGACAGCAGGGACATAATAGTTGATATTCTTTTAGTGCTGATTGATGCTGGCAAGGAAAAAGAAGAGCTTGAAGTCAGCCAGATTAAGGAAAAAGCAATTGAAACAAGGCAGGTAAACAGCCTCGAGGTAAAAGGCATTGCCGATTCAAACATAAGAAGGCAGCTTAAGAGGCTGAGGGACTTGATGATTGTTGAAAAAAATGCTAAGGGATACAAATTAAGCGAGTTTGAAACCCTGAGCAGCATATTCAAGAATAAAATAGAGGGCTTTCTGCTGCCGCAGATTCTCGCAAGGATAAAAGAATATCTATCTGAGCTTGAAAAGCAGTGAGCAGGCAGAGAAAGGTTTATAAACTAAAGTTTACATATGTAAACTAAAATGGATATATATAAACTAAAGTTTACAAGATTGCAGCAGGAGATATTAAGATTTCTTTTTATTAACAATGGAAATTCATTTAATCAAAGAGCCCTGTCAAAAAATCTGGGGGTGTCTCCGACTGCAATAGCAAAATCTGCTGTATTATTGGAAAAAATGGGTTTTATTGAGATAAAAAGAGACAAGGAATCAAGAACAAACTGCATAACCTTAAATTATAAAAATCAAAGGGTGTTCCAGCTAAAAAGAGCTGAGAATCTAAAAATGATTTATGAATCCGGATTGAGTGATTTCCTGTCTGAAGAATTTCCCGGCTCAACAATCATCCTTTTCGGCTCTTATTCCAAGGGGGAGGACACAATAAATTCTGATGTTGACATTTCAATAATAGGAACAAAGGAAAAACTTGTTAATCTGGGAAAATTTGAAGAGCTCCTTAAAAAAAAGATTATCCTGCAGTTTTATCCAGACTTTAAGGGCATTCATAAAAACCTGAAAGAAAATATCTTTAATGGCATAGTATTGAAGGGCGGGGTGGAGTTATGAATTTCTTAAGGCAGTTTAAGGATTATGTTAATGAAGGAATAATAAAGAGATGCTCTCCTGACAAATCAAGGGCAAATTTTTTGATAAATGAGGCAAAGCTTTCCTTTGCAGGACTAAAAGAAAGGATTGAAAAGCTGGGGGTAAAAGATTGCTATGCAAATTCCCTGATAAAAGATTCATATGACATAGTCATGGAATTGATAAGGGCAAAACTCCTGTCAGAGGGGTATAATTCCTCGGGCTCTTATTCCCATGAAGCAGAGGTTTCTTACATGAGAGTTTTAGGATTTACAGAAAATGAGGTTTTATTCATGAATGAATTAAGGTATTTCAGGAATGGAATCACTTATTATGGAAGGATTCTTGACAAAGAATACGCTGAAAAAGTGATTAAATTCTTGGATAAGGCTTATCCTAAATTCGCCAAGATGCTTGGAATGAGATAAAAACTCTTGATTTGCCTGTATTCTTCAAAACTATTGGGTGTTATCTCAGACAATTCCTACAGATAAGATTCAATCTTTTTTATTTTGTCCTTTACCTTCATTTTTGTAAAGTAATCTGCCTTTATTTTCAATCTCTTTTTTGATTTTGTCTGGAAGAAAATTATAAACCTGTATATCCACTTTATTGCTTGTTTTTCTTGAAACATCAAGCCTGAACTGCAAGGCTTCATCTTTTGCAATCTGGCTGAATTCAACTGCAATATCAATATCTGAATTTATCAGCAATTGGTTCTCTGCAGCCGAGCCAAATAAACTAATCTTTTTTATTCTTGAAAAGTATTTAGTCTCGAGAATAACCTCTTTTGTTTCATTAATCATTTCCTTGATTAACAACCCATGTTTGAGCTTAAAGTCTTTTGAAAATGGCGCGAGTGAGCTGATTGCCTCAAACTTTTTCCTTATATCCCTTGACAGCCTTGTTTTTTCTGATGCCCTAAGTCTAACCCCAAGCAATTGTTTTTCTATTATTTTTAGCTCCCGCTCGCCAAATATCCTTCTCATATTCTTGTCATTTTTTAGAGTGTCTAAAAGGTTCATTTTATGTCAGAAATGCTTTGGCATTTCTGAGCATCCTAAACTCCCAATAGGGATTTTTTAATATCATAATGATGATAATAGTTATCACAATCATGGTTATATTTAAAGGTTTCGATTTCTTGCAAAATTAAGGAAGAAGCAGTACAGAATTAGTTTATTTCAGCGCTTTTAGATAAAAAAAGAATTAAAATTTAATTTGAGGATTTCTTCTTGGCCCTTACTTTCCTGATATAATTAGTTACAGGGAATGCAAGTCCAACCAATGCCACAATAACAAGGAAAGCTATTGCAATTCCTGCAGGAGTTTTTAATCCGCCTATTACTGCTCCTGTAATTCCCGCACCTCCAGTCACTGCGCCGGTTATCGGTGCTGTTATAACTGGTGTTGTCTGTTCTGTGGTTGGAGTAATAGTTGATGTGGTGTATGTGCATGACTGGCTTTCTGCTGGTTTTATTCCTGGGCAGTATTCCTTAAGGTTTGTGCATGTTCGTGTTTGTGTTTCTGCTGCTGAACAAACACTCCAAGCTGAACAATCCCATGAAGGAGCACATCCGCCGCCTGAACTTGTTCCGCTGCTTGTTGTTGAAACAGTTGATGAAGGCGTGTATGAAGCAAATTTTGTAAAGTGGTATGTCCATATGATTAAATCAGAGCCTGAATTAATATAGCATTCTCTTGGGGAAATAGAATTAATGTTTGTCGGGTTTGTTGCAGAATCACAGACAGTTGTAATCTCATTTAGGGTTGTTCCTCTTGTCCATGCAGCTTTCTTTCCTGCCTGCCCGCCAAGCACTACCTTGACAGCATTTGAAAAATTAAGCTCGATTCCAGAGCCTAAATCAACCACAACACCAACGCTTCCGCCTGAAACAGAATAGTCTGCTGCATCTTTCACAGTAGGAAGAATTATCTTTCCATCCCATCCAGCACCGCCAGAAATGACAGTTCCTGATGGTATGTTTGCCTCATAATTGTTTGTTCCCTGCCTTATAAGGGAAAAATCATTGTTCAGGGTTACATTGCCGTTGTCCAGTAATGGAGCAAGGCTCAATTTTATCTCCTTGTCAGAAGGAATTGTTGAAGGGATTATAATCTCCTCTACTGCTAAACTTCCTGAATCAACAATAATCTCTGTTGTATTCTCATCAACAGTTGTTGTCTCGTTTGTTGCATATTCTTGGTTTTCAGCTTCATTTACTGTTATTGTGTTTGAATCTGACTGGTAAACCTGAGTTCCTACTGATTTGACATTTATCCTCAACTGAACAGAATGACTGCCAATTCCAAGATAAGAAGTATCAAGAGTTAGGTTGTATGTAAAAGTGCCGCTTGTATAGCCATCTCTGGAGCCATAATAACCATAGCCATATCCATAGCCGTAACCATAACCGTAGCCATAACTCTCATTGCTGGAGATAAGATGCACATTCACTCCTGTGCAATTTGTATCAGCAGCATTAACCGCAAATGCGCATTTAAGCTCATTATCAATATAGACGCCCGCGGCATTCGGCAGTTCCATTCTCTCGTTTGCCAGTATCTGCATTGTTGCGGTTGTTGATATTTTCTTCCCGCTTTCAGGGTTTGATACAGCAAATCCTGTCATTGAAAGCTTGAATGCGTCTGCTGGCCCTGCAAGAAACAATAATGCTAAAACAGCCATTGTAATAACAGCTGAAACAGCCTTCTGTCCGGCAAAGTTCCTATTATGTCTGTCTCTCCCTTCTACTCCCATGAATATCCTACTTTTAGGGGCTTTAAAAAGGTTTTTGTTTGTGCCCTTTTAGTATTACTTTTTGATAATAAAAGGCAAGGTTTAAATATTATTTAGGAGTTTCTAGGGGGATGAAACTCGTGATTAACATTCCATGCTATAATGAGGAAGAAACCCTTCCTCTTGTTCTCAGGGAGCTGCCCAAAAAGATTCCAGGCATAGATAAAATAGAAGTCCAGATAGTTGATGACGGCTCAACAGACAGGACAATAGAAGTTGCTGGCAAATTTGGCGTTGACAGGGTGATAAAACACAAGAAAAATCAGGGCTTGGGTAATGCCTTCAAGCATGGCATGCAGGCGGCTTTGGAATCTGGAGCAGATATTTTTGTCAATACAGATGCAGACAACCAGTATCCTTCTAGGTATATTGCGGCTTTAGTCAAGCCAATTGTTGAACATAGGGTAGATTTGGTTATCGGGAACAGAAAACCCTGGAAAGTAAAGCATTTTTCCCCTTTGAAAAGAGTTCTGCAATGGGTTGGGAATGGGGTAACCAGAAAAATCCTGGGAAGCGATGTTCCGGACACTGTTTCAGGGTTCAGGGCATATTCAAAAGATGCTATGCTGAAAATCAATGTTGTCACCCAATTTTCCTATGTTTTGGACACAATAATGCAGGCAGTCCAGAAAGGGCTAAGGATAGAGAGCATAGAGATTGAGACAAATCCTCCAACAAGGAAATCTCGTTTGTTCAAAAACATCTTCCAGCATATGGTAAAATCAGGGGTAAATTTAATCAGGATATTCTACCTTTATGAGCCATTCAAGACATTTTCTTATCTTTCATTGCCTTTCTTCATTGCAGGCTTGATTCTGATTGCCAGATGGTTTTATCTTTATTTCAATAATTTAGGCGGAGGAAATATTCAGTCATTAATACTTTCCGCCATCTCCATAATTACAGGAGTTTTATTGTTCGCATTGGGAATAATCGGGGATTCTTTGAAAACAGGCAGAATGCTAACTGAAGAGGTTTTATACAAGCTGAAGAAAAGAGAGTTTGAGA
>JAZDNM010000014.1:0-5068 GCA_043799715.1 archaeon
CTTTTGATACAGGCAATGGACTGGTATTCAAGGCAGGAAAAAAAGGAAAAGACAGAAAAAAAAGGATTTTACAAGGAGGTTGTGATAAAGGATTTGACTCCTGCGCTTTATCCTCCTTGCATATTAAATATTCTTGCGGGAATAAAACAGGACGGCAGGAAAAGGGCATTGTTCATACTGCTGAATTTTTTCAAGAGTTTGAAAATGAATGGGGATGAGATTGAAAAAAAGATAGGCGAGTGGAACAAGAAGAACAGCAAGCAGCTGAGGGAAGGTTATATCAGGACGCAGATTTCCTGGTTCAGCAAGCAGAGTGCAGTGCTGCCGCCTAACTGCGACAAGCCGCTTTATCAGGAAATAGGGATTTGCATTCCTGACGGGATGTGCAAAATGATAAAAAATCCTATTAATTATACAGCAAGAAAAGCAAGGCTTGCGGAAGCGAAAGGGAACAAGAAAAATGGGAAATGAAAAGAATCCAGAGTTCAGGCAGTTGAACAATGCAAGGGATATTTCTGACTATCTTTACTGCGCAAGAAAAGTTTATCTGAGAAAAATCCTGCACATGAGGGAAAAACCAAATGAAAGGACAATTGCAGGAGTGATAAGGCATGATATTCTTGATGAATTAAACAAGGCTGAAGCAGGGATTGTTACAGGCATAAAAAGAGCAATGAACCTGACAGAACTCGGGGACTTGTACAAGAATCATCTTCTTGATATAACAGCATGGATTTTCAGGAAGCATGAAAATTCTGCAATATCCTTCTCAATAAACCCAGAAAATTTCTGGAATGAGTTCTGGAATAATCTTCAGGATGAAATCCAGCTGAGGATAAAGAGCATCAGCAAGCTCATAAAGAAAAATATTTTCGGGCAGGAACTCTGGGAAAAACTTGAGCCAAAATACCTCACAGAATTCAAGATTATCTCAGACAAGCTGCATCTTGTCGGCAGGATAGACAGAATAGTAATAGAGAATGACAAAGGCAGGAAAGTGTATATCCCCTATGAAGTCAAAAATGCAAGCGTTGAAAAGCCTTATGAGTCAGACATGCTGCAGCTTGCGTGCTATGCCCTGCTTCTTGAGGATAATTTCCAAACAGAAGTAAATAGGGGAATAATCCAGTACAAGAACAAGAGGGTTGATGTGGATATAGGCCAAGAAAAAAAGCAGAAGGTTCTTGAGATAATGGAATCAATAAATAATTTTTCTGAGGAAAACATCCCGCATATCCTTGAGAATTTCAACAAATGCAGGCACTGCGGCCTGCATGACGAGTGCTTTGGGCTGCAGAAGTGAGGTTTATCTAAATGCTAAATACTCCCTTATCCAAGTAACTGTAAATCTGTCTCTTATCTATACGCTTTAATGACTAAAACAGCAGTACCTGTTGGACTAGTGTATTTATTCCAAGTAAGTGTTATTCCATCAGAATCTAAACTTTTTACTGAAGCAGTTGCAAAACTATTGCTTCCTACATACAAATCAATTATCAAATCTGCTCTATTATACCAAAGGGTATTTGATGCATCATAAGTATAAAATAGAACAGAATGTGTTGTGCCATCATAACTGCCGGTTGAAACTGCCTTTGTATCTTGGACAATTGCCTCAATTTCTATATATTTGGGTTTAAATCCTACGCCAGTATAGGAAACATCTCCATCCGCCAAACTAACATCTCTTGTAGCAGAGATAACCTTGAACCTCGTTGTTGTGTCTTCCCCGAGATATTTCAAGTTGCCAAGCTCGGTTGTGTAATAGTCATACTGCTGTGTCGGCACAGAAAAGGCAGAGGTCCAGCGCGCGATGCCTTTGCTGATTCTAAGTTCGTCGAGCCAGCCGTTGAAATAATAATGTGTTGAAGAATAGAGCATATCCCCCACATATAAAACAGAAGCCAAATTTCCTACATCATTAGTTCCAAAAGCAGTATTTACTGTTAAAGTTTGAGATACTCCATTAACAAATATATAGAAATTAATTCCATTTCTTACATATGCCAGATGATACCAAGTGTTTATTGAAGGAGAAAAAGTAAACTCATAATCTCCTTTATAAATCCCACCAACTGTGAACATCATTCCTAAATGACCATTATCTCTATTAAAATTACTAACCCAAAAATTATTATTATCAACATATTGACCAAATAAATCCTGATTATCACTTATAGAATTAAATCTTACCCAGGTATCAATCGTGAAATCTCCTGTTCCAAAAGCCCAGTCATCAGAATCAGCCAAAGATAAATAATCGCCCGTTCCATCAAGGCGGAGTGATGCCCCTCCAAACTTACTCTGGCTTGTTTCAACATGTGCCTGCCCTTGTGCCCAGACAGTGTGCGGGGTTCTTGAAATATCTATAAAATTTGTGCTGGCATTCGTGCCATCCATGTGCAAAAGCAGTTTCGTGTAAGAATCAACTCCATTGTCAATTTGAGTTATATTGCCGATAAATCCATAATTTCCTGTAAAAGTTCCTGCAGTAATCTCATCTGCCTTGTGCGAAACAGTAGGGTCCTGCCACTCTATTTCCTGTTTAGTTTTCTTCCCAAGGATGTCAGTAAAGATAATTGTTGTATTGTACCAAGCCTGATTTTTTGTGTCATGGGCAATCCACCTTGTTTCATAAACACCATCTCTTTTTGTTCCAGTTATAAGAGGAATGTTCCTTTCATCAGGCATTTTTTCATTATCAAAAACAGCAACTGCTGATTTTATGCCCAAGGTATCTTTTGCCTGAACAGTAACAATCATGACTTGCCCAGGCATGATTTTCAGGGGATAAACAGAGGCAGAAATAATTTGCGGCGGGGAAGATTTGAGTAATAACAAAAGAATAGCAAGAGCAACCAAAATAACCCCAACAATCAAAAATCCCCTTTTGCTTCTTTCTCCCTTTTTCATTCCTGTTTTAACAGGCATGCGGGGTTTTTAAATTTTGCTTATATTTTGCCTACATTTTGCTGATTTTATTTTTATATCTGCAAATTATGTGTTAAAGATGGTCAAACAAGACAGGCAGTTCTGGAAGGATTATGGCTATGTAATCAGAGGGAAGCAGAGGAGGATTGTTATCAAAGAGATGAGCAAGCCGATGAGCGTTACAGAAATCAAAAAGAAAGCAAGCCTGAGTTTGTCAGAAACAAGCAGAGTACTGCGGCAGTTTGCGAAGCAGGGCTTGGCTGTCTGCATAACTCCAGAGCATGTTCAGGGAAGGATTTATCAGTTAAGCAAAAGAGGGGAAGCAGTAAATAAAGCACTGCTCTCTCAGGAAAAAGAAGAATAAATAAATTGCAAGGGCAAAAACCTGCCAATGAACGAAAGAATTTTAAACTGCTTCAGCTATCAAACAGAATGAATAAAAAGCATCTTGCAGTTTTCTTTGCAGCACTATTTATTGTTCTGATTGCAAATTCATGCGCTCTTGCTGCTTACAACGAAACAGAAGAAACAGCTCTTGTGAACAAGGCATACACCTGGCTTTCAAATTCAATGATTGATGGATGGCCGTCTGGAACAGAGGATATTTCATTCTCTCTTCTCGCACTTGCTTATGATGATATCATGGCAACAAACGGAAGGACAGCGCTTGAAGAAGCAAGCAATGACATGAAGTGCTGGCCTTCAACAGCCTGCAAAATAAAGGAGACTGCGCTTGCAGTAATGGCGTTGTCGAGAATAGGGCAGGACACCTCTGCTGCTGAGAACTGGCTTACAGCAAAGAACAGCACTCCCTCTGAGCTTAGCTGGTATATGCAAATAGATTCCGCAGAAAAAGCAACATGCACTATTTATTACAACCAGAACAGCATTGGCTACAACATAACAATTGGCTCAAACAAGAAAATAAACAGGGCAGGAGGCAGCTGCCTGAGCTTAAGCTATGGCAACTACTGGCTCAGGATTGCAAGGGACTGTTATGAAGAAAAATTCACAATCTCCTGCGACCAGGAATTCGTGACAACATTATTCTACCAGAAGCCAGGCTCGCAGACAATATACATATCAAGCGACACAAAAAGGGAATCAGCAGGAGGCGAGGCAACACTCGGCATAAGTTCAATATGCCTCGGGCAGGATGGAACATGCGACTATGAAGGAACTGCATGGGCAGCAGTTGCATTATCACAAACTAGGGATGTTTCATTGTTTATACCTTATCTTGTTGGATATGCAGAGGCAAACAGCAAATTCATGCCAGACGCATTTCTTCTGCTTTTGACAGGGCAGGAGGACTATGCAAATGCCCTTATAAGCCAGTTCAAAAGAGAAGGTTTCTGGACAAGCGACAGCGACAAAAGCAAGCAGTTTGACACTGCGCTTGCGCTTCTTGCATTAAAAGAAAAAGCTCCAAAACAAAAAGAAATTGCAAAAAACTGGCTGTTGAAAGAGCAGGCAAAATCCGGAAATGCAGAAGGCAGCTGGAGAGAAAGCAAAAGAGATACTGGATTTGTGCTTTATTCTATATGGCCAAAAGACGCAACATATGTTGGTTCAGAGCAAATTTACTGCTCGGATTACGGATATTTCTGCATGCCTACATATGACTGCAATTATGATTTAAGGCTGACAAATTACTATTGCTCAGGAAGCGATGTCTGCTGCGAGAGCAGGGAAGAAGAAATTCTTGAGAGCTGCAGCGAGATGGGCGGAAGCGTGTGCAATTACAATGCGATTTGCAGCGGGACAAGCGAAAATTCCCTTGATGGACTGTGCTGCCGCGGGGAATGCGAAGCACAGCAGGAGTTAAGCGAATGCGAAAAAGCATCTTACACCTGCAGATACACTTGCGAGGACAGCGAGGAAAGCAATGCTCTTGAGTGCACAGGCGCGAGAACATGCTGCCAGTCCAAAGCAATCCAGAAAAACAATTCCTTGTTGTGGATAACCCTGATAATAATTCTTGCAGGCATAGCAATATTTTTCCTTGCAAGCAAAAAATTCAAGTTCAATCCAAAGCCCAAGGGAGCTTCAGCAAAACAAAATCCAAGAATTTTCCCATCAACTCCTGCACAAGCAAAGCCTTTTGCAAGAACATTCGGGATGGGCGGACAGCCAA
>JAZDNM010000007.1:0-98119 GCA_043799715.1 archaeon
GCCAGCTTCTACAGGCAGAACCCACAGAATCGCATCTTCAGCAGCAGCATATGCAAGTCCAAATTCGCCTTTGTAGCTGGTTGAACTATAATTAGCAGCTGGCTCTCCGCTAGCCATGCCTCTCAAATTGTAAGAGGCTGAGGATGCATTAATTGCTATACCTCCAGCTATTGATGATATATTGTAATTTGCACTAGAGCCTGATATGGCATACGCTGATGGAAGCATAAAAAGAATTGTCATTAAAAAAACAAGGTGCAGGAGCTTACTATTCTTGATGCATATTTTGTTGTTTCCTATCATTTTTTAATTCATAATTTATTTAGTATCTTAATCCTGAACTTCTAAATTCTGCTCATACAATTGCCCAGTAGGTTTTTCAGGCTCTTTTAAATGGCTTTCTGCGATGCATGTTTCACCTATTTCAGTAGGGGAATTTATTTTAAGTTCAACCTCATAATAAACATCAAATACAAAAGGATTCTCGCTGAAAATCTTTGTTCTCAGGCCATATGTATCTGCATGGCTGGCATGGGCAATCCATGAATTGAGTGATTCGTAAATCTTTTGGCTTGGCAGCAGGTTTTTCTCATAACCTATTTTCAGTTTTTTCAACTCCTTGAGAAACTTTTTAACCCCTGATTTCCTTAACAGCCTGTATGAGTAAAAAACCCTGTAACCCAAAAAATCTATGCCATGCCTGGATTGAAAAACAACAGCTTTTTTTGTATGTATTTCAAGTTTCAGGCTTTCAAGGAAACTTATGACTTGTTTTCTTATTTCATGCAGGGATTGCTTTGATTCATGTAAAAAGAGAAAGTCGTCCACATACCTTATGTAGTGCTCAACTTTTAACTTGTGCTTGGCAAAATAATCTAATTCATTCAGGTAGATATTCGCAAAGAGCTGGGAGGTCAAGTTGCCTATTGGAATCCCGCAAGCTCTTGATTCTTTATAGGTTATGCTGCTTTCCAAAATAAGATTTACCAGCCATATAATCTCCTTATCCTTGATTCTCTTAGTAATTAATTCCAGCATGATTTGATGGTCCACAGAAGAGAAGTATTTGCGTATGTCGCATTTTAAGGCGTAATTATCTTTATCGCTTCTTATAAACCTCTGCAGTCTTTCAACACCCTTGTGGGTTCCCTTATCTTTCCTGCAGGCATAGGAATCATGGATAAAACTGCAGTCAAATATCGGCTCTATCATATTGCACAATGCATGATGCACTACCCTGTCGCGAAACGGTGCTGCTTTTATCAGCCTCATCTTTGGGTCGCGAACATAGAACTCCTTGTATTTTCCATGCTTGTAAGTGTGAGTTTCAAGCTCTTCCTTTAACTTAAGCAAATTTTCCTCCAGATTATAGGAAAATCCCAAAACCTCTTCTCCATACCTCTTGCCCTCTCTTGCCTTGCAATATGCTATATGCAAGTTCCTCAACGAACAAACCTTTTCAAAAAGATTTTTATAGGTTTTCATTTGAATTAAGCAGGAGGTTTTTGATTAACTTTTTTCTTGGTTTTTGTTGTTATGCCAAATCCCAGCGTTCATTTTTTCTAAATATTTTCCTCATGTAAACTACTGACTGGGACATGGCTATTTTATATTCGGCTGAAAGCCAGGAAATAGGCTGATGTAGTTCCCTAATCGCACAGTTTATCTGTCCTTGAACAGATAAATTCAGGCTTTCCAGCCCCTTTAGAAAGGGCTGGATGAAACTATTGCAGCAGCGAAACCCGATGTTAGTGTTCACGTTCGAAGGGGCATTATTCAAGTTCAAGTTGAAGACGCCTGCGTTAGCGCCATTGTCCCAGTTGCCGCCCCGGATGAACGCAGCTTATTTGTAACCTATTCCCTATCCTATATTAGATTATATAGGACTATAATGTGCAAGTTATGAAGTAAATTCAACTAAATTTTTTAATCCAACCTCCTAGCATTTTTCCAACCTCATTGATTAAAGTGCTTACATATTCATACTGCTTGAAACTCATAAATCTCAAGTCCTTTGCCAACCTGATGAATATTCTCAATTTTTCCAGTTCTACTGATGTCTTTTTTAATGCACCTTCCTTGTTAATGGATTGATTCGCTTCAATGATTCCTTCCAAAATCCCCAAGGCGCTGTTTTCAATTCTCTGCCCTATGACAAATCTCTGCGACTTTGGGAATTTATTTACAAGGGGATAAAGGTATTGCATTAAGTCATATGTTTTTTGGAATATTGCCAGTTCATGCAGCATTTTTATTTTCAGGCATCTTAACACAATAAATTTTAATAAAAAGTGCTTCGCCCCCCCCCCCACTTTGGAAAAGGGGAAAATCCTGTTTCCTCCTTGCAATTAAGATTTTCAACCTCTATCATTTTTTGTTTTTGGCTGCACCTTTTTTTGGTAAATCTTTTTATTTACAGGAATTTTAAAAAACCAGGTTCTTTATTTTTGATTAAAGTTTTCCTCTTTTGCTTTCTTTATCCCTTCAATTTATTTGATTTACAATTTTTCACTCTTTTTCTGTTGCCCTTTCTGTTCATATTTCCTTCTCTGCTTTTTTCTGCCCAATCCTTCTTTCTATACCCTATAATTTTTTTCGGCGGCGAAACCAGATTCCAGATTAGGGAACCATGCAGCAGCGAAACCCGAAGTCAGAGTTCACGTACGAAGGGGCACCATCCAAGTACAAGTTGAAGACGCCTGCGTAAGCGCCACTGCCCCAGTGGCCGCCCCGGAGGAACGCATTTCCATTAGCAGTGCATCCGTAATATCTTCCTGTTCCGTTATTGGCATCCCATAAACTGCTTGAAGGTCCAAGTGTTGGTCTTTCATAATCATTAAATGCTGCTGCTGTCCACTCCTGCCAAGCTGCTGTAGCATCCCAATTGCCTGCTCCTGTTCCTCCTGTGCATGTATTTGCGAGCCATTCATAGACATTTCCGCTCCAGTCCCAGATAACCTCACCATTGCTTAAATTGAAGGTTCTTCTCTGCTCCTTGCCATCGCTTGCTCCAACAGTTGTGTCAAAAGGACATTCAAAGGTGTCTGTTGCAGCATCATTTGTGCCGGAATAAGGGTTATTATCAGTTGATGCTGCCAATGCATTTGCAGGGTCATTATCAACATGCCCGCCATACATGCAAGTTCCAATAACATTATTTTTCCAGTTTGCCGCCTGTGCTTCTATATTTCTTGAAATTGTCTGCGCCTCTGTTGCTGTGCATAAATGAGCGCCTATTCTTGAGCAGTTTCCTGCTGAATCAGGCTGATTGATTGAAACCCATGGAGTTCCATCTGAAATGCTTTGAGGCACTCCATCCCTGTTCTTTGCCTCATATTTCATGACGCAGAAATCAGTTGTTCCGAGCGAGGCATTTCCTGGAACCATTACCCATCCAGTCGGGCATAATCCTGTCATGGTTTGGTTGCCAACCTTAATGGCAGCAGTTCCAACAGGCGACTGAAAAATTTGCCTGTCATTACCGCTGAAATTCAGGTTTTCATTATTAACCAGAATATCCATGTAATAAATCTTGTTAAGAATCAGGCTCAGTACAACGCTTCCGTCTCCAAGCATGACATCAAATCTGCCTGCGTTAATTTTGCTATAATAATCAGTGGATGAGTTATAAATCAAGCTCCCCGCAGTTGCATTGTCATATATCAATACTGTTAAGTTGCCGTTATTGACATTTGCTCCTGCTGTGGTTGTTACGCTGCCCTGCAATGCCAATAAATCCTGGATTGCATAAACTCCTGTGCTTGCTAATAACAAGATTAGTGCCAATAACCCTGTAAATATTGGACACCTTAGATTTCCCGCCAATTTCCTATTCATTTCCTTTTGCCCCCCCTTTCAAATTTTCAACTATGAGTTTGTCTCCAATCACCAAGCCCGATAAAACATATTTTGATACTGCATTATTTTCATTAGCATTCTTATGTTTCCAGAATATGTTTTTTGTTTGGGCAAGAAAAATCAGGGCAGAAATGAACAAGACTGCCAGCAAAACTGCAAGCACTATTATTCTTTTCTTGCTCGATTCTTTTCTGAAATTTTTGTTTGTTTCTTTTTGCATTTTTTTATCAATCGGTTTTATTCTTCAAACTGAAAATTATAGAGCCGTTCTCGCTTTTTTCAATCGCAATATCCTTGTCTCCTGACTTTATTTTAATCTCATAATAGCCAACAACATCATCAGAAGAATTAAGCAAGGGAACTTTTGCTATTGCAACAGAAATATCCCCATAATTCAGGATTGCTTTTGGATGGGGAAATTTTAAAAATATAACAGAAACAACAGCAATACAAATCAAAACTGAGAAAACTAATAGAATCGCGCGATTTTTAGAAATATTTACTCTCTCTCTCTCTGGCACTCGACGCGAAACGGAGGTTGTTTTCATCTTTCCTATGGAACTCTTTTTATTTTTGTAGTTTTTATATTTTTCTTCTTTTACTTGTACAAATTATAGTTTTGATATTTAAATAGTTTTTGTATGGATTTCTTGTGCTATTCAATAGAGGGTTTAAATCTAATTATTTCTGCCACCTTCCAATCTTTCCTGCCCTCGCATTTTCTTCCAATTGAATGCATTCCTGCTGATACCTGCTTTCTTCATAGAAATAGCAGATTGCATAGCCTTCTTTGACAAGTAGCATGTTAATATTTGAATCATCAAGAAAAATGTATCTTAAAATTCTGCCGTATTTGTCCTTGTTATCCCCTTCTTTTTCAAGAGTTATTTCCCTGTTCTCAATCAGCTCTTCCATTCTTGCTTTTGATTCCTTGTAATAAAACTCGCCTTTTTCAGGAGTGTCTATCCCAAGCAGCCTCAGCCTTTCCCCTCCTGAAATGACAATTGTATCGCCGTCAATGACATTCGTCACAACTGCCTTCTCCTTATTTTCTTTCACAAAGAAACCCTGATAATCTGAATTATAAAGAAAAATTAATGCTATGAAAATTGCAAGGCATATTACCGCCCCGGCTTTCATATGAAATAAACATATTTCGGCTTATTAAACTTATTTTTTTGGGCTTAAGTCAATATTCCCTGCTATCTCCCCGCTCTCCTCAAAAACACGCTTTATCACTTCTTTCTCAGGCATGCCCGGGTTTCTTTCAAGATGCCTAATAGCTCTTGACGCAGCTGCAATCATGCCCATTTTTTTCACTTTATCCTTTTCCTGCGTTGATATCTCTGAAATGTGCTGGAGTATATCCTCTTCTGTTGCCCCAAGATTCTGCTTCCTGAACCTGAGCACTTCAGATACCGCAGCAATCATCCCGACTTTCATATCCATTTTTGCCTCTTTTATCCTGACTTAAATGAATTCTAATAGAAGTTTATAAATTTATTCAATGTAAATCGCTGGCTTGCCTGGCTTAGCCTTGCCTGATTTGTTCTGGGGGTCATATTTAGCCTTGTCAGAAACAGAATAAATTTCAGCAGGAATGTTCAGTGATTTCTCAATTGCCTCTTTTGATTCCTTATACAGTTCAAGTTCTTTCGGAAGAACATAAAGATAAATCTTCTCTGCCTTGCCCCCTTTCTCTTTGATAATTTTTGTTATGTTTCTTATATCCAAGATTGTTTTTTCAACCTGCTCTTCCTGTTTTTCAAGATTCTCATTAATCTTGCTTTCATCAGCCTTGGGAAATTTTTCAATGCTGATAAAAGTCTTGTTCCCAAAGTTATGCCACAATTCTTCTGATATGTGCGGGCAAAAAATGCAGAATAGCTTCAAAAATCCTTCAAGAACCTTTTTGCTCTCCTCTGAGCTCAAGGATTCAAAAAGCTGCCTGAGTTCTATGAGCGCAAGATTATATTCAAATTGTTCAACATGTCCAGAAATCCTTTTGACTGCGCTGTTGAACTTGCTTTCAACAAGCTCTTTTGATTTACCGATTTTGACGCTGGAAAAATAATTCATGACTTTATTTATGAACCTGTAGCTGCCTTCTATGCTCTCCTCGCTCCATATGAAATCCTTGTCAGCAGATGCGTTTGACACAAGATAAAATCTCAATGTGTCAGCGCCATATTTTAACACCATTTCAAGAGGGTCTACAACATTGCCCTTTGATTTGCTCATAACTGCGCCGTCAGGGCCGTGAACCATGCCCTGATTGAAAAGCTTCAGCACAGGCTCGTCAAAATCCAGCAGTTTCATATCCCTCATAAATTTGGTGTAAAACCTGAAATAAATCAGATGCATGCAGGCGTGCTCCTTGCCTCCGATATATGTGTCAACAGGCATCCAGTATTTTACTTTTGCCTTGTCAAAAATTTCTTTTGCGTTCTTGGAATCGCAGTATCTTAAAAAGTACCAGGATGAATTAACAAATGTGTCCATTGTGTCTGTCTCTCTTTTTGCATTGCCATTGCACTTCGGGCATTTAACATTCATAAATTCCTTGTTTGTTGCAAGAGGATTGCCTTTGCCAAATTCCACTTTCTCAGGCAGTTTCACAGGAAGAGCCTTGTAAGGAACAGGAACTATGCCGCATTTTTCGCAGTAGACTATTGGTATTGGAGTGCCCCAGTATCTCTGCCTTGAAATCAGCCAGTCCCTGAGCTTGAACTGCACAACTTCCCTTCCTGATTTTTCTTTTGCGAGAGATTTTGCTATTTCTTTCCTTGCTGCAGAACTTTTCAAGCCGCTGAACTTGCCTGAATTCACAAGAATGCCGTCTTCTGTAAATGCCTCTTTTATGCCAGCCACACCATCCAGCAAACCTTCATCCTCAGAATGAACAACAGCCTTCATCGGAATTTTATACTTCTTCGCAAACTCAAAATCCCTTGCATCATGGCAGGGAACAGCCATAACCATGCCTGAGCCATAATCAGCAACAACAAAATTCCCTGCATAAACAGGCACTTTTTCCTGAGTCAGGGGATTTATTGCATAGCTCCCTGTGAAAACTCCTTCTTTTTCAAGCTCTGTATCTTTTTCGCTTGTTGATTTTATTTTTTTCAAAAATGCCTGCACTTGCTTTTTCTGCTTTTCTGCAACAAGTTCCATCAGCAGAGGATGCTGGCTTGAAACAACCATGAATGTAACCCCAAAAATTGTGTCTGCCCTTGTTGTGAATATTTTCCACTTTTTGCTGTTTATTTCAAAATCTATCTCAACCCCCAAGCTTTTTCCTATCCAGTTTCTCTGCATTGCCTTGACATCTTCAGGCCATTCTTTTAATTTATCCAGCCCTTCATACAATTCATCTGCATAATCCGTAATCCTAAAAAACCACTGCTCAAGATGCTTAATCTCCACATTTGTGTCCTTGTGCCTCCAGCATTTTCCGTCATGCACCTGCTCATTCGCGAGAACTGTCTCGCACTTGCTGCAGTAGTTCACAGGTGATTTTTTTCTGAAGGCGATGCCTTTCTCAAGCATCTTCAGGAAAATCCACTGGTCCCATTTGGAATATTCAGAATCATGCGTCTTAACCATCCTGTTCCAATCATAGCTTAATCCAAGGGCTTTCTGCTGCCTTATAAAATTCTCAATTGCCTTTTCAGTGTATTCCTTTGGCTTCACCTTCTCTTTTATTGCTGCGTTCTCAGCAGGCAGGCCCAGGCTGTCATATCCCATTGGATAAAGCACATTAAATCCATTCATCCTGCTGAATCTCGCATAAATATCCCCTATTGTATAATTGAATGCATGCCCCATATGCAAGCCAGAAGCGCTTGGGTAAGGGAACATCTCAAGCACATAGAATTTTTTTCCCTTGCTGTCCTTTGAATTAAAAATCCCTGCTTTTTCCCACTCTTTCTGCCACTTTTCATCTATCTTCTTAAAATCAGCTTCAACCATTCTCTAATCAGCAAAACCCGATTTAAATTATTTATGCTTTATTCCTGAAATACTCTTCAAGAAAACTCTGCACTTTAGATGCAAAACCGCAGTCAGGCAGAACTTCAATCTTATTATTGTCTATGTTGACAGCAAATGAACTGCCGTGCCCATCTGAATTCCTAAAATAGAAAAGATAGCCGTAAGGCAGCTTGCTTATCTCAGAAAGATGATACTGCTGGCTTCCAGTAATAACGCAGCTGCTAATCAAATCGTTCTTTTCCGCATTTGAGATTATATAATCCAAAGATACCATGAGAACCCCTGAAAATTAGAATGAAAAAGGGCTCTACAGGAGAACCACTACCAATACCAGAACAAGCAGCCCGAGCTGCACAAGCAGTGTCCTAAGAGACTTTTTCATTGCCTTGCCAAAGAAGAGGAAATTTAAAAATCTTTCCCAAGGCAGCATCAACAAGTTTTTTAAATTAAGACAGCGGAATATCCCCAAGGGTCCGTAGCTCAGTTTGGATAGAGCACCTGCCTTCTAAGCAGGGGGCCGCAGGTTCAAATCCTGTCGGACCCATTTTATTCAAAATGAAAAAGATTCCCAAATCGATAACAGTTATAACCGGGGACCAGCATAAAGTAGCTGAGATAATAGATAATTTTTTTATTGAAACTAAAGACCATCTTTTAAATAAATTTGGTGCAAACCCCCAACACTTAGAAATCAGATTAGAGGGCACTTATCAAAAACCAAATGCACTCTTAGAGAATAATGTCCATATGCTTTTATACAAAGAGAAAGTAATCGCAACAGTAATTGAAACAAGAACATCCTTCAATAATGTTCATTATGATTTTTTCAGAAATATGAATAATTTTATCAGGTAAAAATATTTTTCTTGGATAGTGGAGGTATCGGAACCAATTGAGATTGGTTCTGATTATTCATACCGAAGCGCCTCGACAGGCTTGAGCTTTGACGCCTGCATTGCAGGAACAAACCCTGAAGCAATTCCCACAAGAAATGCAAAGAGCAGCACGCCAAACGAAAGCTGCCAGCTGAAAAAGGGCTTGAATGCGGAATATCCTGCTGCGGATATTGCTATGCCTGCAATTTTTGCTATTCCCATTCCAATAAGCAGCCCGATAATTCCCCCAATCATGCTCAATATCCCTGATTCCATAACAAAAATAAGCAGTATCTCGCTGTTCCTTGCACCTATTGCCTTGAATATTCCTATCTCCCTTGTTCTTTCAAGAATTGAGGCGTACATTGTGTTCATGATGTTGACTGATGCAACAATAACTGAAATCAGGGCGATAAGCAGGACAACAGCGATTATGCCATTGAGTATTGAGTTAAATGTCTCTATAACCTGCTCGAATGTCTGGACAAAAAAATCCTCAGTGCCCTCTTTCTGGTGCCTCTCTTTTCTCAAATCCACGGTTATTTTTTCAGCAAGGGCGGCAGTATCAACTCCAGGCGACGCCCTTATGAATATTTCCATATAATTCTTGGAATTAAAAATCTGCTCTGCCGCAACATCTGTAATATAGATGTTTGAGTCATCAGAGGGGTTGCCAATCTCACCATAAAAATCCAAGACTTCAAAATCAAGGCCATTGATATTTACTTTGCCGCCCAAGTCAACAGGTTTTGTAAAAATCTTGTCAGGAATCATGTAATTATAGCCAAGAATTACCTTTGATTTTTCAGTGCCTGCAAGCCGATTTCCTTTTAAAATTTTTACAGTCATTAATTCCTCAGCAAACTCCCCATAATTCTTGTAGTCAATCCCTGCTACCATCGCGTATCTTTTCTGCTTGTTATAAATAATCTCTGCACTTACAACATACATCCCTGATGCTTCCTTGACGCCATTAACCCTGTCAATAGTATCAATATCTGACTTGTTCATTATCACATTTGTGTCCAGCATTGAGATTCCTCTTGCCATCATTATCAGCTTGTCCTGCCCCATCTGCTGCGCAAAGCTTGAGGTATATTCTGAGATTCCATAGCCAAAGCTTACAAGGGCTGTTATTGATGCTATGCCTATGAGAACAGAGATTACTGTAAGCCAGCTTCTTGTTTTTCTCTTGTAAATATTCTTAAGCGAATACTTGATTAATGCAGGCTTTATCCTTATCATTTCACACTCCTCAGCGCATCAACAGGCTTTAATCTTGACGCCTGCATTGCAGGCAGTATTCCTGAAACGCATCCTATAACGAATGAGAACAAAAGCGCACCGAACACAAGGGAAAAATTTGTGCTTATTACAATAAGCTCTGCATTTAATGCCAAAGTCCCTACATACGCAAGCCCGTAAGCCAAGCCAAGCCCTATTGCTATTCCTGCAAAACCTCCTACAAGCCCAAGCAAGCCAGCCTCAAACAGGAAAAGGAGGAATATATCCCTGTTTTTCGCGCCTATTGATTTCATTATGCCTATCTGCTTTGTTCTCTCTGTGACTGAAGTGTACATGGTGTTTGCTATGCCAATGCCTCCAACAACAATTGATATTCCTGCAATAACAGAAATAAAAATCTGTATTGCAAAGAGAATTGAATTTACTGAACTAAGCGCCTGCTGGGCTGACTGCACGCTGAAATCCTCCTCGCCTTTCTTTACATCTCTCTCTTTTCTCAGGGCTTCCTCTATTTTTGCTTTCACATCAGCAACATCGCTTCCTTCAGAAACCTTTGCCACAATAACGCTGTAGGTGTCATTGACGCTTATTATTTTCTCTAAATCAGCGTCGTTCATAAGAACCGAGCCGTCAATAGTAAAGCTTCCTGTTTTTTTCAATATGCCTGTGACTTCAAATTCCCTGCCCTGTATAACAACAAGATTACCTGGAGCAACTGCCTTTCCGAATCTGTCCTCCTTGCCGTAATTATTGCCAAGAACAACTGCATTTGTATCGCTGTCCTTCAGCAGTCTCCCTTTCTCAGGTTTGAGCTGCACTGTTCTCTCAATAATCTTTCTTTTTTCACCAGAAGGCATGCTGCCTATAAAAGTTGAATCCGCCTTGCTGTTAAACTCAATTGTCGCACTTTTTATGTTCCTGCCGACTGCAACTTCAACTCCATTGACGCTTTCAAGCGTTTTTATGTAGTCCTCTTTCAGAGGATTGACAGAGCCGCTTCCAGGGGGGCCATAATTCAAACCAGATGCCTGAATTGTAAGTATGTCTGGGCCTAAAAAACTGAACTGCGATGTTACCATCGCCCTCATCCCCTCTCCCAAGCTGATTAAGGAGATGACTGCTGCTATACCAATAAGAATTCCTATGATAGTAAGCCAGCTTCTTAAGCCCCTGTGAATCAGCGAGCTGTAAGACAGATTAAGATAATCTTTTATCATTTAGCGTTTTGGCGTTTCTTCATTCGTTTTCTGAACTGCCTGTATACAATATACAGAACAAGAAGGAGCACTAAAATCCAGAGGAAAGAGTTGCTTTTTGGCTTTACCCCTGCTTCTGACGCTGTAATTATTCTCAAAGGAATCTGGACTATTTTTGAATATTCCTGATTGTTTGCATCAGTGTAAGCAATATTCAAATTAAGGTTTGTCATGCCTGTTTTCAGATTTGATTTTATCTTGAATTCAACGGTGTCATAATCATCAGAGCTTATTTCCCCAATATATTCCTTGTTAAGACCCACGATTTCATATTCCTTGTTTTCTGAAGGCCGCAGCTCAACAACCATGAACTTGATATTTCCAACTCCGATGTTTGCAATCTTGATGCTGATTTTTCCCAGCAGATTTCCTTCATAAAGTTCAGAGCTTGCCACTTCTGCAAACAATCTTGGCTCCTGGGATATTCTCAGGCTTATTGTGTCATTTTCACTGTATGAAGTGCCTATCTCATCTATATAACTGACCGAAATTGGAACCTTGTATATGCCCTCTGCAGCATCAGGCAGGGCAAGAATGTCAAATGAAGTTTCTGTGCTGTCCAACCCCTCAAGAGACCTTATTTTCTTTTTGTTTATATCCGCAGGAGCAAATTGTGCAGGCAGCTCAAGCTTGATTATTATATCCCTTAAAGGATATGTGGCTATGTTCTCAAGGTGAAGAAATAGTGTTGATGAAGAGCCAGGCACAATGTTTGGAGGAATTGTGCGGATATCAGAGATATAAAGTGTTGGACCATATTTCAGGCGCTGTGTTATTATTGGTTGCAATGTGTCTGCGAGTATGCATGATGAAGCCAGTACAAGCAGAATGACAAATGCAGCATAAATCCCAAATATTTTTTTCATATCCCTCATTTTTCTATACTCCTGATTTGACAACCATTCCATCCTTTAAAAATATTATTCTATCTGCATTCTTTGCAACATGCTTGTCATGAGTTATAATTACAATTGTTTTGCCTTCTTTTTCATGAAGCTGTCTTAAAAGATTTATTATCTCCTCGCCTCTCTTGCTGTCAAGGTTTCCTGTGGGCTCGTCTGCAAGGATTATTTCAGGATTATTTGCAAGCGCCCTTGCAATTGCAACTCTCTGCTGCTCTCCTCCTGAAAGTTCAGAAGGCTTGTGAGTCTGCCTTTCCTCCAATCCAACCTGCTTAAGCAGAAATGAAGCCCTTGCAATTCTTTCTACCTCTTCAATTCCCTGGAATATCATAGGCAGCATTACATTCTCAAGTGCAGTCATTGTGGGAATAAGGTTGAACTGCTGGAATATAAATCCGATTGTCCTGCCCCTTATCTGCGCAAGCGTGCTTTCAGACAACCTTGAAATGTCATGCCCCTTGAGGTAGATATGCCCTTTTGTCGGGGTGTCAAGGCAGCCAATCATGTTCATAGTAGTTGATTTTCCGCTTCCAGAAGGGCCCATCACAGCAACAAAATCATTCTTGAACACATTGAAATGCAGCCCCTTGAGAACCGGCAGAGGATTCTTGCCAAGATGGTAAATCTTCCAGACATTATCAAGCCTGATTATTGTTTCCATTGCACTTTGAATAAAATATGCTTTAAATCTTTTTCCAATATTCCCTCTTAGTCAACACTGACAGAAATATTCTGAGAAACAACCAGAGTTCCATTCACAGCAGTCACATTCACATCATAAGTCCCAGCAGATGTGTAATTATGCTCTGTAAAAACAAAGATTTCCTCATTAGGCACCAAGGCAACAGCCTGCGTGCTGTCAGCCCTGTTTTCATCCCCAAAAGTCATGTTCCAATAAACTCCTGTCAGATTCGAGGAATAAAAATTCTTGATATTGAAGCCAAAAATTCTTTTGGTGAGGCTAGAGTTCAGGACAGCAAGGTTTGACACATTTAAGTAAATAATGCGCTTTGTCAGGGAATGAATGTTATTCGCATTAAATGCAGTAGCATTAACAAGCCTGTTTGCCAGAGAGGAATAATTATAGCCAATATAAACAAAGGCTTCCTCTCCTGTTTCCAAATCCACCAGATTCGAAGCATAAATCACATCCTCACCAGTATCAAAACTCCAGTTTATGCTCGTCATGTTAGCAGCCCCAGTGTTATTAATTTTAAATTCAAATACCTTTCCAATATTGCCTGTGTCCAAATCATTAATCTCAGTGACAAGCAAACCTCCAACAAGAATGTTCAGGGTTGAAGAATCCGAAACATTTCCAGAAGTTGCAGTTGCTGTCACAGTATACTGCCCTGTTGCAGTATAATTGTATTCAACAATAACATGAACAGATTCGTTTGTTTGCAGAGTTATATTTTGGCTGCTTGTTATATTGCTTTCACCAGTGTTTAAAATCCAAGAAACATTATTTGTTAATCCAGTATTATTAATCCAAAATTCAAATACTTTTAAGGTTGAATTTGAATTTATGACTGCTAAACTAGTTATATTAGTCGCATTAAAGGGTTCGTAGCCGCAAGTCGCATTGCAAAATCCAGTTCCATTAGCAATTCCATTGCATTGCGTGGCTGCTGTGCATCCACTAGCAAACGCTGATGATTTACAGAGATTATCTACTCTATCTTCTCCTCCAGCTGTGAGACTGCATTTATCTGCAAAATATGTTTTTTCCGCTGAGCAAGTTGTTATGCTGCTATTTACAGTGAGTCCATCACACAAGGGTTGCGAGCATGAACATCCTGTTTCTGTGCAGTCAAAAATAGAGGTAACATCTTGATAGCCACATGAAGAACTGCATTCAGTTTCATAATAACTTGTCATGACACATTTGTTTAAATCAGTCCCAACTTGCTGCTCATCACAATCCCCTGTTCCGTTATTTGTAGAATATTCACAATAAGTGTTCTCCTGCCCATCAAAATAGCTATTATACGGAGTAAAACACCAATTGTCATCTGATAAACCAGTACCATCATTATCACAGAAACTTGATTGGCACTGCCATGATTGATTGCAGGAATGCCCCTCTGAATACTTTGAAATACAATCCCAATTTTGCCATGTTCCTGATTTTTCACAAAACTTATTAGATATGCAATCATTATTATCAAAACATTTTAAGACATAAATAGGGTTATCTACCCCATAGCTAGGACTGAAAGCATTGAACCAAGCCCAACAAGAATAACTTGTAGTATCGTTATACCCCAACACTTCTTCGGTATTAGCTATCCCTGGTGCTGTTACAGTAACCTTCGTGCCCTCTTTTGCTAACACACTTTCATTATCGCATCCCCCATAATAACAGCCTCCCTCATTTGGATTATTTACGTTGTAATACATATATTTAGTAATAGCCCCTTTCCAGCCTATTTTATACTGTGAAATAACATAGGGGTCATAAGAATCATTTACAGCATCCCATTTTATAGTGTTAGGTACATTATCATACCAATTAGCAGCTATCCTAGTCTTACAATCTGCATATGTGTACTCATAACATTGGAAATATCCTGATTCTGTGCAGTTTGCTCCGCCACCTGTTTCACATACCCCGCCTTCGTCAACTGAACCATCGCAATCATTGTCTTTCCCATCGCATACCTCTGTTCCACTAGGATGTATACTACCATCATTATCATTGCAATCATTTCCACCTGAACAAGAGGAGTTATCATATCCATCACCATCATTATCACAGATATAATCAAGGGCAGCTGAAACATTTATTCTTTTATAATTTTCAATACTCACACCAGTATTCTTCAAGGCTTGTTCAATTTCATTGGGTGTTGCACTTGACTTTTTTCCAAGAAGTAATGCTACTGCCCCTGCAACATGCGGTGTTGCCATACTTGTTCCAGAGCAAATAGATAGATACGGACCAGATTCTTGGCAATTTGGATTGTCTACAACTGGATTCCATCTTGCAGATACAATGGCTTGTCCCGGAGCAAGCAAATCAAGTAGGGTGCTATACCGATTGGTAAACCAAGCCATTCCATCCGACTTAGTGCTAGCTCCTACTGCAATTATATTAGGAGAACATGCAGGATAATTTATACCGTTAGAGAATCCTTCATTTCCAGATGCTATTACTACTGGAATACCAACATTGTAAGCAGCAGTTATAGAGGTGTCTACAACTGTAGAAGGACAAGTTGATGAACCTGGATGACTTTGTTTGTCTCCGATACTTATACTGATTACATCTACATTCTTATTTCTACACCAATCAATAGCATTGGCTAAATCGTCCCATCCACTCATTCCACCACTAGAATTAAGCACTTTGACAACATACAAAGAAGAGTTAGGAGCAACACCCCTATAAGTTTTATTTTTAGAAGCAATAATTCCTGCAACATGTGTTCCATGACCATTGTTATCTTGTGCGTTAGTATCCTCATCATTATGATTTGGGCAACAGTAATTATAGGGATCATCCCATGTTGAACAATAACAATATTGGTCGCTTACTTGCCCGCTCAGAAAAGGATGAGAAGCATTCACCCCCGCGTCTATTACACATATTTTAATCCCCGTTCCACTAAAACCTAAACTCCAAGCATTCGTAGCTTTTATTAATGGGACACTTTCATCAAGAATCGCATATCCTGGTGCAGTATAAGATAAAAGTATCTCATTAATTCTAGAATCATTCACTATTTTATTAAACCCTTCTTTAGTCATATCAGCAGTAAATTCTCCAATATGCTTACGGATATTTTTAGTTTCATTCTCAGAATAGTTAGTTAAAAAATCTTCAACTGTTAATCTAAGCAGTTGGTCTCTTTGCGCAGATAATTCTCTCCTTTGCTCTTTTGTGCCCGTGATTGTTATGTTTGAGGTACCTATCAATCTAACTAGGATTCTAACTTCTGATTGATTTTCAAAAGCTTTCATGATTGCTGGATCAATATGTATAGATTTATTAACCTCTAGCGTAGGTAATATTTGTGATTGGTTTAGTAGAATATCTTTTGTGATATTATTAATTTCTTCTTTTTCTCTTACTAGTGGTGGAGATGGGGGCTGCCCAGGTAAACGTATTCCACCTCCATACCCTCCTTTAATAATTGGGTTATCATCTACTAAACTTTGATTATAATCTAAAGAAATAACAGTTCTAGATTGTAGAAAAAATA
Organism: archaeon; assembly: GCA_043799715.1. Classification (GTDB taxonomy): domain Archaea; phylum Nanobdellota; class Nanobdellia; order Pacearchaeales; family DTIR01; genus JAGVXL01. Next base: position 16,338 of record JAZDNM010000007.1, read on the forward strand.
AGAGAATAGCAAATGATAACAAGGTGATTATTAACTTATCTTTTTTAGTCATTTTATTTTTGCTTTCTTCTCATTAAAATATAAAAGATTACAAGTAAAATTATAATTATTGTTCCTAAAAACCATAAAAACACAAAATTTCTTTCCGTCTTAGGTTCTTCTGTTTTTTCTATTGTTGTTTCATTCTCAGTCAAAGAGGTATTTTCAGTAGCATATCCTGGTGCAGTATAAGATAAAAGTATCTCATTAATTCTAGAATCATTCACTATTTTATTAAACCCTTCTTTAGTCATATCAGCAGTAAATTCTCCAATATGCTTACGGATATTTTTAGTTTCATTCTCCAAAATATTTGACAAAAACTCTTCCAATTGAAGATTTAAAAATAAATCTCTTTGGCTTGACAAATTTTTTCTTTCTTCTTTTGTTCCTTCTATAATTATATTTGAGTTGTCTACTAATCTTACAAGCACACGAACCCAAGTGCTATTTTCAAACGCCCTTAGAATTTCTTGGTCTATATACGGCAAGGTTGAATTATTTTGTTCAGTTTGGTTGATAGTCTCATTCGCAGTTTCATTTCCCCTCTGTGCATAAACTCCATTAGAAATAGCTAAAAAAAAGATAATCGCTATTAGAAAGGATAATGCCAAATAAACCTTTTTGATATTTTTGCTGTTCTCCATTTTGTTCTCCCCATTTCAATTTACTGTTTCGTGCCATCAATAAACGCCTTAACCTGCTCACTAATCTGCGCTGTTGTTAAATTGCCAGCCTCCCACACATAAAGCACAGGAGTAATGTTAACCATATAAGTAAAACTGCTTGTGGCATCATTGGAAGTAACATAATTAAAAGCCCATCTCTGGCTGCCAGAAGAAGCAACAACATCAAATCTTCCAAGCTGCTGAGTGCCAGCAGAATTCCTCATGTAAACCTGCTGGCTTGTATAATTGCTTGAACTTGTGTTGATAGTACTGCTCGCTATCCCTGCCTGAATAGCAGAATCTCCCTGAGATTCTGTTACTGTTTGACTTTGTGTTTGCTGTGTCCAGTAAGCAGTCACACTTGAAGTGATGTTTGCAGAAGATTGATAAGGTATTCCTCTTCCGACAAGAATTGTATCATACTGATGTTTTTCTACTGAGCCATAAAGGAATAACTTATTAAAGGTTGTAGAAGGTGTCCCTGATAAAGTTCCCTTATCCAATACCCTTGTTCCATTATTCCAAATTGACATTTTTCCATTTGGATGATAAGCAACACATATACTAGTCCAAGCTAAAGGAACTGCATAAGAACCAAGCTTATTAGCGGGTAATCTTGTCTCATTACCCCCATATTCTATCCAAGCAGTAGAACTATAAAGGGAAATATAATCATCTATCGCTGCATTTCCTGCTGAAGTCCAAGTAGTATGACTTGTTATTCCCATACCATTCTGATTTATTTGTGCATTGTCCCAAACTTCTATACAATAAAATATAGGATTAGATATAAATCCATTAGTGAAATTCTTGGATATTAGTATATCTGTTGCTCCTGTAGCTAATTGCATACCTCTTGTTCCATTTCTCGCCCAAGCAGAGCCAATTTCCCAACTTGTTGTATCTCCATTTGTTCCCCCTGTTTTAACAAACCCTGCATTTAAACTATCATTGCTTGCAGTTTGCTCATCAAAGGTATACCTGTCCCAACCTCTGCTTCTGTTTAAAAATGGCAAGACTGTCGGGTCGTCATTCCCATTGTAAGTATTATTTCCCACGCAGACAGAAAGAACATCTCCAGAAGTGAAATTATATCCTCCCAAGCTCCAGTTCAAATCAGTTGAAGTAGTATTCCAGACTATAAAATTAGTGAATGAACTTGTAGAATTTCCTATCCAAAATTGTTTTGAATAATTATTAACTGAGAATGCAGTAAAAGATAAATTTCCACTTACATAAGCCTCTTTTAATTCCCCGCCTGCTTGGTGAGTAAATGTAATATTATAACAGTCTTTGAGAAGAGTGCCCTGCCACACAGCCATCTCGCTCATAACAAATTTTGTTCCTGAAAGAGTTATGTCTGGAATAACATCAACAGAAAAGTCAGAATTAGGTAAAAATTTGCCCCTTATGTCTATATAATAAATTTTGTTTTTCTCAAGGGTTAAACTGCTGAACTCTTTCCATTCCTGCCTTGTTTCGAGATGCGAGCCAATCTCAACCTGCGTGCAGTTCTGGTATTCTGTTATTGTGCCATTAATTGCGTCTGTCTCAGTATAAGGACTGCAAACACTAGAATAGTCAGTTACCCGCTCTTGGTATTCATGCAGGTAGTAAATCTTGCTAGTTTGCAATTTATCCTGCCCCTTAACCCAGTTAAATTGCGCTTGTAATTTATTCTTATCAATTGCTATGTCTGTTGTATCAGTGCTGCTTGAATAACTTAAACTGAAAACCAAATCGCAAGTTCCAATGCATGTTGGGGTGTAATGCCTGCCGGCTATATCATGAGTTATCAGATTGTAATCTATGGACAAAGCAGAGTTTCCTGAAGAATAAGCAATAACAATATTTGTGAACAGAATAATCCCCGCAAGGATACTTATAGATAATAGACTATACGCAAGAATACTCTTGGCTCTCTTATTCATCTCTCCCTCTTTTCTCTTAATTAGTAATCTATCCGTTCCTTTTATATTTTGTGTTGTCATTTCATCTTAACAAACTTTAAAAATAAACTCGCATTTGATGTTCAGCGCGGGGGTGGCCCAGTGGCTACGGCGGGAGCCTGCAAAGCTCTTATTCGGGGGTTCGAGTCCCTCTCCCCGCTTTTTTAAAATGCCGGCAATAGAAGCAAGCAATCTTTCAAAAAGTTTCAATGAACTGAAAGCTGTAGACAGCATCTCATTCAGAGTAAATGAAGGGGAGATTTTTGGGCTGCTCGGACCTAACGGAGCAGGCAAGACAACAACAATAAACATGCTGAGCACAATACTCAAGCCAACATCAGGGGTTGCAAAGATAGCAGGATTTGACATCTCAAAAGAAGCAGGGCATGCAAGGGCAATGTTAGGAATAGTATTCCAAGGTCCTTCACTGGATGACAAGCTGACTGGTTTTGAAAACCTTGATTTTCACTCAAGAATGTACGGATTAAAAAAGAAAGAAAGAGCTGAAAGAATAGCAAGAATGCTTGAGCTTGTTGACTTGACAGATAAGGCTAGAGTTCTAGTGGAGAATTATTCAGGCGGAATGAAACGAAGGCTTGAAATCGCAAGAAGCCTTATACACAAGCCCAAGGTTCTTTTTTTGGATGAGCCGACTATCGGATTAGATGCACAAACAAGAAGGCATATATGGGATTACATAAAAAAGCTGAACAAAGAGGAAAAAGTGACAATAGTGCTGACAACACACTACATGGAAGAGGCTGATTTTCTGTGCAGCAGGATAGCAATTATAGACCATGGAAAAATTGTCGCGATAAACAATCCAGCAAGCCTGAAAAAAATGGTTGAGGCAGATGTCATTGTCATAGACATACAGAACAAGAACCTTAACTTCCAGAAGTTCCTTGAATATCTTGAGGACATAAGCTGGATAAAAAAAGTGAGAAATTACAACAGCTCGCTTGCCTTGAATGTTACTGATGCCGAGAGGAAAATTCCCAAGCTTATGAACATAGCAAGGCATTTTCAAGTCAAAGTAATTTCTGTTACAATGCACAAGCCAAGTTTGGAGGATGTTTTCCTTAAATTCACAGGCAGGACAATAAGGGAGGAAGAGGGCAAGCCTGAAAGAACTGTGCACAAGCTCATATAACAAATGAAACTTATCAACTGGACTGCAATATCCACATTATGGCTGAGGGAAATGAAAAGATTTCTCAGGGCAAGGTCGAGGATAATAGGCACTCTGGGCATACCGATACTCTCTCTTGCGTTTTTCAGCATGAGCCTGTCAGGAGTTAAGATTCCAGGAATTCCTCAGGAGATAGATTATGTCAATTTCCTTGTTCCGGGCATGATTGGAGCAACAATGCTGTTCTCTGCGATGTTCTCAGGTGTTTCATTCCTGTGGGACAGGGAATTTGGATTTCTCAAGGAGATTGTTGTCACTCCTGTAAGCAGGCTTTCAATAGTGCTCGGCAGGATTTTAGGCAGCGTGACAATTACAATGATTCAGGGCATGATAATACTTTTTGCCGCGATGTTCATGCACATAAAAGCGCAGAGCATTGAGGGGGTTTTGTGGGCTGTGGTTTTTGCATTCCTGATTTCAGTAACATTCATAGGGCTTGGGCTGATATTCGCTTCAAGGATGTCTGATGTGCAGGGTTTTAATTTAATAATGAACTTTATGATTTTCCCGATATTCCTGCTTTCAGGAGCCATGCTGCCTGTGCAGAACCTTCCAAAGCCGCTTTTCTATTTTACATACATTAATCCTCTCATGTATGGGGTGGATGGCTTAAGAGCGAGTCTTATGAAATTCTCAATTTTCCCCCAGATGCTTGATTTTACAGTTTTGGCTGCAATCTCAATATTCATGATTGTTCTCGGCGCATACATGTTTGAGAAATCAAAATCAGATTAGTTAAGTTTATAAAAATCTTTAGCTGAAATATCAAATGGCAGACATGAACAAGGCAAGGGCTGATGAAATTTCAGCTATTGCGAACAAGCGGGGATTTTTCCTTCCTACAGCGGATATTTACGGAGGAAAAGCCGGATTTTTCACATACGGGCATCTTGGCAAGCTTATGAAGCTGAAATGGGAAAATCTCTGGAGAAGCTCTTTTCTTGACGAGGATAATTATTACGAGATACAGGGCAATAACATTCTTCCTGAAAAAGTTTTCATAGCATCAGGGCATGCTGAGAATTTTAACGACCCAATGTGCGAATGCAGGAAGTGCCATTTTAGATTCAGGGCTGACCAGCTTCTTGAGGACATGGACTTATATGCTGAAGGGATGCCCATTGAAAAAATGACAGAGGCAATAGCAAAAGGCAAGATAAAATGCCCGAAATGTTCCGGGGAATTAAGCGAAGTGAAGTGGTTCAACATGATGTTTGCTGTGCCAATCGGATTTGCAGGCGAGAAAGGCTATCTTACCCCTGAAACAGCCCAGTCCTCTTACATAGCATTCAACCAGGAGTTTGACGCAACAAGGAAAAAGCTTCCTTTGGGTTTAGCGATAATAGACAAGGCATACAGGAATGAAATCTCGCCAAGGCAGCTTTTTTTCAGGTTAAGGGAGTTCACACAGGCAGAACTGCAGATTTTCTTTGACAAGGATGATATGGACAAGCTTGACGAGAAAAAATGGAAGAATATTGAGGATACAAAACTGAAAATTAAGCTTGCAAAAGAAAAAGAAGCAAAAGAAATATCATGCAAGGAGCTGAACAAAACCTTCCCCAAGTTCTACCTTTACAATGCCTCAAAGATTCAGAATTTCTATCTTAATGTCATGAAAATTCCAAAAGCAAAATTTAGATTCAGGGAATTGAGCCAAGAAGAAAGGGCTTTCTACAACAAGATACACATGGATGTTGAGCTTGAGATTGACAGCCTTAACGGCTTCAAGGAAGTTGCGGGATTGCATTACAGGACAGACCATGACTTGCAGGGGCATGCAAAAACCTCTGGCAAGAATCTGGAAGTTTTTTACAATGAGAAAAAAATCATTCCCCATGTTCTTGAGCTTTCATTCGGGGTTGATAGGAATGTTTATGCAGTTATTGACATATTCTACAGAAAAGAAAAGCTCAAGGATGATGAAAGGGCTATTTTCAGCTTTCCAAAGGAGATTTCGCCTTTCAATGCAGCTATTTTCCCTCTTGTGAACAAGGATGGATTGGACAGCGAGGCTGAAAAAATTTACAGGATGCTGAAAAAATATCAGCTGAACATTTTCTATGATGATTCAGGCAGCATTGGAAGAAGATACAGGAGGCAGGACGAGATTGGCACTCCATACTGCATCACAATAGACTACGACAGCATGAAAGACAAGACAGTCACAATCAGGGACCGGGACACAATGAAGCAGGAAAGAGTAAAGATTTCCGAACTGTCTGAAATTTTGATGAAATAAATTTATCAGCTAACAGAAATGGAATATGAAGAATTATTAATAAAAGATTACAAGTATTGGACAATTTATCTTTACAAAAACCAGTATTATCTGGGAAGAGTTTATATCTGGGCAAAAAGGGAAAATGCCTTTGATTTTATGGACATTACTTCTGAAGAACAAAAAGAATTTTTTGAGATAGGAAGAGCTGTAAAAAAGGCATTAAAAAAATTGTTTAATCCCGACTTGTTTAATTGGGTTTCACAGGGAAATATCACTCCTCACTTGCATATTCATTTAATCCCAAGATATGCTTCCCCAAGAAAATTTGGAGAAATTGATTTCAATGATGAAAGATGGGGCAAGAACTATGCACCTTATAACTATGATTTTAAAGTTTCCAAAGAAGTCCTTATTAAAATTAGGGATGCTATAAAAAAAGAGTTATAGATTACCCATACAGCAAGAACTACTTTTATAAACGCTTTTTCTCTCAATAAATCAGGGGCCCATAGTTTAACGGTTAGAACACGAGGCTGGCAGTCTTGTGATTCGGGTTCGATTCCCGATGGGTCCATAATCAGAACCAATTGAGATTGGTTCCGATACCTCCAACAATCAAACCTCATAATAAAAAGAACCAAGGGTTCTCTTTATGAACTCTCCTTCATTAGAATAGGAGATTTTGATAACCTAAAAAAAATGGCAAAAAAAGAAAATAAGGGCTGCATTTTCTGCAGGATAGCCAGAAAGGAAATTCCTGCAGAGATAGTCTATGAGGACAGGAATTTCCTCGCGTTTCTTGATATAAAACCTGCAACAAAGAAAGGAGGGCACACACTTGTGATACCCAAGAAACATTACGACATCATAACAGACATGCCCTCTGAAGAGCTTGCAGGCATGATGGTTGCTGTAAAGAAAGTTTCAGGCGCGCTTATGAAAATCTCAGAGGGCTTGAATATACTGCAGAACAATAAAAAAGCTGCAGGGCAGTTTGTCAATCATGTGCATTTCCACTTAATCCCAAGATACAGGGATGACCATATAGTAATAGAAAAGTGGAAAGAGTGCGAATACAAGGGCAACAGGATAAATGAAGTCTCAGAGAAAATAAGAAATCTTTTAAAATAGCAACTCTTCACTCTATTGCGGCTGTGTAGCTCAGTTGGCAGAGCGCTGCTCTCATGCAATCATCATGATTTAAGAAAGGCAGATGTCGGCGGTTCAACTCCGCCCACAGCCATAAATAAAAAAAGGTTGAAAAGATAAAAAAATTACTTCCTTGCGAGGGTTATGTCAATTGTGCTTACATTGACTCTTCTTCCCTCTTGGTTGTCAAATTCTTCTGAGTCAATCTTTATGTCCTTAACGAAGACACCCTGCTCTTTCAGGAATTTTTTCGCTGTAACCTCTGCAATGTCAACTGCACGGCTGATAAACTTGCCTCTTGCCCTTACTATCACTTCCCTTGCACCTTTTGTTGTGAATTGCATTACTACGCCGGTTACATAGTTCATGAAAGGCTTTCCTCCAACAAAGATTGTATTGGTGTCTTCCTTGCCCCTCACTTTCTTCGCCTGTTCTTCTGTCATCTTTACCTCCTGTCTGTTTTTATGTTTCTGTTATCCAAGCTTTTGCTTGAGCATGATATCACTTCTTGTTCATTTTGACAAGCCTTGTTATGTATCCAACAACTATGTTCCTTGTTCTCTTGTTTGGGATAAGCCCCTTGACAAGCTGCTTGTTCTTCTCAAAATCTAATGAAAAAGAGGATTTGTTCTCCAAAAAGAACTGCTTTCCTGTCTTTTTCATTATTCCTGATTTTATTCTTCCCATTTTTCTCCCTTACCTTATCTTCCTTAAAAACAGGGTGCTTTTAAAATTTTCTATCTCAGCCAGAGCCTTTTTTGACGGGTTTCCATCGCACAGGAAAAGCACAGGAAGCCTTCTCGCCTGGTTGTAGCTAAGCAGGACTCTTATATCATTCTCGCTGATTGACTTCTTGTCCTTTGCAATCACAAGCATCTCTATATCCCCTATTGAGGAGCTGACAAGAGCCTTCATTATCATGCTTTTTTTCTTTGACTCCTCCTCAGATAGTATTCTTATCTTCTCTTTTTCAAGGAATGCATGAACTTTTTTTGTGAATTCATCCTCACTTCTCTTTGGCTGCGGCTTTTCAGCCCTTATCACAGGTTTTTCCGCTGCATCAGGAGCTATAGCCTCTTTTGCAGCCTCTTTCTTTGGTTTCCTGGCTTTGTTTAATGCAGCTTCAGCTGACTTGACAGCTTCCTCATGGCTGAAAGAGTTGAATCTCCAGAAAACTTTTTCCCCTTCTTCTGCTTTTATGCTGAACTGGCTTGCAAAATCTTTTATGTTTCTGATTGCAACTCTCAACGCAGGAAGCAAGCTCTCCTCTTCAAGCACATGATGCTTTTGAAGGAGCAGGAACACTTCCTTTTCTTTTGAAGGAAGATATGTATAAAAATTTTCGAGCATTGGCTCCTGCCCAGGCAGATAGTAAAGCGGAGAGCCCCCCACTTTTAAATTGCTGACACGCAATGTTCTGTTTGAAACCATCTCAGAAAGAATTGCTGATGCAAATAATATGCTCAACTCCGCACCTTTTGTGACATGTATCGGCAGCGAAGGGCCTCTCTGCCCGATAATCTCTGCTATCTTCCTTTTCTTTTCATCAACATCAATCATTTTAAGTATCCTCCAGAATCCAAGGCAATTACGGACGTTTCCATGCTATTTCGTAATAGGTCACATCGTTCTCATCATCTACAATTGCTATGAGAAGATTTTTCTTTGTTGAGTGCGCAACCCTGTTTTTTGCCGCGAATTCATGCCATGTAAGCCCTGCTGACTCAAACACGGGATAAAGTATCCACTTGGCATGATCCTCCCCAGGCTTTACGCCTCTTTCATAAACCCTGAAATCAGCCCCAAACTTCAATGCGGTTTTCAGGATATAGCCCCTGTTTCTCATGTCCTTGAAAACAACAAATCTTGTATGGAAATTATTCTCAATCAGCTGGGCTTCATGAGTAAATGCATTCATGCTTAATTTTTTATTTGCCTTGTATGCCTGAATCCTGCCCTTTTCCAGCAGATACTGCGCCTCAACAATAGAGTAGTATATCTTGCCCTCTTTTGGCTCGCCGAACCTGCTTGACTCATAAAGCGAAAAAGCTTCCTTTGAATTTGAAAAAATTCTTCCGCCTTCAAAAACAGCCCTGAAAACTCTGCCCCTATCAGGAGTTTTTGCTGAACTGGCTTTTGCATTAGTTTTTTTTGCTTTCATAAGATTATCATGCTCAAATGATATTTAAATCTTGTTCCAAAAAACATCCTTTGTTGAGTTCCAAAAGGTATTTAAGAATGCAGGGCTTTTCCTGATTATGATAGAGTTGACATTCCTTGGGACATCACAGGCAGTGCCTACAGCATCAAGAAACCACACTGCAATGCTGCTAAGATACAAGGATGAAAGCATTCTTGTTGACTGCGGCGAGGGCACGCAGAGGCAGTTCAGGATAGCAAAATTAAACCCCTGCAAGCTCACGAGAATTCTTATAACCCACTGGCACGGGGACCATGTTCTTGGCTTGCCTGGCTTGCTCCAGACTCTTGCCTTGAATGGCTACAACAAAACTCTTGAAATCTACGGGCCAAGAGGCACAAAGAGATTTTTTGATTTCATTTACAGCATGTTTGTTTTTGCAGGCAATATTAAGATTAATATCACAGAAATTGAATCAGGGGAATTCATCAAAACAGATGACTTCAGCATTGAAGCACTGCCTTTGCAGCACGGAACAGAGTGCCTTGCTTACAGGTTTTCTGAACATGATAAAAGAAGAATGAATGCTGCAAAAATAAAAAAATTGGGGATTGAAGGGCAGATGATAGGCAGACTGCAGAAAGGGGAAACAATAAGCATTAACGGGGAAAAAATAAAGCCAGAAGCTGTAAGCAGCATTGAGAAAGGAAAGAAAATTGCATTCATGCTTGACACTGGAGTATGCGACAACTGCATTAAAATTGCAAAAGATGCTGACTTGCTGATATCAGAGTCAACTTATTCAGATGAATTAAGAGAAAAGGCAAGGGAATACCTACATCTCACTTCAAAGCAGGCTTCTGAAATAGCAAAAAAGGCAAAGGCAAGAAAATTAATTCTTACTCATCTCTCGCAGAGATACGAGCGAGAGGAACAGAAAATTCTGCAGGAAGCAAAAAAAGTTTTCAAGAATACAGAACTGGCAAAAGATTTTATGAGGGTTGAGATATAAATGCGTAGATAAATATTTATATTGAAAGGTTATATTCCTGATATGCCTAAATTAGAAAGTTTATGCTCTAAAGATTTTTACTTGAAAGATAATGCTCGTTATAAAGCAATAGATTTTTTACCTACTTTAGGTTTTTTTACAAATTTGTTTAGAAATTATAGTTGGAGAGAACCCCCTAAATCATCCACACAAGAGCAAAAAAAATATGTTAGACAAATGCCCTTTTACTCTATTTATCAGGGCCTTTCAAGTTCTACAGCTTATGTTATAATTGACAATTTTATAAGAAATTTAAAATAAAGATAGATTCTCCTTTTTCATCGTAGTCTAACTATTTCTTCTTCTCTTTTTCCTTAACAACCTTTGCCTCTGCTTCCTTTATCTTCAGCTTTTCCTGCAGCTCAAGCTTTTCAAGAAGCTCCTTGTACCTGTTCCTTATTGTGACTTCTGTTATGCCTGCAACATCAGCCACTTCCCTCTGTGTTTTTTTCTCGTCATTCAGCAATGCTGCAACATACAGTGCAGCTGCTGCAATGCCAGCAGGCCCTCTTCCAGAAGTCAGCTCTGAAATCTCTGCTTTTTTCAAAATTCTTAATGTGTCATTCTGAGTTCTTGGGGACAAATGCAAAATTGAGGAAAATCTCGGAATGTAATCTTTAGGGTTTGAAGGAGTTACTTTTATTGTCAGCTTGCGTGTTATAAACCGATATGTCCTGCCTATCTCCTTTCTCTCAACTTCAGACGCATTTGCTATCTCGTCAAGTGTCCTTGGGATGTTGTAGCTGCGGCATGCGGCATATATGCATGCAGCAATAACTGACTCCATGCTTCTGCCCCTGACTAATCCTCTCTGGAGAATTACATTGTAAACCCTTGATGCCTCTTCTCTTACAATATTTGGCAGGCTGAGGAAAGATGCAACCCTTCTCAGCTCGAACATAGCCAGCCTCAAGTTTCTTTCAATGCTTGTTGATACTCTTTCCTGCCATTTTTTCAATCTCAGGAATTTTCTTGTCTGCTTTGCCCCCTGAAGCCTGTAAATATCAGAAATCTCTCCTATGTTTGTTGTCAGCCCCTTGTCAAACTTCTGCATGCTCAATGGAGCTCCGCCTCTGCCTTTCTTGTCGCCTTCTTCAAAATGACTCCACTCCTGCCCGAAGTCAACCATTTTGTCCTCTACAACAAGCCCACAGTCATGGCAGATAATCTCCCCTTTTTGCTCATCATATCTCAAGTTTATGCTTCCGCATTCAGGGCATTTCTTGATGAATTGTGTAGGCATTTTAGCAGTATTTATAAATATTTCCCAAAATGATTTATAAATCTTTCGGAATGTTTATAAATAGAAAAATAGGGGGGATTATTCTTTCTTTTCCGATACAAGCACTGCGTTGACAAATGATTCCTGACTCGGGCGATTTGTTATTCTTGCATTGCCTATTTCAGTCTCGATTATCGCACCCTTAATCAGCACGTTCTGCCTTGCAAGAAACTTGTTTGCAGGGGTTTCAATAACCTTTTTTATAGCTACAATTTTGCATTTCCCTGTTTTTTTGTCAAGCACATTAGCTGTGTTTGCAGAAAGCAAAACTGTTTTTATTCTTCCGCCCATGCCTCTCATTCCCTTCTTTTTTCCCTTGCCGAGCTTTACAGTTCTTGTCTGCCCTGTTCTTTCAAAAAGCTTTTTCTTCCTGAATTTTTTGTATCTCCCGCCAGAAGATTTTCTTGCCATCCTAGAAGCATAAAATTTCAGTTTAAAAAGATTGTTATTTGCGGCTTTGTCATAAACCTGGGACTTTTATCAATATTATCCTTAATAGGAATTATTGAAAGTCCCGCAAATTGGACAAAGCCGTTATTTGCGGTCTGCCTTGGAAAAAAATCAGTAGAATCTCTGAACAAGCACAAGAAGCCCTGATTCGGGATTATACGCAATCTCAGCGCCAATATGAGCCCATGCTGGATTTATCATGTTATTCCAGTGGCTCTCATCAAAAGAAGAGATGATTCCGGATATGTGCCCTTCAAGCGAATCACTCCCTTTTGAGTATCCCATGTTCTCTGATGCATACTCCCCTGAGAAAAATGGATTCGAATGCTTAATCTCCCAAATCCTGTGCTCTCCCCATTTCTGCATCTCCTCAAGAACATACTGTGCATGCTTCTGCGCAGCATCGCTATTTCTTTCATGGATAAACAAAGGATGCCTTTTGCACTCGCCTCTTTTAAAATTTGTATGGCTGAGTATAAAATATCTTATATCACCCATTCCGGTTTCATCAAATTGTGAGATAAATACCTTGTGGAAAATAGAATATATAGATTGAAACAGGGAAATATTTAAAAACTCCCCTGATGAATTCTTAAAATGGTCAACGGCGTCGAAAGACCCCTGGATTTGCTGAACAATTCCAAGGGTAAAGAGATACTTGTGCAGTTGAAGAATGACAGGCAGTTAGTCGGAACTTTGCTAGCATTTGACATACATATAAACATTGTCCTAGACAATGCAAAGGAAATTGAGAACAATGAGGCAAAGAGAAGCATAGGACTGGTTTTTGTCAGAGGCGACACGATAATCTTCATATCGCCTGCATCAACTTCTGCGCATGCAAAGAAAGAGTAAGAGAACAGGGATTCTGGCTTGTTTCTGATAGGTTTTCTGGTGCATTAAGTGTCCATAATCATGGCTTTTTTATGAGAAAAGAAGATAGAAATAATTGAGAAATTATTTTCCAGATTTAATTCTATTGTCGTGTTTACATAACATCTGACAATTTTCAGCTGTTGTTTTTCCACCTTCGTGCCAAGGAGTTATATGGTCTGCTTCCATTCCTTCTATTTCAAAATGTTTCTTGCATTTTGGGCAAATACCCTTCTGTTTTTCATATGCAATTCTTTTTTGTTTATCTGAGAAAGCACGAAGATTGAGATATCGCTCGTTTCTTGTTAAAATATATAGATATATTCCTTTTTGGTTCGTAATCTCTTCATCTTGCATTAATCCAGCTATTTCTTTTTCTAGTTTTTTTGAATCTAATTTTTTGTTCTTAAATTTATTATACAATTCGCCCCAATTAATACCTCTCATCTCTTTTCTGTAATTTGGAAAAATTTTCCTCACCCAGCTAATTACATTTTGGAAATATTCCCATAATTCGTCTGCTTTTTTGTCGTGTTGATGTTTAGACATATATTCCTCTATCTTCTCATTGTTAATCCACGATAAAACCGTTTCTAAAATTTCTTGTCTAATCGGAGAGCCATTTACTAGTTGTCCACCATCGCCAGCTAGAAGATATGCTGCACAATTTGTCTTACTAAATTTTAATTTGGCATCTGAAAGCCATGGTCCTGTGTATACTGCATTAAGAAGCTCTTGTTCAGTTAATTTTACTCCAGAGATATTCACGATTCTAAACCAATCCAATTTTTCTCTTTCTTTTCCTTCACAAAAATAAATCATTAATTCATATTCTAATATTTGACTTTGTTCGTCTTTTGTTAAGCTATGAAAATATTTCCCATTTATTGAAAAATCTCCAGCAACATATTGAGCAATACTAATTGTTCTTTGTTGTCCGTCTAAAACTTCAAAATTCCCACCATCTTTTTTTACCCAATATATAATATTAAGTGGGAACTTTTTCTTGACTGTTTCAATAACCTCATTTCTCTGTTTATCCTTGTATACAAATTCTCTTTGATATTTCGGACGAATATCTAGTTTTCCTTCATAAGCAGTTACGCCTTCTTCAGCACTATCTTTATAGTCCTTTACAACTTCTCTTATGGGAATCTTATGTAACTCTACTTTCATAAGATAATGAACCAAAAAGAATTATTTAAACTTTCTTATTCTTAATAATTACACGGGCATAAATGCTTGAATATAGCTTTCCTGTCATTACATCCTTAAAAGAAGGAACCTTATCTATTTTGGGATTGTAATCAAGATATAATGTACCTTTTGCATTAACAGTAAATTTGCCTGTTGGTTTTCCATTTTTATCTAGAATTTCCATTTTTTTGTTACTCTTAAAATCAATTGAACCAACTATACCTAGGGCAATAATTTCAAATTGTTCTGGATTATATTTATCTAAAAAAGTAATTGGTACACCAATTAATCCTTTATAGTCCATCGGAATTTCGCTCACTTTATCTACATTTATAGCATCATAATTATCATACTTTGGATACTCGTTAGGGCTATATTTTTTATACAAAGTTAGAAACTCCCTATGCTTTTCAACATCTAAATTAGTAAACCAACAAGAAGTTGAAACTCTGGCAATTTTATTTCCTTTTTCATCTGTATGGTGAAATTGTTTCCAATCTTTTGGAACTATAAAAAACATACCCACATTAAAATTTGTATAACCTGTTCTAATTTTATTTTCCTTGAACAATTTAAAAATATCTTTGTAAGTTAAGGCATTTGTATTTCCTATAATCAAAAATTTTTTATTATAGTCTATTAATTGAGTTAAATATTCTCTAAATAGGGAGAAAGGAGGATTAGTGCAAACTATGTCTGATTGTTTTAATAGGTCAATGCACTCTTTACTACGAAAGTCCCCTCCTTGTTTAAGAGGTGTTGCTGTATTTTCGTTATGTTTAAGCAACCATTCAACATCAGATATGCCAATTGAACCATCATTATTAGAATCTTCTACTTTGTTTATTTCAAGTTTAAATGCTTCTTTAGAATTGGCTTTTAACCCCTTTATATTAAACAAAGGTAATTGACTCCCAACA
Organism: archaeon; assembly: GCA_043799715.1. Classification (GTDB taxonomy): domain Archaea; phylum Nanobdellota; class Nanobdellia; order Pacearchaeales; family DTIR01; genus JAGVXL01. Next base: position 31,472 of record JAZDNM010000007.1, read on the forward strand.
ATTGGCGACCCAGAATAAGAAGTGGCAATAAGTTTTTTTAATTGGAAATTGTTGAAGTTAGCTGCAAAAAACTTAAAAAAATTACTTTCATATGGGTCATCACAGTTACAATAAATTACTTTATCCTTAAATTGTGCCTTATAATGCCTTAACTCTCTCTCAATATCACTAATCTGTGTATAAAATTCATCTTTCTTTGATTTTTTAGCATTGTCAAAAAGTTTAGTAGCCATGATTAATTATTGGTTTTCCCATTTTTATAAGTTTTGTTGTGCTAAATTTATTAATTCAAGCCATCTATTCGGTGTCTGAAATTTCAGTTCAGGGATAGCCAACTCGCTCGGCGTTTTTCCTTTCAGGGCTTCGTGCGGTTTTACAAAATTGTAAAATATCTCTATGCTTTTCATAATCGCATAAGCACTTTCAACAGAGCCGTGCATCCCTCTAAATCCAGTTGTTCTCTGTCTTATTGTGTTGTGCATCCTCTCAACCCAGATGTTAAATCCCTCATTCTTCCTTTGAGTGACTATTTTATGCTCTATCTTGTATTTTCTTGTGCGGTTGTCATAACCAAAAGTTTTCTTGACTGCATTTTCATAAGCGAGAAATCCGTCTGTCGTAACTATCTTGACTTGTTCGCCTGTCTTGTCTTTGATGTTTGACAGGACTTTCTTTAGGTTGTTTTGGCTTCTGCTTTTGACATAAGCGGAGTTAATCATGAATCTTGTCTTTACATCAATCCCATCTATAAACCAGTTCTTGTCCGTTCCTTTCCTTTTGTGGCTCTTTCTCCTGTGATACTCCATTTCATCAACTTCTATGTAGCTTCCTATCTGGACTTTCAAGCCATCTGTGTAATCAGCTATTTTCAAGCTGTATTTTCTAACCCATCTTAAAATGGTGCTGTGGTCAGAGTTGTGCGGAAAGAACGCCTTAAAGTGCTCCTGAACCCCTCTTGTGCTTAATCCCCTGCAAAACAGGTCTAAGGCACAAGTTATCTTCTGAGGGCTGTTTCGCATCCTAAAGAATGTGTCTCGTGGTATGAACCTCTTGAAGCATGATTTGCAGAAGTATCTTTGCCTCTTTCCGTGGGCTTCTGTCTGTTTGAATCCTCGCCTGACTACCTCTTTGCTTTGGCAGTGAGGACAAGCTATCTGTTGTTTTTCCATGATATATTCATGTACCTGAACTATATAAACCTTTCGGTACATGATTTCAAATAACCCATACTGTCTTATAAAACGCCTATTAATTACATAAAGACATAGTCATTTTGCTACAAACCGAAAGACTTAAATAGTATGGTTAATAATATAACTATATGGAAAACAAAATGAAAGAATATAACCTGAAACTACCAAGTAGTTCAATAGTCAATCTTAAGAGCAGTTGGGAGGTACTTAAGATTATTTCAAAGACAGGAAAAACGTTTACAGACAAAGATGTAGTAAAAAACGGCTCTCCAATAAATGAAAATAATCTTTTTAGGGTTCTATCTTATCTTAAATATTTAGGGCTACTCGTAGAAAAGAGAGAAAGAGAAGTGATTAACGGTAAAGAAGAGTCTGTTCAAAGATGGATGCAAGAAGATAACAAAGATGTCACGGAATTTTTCTTTCTGTTAAGGGATAATAGAGAAGAAGAGGCAAAAAAGATTTTGATAGAATTAATTAAAAAACACGATTTGTTTTTATCAATCAAAGATGAGCTGATTAACGGGCATCCTTCAATTACAGTTATAGATTTAAAAGATTTTTTTAGGAAGAAAATTCCAGAAAAAAGCCCAAGCTACTATGATAATGGAATCAAATTTACAATAGATTTCTTATTGTTTTGCAAATTGATATTCACTGAAGGGAATATAATAAAGCTAAAAGAACAAGAAAGCAAACATGAAGAAAAGAAAGAAGAACCACAAGGTAGGGAGCAAACCAACGAAGCTAAAAAAAATATAACTCTTGGCGAGAATAAGTATATCGTCTCTATTTTTGGAAAAAATACTAACTTTGAATTTCCTATTAATCAAAATTCAGATATAGAAGATGTTGAAGCTATATTAAACATAATAAGAAAGAAACTAACATAATGCTCATCGGTGAGAAATATAGGGACACCACGAGGATTTGCTTGTTGTTTCCAAGCAAGTAAAATCCTCGTGTCTATATTTATATTATTATAATGCTTATTCTTTTAAATCTTTTTCTAAACATATTTTTTCGTGATTGACCGTTACTTTTAACTCCTTACCTAATAACTTAGATTGTTCAACAATATCTTTAGGCAAGATGACAATATAGCGGTTATAGGTTTTATCACCAACTTTCTTGTCTAAAACTTCCCGTATTTTCATAATATAATCATGTGCATGAATTATTTAAATCTGTCGGTACATGAACAAAAACAAATTACATATGGACACTTAATGCACCAGAGAGTCTGATAGGCAATTTTTATATAGTGAAGCCTTCTTTAGAAAAGAAGCTTTGGGAAGAAAACCCAAGGAAAATGCGGAGGTGCCGGAGCGGCCAAACGGGCTAGCCTTAGGAGAGAGCATTTCTTTTCAGAGAAAAGAAATGCTCGGCAAAGAAAAGCTTCAATAATCTCAGAAAGCTAGTGGCTTAGTGCCTGCATAGGTTCAAATCCTATCCTCCGCATAATCTATAAAATCACGCAAATGCGCTTATTGATTGGGAGATGGCTGAAGCAAGCTGGATTTTTTCAGATTCCTGGGAAATTTTTTCCATATCATCCTTGTTGCAGATGAATGCAGGTTCTGTAAGCACAGCAGGCATGTTTGTGTTCTTGAGAACATACAGGCTGCCTTCTGCGGCTTCTGTGTCAGGCTTGATGCCCCTGTCTTTCACACCCAAACTGGCTACAATATTCTCCTGGACTATCCTGGCAAATTCCTTTCCTTTTGTGGAAGTTCTGTAATAGAATGTTTCGGCTCCATTCGCAGAGCAGTACTTTCCATCAACATCCAATGATGCAGAATTCATGTGAATGCTGACAAAGATATCCGCTTCAAAATCATTTGCGATTTTTACTCTTGAAGCAAGAGAAACAGCAGCGTCAGTTTCTCTGGTCATTTTTACGCTGTATCCTTTTTCTTCAAGCACGCTCTTTAATTTTTCTGCTATTGCCAGATTCATGTCTTTTTCATTTACTCCGTCGCTGTTTACAGCGCCAGGGTCTGTTCCGCCGTGCCCCGCATCTATCACAATCTTCTTGCTGGCACTCTGGGCTGCTGCAGCGGCAGCAGCTGCGTTTGCTTGTTGGCTTGATGAAGCAATATAATAATATGCTTTCCCGATTTTCTTTACATATGCCTTTGCGCTGTCCCCATTCTGTTTCAAGAAGGGATTCTTGCAGGAGGAAATATCCTTGCTGCAGTATGTTGAAACATAAGTAGGGCCTTCCTTGTAAGCTGCAATAGCAAGCCCGATATTGCTGAACCTTCTCATATTGCAGGCGAGATATGCTATGCCGCCCTGGATGTTCTGCTCTGTATTGTACTTGTTTATCGACAGTATCCCCATTGTTTTTGCGCATGCCCCGCCATTCTTGAAATCATTCACAACTGTGTCCTTGAGCTGCATCAAGCCGTAAGCGCCTGTGCTTGACTGCTCCTTTACATCCCAGCTGCTTTCAACTTCTATGAATGCCCTTGCAAGATTAAAATTCACATCATACTGCTTTGCATATTTGTCAATGAGAATATAAATTGCCTGCCTGCTCTGGAATGTGCTTTCAGATTTTGAATTCAGCATATCAGAGGCGCTGTAATCTTTTCTTATTATAATGCAAATCTCGCTGTTTGAAACCGCAGCGCCTGTTATCCCGGAATTATCTGCATCAATATCTATGCAGACAACATTATCAGGGGTTTCAGTGTTCTCAGAACCCTCAACTAAATTTTTTTTTTCCTCAGAAACAATGCATTTTGAGCCAGTCCACTGGCAGTTCTCAACAGAGCATTTGTTGCTCTCGCATTCAATCTGGTTGTTAAAATTAGAGCATTCCATGCCATCTTCGCAATTAAGGCACGCTGCCTTGATTAATCCCTTTTGAATGTAGCATCTGCCTAATTCATGGCATTCACTGTAACTACAGGTATTGAAAATGCCGTCGCTGCATGAAACGCAGTTTGCCTTGATTGTTCCAGGGCTTATTTTTGTGATTTCAGCCACTTCTTTCTTTGATGTTTTTTCAAGCTGTATGCTCGCCACATTCTCACGATACTTTGCGACCACTAAAGTCATAAGAAGATAATCCCCACTTTCATCCAAATCAAACTGCTGCTGAATATTCATTTCCAAAATTATTTCCCTGCCGCCAAGTGAGATTTTTGCACCATCTTTCACTGACAACTCCTTCAGCAAAATAGGATACTCCTTGCTGTTGAATGAAAGAATCTTTTCTGTATTGAGTTCCAAATCAGTGTACTCTGTGCTTGATTCCTTTATCTCGGTTGCCTCAACAGATTTCTTTTTTTCTGAAGAAACAAGACTCTTTTCTATTTTTGCCTTGAAAATCAATGTTGTTATTCTGTCAAATATCTCAGCAAGCCCTATTCTTGCCTGCGCTTTGTCCTGATTAAACAAGGATTTCAGGATTATATTCTCATATTGCCCTGTCACATTTGCTATTGCGCTGTTTATTTCCTGCGCTGTTTTGTCTGCTGTGTAGGACTTGCCGACAATGAGCTTTTCAAGAATTCCATTGTCTTTTGTCAGTTCATACTGTTTCTGGCTTACCTCTGCAAGCAAAGCCTGGCTTCCAGAGTGATCAAGCATGCTTGTATTCTGCAATGTTGATGCCAGTTCCTTTGCTTTTGCAAGAGTCTCGGAAAGCAAGCCCTGGTCTGTAAAGCTCTGATTTAGCGAGAGAGTATCAAGCCAGCATATTATTTTCTTGTCAGTGCAATAGCCCACCTGTTTCCATCTGTCTGGCTGTGTTGTCAGGCTCGGGTTGTCTGTTGTGCACACTCTGATAATGCCTAAGCTTGAAATTGACGGGGATAATGCTGATTCCACAGATGACTGCAGATTTAATGATGAAACTGATACAATCCCTGATGTCCCTGCTATGCATTCCTGCTCTGTTTTTACCTGCTGCGCTGCCTGCGCAGCAAGATAAGAGTCCTGCAGTTCATTCATGAAATAGGATGTTGTAACCTGCCCGAAGCCGCATTCCTCCTGCGCATTTATCTTTACGCATAATTCTGTATATCCTGAAGGCCCTGTGAAATCAACTGACTTGTCAACCTGCTCGCCTTTTGCAATGTAGCCGACTGCATTAGGCACAGCCATCTGCTGCATCTGCGCATAATATTCTGTCTGCGGCGACCCTTTCAGATACACATTGTAGTAAGCCCCTGCATCCTTGCCTGCATAAATCCTGTAATAAACTTTGTAATGGGATGTTGAAGGCACAGTCGCCTCTGAAAGAATATTCGAGGAGAATGTTGCGTGGAACTGCACAGGGCTTTCAGGCTCGAGAAGTGAATCGAACATGTCTGATGTTGTTGGATATCTTGCAGAGACCCATGCCTTGCAGATTTCTGTTCCTGCCGCCTCTGTGCTTCTTGCCTGGAATGCATTAAAAGCATTTGCGCCATAATAATTTGTAAAGTAATTCACTGAGTCCTGCGCTTTCTGCCATGAGTCCTGCACAAACAGATACTCCCCTCCGCCGCGCGCGGTGCTTTTTCCTGACATGGTTTCAAGCAGCGACGGAATTCCAACCTTGGCTAAAGGCGCTGCCTGCTTCCAGAAAAATTCGCATAGATAAATGGATTTAATCTGGTCGCAGATCCCCACATTTCTGCCTGTTGCAAGATTTTCCTGAAGGCAGTCCCTGACTGCTTTCTGTATCATCACAAAATTATCCAATCCTGCATGAACCCCTGTAAGGCAGATTGGAACAATTATCCCCTCTCTTGCATTCGGCAGGCACAGCGCAATGCTGCCTATGATTCCTGTCTGCACAACATCTGCAACAGGATACTTGCCCCCAAAATCGCATCTTGATGAAGGGCATAAAACAGGGTCGCATAAATTAAACATTGTATGGCAGTCTTTTGGTGACATGAAATCCTCGCATTCATACTGGGGAACTGTAACTGCAGGCTTTCCTCTTGAAAATGACTGCCCTCCAACAGATATGCCTCCTTTGTTCTTGTACTGCCTTGCAGCTTCAAGCAGATACTGCCTTGCGAGTTTTATCATGTCTGCTGAATTGGGTATTGATGAATAGGTATTTTCAGACATTCCTGTCTGCATGCTGAATTGAATGCACGGCTTGTCATCCCCATGCCCTGTTGATTCCCATTCTTCCAAGCCATCGCCATTAACATTGCAAATCCAGTAGCTTACAGGCATTCCTGATTCAGTGTAGGATTTTGTGCTTGAAGTGCCTAAGCTGGATGGCTCGGTTGCGGCATACCATCCGTCTTTTGCATATTTGCCAAGAGGGAGTATGGCAGGCAGCCCTGCATAAGAGCCTGTCTCCCAGAATTTTACAGCAGGATTTTTGTAAGGATTTGAATATGTTGATGCTGCTGTTATTTCAGCGTATGAAGTTCCAAGGCTGCTTAAGATTTTTCTCTTGTTCTCCCCTGCAAGTTCATCTCCTATTTTCAATGCACCACTACTGCTAGAGATTTCATAAATTTTAGAAAAGCTGTAGCCCTGCCCGATAGAATCAAGCACTGCTATATAACTGATGCCCTGCGCAGTGAAAACCGCTGCTTTCTGCCCCTGCGAGATGCTGACGCCCTGCATTTTGCTGTAATCAGCTTCCTTGACAATATTTTTGTCAGAGAAGGATATTGCCTTGCTCTGGTCCCCTACAAGGGTGCTTTCAACATCTATCCCTGCTGCCTGGAAGATATTTGTTGCTTCTGTGCTTGCCTTGGTGGTTGTTAAAATCTTGTTCCAGTAATTTGCATCATCATAAAGCTTCTGCTGCGAAGCCTGGCACATTGCATCAGACAGCTTTTTATCAGTACATGCCTGCTGCATTTCAAGATTGAACAATGAATCCCTTACATCAGTTGATGAAAGATAATTCTTGTCCTCAAGAACCTTAATATTCCCCTCGCTGAAGACATCCCCTGCTTTCAGCTCAGTGCCATCCCTTGACTTGAATGTAACATCCTTGTACTCATCAAAATATGTCTGGGATTCCTGGACATATTTTTCCTGGTTTACATATTCCTCTCCGAATGCTCCAAGAACTCCCTCTTTCTTTTCAACAACACCTGCGGTTTTCTTTATTGTGTCTGCTTTGGAATTTACATTCTTGTAAATGCCCTGTATTGTGCTGACAGAGCTGTCAATTGCGTCTGCATTCTTGTAATAGCAGTCATGGAATGTGCTGTATTTGCCTTCTGCAACCCCTGACTGGCATATTGGCTCCCAGTATTTCATTGCCTCTGTTCTCGCAAGGCTGCTGCCGCTGCCTGCACCCAGATTATTGAAGAAATTTTTCACAACAAAATATGCGCTGCCAGCAAAGCATGTGCCTTTCCATACCTTAATGATACTCCCAAGATTATCAACAATCTTCTCCCATTTTGCAATTGAATCGTTAAGCTCGCTTATCAATTCCTGGGTTTTTTCAGTGCTGAGCTGTATCGACCTTTTCTCAATCCCAATCTTAAATGTGAAATTTGCCTGTGTCTGGGCTCTTGCAATCATTGGAGAGATAGTCACTGATGCATCTTTTTTCAGGTTTATCTTGCTGACTCTCAAGTCAACTAAGATTTCTTTTGAGGCATCCTTTACAGAAAGCTTCACTGAATCTTTTTCCTTTACTTTCACTGTAATCGGGTTGCCAGCCTTGTTTTGATAGGAAAATTCAACATAATCCTCTGCAATGCTCAAAACAGACAATGTCCCTGAGACTGCCTCGTTCTCGCTGTAAGCTTCTGTATTGCCATTAACCATCAAGTCAGCGGACTTCTCGTCCCTGCTCACTTCCTTTATGTCCTCAAGAACAGCATAATAGCTTCCGCTTGAGGCAGAGATGAATGCTGAAGACAAGCTTAAATCGTGGATTTTCATCAGCTCAAGCTGCTGGCTTGCCTGTTCTGCGATTCCTGAGCCAGAATAGTCCTTTGCAATCCTGTTAAGCAAATCCTCCTGTGTCTTGAACTTTTTCAAATTTCCAGCAAGCTCTGCTGCCTTGTACAGCGCATCAGCGCCGTAATATTCCGGCTTTGCACCTTCCTGCTGGGATTTTTTCTCAGAACCATACTGCTCTGAAACTTTTTTGTAATCAGCCAAAGATTCAGAGAAATATTCCTCAAGAAGTTTGCCAAAATCATCAGAGTTGTAATTTTTTTCAACAGAGCCTGTCAGCTTGTCAAATGTGAAATAATAGTCCCAGACAAAAGTGCCCTGCCCTGTTTCCGACGCTGTAATAATCCTGAATTCCGCGTCCTTTCCGAGATAATCTTTGAGCCCTTTTTCAACGCTTGTGTCGCAGCCGCTCAGGCATTTGATATCCTCTCCAAATTTTGAAGAGCCTTTAATCAGTGTGCTGAATATGTTGAAAAGCGAGTACTTCTTGCCTTTCAGGAGGCTGTTTACTACTATATTGAAGTTGTCGAAATAATCGCTCTTTATTGTGTCTGCCTTGACAATCACAACAAAATCCTGATTGAGATTTTTTAGATAAGAGGAAATTGCATTTGATGTGCTGCCGATATATGCAAGATATACATTCTGCCCTGAAACAATCTTGTCTCCTGTCTTGAATTCATTTGATGCAATCTCATTCTTTGCAGAGTCCCTGATTGTCAATCTTGCTTTTGGAGGGTCAATTGAGAGAGTTGTCGGCTGTGAGTCCTTGCAGTTTACTGTCACCTTTCCTCCGCCGACAATATTCTGCTCTATATTTGAAATCCAGCATTCATCATCCAAAAATCTCTGCCCTTTTGAAAGCCATAATTCATCGTCGCCAATCCTCACCTTTGCCTTCATTTCCGGATAGTTGATGCTGTTCAGATTAACTTTCAGCGCAGCAGAGCAATAGTATCCGGGCAGATAGATTTCATTTGAACTCTGCCCTGCCCTTAATGTAACAGAAGTCAACTGAGTTACTGCATCAGTGTATATCGCAATCTTAACATATTCTCCTGCAGAATCTTTTCCTATCTCCAATGCCCTCAAATACGCCTTTCCGTTCCAGAATGAATACATTTTGTAATATTGTTTCCATTCCTCCTCGCTCAGCACAGGCAGCAGGAATCCTGCTTTCCCAACTCCAAACGCTTTTTCTGCATTATACTGTATCAGGGCTGTTAAATTTGCCTCAACCCACTCAGTCATATTCTTTTCAATCGGCTGATTTTTTAATATCACAACAAGATACCCCAGATTATTCAATACAGGGCTGCCGAGCAGCTGGGTTCCCCATGTTGTCAGGGCTGCTCTTGCAGGATGAAATCCTATCCCTGCAATATCTTTTGACAACTGCTGCCCCTTGAATGAGATTGATGTTATTTCAGGGACTTCTATCAAAGGATTAATTTTTATTCCAGTAAGCTGGCAGAAAACCGGGACATCCTGCTCCTCAAGCAAATCGCTTCTGACAACTGCAGGCGAACAGCTTCCAGGCAAAATCTGCAGGATGAAATCCTGCCTTGCGAGGCACTGCTCCTGGCTGAATGCAGGCCAGTATGTATCAATTGAATTTGAGTAATATGAAAGCGGAGAAGGGGAATAGCTGTATGTTGCTGCATATGCTGCTGCAGAGATTATTGCTGCAAAGAAAATGAAAGCAAAAGCTAACAGTATTCTGCATTTGCCTATTTTAATCAAATCTGTTTTTCTCATTTGAATGAAATATCAATTCCGCTTTCTTCAGCCAGAATGTATGCGCTCTGCAATTCATCAACACTCTTGGGAGTTTGTATGTATGAGGCCGTAATGCTCATTTTCCTTGAATTTGCGAGAATACTTGCTGTTAAATATTCTGCCCTGCTTCCTCCTCCTGATATAACCTGTGAAAGAGTCTGCGCAGGCAGCTCTATATCATAGCATTGTTCATTCTGGAATCCGAAAAAGCCTGCTATGCCCCTTGCAGGAGCTTTAACGCACTGCTGTGTCTTGTAGCTGGCAATTTCAATTTTGCCCTGCCTGAAAATCTGCACAGAAATATTGTAATAGCCCTCTTTGAGCTGGACTGTTTTCTGCAGAGGATACATAATACTTTCAGTCTCGTCCCCTGAATCAAATGTTATGAATGCCTGCTCGTCTTTTGACAATGGAACCCCGCCTGCATTCACATCAAGCGTTAAATTATACAATGGCTGCATCACAATTTCTGCGCTGCCCTCCTGATTTGTGCTGAACTGCAGTTTTGCATCAGCATATCCTGCTGCCGAGGCAATGATAAAACCGTTAACGCACTGGGGAAATTTCCCTTCAAGCTCTGCTGTTGCCCCGGAAATTTTTGTCCTGCCAATCTCACACTCCTCATTGAAGCACTTTAATTTTATGTCTGCCTCAACAGGCTCAAGCCCTATATCAAATGTTGAAACTTTTACAGGAGTTGTCTTGTATTTGCATAATTCGGATTCTTGCTGCTGCGTAATCTCGCTTAATACAGCGTTTCTTGGCATGTTCTTGCTTATCACAACAAGCACTGGAAACTGGAAAAACTCTGATTCATCAAAAATCTGGATTAAAACAGGGAATGCAATATCATAAACAAAATGGTACTGGACATAGCAGAATCCAAGAATCCCCAAACCCTGCTGCATTCCGATTGGCTTTGCAATAAGCATCTCCCCATTATCGCTTTCTTCAGAATCCCCTGAAACCTCAAACCTCATCGGGAAACTGCTTGAGTACATGAAGTTAATATTTTCAGAAACCCTCGCTGCATTGTCAACAACAAAATACTTGTTTCTTGAGTCAGCAAGGCTGTAATAACTGCCCTTGAGCTTCAATGATGCGATGTTTGCTGAAACAGCATTCTGCAAGTCCTGCATTATCCCTGATTTCAGCCATGTTTTCGGCGCGCAGTTCAGCTCAACATCGCTTACAGGGGCATAAAGGCTGAGCACATCAATTGTGTAGTTCTCAAGGAACAGTTCATCCTGCTGCTGGTTATAGATTTTGACAGCAAGATTGTAGAACTTTCCAAGATTGCTTTTTATCTCTGCTCTGTGCCTTGAAAGTTTTGCTTTAGTATTCCCCTTGCTGACTACAAGCCCTGCATCAACCTCCGCTGAGATCATGCTATCCTTGATGCTTACTGATGCCTTTGCATTTTCCCGCGCAACAGAATATCCCTGCAATTCAAAATCTGAAAAGCTGCATTTTGCAATCTCTTCCTGGATATACTGGGCAAGCTGTTTTTGCATTTCTGCAATAGAAGGCACCTGCTGCCTTGCGATGTTGTTTCCTGAAATGTAAAACCAGTAAGGCACTGCATTGCCAAAGAAATCAAGCTGGGAGGAGAAGGGCATATAGGAAGAGCCTTTTTCAAATGAGGGGGGATAAATATATCCTGCCTGCGCTCCAAGCATTGCACTTCCTTCCTGAAGCTTTTCCTTAATGCATCCTGTAAAATAATTTTCAATCGGCTGAAATTCAGCCGGAACTGCAGTTGGCATGCTTCTCAAATAATAGAAAAGCCCGACTGAGCCGACTATCAATACGGAGATTATAACAAAAATCGTAACCTGTGCTTTTTTGTTCTTTAAAGTGTTCATTTGACGAAGCAAGAGCAATAAAAAATAGAGCCGAAAGCCATATTTAAATTTTGTCAAAATTGCCTTAAAACATGGGAATTAGAATGAGCCCGACAGGATTCGAACCTGTGATCTTCTCTATTCTGAGTTTCTTCTCGGTTTTTCTCTTTCCGAGGTTTCTCTTTTTCTAAAAGAGAAAACTCACGTCAAAGAGACGTCTTAACCACTGGACTACGGGCTCACGTCAAAGCAAGAAATGCTCTGGTTTAAAATATTTGCTTTTTCAGCTTTGTGTAATTTATCAATAAAAATAAAATTTATAAATCTGACTGCTGTAGAATAATCATGAAAAAAAGGTGCTGCAGGAGGTTATATCCCTTCATTGTCATATTTTTGGCAATTGGCGTGTTGATATCCCTTGCTGTATTCACAGCAAGAACTGTCGAAACTTTGATGAGTGTTGAGGAGGCTATAGCTATAGCGCAAAACACCGAATGCACTGAAAAGGGCATGCTGACACAAGACAGCTTTTACAACCCAAATTCAAAGACGTGGTGGATTAGCCTGGAAATGAATCCTGAATTCAGGAGCGAGATATGCAATCCTGCATGCGTTATTGATGCTGTGCAGAAAACCGCAGAGATAAACTGGAGATGCACTGGCTTTATTTCTGAGTAAGTTTATTTGCTTCTGCCTCTTATCTTAATCCCTTTCTTTCTCAGCTCATCTGTCTTTTTCTTTGAGCAGTCCATGCACAGGAATATTGGCTTTTCATTTCTCTTGTCATAATTTGGCGCGAGAACTAATCTCCACAAGTGCGCTTTTTTGCCGCAGTTGTCGCATCTACCTTCCTTGACGTGCCACATTTCTATTGCTTTTGAAGTAAAGATAAACTTGTCAACCCAGAAAAATATCATGCCCCCAATCAGGTTTGCAATGACAGTAGACCAGAACCCGACTCCAAGCTGTTTCACAGCAAGATAAAGAATCGGCGTGCTTAACTGCCATCTTACAAGATACAGAATAAATTTTCTTATTCCTGCAGCCATTTTCACCTCTCTTTGCGAAAAAAGAAATGATGGTTTAAAAAACTAATGAACCATAAGAGTGTTAAGTTTTAGGGATTAAACTTTTCTAATACAGTTTAAAGTTTATTATGTTCTAAGAATAGGAGAATAAGGATATCTTATTATAACTTTTCTACCTTATCACAACCATAATTCTCTCCTATCAGTTGATAAAATTGCTTATCCATATCTCCAGGCTCGAGGTTAGCTTTAGTTACCTTAACCTTGTCTCCTACATTCAAAAGATTGTCGTAGGCTGCCCCGTAATAATCTATAGAAAATACTTTTTCTTTACCATCATCACTTTTTACTGTGAAAACATACCTATCATGATCACTATGCCCCCCATTTCCCCCCCCAAAAATGTAAGCATTACCAAAACCAGTTGGTATAGGGATAGCTAATCCACTAACATCCCCCTGTGCTTTTCCTTCTATATCTTCTGTTTTGTAATATGCTTCTTTCACAATTCTCCCTTCCAAAGTTAAATCTTTTAATGATTGCCCATGGGAATAACAAAGTCCTCCCATAGCTATTAAACCCGTTGCCAAACCTATCTGTATGATGTTCTCTCCTACATATGTAGCTATTTTTTTAAGTTTATTCATTTTTACAAATCTCTTAAAAAATAGCAGTTAGAATGACTATTTAAATATTTCTATTTGTAACTACTTTAAAATAACAAATGATAGGTAAGCCTCCAGCAGGATTTGAACCTGCGACCCTCTGTTTTTTTAGTTTTCTTTTCCGAGGTTTTCTTCCCAAGAAAAGCTCTTACAAAACAGATGCTCTAGCCAACTGAGCTATGGAGGCATCAGAAACCAGGGTTTCCGATACCTTCCTTAAGAAAAAACTGATGTTTTTAAGTATTTTGGAGGCTTTGTCTTGTTCGGAAATGTTTTTATATATTAATAGTGTCATGCCTTGATGCCCTTTGAAAAGTATAAACCTCTATTGTTCATAGAAAACCCCAAGTTGAAAAGGGTAGAAGGATTTCTTGATACCCCTGAAAAAGTCCAGCAGTTGAGAAGCGACTTGGAGAAATCAAGTGAAGAAGCTTTTAAAAGAATTGACAGGGAAAAAAGAGACTGTTTGGCTCATGCAAGAGATTATATTCTGGATGGATACCCCAACTAATTTTGCTTCTTTCTTTCTAGAACTCGGATTTCGCAGACTGCAAGAGGATAAATCTTCTTCAATGCAACTGACAAATCCTTCTGAATTTTTGATGCCACTACCTCAGAGAAAACCTCTGCTGATTCCCTCTCCTTGCAGAAGTCCAGAATAATCTCCTTTGCCCTGTCCCTTATTGCTTTCCTTATGCTTCTTGAAACCTTCTTCCTTGTTATAAGGAACGGCTTTATCCTCAATGTAACATCCTTGCACTTGGCATCAAAAGAATCCTCAATGTAGTTTGTCCCTTTCCTGATTAGCCTTCTTATATGGAAATTCAAAAGGTTAAGCTTTTTTGGATGCGCTTCAAGGTTTTTTGATGAAATTACAAAAATTCCCTCCATGCTCTTGCCCCTGAGAATCCTTGTCAAGTCCAGCTTCATTGTCCTGCCGTCAACCTGCTCAGGAGTGCCTTCTATTGATACTGTCTCGCCAATCAATGGAATTTTTATTTCAACGGTTTTTCTTGTCGCCATATTCTGTTTTTGCCTTCTCCTCAAATGTTATTTTGCCTGATCTTATTCCCTTTGACTGCATTGTTGATTTTTTGCAGACAGCGCAGGTATATAAAATGTTTGTCTTTTTTGTTGATTTTGTCTTCCTTTTCCATGCTGTAATTGGCGGCTTGCTGTATCTTCCAAGATTGCCTGAACCCCTCCACTGCCCTCTTTTTTTAACCCTGCTCTTGCCGCCCCTTTTCATGCTTCCTCTTTTATGCCCTGAGCTGACAAGGCTGACTTTCTGCTCTGTATGCTTCTTGCAGTACGGGCAATACCTTCTTGTTTTCTTAACGAGTTTCATTTTTACTATGTTGGCAGAAAAAAAGCGTATTTAAATATTTCCTCGGTCAGCTTTGTATTTCCTCAGTCCTCGGTTATCATCTCTGCCTTGTTATCCTGCACAAGAATCTGGGCTATCTCAGAAGGCAGATTTGCAACTTCTCCCTCTTTGAAAGGACCAAGAACATTGCCTTCTGCATCAAGAAAGCTCTGGGAATCGGATTTGAACCTCAAAAGGATGTGCATCATCTCCTTTTCCTGTATACCGTTGAGCATATTGCTGAAATCCTTGTTGATTTTCTCGAGCTGCTGCGTTACTTCCTGGAAAAGCGTTTTTTCAAACGGCAGCATATTGTCAAAATCCCTCTTGCTTATGCCTGTTTCAGAGGATATAAACGCGAGATTCAATATTTTTTTCTTCCTTCTCAGAACAAGCTCCTTGATAAGCTCTATTGTGTTGTCAAGCTGCTTTTTTGTCTTGACAATGACTTCAGCGAACATGTCGGTTTCCTTGCTGATAATCTCTTTTTTTTCAGAAATGTATGCAGAAACCTCATTGAAGAAAGATTTTGCTAAGGGCTGCAGCTCCTCAGAATACTTTTCCTTCCTAAGCAAATCGTAAATGTCCTGATATGATATCATTTTCCCTAGTCATGCCAGTATCAGCTTTAATATCCCTGAACTGGCTGTGTTCCCCAAAGAGCCTTTTTTTGACTCTTTCTCTGAAAATCTTGCTGTGTCATCTCTCCCAATCCCATAGATAAGCAGCGGCACTGCATCTGAACAATGAAGCTTCAGGTTACATGCAGTTGCATGATCAACTGTCACGATAATTTTGAATTTTTCCTTTGATTCAAGCTGCCTGACAAAGCCAAAGAACTCCTTGTCTATAATCTCAATCATTTTTTTCTTGTCAAGAGGCCTGTTGTCGTGCCCTGGCAAATCAGTTTCCTTGAAATGGATATAGAAATAATCGTGCTTTTTGCTGTTACGGAGTATATGCTTCTTTGCCTGCTCTATTGTTGCATTCAGCGATGCATAGAGATTTTTATAAACATCATAATTCTTCATTTCAGGAAGGTTCACTGGATAGAGCTGCATCCCTGCAAGTTTTGCTATGCCTTTTTCAAGCGGCATTCCGGCAACTGCCGCCCATTTTCCCGGAATTTTTTCTATCTCTCTGAATTCAGAGCCCGCATCCCTTGTGAGAATTATGTTGGCGGGAAGAAGTTTTTTTTCAGCCCGCATCTTGTTTATAGGATGATTCTTCAGTATGAAATAGGAATGCTCGACAAATTCATTCACAATGTTTGCACTGAGCTTAGAGGTTTCATCATCATCAAGCGGAATCGAATAATGCAGTTCGTCCTGCTTTTTTGGCTTGAATACTGAAACATCCGTATCTGTTATGTTGTCTGAAAAGCCGCCTTTTATGACTAGAATTCCCCTATGCTGGACAGTCGGCTTGAACACAAACTTGTAAGGAATTTTAACGCCTTTATTTATTGCCTTCGCAAGTATAAGGGATTCCCTTGTTGTCAAGGTTCTTCCTGCTCTCCGGTCAATAATTTTTCCTTCCTTGATATTGTTTACAGTGGCAAAATTTGTCCTTAAAGCCAAATCACCATAGTTAAGCTTTACATCCGCCCCGATTGCCTCTATTGTGCCTCTTGAAATAATTTCGGGATTGTATCCAAGAATTGCGAAAACGCCCTCATTTGATTCAGGGGTTACATTCTCGCTCACAAGATGGGAGTATCCCTGCTTGCCTTCTTTTGCGAAAAAATCAAGATTTGGCGTTGATGCTGCTTCGAGGGGAGTTTTTCCATCCAGTTCATCGCATGCCCTGTCAGACGCCCCGTCAAGCACAACCAAAAGCGTTTTCATTGTTTCTGAAGGCTCTCCGGATTTATAAACATTTAACAGCACTCCAAATCTTTATAAATTCCCGAAGATTTTTTAGCATATGTTCAAATTTCTGAAGGAAAAATTAAAGGGCTTCTTCAAAAAAGGCGCAGAGGAAACAATTGAGAAAGCTGCAGAAGAGCGGGAAGAAGAAACAATTGAGAAAAAGCATCCGATTAAAACTGAACTGAAAAAAAAGGAAACGAACATAACAGAAATTCCAAAAGAGAAAAAGGAGAGTGAGCCGGAGATGCAGGAAGAAAAACCGAAAGAGGGCTTTTTTTCAAGATTAAAAAAAAGATATTCCTTTAAAATCAGCGAGGATATGTTCAGCAAGTTCTGGGCTGAGCTTGAGATTGCGCTTCTCGAGGGGAATGTCGCAATTGAGGTTGTAGAAAAAGTAAAGCATGAACTTCACAGCAGCCTTGTAGGCATTGAAGCTGAAAAGGAAAAAGTGAAGGAGTTGATAAAAACTGAACTGAAAAAAGCGCTTCTTGGCATTATGGCTGAGCCGTTTGACATTATAAGCAGGATAAACTCGGGAAAGAAGCCCTATGTAATTGTTCTTTTCGGCATAAATGGCTCGGGAAAGACAACAACAATAGCAAAGCTCGCGTTTTATCTCAAGCAGAGAAATTTAAGCTGTGTTCTTGCTGCTTCTGACACATTCAGGGCTGCGTCAATAGAACAGATTGAAAAGCATGCGGCAAAACTCGGAGTAAAAGTCATAAAGCACAGCTATGGTGCTGACGCTGCTGCAGTTGCATTTGACGCAGTTGAATACGCAAAATCACACAGTATCGATGTTGTGCTTGTTGATACAGCAGGCAGGATGCACAACCAGTCCAATCTCATGAGGGAAATGGAAAAAATATGCAGGGTTGCAAAGCCGGATATGAAAATATTCATAGGCGAAGCAACAGTTGGGAATGACATGATTGAACAGGCAAAGGATTTTTCAGAGAAAATAGGCATTGATGCAATAATCCTGTCAAAAGCTGATGTTGACGAGAAAGGCGGGGCGGCAGTTTCAGCAAGTTATATTGCAAAAAAGCCGGTTATTTTTCTCGGTACAGGCCAGGAATATAAGGACTTGGAGCTGTTTGACAGGGAAAAGATTCTTGAAAGAATAGGGCTTTGAGCTGCTTGATTAATCTTTATAAATATCCGTTCATTCCATCAGCAATGGCTTTGGAAAAATTGGGAAGTGCATTGAAAGGGATAATAAACAAGATAGCTGGCAGCATATTCATTGACAAAAAAACGATTGACGCTGTATGCGATGAACTGAAACGTACGCTTATCGGAGCGGATGTTGATTTGGGGATGATAAACGAGATAACTGAAAAGCTGAAGAAGCTTGCATCAAGCGAAAGCATAAAGGGCATTGAGAAAAAAGAGCAGATTGTAAAGCTCCTGCATGATGAGATTGTTGATATTCTCGGAAAAAAGAAATATGAGATTGAAATTGAGAAAAAGAAATTCACAAAAATTATGTTTCTCGGGCTTTATGGCGCGGGAAAGACAACAACAATAGCAAAGCTCGCGTTTTATTACAGCAAGCGTGGATACAAGGTGTGCATGCTCGGGCTTGATGTTCACAGGCCTGCTGCGGCAGAGCAGCTTGAGCAGCTTGGCAAACAGATAAAGGTTGATGTTTTCATAGACAAGAATGAAAAAAATCCTGAAAAAATATTCAATAAATTCGAAAAAAAACTGGGGGAGTATGACATTGTGCTTGTTGATACAGCAGGCAGGGATGGATTAAACAAGGATCTGATTGATGAAATAAAAAAAATTGACAGAAAAGTAAATCCCCAGTATTCAATCCTGGTTATGCCTGCTGATATCGGCAGGAGCGCAAGGAAGCAGGCGGCTGAATTCAAGAATTCATGCGGGATTTCAGGGGTTATATTGACAAGAATGGACGGGACAGCAAAAGCAGGCGGCGCTCTTGCTGCGTGCCATGAAACAAATGCCCCTGTGCTTTTTGTCGGAACAGGGGAGCATATTTCGGATATTGAAGTCATGAACCCTACAAGCTTTGTATCAAGAATGCTCGGCTATGGCGACATGGAAGCACTGCTTGATAAAGTAAAAGCATCAACAGAGGAAAAAAAGCCAGGCGAAAAAAAAGAGGATTTCACATTGCTTGATTTCTACGAGCAGATAAAGGCAACGCAGTCTCTTGGCCCTTTAGGCAAGATAACAGAATTGATTCCGGGGCTTGGGAACATAAAAATGCCCAAAGATTTAATTGAGGGACAGCAGGAAAAGATGAAGAGATGGAAGTTTGCAATAGACAGCATGACTCTTGAGGAAATAGAAAATCCAGAAGTGCTTGAAAAGGAAACAGCGAGGATATCGAGGATAGCAAAGGGCTCCGGGGTTTCTGCAGGCGATGTAAGGGAGCTGATAAACCAATACAAGCTCATCAGGGGCATGGCGCAAAGCAAACAGAACCTTGATTTGTCAAGGATACAGAATGCAGGGGATTTAAGAGGCCTGGGCATAAACCAGAAGCAGCTGAAGAAGCTTGCAAAAAAATTCAAGTTTTAAATTTTAAAAATGAACAGCGAGATTTTTGCGTATATAGGGGGATTTCTTGTTATTACATGCTTGATTCCCCAGATAATAAAGTCCTTCAGGACAAAAAGCACAAAGGACTTGTCCTTATACATGGTTGTGCTTGCCTTGCTCGGCGGCATTTCCTACACCTTTTTTGGGTTTTCGATAGGAAGCATTGCAATAATCTCAACAAATCTTATATACTGCATTTTTGCAGTCATGCAGCTTTTTCTTAAAATAAAATACACAAAAAAATAAAATGGAAGAGATAATCGCACAGGGAGCAGAGGCATTGCTTGTCAGACAGAACTGCCAATTAATCAAAAGAAGGATAAAGAAAGGGTACAGGCATCCGCTTCTTGATGGGAAATTAAGAAAAACAAGGACAAGAAAAGAGGCGAAACTGTTTGAAAAGGCATCCGGGCTGATAAACGTGCCTGCTGTTTCCTCTGTCGACGAAAAGAATATGGAGATTAAGATGGATTTCATAAACGGCAGAAAAATGAGCGATGTCCTTGACTCATTCAGCATGAAAAAATCTTCTGCAATATGCGAGAATATCGGAAAGTCTATTGCAAAAATCCATGATGCAGGAATTATACATGGGGACTTGACAACAAGCAACATGATTCTTAATGAAGACAGAATTTTCTTTGTGGATTTCGGCTTGGGATTTGAAAGCCAGAAAGTCGAGGACAAGGCAGTTGACTTGCATCTGCTGAAACAGGCATTTGAATCAAGGCATTTCGAGAGGGGAAAGGAGTATTTTGATTCTGCAATCGGAGGGTATAAAATTTCCAAAAATGCAAATGCAGTTTTAAAGCAACTGGAAAAAGTGGAGGCAAGAGGCAGATACAAGGGCAAACATTAAGATTTTTAAGTTCTCATTCTTTTGTTTTTAGACAGCCCCATAGTACAGCGGTCCAGTATGATGCCCTTTGGAGGAAGGTATCGGAAACCTTGGTTTCTGATGAAGAAAGGCATAGACCCAGGTTCGAATCCTGGTGGGGCTACTTCTTTTTTGCAAAGGAAAGGTTTAAAAAATAAATCCTTTAGGTATTGGGATGAAATCACAGAAAACAGAAAACATTGAAAAGCCTTTGTGGCTGAAAAGAAGCGCTGAGGAAGTTGAATCGCTTGTCCTCAAATTTGCCAAGCAGGACATCAGCAGCGAGAAGATAGGGCTGATACTCAGGGATACATACGGAATACCCACAACAAAAATAATCTCCGGAAAGATAACAAAAATCCTCGCAAGGCACAATGTCGAGCAGGTAAGCCCGGAACTTGACAATTTGAAAAAAAGCGCTGAAAAGCTTAAACTGCATATAGAAAAGAACAAGCAGGATAAGGTGGCGAAAAGGGGTTTACAAATGACACAGGCAAAACTGATAAAGCTTGATAAATACTACAAGCGCAAAATAAAATAGTTTAGGCGCCTGTCTTTGTCTAAAATGCTTAAAGCAATAGAGGGCATTATCCAAGAATTCCGGGAAGCAAGCAAAAGTTCTGTGATAAGGATAATCAGCCACTATGACAGCGACGGAATAACCGCGGCGTCAATTCTCTCAAAAGCGCTCCAGCGAGAAGATAAAAATTTCTCTGTGACAATAGTCAAGCAGCTTGAAAGCTCCTTTATCGAGGGCTTGAAGGAGATTGTAAAGAATCCAAAGGAAATGCTGATTTTTCTCGACCTTGGCTCTTCTGCGCTTGAGCAGCTATCAAAACTTCCTGCTGAAATTTTTGTCTTTGACCATCACGAAATAAACAGCAGCGAGGAATCGCAAAATGCGAAGAATATTCATTTCATCAACCCGCACAGTTTCAATGAGGAAGTCAGCGCAGCAGGACTAGTATATCTTTTTGCAAAGGCGCTAAATCCAGCGAACAAAGATTTGGCTGGCTTGGCGATAATTGGCATGGTGGGGGATATGCTTGAACAGAGCATAAGCAAGATGAACAACCATATCATGAAAGATGCCGCTGACTTGACAGTAAAACAGGGCTTGCTTATTTTTTCTGCTGCGAGGCCTCTTAACAAGGCACTTGAGCTAAGCTCTGACATATTCATTCCAGGAGTCAGCGGCTCGGCTTCAGGAACTATTGACTTGCTGAGGGAGATAGGGATAAAAATCTCAAATGGAAGATATCCAAGCATGCTTGAAATCAGCAAAGAGGAGCTTTCAAGGCTTATAACAACAATAATGCTAAGGCGGCTTCATATAGACAAGGAAAAAGAGAAAAACATAATCGGAAATATTTATCTGCTGAAATTTTTTGGCAAGGTTGAGGACATAAGGGAGTTAAGCGCGCTGATAAATGCATGCGGGAGGCTTGGTTATCCGGATATTGCACTTGCATTCTGCCTGGGCAGCAGGGATGCAAAGAACAGGGCAGAGGAAATATACGCAAAATACAAGCATGATTTGATAAAAGCACTGAGATGGGTTGAGAACAACAAGCATATCATGGGCAAGGGATATATGATAATCAACGCAAAGGACAGCATAAGCGATTCAATAATAGGAACAACTCTCAGCATAATCTCCTCCTCATTCATATACGACGAGGGCACAATAATTGTGGGTCTTGCTTACCAGCAGGGCGGCAAAATAAAGGTTTCAGCGAGGATAGCAGGAAGAAGCAAGGACGGAGTTAATTTGCACAAGCTTATGGGCAAGGTGGCAGGAACAGTCGGAGGCGAGGCTGGCGGGCATTCAAGAGCTGCAGGATGCATAATCCCTGTTTCCAAGGAAACAGAGTTTATCGAAGAGCTTGAAAAAGAGGCTGAAGCAGAGCAGATAAAAATTAGGGTTTAGAGCATGCTAACAGCAGGGATAATGTCTGCCCTATTGACAAGATTTAAAAATGCAAGGAACAGGATAAGGGGATAAAATGGAACAGAAATTATCAATAACAAAAAGCAAGTTTATAAAAGTCAGATGCTCTGGCTGCAAGAACGAACAGATTATATTCGGCAGGGCTTCAAGCGAAATAAAATGTGTTATATGCGGGCAGGTTTTGTCTGAGCCGTCCGGTGGAAAGGGAAAAATCAAGGGAAGAATACTTGAATTCCTGAGCTGATTATCTTCTTTTTAAAAATGAAAATGAATGAACTGCCGCTGGAAAATGAAATTGTCTTGTGCATAGTGGACAGAATTCTCGGCACAACTGTATTTGTCAAGCTTCTGAAATACAGCAAAGAAGGAGTGATATCCACCTCTGAAGTCGCGCCTGGAAGAATAAGAAACATAAGGGATTATGTTATGGCAGGCAAGAGAATTGTCTGCAAGGTTTTGAGAGCAGACGAGAAAACAGGGAATATCGACTTGTCATTGAGAAGAGTGAGCAAAAAAGAAAGGGAAGATGCAGTTGAAGCGGATAAAAAGGAAAGGGATGCGTTCGCAATGCTTAAGATGATTTCAGGGGAAAAGGCAGAAGGAATTGCTGAAAAAATCCGTTTGGAACACGCAAAATTATCAGAATTTATCAGGGATATAAATTCAATTGACACTGAAAAATTCGGGCTGAGCAATGAAAGCAAGAAACAGATTGAAAAAATCATCAGCGAGAAGCCAAAGAAGATTGTTTCAGCAAAGGCGAAAATCAAACTCCAAAGCGAGGAGAGCAATGGAATTATAATGATAAAGGAGATTTTTTCAGAAATAATGAAATCATACAAAAATGTCAAAATAAGCTACATTTCAGCAACGAATTACTCTATATCTGTGAGCTCAGAGGACTATAAAGAGGCAAACAAAAAGCTTTCTGAAATCCTGAAGAAAATTGAAGAGTTGGCTGAAGAGAAGCACTGCGAGGCTGAATTTCTTGACTGATTCAGATGAAAAAACTCAAAAAATGCCCGAGATGCAATGCCTACACTTTAAATGATTTATGCAAGAACTGCAAAACAAAAACAGAACAGGCAGGCTCAAAGTTTATCAGGAAATATTCACAGTAATTTTGCCTGCTTTTCCTGAAGCATCGCCTCGCCGTAAACTCCGTCAAAGCCGGGCTTTACCTTTATTTTTCCTTCCCTGTTAAGCAGGATTATATCAACAAGCTTTTTATCTGTCACTCTTGCCAGTTTTTCTTTTTCAGCATCAAGCAGGATGTTAAATTCAGAGCCGAATGCATTGATTAATTTGTTGTATTCCTCCCAGACTTTCTTGCTTGAAAGTGTTGATGCTTTTGCCGCAGCAATCAGTTCATGCAGGGGCAGAAGGCTATAGAACTGCTTTGCATTCCGAGGCTTGAATCCAGCGGGATGATTCGCAAGCTCTTCAACCCTGTGCTCAACGCCAATTGTCATGGTTTTATGGCATACAGGGCATATGTCCTTAAGCTTCAATGCCTCTGCAGGCGAGCATGAAAAATTGCACAGCCTGTGCCCGTCATAATGATACTTGCCGTATGCAGGGTCTGTTTCTATTGTGCCCAAAAGTTCATTGTCCCTGATTTGTTTTAGAATATCCTTGTAGGAAACTTCCTCATTCACTTTTCCCGAGAAAATAGTAGCTTCCCTTCCTAGGCGGAACGGCCAGAATGAGTGCGCATCAGAAAAGCTTACAAGAGATTTCTCGTTCAGTTCAGACAGTCTCCAGTTCATTGCGGGATTTGAGGACATTCCTGTTTCTATTGCATGGATTTTTCCCGTATACTCCTTGAATGCCTCTTTCAAAGAGTCAAATCCGGACATGCTTCCGAATATTCCAAACCAGGGAGTCCAGGCATGAGCAGGGATTATCTCAATGTCTCGGTCAATCTTAAAAAGATTTTCCGCCAGTTCAATGCAGGACATTCCGAAAATAGGCCTGCCGTCATAATCCAGTCTTCCTTTTGTCAGAAGCCATGAGTTTATCTGCTCTGCAGTTTCAAGAGAAGGCGCAAGAATCACGATATGAACTCTTCTGCCTTTTCCTGCTTCAGAGAAAACCAGCGAGAGCTCGGTTGAAAAAATAAAGGGAAAATCCTGATAATAATAAACTCCTGAGCCATTGTGTTTTAATTTTTCCTTCAGCTCCTTAATCCAGAGCGGATGCGTGAAGTCCCCGGTGCCAAGCATATCAACGCCTTTTATCCTTGCATACTTGACAAGATTATCAAAAGTTATGTTCTTTGATGTCGCCCGCGAGTATCTGCTATGAATGTGAAAATCAGCAATTATCCCCTTGTCCATAGCATAGAAAAAACAGAGTTATTTTTATAGCTTTGGATAATCATTGATTCCCATAAAAGTGTGATGGCAGACATTCACAAAAAGCAGGATATTTGTCAGCTTGGCAGTGTACTCTGCAAGAAAATGCTGCTTTGACAGATAAAGCACTCCTGCAGCAACAAAACAAATCGCACTTAGTGCATAACCTTCCCTTACTTTTTTATCCTTCCAGCCATTTTCTATAATTTTTGATGAAGAATTCACAAATTTTCCAGAACTTTCATTTTTCCCCTAATTGAGGTTTATTCCAGATAAATATCAATCTGTCCCAGATTGACTTCTGTGTCAGGAGTAACCTTGATGCTGTTCTGCCCTTTCAAAAGCAGTCTTCCGATTGAAGTCTTGTAATCAATCTTCTCTGTGTCTATCTTGACAGGGTTGCCGTTCACATAGATTGTAAGCTCCTTGTGCTCTTTGTCAGGGAACCTCAATGACATCATCGCCAAAACCCTTCCTTCATCAATCTTATCGTAATTCTCCTTGTCAATTGCAAAGTAATATGTTGGATAATCCCTCTGCTTGAATTTTATCTTGACTCTTACATTGTCTATGAAATAATTCCCGTCGCTTGAGAAAACAAGCTCATTATCTTCCGCGAGCATGCCCTTGATATTTCCTGTAAAGCCAGTGCATATTTTTTCATTCACAATTGATTTGTCATTAAGGCTGACTTGCAAAGCATCTGTTGAATAGCAGTCAGCGTCAAACTTCAGCTCAGCTGAGCTTATGTCATTGACATCCTGCTCTATTACAAAACCCCTTCCTATTTCTGGTTGTGTCAGGGAGTACCTTTCTTTCAGCATAAACGAGCTTATAACAAACCTGTTTATCTTGCTTGGGAAAAGCGGGATGGAAGCTGCAAGCTTTATTGTGTTTGTGTGCTTCATTCTTGATTCAGGCAGTTCTATCACATGAACTCCCGTGCCTATAACTCTCGCGACTGTCTTTCCGTTGAGAATAACAGATATCGCGGCAAGCTCGCTTGCCTCGCTTATTCCCAGGAATAATGTAACCTTAATTGCCCTTCCGGGAATTACAAACTCCTCCTCAATAACTTTTGAATTGAACCATGAGCCCTCAACTGTTGTCTCTGCGTCAAGTTTTATAGGCACTTCTGTGTTCTCTCTGTTGAAAAGGTCAACTGCGCTTATCTTGTATTCTGCTGAATCCTCAATCGGCTGAAGAAGCCCTGGTGTCTCAGAAAGAAAATTTTTGCCTTGTGTTTCTGATGTCTTGTTGCATAAAGGAGAATCAGGAAAAACCTTGCATTTGTCGCTCGCAGGCATGAAGATCAAAGCTCCAAGCAGCAATGCTGCTATGACAATTATTGCCGCTGCTGCCTGTGCATTTTTTCCTGACATTTTATATTCCCTATAACAAGGGATTTAGTATATAACCTTTTCGTTTCTTACAGGCAAAAATAGATAAATATGCTATATTTCCTGAAAGAATGGATTATGGCGTTCCTGAGCAGAGAAAAAGCAAGAAAAGCTCCAGAAAGAAAAGAAGATTGAGAGTTTACAAGAAAGGCGGGCAGTTCAGGTGCATTAAGCTTGATTCAAAACCAGAATAGCTTGGGAAGAAATCTTAACAGCCCTGGATTTTTCAAGACAACTGAAACTGCTATCCTGCTTAGATTATCCCTGTTTTTTGCTGCGTCTCCCTTGACTTTTCCGGCTATCCTGAATAGAATTTCAAAATCTTTTGATTTAAACTTTGACAGCAGCTTTGTCACAAGATGATTGAAAAAAATTGTTTTCTTCAGCTCAAATGCTTTTTTCCTGTTTTTATAAATTAAGATATCTCTCAGTGCAAATGCTGATTCAATTGCAGGAACAATCCCTCCTCCTGTAAATTTTACCATGCAGGCGGCATCCCCCAAAAGAAAAATGGATTTTTTTTGCGTTCTGATAAGCTTTGGCTGGGGGATAAGCGCGGCAGAGAATTTCGGCTTTCTCAACCCCAGATGCTCTGCAAATGCATTAAAGCATTTAACTGCATTATCCTGCTGCGCAACAACCCCGATTACATATCCTGAATTTGAGGGAAAAATGTAAGAGTAATATCCAAATTTCTTGACAAAGAAAATTTTGTATTTGTTTGGGGATATTTTTGCCTTGGCAGGAACATTTGCCTTGACGGCAAGCCAGAATTTCCTGTTCTGCCATAATCCCGATTTTTTTGCGACATTGCTAAGCGCGCCGTCTGCTCCGATAACAAAATCAGCATGCTCTGTTATTTTTCTTCTGTTCTTTCCAATCAGGACATCTCCAGATTTCCGAACATCAATAAATCTCGCATTGAAAATGAACCTAACTCCAGTATCCTGCGCCTTTTTTATCAGTGAGGATATCAATTCCTTCCTGTTTATCTCATAGTCCCCGATAGGTATGTTCACAGAACTTGTTTCTGAATAGAATTCAGCGCGCGAGAATTTTCTTGAGACAACTTTTCTTGGGTTTATGCCTAGCTCTCCTGCAAGATTAAGAAATTTTGATGTAACGATATTAGCGCAGATTTTATTGCATATTTGGCTGCAGGGCTTCTGCTCAACAACAAGGATATCCATATGCCTCCCTAGAAGGCATGCTGCTGCGAGCCCTGCAATGCTTCCTCCGATGATAACTGCCTTCTGCCTTTGCATAATGCGTAAAATTCAGAAATACTTATAAATCTATTCTGGCAAATTAAATCATGGATGCGATTTTTTTTGCTGATGTTCTGCTCGCTTCAATAGCCCTTATCTGGCTTTTTGCCGCGGCTATTCAGGACATGAAAAAAAGAGAGGTTGCAAACTGGCTGAATTTCTCGCTTGTTGCAATTGCGCTTGCAATAAGGGCGATTGTGTCTGTTGTTTCATCTGATGCAGGATATTTCATTTATGGAATTGCAATGACTCTGATTTTTTTTGCAATAGCAAACCTGTTCTATTACGCCAGAATTTTTGCAGGAGGCGACGCCAAAATGCTTGTAGCCCTCGCAGCTGCATTTGCAACAACTCCTGTTTTTGTCTCAAGCAGCGTAACATCAATAGGAAATATCCAGATTCCATTTATGGCGGTGTTTGTGCTTAATATGCTGTTCGCCGGCTCTGTTTACGGGATTTTATGGAGTGCTGCCCTCGCAGCAAAGAACTTTAAAGAATTCATAAAAGAATTCAAAAAATCCAGCAGACAAAACAGGCTTGTAAGAATAATCTTCTTTCTGCTTTTTGCTATTGTGCTTTTAATCTGCTTTTATGTAAAGGACATAATTCTGCTGATTATCGCCCTTTTGGCGCTGGCATTTCCCTACTTGCTGATTTTTGTCAAGGCTGTTGAGAATTCATGCATGGTAAAAAGCATCAAGGCATGCCAGCTTTCAGAAGGGGACTGGCTTTACAAAGCAGTGAAAATCGGAAAAAAGAGCATAATGCCAAGATGGGAAGGGCTTAACAATGCGGAAATATCACTGATAAAAAAATCAGAAATAAGAAGAGTGATGATAAAGCAGGGCATACCATTTGTTCCTGTTTTTCTTCTTGCGCTTATAATAAGCTTCTTCGCAAATTTGCTTGTTGTTCTTGTTGGTATTATCGGATAAGAAATCAATTTGGAATTCTTCTTCTGAAAAACTTGTCAAGCTCGTGCTCGGGATATCCCGCATTGTCCTGTTTTGTTTCCTTTGGCTGCTCTTTTTCCTGAATTTTTTCTTCCGGCTTTTCCTTTTCAATTTTTTTCTCTAAAATAGGCGGTTTTGCGGATTCTCCTGCATCCTTCCTGATTGCAGAAGCGACAGTTTCAATTTCCTGCCTTGGAATCTTCTGCCGTTGCATGAATAAGTCCAGCTTGTCGTCATTGAACCTCGGAATGATATTCAATGCAAAATGAGGCACAGCCTGCTCCTTGCCCTGTAGTATGCTCAAGGCAACACCTTGCGACTTGACAGTCCTTATCATTGAAGGAATAACATGCCTTGCAAATGAAAAAATCTCAAAAAGAAGAGGGTCGGGAAGCTGCGTAAGAAACTGATAGTGCTGCTTAGGCATTACAATCATATGCCCTTTTGAAGCGGGATTTATGTCCATTACAGCCAGGATATTCTTTGATTCATACACCTTGACTGTGGGAATTTTTCCTTGGGAAATCTGGCAGAATAGGCACTGCTGAAGCGGCATTGCATATTCCTTCAGAAATGCACTGAACTCGGCATCATCCATTGCCTCTATTTTCTCGAACATTTCTTTGCTATTTTCATCAGAAAGCTTGCTAAGTTCTTCGAGAATTTTCTCCTTGATTTTTCCTATGTCTTCTTCCATACTTCAATCGAGAAAAAGAATTTTAAATATCTTTGCCAGTATCCCCAATCAGCCGAATGCTCTTCTGAAATCAATAACCTCCACTGACTGCACTTCAGGGACTTTTTTTAATGCATCCTCTAACTCTGACTGGTCTTTTTCTTCATGCCATACAACAGTAAGAATCAATGCTTTTAATCCGAATGCTATTTCCTCTATTTCAGCCGAATGCAGTTTCGCGTCCTTGCTTTGGATTATCTTTTCTGCATTCTTTTTTATCTTTTCAATATCTGTGTCAATAGACACCGGCATCATCCTTATTTTCAATGCTGCAATTCCCATAATGCTAATTCAAGAAAGCGATTTATAAAACTTCTGCTTATATCTCTATTGGCACTTCAAGGACATACTTGCCGTATCCCGCTGCAAAAGAACAGGGCTTCATCAGGATTTTTTTTGTAACTTTCATGTTCCTGTCAAGCCATTTTATCTCAAGGGGCATAAAACAGAAAAAAGTGTGCAGTGAAATTTTCCTTTCCTTATCAAAAACAAAAAGCAGCGGCTCTTCTGAAAAAGAAAACATCTTTCCCCTGAGCTTGCTGAAAAATGTCCTGCATATTCTTGGTTTCATTTTCTACCGTATGCCCCCACGAGGACTCGAACCCCGATTACAACCTCCGCAAGGTCGTTTCCTATCCGATTAGAAGATAAGGGCATTAATAATAAAGAAATAAATTGGATTTAAAGATTGTGTTATGGTTTATTCTTTATCCGGCTCATCCTTGATGCCGGCTGCAGTTATGTAAAAAATATTCTCTGATTCCGGAAGATTTGGGGAATCAATAACTTTCACAACCCGTGAATTCTGTTTTCCGCGCCTCATATACAGCCTCAGTGTTGAGGCATGCGCAAGGATATGCCCTCCGATTGCCCTTGTAGGGTCGCCAAACATTACTGACGGGTCAGCCATAACCTGGTTTGTCACATAAACCGCAACATTATACTGCTCTGCCATTCTTATAATCTCATGGAGATGCCTGTTTAATTTCTGCTGCCTGTCTGCAAGCATGCCCCTGCCTGCAAATTCCGCCCTGAAATGGGCAGTCAAACTGTCAATTATAACAAGCTTGATTGGCTCCCCCTTCTTGATCATCTCTGTAATTTTATCGAATAATAATATCTGGTGGTCTGAATTGAATGCTCTTGCCACAAAAATATTCTTCATAACCTTTTCAGGGTTCATTCCCCTTGCTTCTGCAATCTGCTTTATTCTTTCTGGCCTGAAAGTGCCTTCAGAATCAATGTACACTGCCTTGCCGTCTGCGCCGCCTTCTTTATTAGGCAGCTGGACATTTACTGCAAGAGTATGCGCAAGTTGGGTTTTGCCAGAGCCATAGGCTCCGTAAACCTCTGTTATCGCTTTTGTCTCAATCCCCTTGCCGCCAAGAAGTATGTCAAGATTTTTGCACCCTGTTGTAATTGTCAGAAGTTCAGCCCTTTTCTTCATGTATTCTGAAGCGTCTTCAAAATCCAGATTCAGCATTTTCCTTGAAGCCTGGATTGCTTTTCTTGCAACAGCTTCGCTAATTCCTGAAATATTGGAAAGTTCAGTAGGACCCAATACTGCTAGATTCATAAGTTCAGTCACGCCAGCCCCCTCAAGCTTTGCTGCTATCGCAGGGCCTATGCCCGGCAGGTCAGTGATTTTAAAGCCGTCTTTCTTATTTTCCTTTTCAGATTCAGCCATGACCAAAAAAAGGGCTTTTCATTTATAAATTTAGTTCTTTTGGGATATATCAGTTAGAAGAGATAAGCTGCAATCCATGCTATATCAAGCAGGACAAGCACTGAAAAAATTATCTTCTCTGTAATGCCTCCTGTTGTTATCCTGCCCTTGACTTTATACTTAACAGGCCAGAAGGGCTCCACTCCTTGCACAGTAAAGCTGTCCAGAAGAATATGCATGCTGTATCCCGCAAAGAATGCCATTGAGACAAATGGGGAAAATGCAAACAGGATAGCGCTGAGAATAAAAGAGCAGGTAAATGAATGAAAAAATCCCCTGTGTTTTGAAAGGAAAAATGCGATTTTTGCGAATATTCTGTATTTCCTGCCGATGAAAGAATGAAGCGTGTCTATGTCGGGCAGCATTGTCGCCAAAATTACAATGGAGACGAATGCAATCTTATTGCTGAATTGTCCTGAAAAAATTAGGGCAAAAAGGATATTGGCTGCAATATGCGTCTTAAGGAGCATTTTTTATTTATCCGCTGATTTTTGCTATAAGCTCTTCTACATCAACCACTGAAACATCTGATACTACAAATTCTGTATTGCCAAAAAGTTTGTTTGTTCTTGCCCGGCCATCAAGCCAAAGCTCCTTGCCAAGAAGTTCATTTTTCTTTTTCAGGAAAAAATCAGCATTTCTCAGCATCTCCATTTCATTTGCCGGAAGGTTCAGCAGCTTGGATATCGAATCAGAAAAGAAAATCGCTCTTATATTCTCAGTCCCGTCATCAGCCACAGCAGTAATAATCGCGCGGTTTTCAGGGGCGACAGTATTGTGCTTGCTGCAGATGAATCTGTTCTCCTCCTGAGTCAAGCGCATTGAGCATTCAGGGCATACTGAAAAAAACCTCGGCTCGAAAATCTGCAAGACAGCAGCCCTTATCCTTGCCTTGTCGTTCTGTTTTAGCTCTGCAATTGTTTTTTCATGCATAACCTCTGATATCTTCACTGATGCTATTTCTTCTGTGCTTGGGCTCAGCCCGGACATGCTGCCGAGATGCAGTTCCCCCTCCCTGACAGCAGCATCCTTTATCTCTATAACACTGCCTTTTGAAATGTTTCCGGTCTCAACGAGATTTATGTGCTTGATATCCCAAAGAACAGTCCTCACGCTTGCGGTCTCATCTGCAATAACCAATGTTGCAACTTTTCCTTCCCTGTCCCCTTTCTTGAAACTCCTGATAGGATAAACCTCAATAATCTTTGCGGTCACAGAAACCTTTCTCATTCCTGTAAGAAGCTCTGAAACCTTGACTTTCTGCTTGTCAAAGTTTATGCCGAGCTCTGCTGCAACAACCTGCGCAGCGCCTTCCTTGCTTATCAATCCGGAAAGCTTTGCCCTCTTGGCGTCAATGCGCCTTTCAACCTGTTCTATATCAAGCCCTGACTGCTTTGCAATCTTGTCAACAAACTGCTCGTATGCGGCTGTTATCATTTTTATCAGTCCAAACAAGAGAAAATCCGTTTAAAAGTATTTTTATATGCAAGAGCAACTATCAAATGCTGAACCTTACTTCAATATTCCTGTATTCTTCATTTATGAAATATCTGCTTTTGCTTTTCATTGTTATTGATTTCATGTCTATTTCAGAAATTTCCCCTGTTTCTATATTAAAACTGCCAAGATTCATGCACAATGCAATATCCTCCTTGGCTTTGCACTCATCTGCCTTCTGCCAGATTTCCTGGAATGAAGCAAGATTAATATCCTCCAAGTCAACAGCAAAAGAGGATTTGAAATCAAGCATAAAAGAGTACCCAAAAACACCCTTGACGCTTCCCTTCAGCTCAATCTCGTTAGAATCAAAATTAATTATCTTATCTTTAATGCTGGCTTTGTATTTTATTTTGTTAAAATCAGGATTATAATAGAGAGAATTTATCTCATTCATTCTTTCTCCTATATCTGTTGCAAATTCCTCATCAAAATTTCTTGTAAAATTGCAGAAATGCAAATACCCTGAATAAACCTTGCAGTCCTGTGGTGCAAATTTCCCTTCATCAGAAATATTCTGATAGGCATTTGCAACCGCAATCTTCGCAGCTTCTGCTGCGAATTCCCTGTAAACAGATATTTCTTCGTTCATCTTCAGCACTTTATCAGGAGGGGCAAACATTTCAGCAGCTCCTGTTTTTGCTGTAATAAACTTGAAAAGGGCATAACCGCAAAGCACGAAAACTGCGATAGTTATAAGCAGTGCGAAAATTGCAGCTTTCTTGTTCATGATTTTTCCTCCAGACATTTGCTGTCAACAGCAAGCATTGCTGTAACATCCTTATTTTTTGTTACAGGAAGAATTATCATTACTGTATTCCCAATATATGCTGTATTGCCTGACTTGATTCCCGCTGCCTCAAAAAAATAACAGCTTCCAAAAGGCTTGAATATTTCTTCTGTTTTATTCTTCACAATAGCATTTGACTCTATTGAATCAATCCTTATGATATCCGCAATTTCCGTTTCTATACCCTGAAATTCCACTTTTGTATCCAAAAATGCCTTTAATGAAATCATTGCCTGCTGTTTCCCGCTGTAAGCAAGATAAACATCTGAATTTTTCCTGAACTGGAATCCCGCGGCTATTGTGCTGAGATAAAAGAAAATCGCAATTGTAAAGAAGATTAATAGAGTCGCGACTGTCAGTGCGACAGTTTCTCCAAGCTGCGCTTTTTTTGAAATTCTTATTTTTTGTCTTGTCATTCTGCCCCTTTTATCGTTGCGACAAACAAGTCGGCATAAATTCCATTACGGCTGACTGAATAGTATCTCTGGAGGAGGCATGCGGGCTTGGCTTTCATAGTAATCCCTTTAATCCTGCAGAGAATTTCTAAATCGCTGTTTCCAATTGAGAAGTTTTCGTATCCTGAAGTGATGCGGACATAACTCTCCTCCAAATCAATGTTCAAGCCGCATTTTTCTGCACTTAATGAAGAGATATCCTGAAGACTGCTGTCTTTTATCATGCAGCCGGCAACTCTTCCTGCAATAATTGCGGTTTCCATTTCCCTTGTGTCCACATTTCTTGAATAGAAAACATATGAAATCATTATCACTCCTACAACAATAACTATAATCAGGAAAAATCTGAATATCCATAAAATGCTGTCCCAGCCAAGCCTGTCAAGCGCCTTTTTCTCAATCAAAAATCTGCTGTTTGTCATTTTACTCCCAAACCTTTATTTTTATCTCATTGCCCTGCACTGATGTTTCAATCTGCCTTGCTGTTGAGAATGAATATTCATAAGGATGTGCTGCAATTTCTTTTGAGTTTACCTCAACCTTATTCCCCTTGAATGAAACAGTTAAATTTTCAGTGTATACTGTGAATTCTGTGCCGGGCTCTGCAGAATCAACAAGCAGGGCAATTTCTTTTGCCAGAATCTGCTGCTTTGCAAGCGTGCCTGTTGACGCATTTCTTATGAAAGCAAGCAGTACAAGAAAAATTATCAGGACAAAAACAATATAGATGATAAAAGACTGCAATTCCTCCATATCCCCTTTTTTTCCCTTCATAGCTTCCTGAATGATGTGCAATTAATAAATCTTATGGGATACTTTCTATGTTCGTGCAGCCAACCTCTCTTATGTCTTGGGGATTATATTCCACAAGATACAGCGAAGCGAGATAATCAGAGCCCTTTCCTCCTGAAAACATGTCTGCAATTATCTTTTTCCATTTATCTTGAAGTGCTCCCCCAATCGCTCCGCCGATTATAAGCCCTACTCCTGCACCGATTGTAGTTCCTGGACCGGGAATAATGCTGCCTATTACAGCCCCTACTTTTGCGCCTATCCATCCCCCCTCTCCGACAGCAAGCCAGTTGGATAATAATTCATTCTTGAAAAATGAGAAGACAACCACATATTCCTCATTAGTATCTATCACTTCCCCTGTGCCTACAACCTCTGGACTATCTAAATTGGAAAAATACTGCAAGTAAGTTATATTGCTTGTCGGCAGTTTCTCAACAGCAAGATATTCCTTGAAATCATTAATCTTGAGATTTTTTGCATCCTTGTCAAATTTTATTGTTGAGCATATAAGGCAGTAATTCTTCTTGAAAAGCCCTGCTGAAAAGAAATTCAATTTGCCTTCTCCCAGCATCCACCAGCAGTCGTGCATTGCATTTGCAATCCTGCTTTTTATGGCATTCTCATCATCCTGAGTAAGGAGTATTTTTTCTGTCCTGCATTTTAATGGCAGTCCTGCCCTCAAAGGAGCTCCCACAATTGTAGGCAGGCTTCTCATCAAAACAGACTGATGGCATGCCTCCCTGTCAATAAAGTCGGTTGTTCTTGAATTGTAAATGTATAGAAACCAGAATATAACTGATGCAACAATGATTGTGATGATTATGCCTACAAGCACCTCTGCTTCTATGCCTTTTTTGTTGAATTTCATTTTACAAAAATCTCCTGAGCAGATACCACAATGAGGAAAAGAGCACTGCAGCAAAAACTATCCAGAGGATTACCCTTATCAATGTTTCCTGTTGGAGTGATGCTTTTTTATTTTTCTTTATTCGCAATCCAAACATGATATTTATCCTCCTCATTAGTAATGCCCAGTTTAAGCAAATTTATCTTTTCTGCGAGATTGCCAGTCCAGGTTTTCAGGGGTTTTGGAAATTCCCTGCATGCGGAGTTTTTTGTGCAGTCAGCAGAATCCCTGCATAGGCATAGGCATACTTTGTCCGTGCATTCTGCCTTTCTTTTTACTTCAGTGTCCCTTAATCCGACAACAGGATTGCTGTATTTGTCAAAAGATAGAATCCACCATCCTGCAGGAGCATACACAAGCACAGGACTTGGCGTTGACTCGCCAATACCCAGCATATCCACAGTGTTATATAATTCCTCAAGAGTTCCCTGAGCCTGAAGCACTTCCTTCTGTGTCGAGAAAAAAATTGAGGAAAGGGAAGAGCCAAGATAAAGAAGGGGGATAATGCAAAGAATGCCCACTATCAAGCCGATAACAAATTTCAGCAGTCCTCTTTTGCCGCCTAATAATCTTCTGGGCATAGCAAGAAAAACAAAAAGAATTATTTAAACTTTTGCGATTTCCCGCTTGCTAGCCAATCATCGCTGTGCATGCCTGTGTTTTGAGAATATCTGTGCAGTCTATCCCGCATATGATATTATATCCCTCTTCCTTAAGCCCATTGCATGTTTTTTTCTCAGGATTCTTTGGATCAGATATCACAACGCTTTTTTTCTCACAGCAGTACACTGTGTTAAGCTGGGCAAGGCAGTTGGCATTGCATGTGCTTATCACTGCATCTATGCTGTCTATTGCAGGGGTAAAAACATTGATTTTTTCCCAAAGATTTGTCCAGCCCATTGTGAATCCCAATGTAACAACAAGCAGCACAAGAACAGCAAGTATGACAACAACAATAGTCCCAATGGTTGTCTCAGCCCCTCTTTTATTTTTCAGCATTTTTCCTCTTTTTGTTTTAAACTCCTGCTCCATCGCCCATTTTATGCTCCTTGTCCACCCATTTTTTAACCGCCGCTTGTCGGCTTCATTCCCTTATCAATGCCCTTGTATTTTTAAACCTTTTTGTCCCAAACATCAAAATTGCTGTTCCCAGAACCTCGCTGCCTATTCCTGAGAAATACTGCTTGAGATAATTGTTCCAGAAAAGGAAAAGCGCTGATGCAACAACAACAATCACAAGCAGGATGAGTACCACTTTTATTATTGTATCAATTGTTATTTCCATATTATCTGCCGAACCTGAACAGGTTGCTCACTTTTTCTATCAAATCTGCGCCCTTTGATTTCAGGAGCATAATTCCCAACCCAACAATTGCAAGAACAAGCAAAGCAATAATCCATTTTGCAAGAGTTTCAAAAGCAATGCCTTTTTTGTTCATTGTTTCAGAAGGCATAAATTGTTAATAAACTTAACTCTCACAAAAATTTTTAAGTTGCAATCTCCTTGAAATCAAATGGGAAAATTGAGGAAACTTGCTGTTCTGGGCATAGCAGCGGGCATGCTTCTCGCTCCAATCAGGCATTCAAATGCAGAAATCCTGCAGAAAACTTATACGCAAGACAGCAGGCAGACCAAAATTCAGATTGACACAGAGAAAAAGGAATTCAGAACCGAGCCGGATATGG
This sequence comes from archaeon, assembly GCA_043799715.1. Classification (GTDB taxonomy): domain Archaea; phylum Nanobdellota; class Nanobdellia; order Pacearchaeales; family DTIR01; genus JAGVXL01. Next base: position 68,084 of record JAZDNM010000007.1, read on the forward strand.
ATGAAGGGAAAGCAAGGGAGATTCTGTCTCTTGCGCTTCTTGAACAGATTGTCTACGAAACAGAACCCAAAAACAAAGATCTAAGCAAAAAAACAGAGGAATTCTTCTGGAAAAATCCAAGCGAGATGCTGATGAGATTTTCAGAGCCAATAGGAACTACTTCAAAGAATATAGCAGAATTCAAGCCATTTGACATTCCAAAACTGGACATCAATGTGATTAAAACTGGGAATGAACTTGGCTTGAATTTCAAGCTGCAGTCTCCGGATTACTCTTTCAGATGGGGCAAGAGCAGCAGCATAGGCATTTTTTATCCCAAAGGCACAAGAATAACAAGAAAAGTGGATGAAGCATACGTGCTTGCAGACAGCAAGGACAATCTTGGCTTCAGAAAAACAGAGACAGATAAATGGAATGATGAAAGAGAGGCTTATGGAAAGCTTGCAGAAGCAGCAGTAAAATATGGCTTAAACAAGGCAGAGAAAAATCCGCTTGGAGTGATGCTGTCCTTGGGAATAAAAATTGAGAATCTTCTGGAAGAGGATGAAAAATCAAGAAGGGAAGAAATTGCATCTGCACTGAAGGAAAAATATAACTGGATATCCTACAGCCCTGCTGATTTCTTTGCAACTCCTGAGCAGGGCAGGCTGATAAGAATAAATTTTGATGGCAGGCCTGAAAGCTTTGCATTCTTCATAAATTCAGATGTTGAATTGAACATATCAGAATACGGCACGCAGACAAAGAAATCAGGAAATTTAGCCAGCATTACGGGAATTGAAATGAAAAAGGAGAATGTCTTGAAAAAAACTTCTGCAGGCAGAATTATCGGGCAGTCACTGCTTGTTTCACAGCGCCTTGATGGATACATTGAAGAATACAAAAAAAATAGAAGATTAGGGAAGCTAAATTCAAAAGAAAAACATGATCTTTATGAAAATATCAGCTTATGGAAAGCGCAGCTTGAACCTTTTCTTGATATGCTCAACAAAATTACGAACAAGCAGCTGGGCAGCAGCCTTGAGGAAGTGGCAGAGTATAATACCTTTAGAAAAAAATCAGAAACCTTGACTGAAAAAATATTCTCGCTTAATCAGGCCTCAAACAGCTATACTTTCCTCTCAAAATACAGCAAAGGAGACAAGGAAAAAATTCTTGAACTGTTTGACAGGGAGCTCAAAGCGCTGAATGAGAATAATTTTGAGTTATATTCAAGCTGTTTTACAAAGAATGTGCTAAAATCAAAACAACTAAGCTCTATGAAAGAGTTTGACAGCAGAAAGAAGACGGGAGCTGAAGAAAACTGGGAAATTGAAAATGTTTCTATCAATGGATGGCTGGCTATCGTAAACATGAAATACTTCTACAGAGATGAATCCCAATCGCTTGAGATGAGATATAGCGTAGATCTCGCAAAGGAAAACAGCGAATGGAAGGATATGGGGAGAAATAAGATAATCGAGAGCCTGCGCCCAATATCACGCCAGCCCTCCGGTAGCAACTGAAGCAAGCAGCGATAATGCAGTTATGGCTATGAATGCGACAAGTGCATAAAGCATCATGCCAAACTTGAGATTTCTTGATATCTGAGCTTTCTCGCTTAACTCATCAATGCCTGACTCTACCTTCACAAGCGTTCCTGTGAGGATGAATATTATCTCAATTATGTAAAATCCAACAACGATCTGCAGAAAATATGGAGGGATCATTGTGGTTATGTCAAACATGCTTGTCAGCTGGGACGCTGTCTCAATGCCTGCGAGGCCCTCTGTGCCCTGCACTGACATCATAAGCTCAAGCTTGTTGAGAATTGTTGTTATCATCACTGCAAGCCCTGTGACAATGCCTGCGAGCACAGGCGCGAGGAATGTCATATTGCTGCGCATATCAGAGACAATCTCTGCAAGAAGGTCCTGCAGCCTTTCATTTATCTTGTTTATATTCTTGATATACTGCGATATGCTCATCAGCGCCCTTGCTGCTACCTGCAATCCCTTCTTGACTGCCTCAACCATAATCTGCATTGAAGTTTTTACAAGTTCAGAGGGGTAATACACAATCGCTCCTCTTTTAGGATTGAATATTGCATTCTCAAGCGACATGCCAACCTGATTTATGTTCAGATTAACAGTCCTGAAAAAATTCTCTGTTTTTGTTCCGCGGACAGATTCTGACACTCTCCCGAATGCAATTTCTGCAGGAACCCCGTCGCCAAGGCGGTTGCCAAGCTGAAAAAGCGATGATGCAAATTCCTGCTCAAGCTCTTTTGTCTCAGTTCTTGTTTTTATCAGCTGTGATGTTTTCAGGTTGTAGACTGTTGAAAAGAACAGGGCTACGCCCAAAGGAATAAGAAGACTGAGAATTGCAGAACCAAGTCCAAACGGACCTGTAACAATCCCCGCTGTTTCCTTGAAATCAAAAAACTTTGCGTTGCCCAAAAGAGGCATTGCAAAATCTTTTTCCATGCCAAGAAGCCCAGGCAGTCCTGTATACTGGAATAAAAGAGGCAGAAGCCCTGCAAGGATCATTGGAACAGAAATAAGGCATGCCATCAGATAAGGCTGCTTTGACTTATAGAGATAATAATCAGGATTTTGTTCAAGAAGTTCTGTTTCACCGTAGCCGCCAGGACGTTTGCTTAGAACGCTGCTTGTCATGTAAAAAACAAAAAATGGCACAATGAGATTAAAGAGAATCATCACATGATACCACTTTATTGCGCCCTGAAGAAGTGTTGATGCAAGAGGCAGGAGCGCAAGGGCAAGGGTAGGCAGGACAATCCCGAGCATATAAAGATTAGTCAGGGGTGTTGTGACATCATGAGTAAATCTCAGCATTCTTTCGTAAACCCCATTGAGTATGACATCAAGTGCTTTTTCAAGAGTTGCTGTTCTGCTTGTCTCGCTTGGCTCATATAATGAACTTTCAATGAGATGGAATGCCTCAATGAACTCGGTGGAATATCCTCTCCACGACTCAAGATATGCATCAAGGCTTTCCTTCAGTGTTGAATATCTTCCAATCTCAACATCCCAGAATATTTTTTTGAAATCAAGGGCAAGAGGCGGCTGCAAATGCTCTGATGCAAACTTGACAGCTCTTTCAAGATTGCTTGTGTGCCTCATGTAAACCACAACATAAAGGATTGCAGGAACCATCTGCGAGCTTGCCTTTAATCTCCACGCCTCTGCAATCCTGTCAGGAGCTGTAACTGAAAAATAAAACAGGAACATGGAAGTGAAGAACATAAGGAAAAAGGCAAGAAATGAAAAACTGTTTGTCGCGAGAAATATCCCTACAAGCATTACAACAGAAATAAATAATCCTGTCAGGAGCACAAGCGTTGAGAATGCCATCACATCGCTTGGAGTGATATCAAGATGCGCTGTCTCAAGATTTTTTCTTATTCTCTCGTCATCAGCTTTCTTGACTTTTATTTTTATAATGCCCCCGACATTCTTGCACAGTCTCTCAAATCTTGAAAGATTGGGCATTGACTCCTCTTTGAACTGCTTGTATTCCTTGCTATATTCAACATTCACCTCACTCATTATCTCTGATTCTATCTTGCTTCCATACTTCTTCAGAATATCGTCAACTTTTTTCTCAGCCATCTTCCCTCTTTTTTTAGATTCTTTTTTTCCTGATTTCCCTGTTAAGCCATTCTTTCCATTCCCTGAAAACTTTCTTGCTTTCAGGCAGACCAATCTCTTCTCTTACTGTATCAGAAAGGTGATGGAATGCATTGTTGCTTGCGACATTAAACTCCGCTTCAAGAAGCTCAGGCATTTTCAATTTTTCAGCTGTATCTACAATCTCCTGCTTTATGTTCGCTCTGAGCATTATATTATCCCAGACAGCATCCCAATTGCCCGCCCATCCTTTCACATTCGCAGCGATTGATTTTATTATTTCGCTCTCGCCTGTAATCAAGTCAGGAGTTGCTTCAAGCTCATCGGTCTGGACATTGTATTTCATTAAGTCTACAAATCCGCGCTCTTCAATAGGGTCTCTTGTCCAGTGCTTTCTCACTTCTGTAATGGAAAACATCCTTCTCCATGAATGCATTCCGTCTGCTGACTTTATTGGGTTCACAATAGTAATCAAATCAGTTGCCTTGAAGCTTGTTATAGGGACTTGCAAATCATTGACAACTCTGTCAAAAACACCGTAAGGCGAAGCGCCGTGCACTGTTCCAGCCACAACATTTGCCAATGCTCCAACTCTCATTGCCTCATACAATGCTTTTGCCTCTGTGCTTCTTATTTCCCCGAGAATAAGGCAGGAATCGCCAAGCCTTAATGAAGTCCTTATCCCTTCATCAGCAGGAACCTCTGTTGTTTCTTTCAGCAATGCCGCCCTTACTTTCATTCTTAGAATATCATACCCTAATTTCCTTAATGAATCCACAGGCAGTTCAAGAGTATCTTCAAGCACTATCATTCTGTACTTCGACATTATCTCAAGCAGCAAAGCCCCAAGCAGCGAGGTTTTTCCCGCGCTTCTCGTGCCGGCGACAAGCATTGTCCTTGACCCGTCAATCATGAAGCTTAGCAATCCCGCAGAAAGTGAATTGAGCATCTTGTTCTTGATAAACAATGGCAGTGTCCACGGGCTTTCTCTGTGCCTCCTGAATGCATATGCAAGCCCGTATGGGCTGAGCGGCTGCTGTATTATCGCAACTCTCGCCCTTACATTCCCAAGAGACAAGTCCGTGTCAAGTATGGGATTTGCCTCATCAAGAGGCCTGCCTGAAAGCATCCTGAATTTTGCAGCCCATGAATTTGCATCCTCGACACTCGGCATTATATTCGTGTAGCATTCGTCAAATTCAGCATGCCTGACAAATATCGCTGTCTGCCCTGCAGGGGAATTCATGACAACATCCTGCAGCTTGTCATCCTGAAGCAGCACTTCAATAAGCCCGAAGCCGATTGTGTGCCTTACAAGAATTGTTGCAAGCTTGTTGAGCTGCCTGTATGAGATTTTTATTTTCTTGTTTTCAGACAGCTCCTGAAGCAAGTCCCTTGATATGGAGAAAAACACCTGCCTTGTTCTTTCAGGATCTGTGAATTCCTCTGCCTTGGGCCTGTGCTCAATAAGGACATTCCTTGCAAGATTTAGGAGCATGTAATAATCTTCTCTCAACTGGAATTCAGGGGGAACAATATGGTAAAGGAATTTTGGCTGGTTTGGCAGGCGGAGTATTGTAACTATGCTCCTATCATAGCCTGAAACAACCTCATACTGGCTGACAATCTCGCTGTCTTCAGGAAATGAAGCTGAAAGCCGCGTGAATGTGAAGTTGGGAATTACATCCGGGCTGAATATTCTTGAATAAACATCCCTGCTGCCTATGTGATATGCGTCTATAAACGGCTTTGTTTGTTTTATCATCCTTGTGTCTTCAAGCATCCGCATTATTCTCTCAAGAAGCATAAGATAATTATCCTCGCATTTCTTGCATGACTCCGGAAGTTTCTCTGCATTTATCCTCTCTTCTCTCAAAAGCCTTTTTGCTTCCACATAGCACCCAATAGGATCCTGCTTCAGCAATGTGAGAATAAGATAATTCAGGGAGTTGTATCTCTGCGGCAGGCATTTCTTGCATTCAAAAGGAGCAAGTTTCTCTACACTTAAGATTCTCTCCTGCTTGATTAAATGAGTGTAAAGCTGCGCGATTTCAACAAGCATTGATACCTGCGAAAAATCATAGCTGTAATTTCTCTGCTGGACAAAAACAATCCTTGAAACTCTAGGTGATTCAACAAGCGAATCTATTGTCCGCGACATGCAGACAGAAGAGTCAGCAAGACTCGGGACTATTGTTGCGCCAAGGTAATTGACATACATTATGTCTTCGCCTGCTTCCCTTATTATTTCAAAATCGTACAAAGCTGTGTCTGGCTTGAAAATCATATAATGCTAAATCCCCTTTCTATTTTATACCGCAGAAGGACTTTTAATATTTTTGCAGTTGAGGATTATAAAGAGAAATCAGATATTCTTTTCTGGCTCCGGAAATTCCTGAGCAGAACGCTTCTGCCTGTGAACTCCTGAATATTAATCCTCATCCTTGCCTGCGCCGCCTGCAATGCCTCCTGCAGTGTTGGGAATTTTTCAGGAGCTCTTGTAAATGCATCCCTTGATGCTTCCCTTAATATGCCTACACCACAAGGCATGTAATATTCCGGGCGGGCTTCTCTCAAGAAAATGCATGCTGCCTGCCTTCCCACTCCTGAAAGGTATTCTGAAACTGCAAGCTTATTTGCATAATAAGCCCCTGTAACCTCTGATGCATAATCCTTTCTTCCAAAAGTGTTCTCGTAATCCCTTGAGAAATAATTTCCTGAGCTGCCTTCAGCCCATAAACTTCCTGACATCCTTGCCTCTATAACCTCAAATTCAAACTGCGAAGGCAGAAGAATAATCTCATAATGGTTCCCAAGATACTCTGAATGAAAAAGCATTATGTCTGAAATCCATGGCAGTGTTTTGACTTTTTCAAGAAGCATTTTTGAAATGCTGTCGTCAACAGCTGTCACAGCCCATCTTGAAGGAACAAGCTTTCTCTGCACTTTAACTCCGAGCAATCCCGCAGAAAGAACTTTTATTATGTTGCTAACGGCAATGTCTGATTTGTACAGCTCACGAACCGCCTCTGTTGCTTTTGCATCATAATCTGAAGTCAGGTAGTCCACTTTTCTTTCAACTTGGGGATTTTCCTCAACTCTTACTGATGCAAGGGGAGCGGGATTGCCGACAACAGGCATATTCTTTGCTAAACTGAAGGAAACATTTGGCTTCTTTTTCAGCTTGAATTCTGTTGCCACAGGCTTGCTTGCAAGAGCTATTTCCTGCATAACTCCCAGAAACCTGCTGCCTTTTTTTATGTGGCTTTGGAATCTTGAGTAAATCATCTGGCTCCTGAACTTCATTATGTCCTCAATGCCTGCTTTTTCCCTGAACCAGATTTCGGGCATGCTGAACTTTTCAGTGCGGCCATATTCATTAGGCGCAAGAATTCCTGTATAGACTTCAGGATAATTATATTTCCCGACAAATATTTCAGGGGCGCTTCCGGAAAACTGGAGCTTTATTTTTGGCTGCAGGTGCTTCAATGACGCAAGAATCCTGCATGACTTTCCGCACATTCCCTTGCCCCTGCACCTGTAACATAATTCCCCCATAACAAAAAGAGGAAGAAAAAGAATTTAAATTTTTACAAATAATGCAAAAAAAATATAAATCCAAATCAGCCCTTTATGTCGCTTATGCCAAGCATCAGGAAAAGCAGTCCGATAAGGATAACGCCAATTATCATTCCGCCTTCCAAGAAAAGGATTGCTGCTGCGCCCCATACAGGCATATTTATAGCAACAACAATCGGCACAAGGACAAGCATCAAGCCAGCAAGCAACTCAAGCCATTTATTCATTTTTCCCTCCATTATCTTATTGGGAGCAGAAATTTAAATATCTTTCCATTAGCAATCCAAACAAAGGAGAAGGTTTAAAAAATTGGCTTGCTATAAAAGAATATGCCAAGGGTTAAAGAAACACTGTTTATATTGCTGGCTGCTGCTGTATTGGGATATGTTACATCATTCCCTATGTTGTTTTATAGTACCTGGCTGAAATTCTCCGCAATTGCGCTGGGCATACTTCTTGTTAATATCCTTGCAAAAAAGGCGCTTGCATACAAGCTTGGCTGCGTGCTTGAAATCAAGCCATGGACTTTTGAAAGATACGGCTTTGGCAGGGCGCAGTATTTCGGAGTGCCTATTCCTGCATGGCTTCTCTGGCCTGTGCTTGTTGTCTGGGCGAGCCTTGGCAATGTGTGGTGGCTTGTTGTCTCAACATTTGAAGTGCATGCAACAATGAGAAGAGTTGGCAGAAAGTTTGCAGAAGTCACTGAATGGGACATCTCGCTGATTGCCGCTCTTGGAATTATCGCAAACATAATCGCTGCGGTTATAGCCTATTCCCTTGGATACCAGCAGATTTCATTCATGAGCATGTGGTTCGTGTTCTTCAATATGCTGCCATTTCCGGCATATGATGGCGGCAGGATATTCTTTGGCAGCAGGATCTTCTGGGTGTTCATGTCCTCGTTAAGCCTTGCTGTTCTCATACTGCTGCATATTGAAGCCAGCGCGACAATCACAATAATCACTGCTGTTGTCTCGGCGATTATCGCCGCTGTTATTTTCTACAGCGTTAAAGAGAGATAAATCGATTGTTATTTAAACAAGCAAATTTCTTTTTTCTCATGCTGATTGCAATAAAGCCAAGGCAGTACCAGGAGGCAATATTGCAGACAGCGCTCAGGCACAATACTCTTGTTGTTCTGCCAACAGGAATAGGAAAAACGCTTATTGCTCTTATGCTTGCGATTGAAAGGCAGAAACTCGGGGGAAAAGTTCTTTTTCTTGCGCCTACAAGGCCGCTTGCTATGCAGCATCTTGAATATTTCAGCAAGCATCTTCCTGAACTTTATGCGGATATGCAGATTTTCACAGGAAAAATTGAGTCTGGAAACAGAAAAAAAATCTGGCAGACCGCAGATATCATCTTCTCAACTCCGCAGTGCATTGCAAATGACATCAAAAATAATCTTTACACTCTTGAAGATGTTGTCCTTCTGATTGAGGATGAAGCGCACAGGTGCCTTAACAACTATGACTATGTCTATGTTGCAGATGCATATGCAAAGCAGGCAAAAAAGCAGAGAATACTTGGGCTTACTGCAAGCCCAGGAAGCGAAACAGAAAAAATAAATGAGATTTGTAAAAATCTTCATATAGGCGCAATAGAGGCAAGGACAAGGGACAGCGAAGATGTCAAGCAATATCTCCAGGAGCTGAAAACAGAAATTAAAAGAGTTGACTTGCCTGATTCATTTAAAGAAATATTAAAGGACCTGGAAATCATTTTCAGCAAGAAAGTTGAGGAGCTGAAAAACAGGAAGCTTCTTTTTTCGCAGGCAACAAAAAAAAGCCTTCTTGAACTGCAGGGCAGGATAATGAGGGCTATAGCCTCTGGCAACAAGCACTTCAACCTGCTCAAAGGGGCAAGCATCGGCGCACAGGCAATAAAGATTCAGCATGCACTTGAACTGGTAGAAACACAAGGCATCTCTCCATTGTACAATTATATGCAAAATCTGTTTGAGCAGGCAAGGCTGAAAAAGAGCAACGCAGCAGTGCAGCTTGTTAAGCAGCCGGAGTTCAACAGGGCTCATATAAAAACTTCAGAGCTTCTCGCGCTGAATATTGAGCATCCAAAATTAAATGCATTAAAAGAGGAGATTGAAAAGGCAATCAGGGAAAATAGCAAGGCAAGAATTATAGTATTTTCTCAGTATAGAGACACGATAATGATGATTTGTAAAGAGCTGAACAAGATTCAGGGAGTAAACGCAAAGGTGTTTATCGGGCAGGCAAGAAGGGATGAGGGCGGCTTGACGCAGAAAGAGCAGCAGGAGATAATTTCTGAATTTAAAAAAGGAAATGTCAACATAATTGTCGCAAGTTCAATAGGGGAGGAAGGGCTGGATCTGCCTGAAGTAAATGCTGTTATTTTTTACGAGCCAATACCCTCTGCAATAAGGAAAATACAAAGGCAGGGAAGAACAGCAAGATTAATGCCCGGAAAGCTTGTTATACTGCTGACAAGAGACACGAGAGACGAATCATACCACTATGCCTCACTTGCAAAAGAAAAAAAGATGCACAGCATATTGAAAGATATGGCTGATAACTTCAACAAAAAGGCAAAGAAACAACAGCAGTCCCTCGGGAGTTTTGTATAGTATGCATTGCATTACCTATCAAAGCTTCCAGCAGTTTAAAAAGGAATTAGAAGAAATAATCTGCCTGCAGCTTTAAAGCCCGAATGTCTCCTGGAATTCAGTCAGTTTCTTCAGCTTTTCCATGAACTCCTCGCCTCTCGGCTTTAGAAGTAGGTAGATATTTTTTTCCTGTTTTGTCTCAAGCACCATCTCTTTTGTGATGAGCTCCTCAAGATAAGACTTCATCAGCTTGTGGGACAAATTAACCTTGTACATCAAATGGGTTTGCTTTATTCTCCCCCGCTTGTCCTTGATTGTCCTGAGAATGTCGTTTATTATCTCTATCTTGTTTCTTTTTTTTGCCATTTTCAGATTATCTCTTTCCTGTAAGGGTGTAATACTCGTAGAGCAGAATGAAGAAGCCAGCAAGCTGGAAAAGTTCAGCTATGACATATGCTGACAAGCCGACAAGCGCAAAGATGAATGCCATCTGGCTGAGGCACATCAATGCAAAGCTCAGGAAAATCCTAAATGACGAGCTTTTCTTCTTCCTTATGTAAATCCGATAATAAAAATAGGAGATGTATGCCAGGAACAGCGCAGCTGTGATGTGGAAAAGAGGATAAAGTTCAAGGATGAAATAGGAAGTGACAGCAGCAAAAATGCTTGTGAATGAGACTGCGGATATGAAATAGAGCAGGATTATCATCTTGTTCTTTTCCCTTGACTTGCCTATAATCCAGAAAATTCCAAGAAGCCCGCAAAGCATAAGGAATCTGTAAGCAAGGTTCCCTGCTGCATAAACAAGATTGGTGTTGCCAAGAATATAATATTTCACAAGGAAATAATCCACTGTGCTCTTTCTCAGCTCGGGAAAATAAAGCAATAGATTTGTTATAACTTTAGCAAAAAAAGCCAGGGCAATCATAAGGAAGCTCAGGCTGAAATATTTGTGGGTTGATTTTTTTGTGAACTGATAAAGCCTGCGCGCAAAAAAAGCAAGCAGCAGTGCAGCGAGGATTGCGATTGACTCAAATATTGCGTCTATGCCCCAGAACCATCTTGGGCTGAATAACACGTTGACCATAAGTTATTCAGGCTTGCAGATTTTAAAAAGGCTTTGGTTTTTTTGTGGTTCTGATATGGAAAAGAGGCTGTGGATGTCTGGAAAGAGGCTGCTGGAGGTATCGGAACCCGCAGAGGTTCTGATAGGGGGATAGGAGTTATCGGAAACAGCCGGACAGGCTGGTTCTGATAACCTATGGAACATTGTTCTGTTCAATGCTTTCACAATTATTTAAAAAGGGGTTTTCCTGGAGAAATCAGCATATTCGATGCTGGCTGGTTAGGGGGTTATGGAAAGGGTTAACCTCTTTTTCCCTGGACATAACCTCTCTAATTCTTTTTATCATTAGATTTTTATATTGGTTTTTCCTGTTCAAAAAATGAAAAGCTATGACGCAATAATCTTTGATTTGGATGGCACACTGATTGACTCGCTGCCTTATCATTTTCTTGCATTCAGGGATTTGCTTCTGGAGCATAATATAAGGATTAATGACATTTTTCTCAAAAAGATGATAGGAATGCCCACTTCAACAATACTAAAAAAGCTTAAGGCAAGATACAGCTTCAGGGAAAATGTGCAGGACTTGCGCGAGGAAAGAAGATACCATTATTTCAAGTTTCTCGGGCAAAGAAACATTGTTTTTCCGGGAGTCAAGGCCACGTTAAAAAAGCTGAGGTTCAACTTCAAAATAGCAGTTGCGACAGGCTCAAGCAAAGTGATTTTTCTGCATTCAACAGACAAGGACTTTCAGGAGATGTTTGACTTTGTCGCCACAATAAATGATGTCAAAAAAGGGAAGCCGTACCCAGAGCAGTTCCTTTTTACAGCAAAAAAGCTCAGAGCAGCTCCAGACAGGTGCCTTGTTATCGGAGATTCAATATATGATGCAATTGCTGCAAAAAGAGCAGGGATGGACTTCATAGGAGTGCTTTCTGGCTATAACAAAAAATCCGAATTATTCAAAGAAGGGGCGATAAAAACAATAAAATCTGCAAATGAGCTTGTCAGAATCCTTGGATAATTTTCTTCTAAGATTTTTAGTCCAATATCCAAAATAATTATTGCGAATTCAGAGAGTCAAGAGGCGATTTTACTTTCCTCAATTCCTCTGATGAAATATGAGTGTAAATCTGCGTTGTGCTCAAGTCAGCGTGCCCGAGCAATTCCTGAATTTTTCTTATGTCTGTGCCTGACTCAAGCAAATGTGTTGCAAATGAATGTCTCAATGTATGCGGCATAACTCTCTTGCCTATGCCTGCTTTCAACGCAGCTTTCTTGACTATTTTCTCTATGTTCCTTGTGGAGAGCATTCCTTTTGGCCCTGTGAAAAGCAGCTCTGCATTTTTATTTTTCTGCGCTTCAGCTTGCTGCCTGAGCTCCTCTGAAATTGATGCGGGGATATTGAAAAATCTGTCTTTTTTGCCTTTTGCCTGCCTGATATGCCCGGTTTTCTCATTGAAATCTATATCATTTATTTTAAGGCCGACAATCTCTGAAACCCTGAAGCCGCAGGCATATATCATGCTTATCATCATCCTGCTCTTGGTGTTATTTATTGATGAAATCAGCTTCCGGACTTCGTCTATTGTAAGAACAATTGGAATGCGCTTCTCCCTTTTCGGCCTTTTTATCCCCGCTGTAATGTCCTTTCCAAGAATGTTGAAATACGCGTATTTCAGCGCAGAGAGAAACAGGATTGTGGTTGATGATGATTTATCCGCGAGTTTCTCTGCCATGAAAAACTTGACATCATCTTCCCTGATTTCATCTGGATTTTTCTTTGTGAAATCAATAATTGAAGAGTTAAAAAAAAGATAATTCCTTATTGTGTACCCGGAATTCTTGGAAATTTTCAGTTCTGTTTCAAGTTTCTTGAGAAATTCCTCTTTGTTCATTAGGGCAGTTGTGCGAACTTACTTATAAATTATTGGTCATAACCTAATGCAATCATCTCGTATGTAATCTTCTTATGATCAATATTAAGCTTAAGATGGTTGTGCCTGGCTAGAGTCTCAAGCTGTTTTGGAGTCAGCAAAACAGAGTTTATGCTTGCATTGTTCAAAGTCATGCCGTCAACATTGAAAATATTTCTTGCAAAGGTGGGGTCGTAGCCCCTTAGTTCAGAAGGAAGCATGCCTAAGCAGTGTTTTTCAAGATTGTCTCTTATATCAAGGGCAAGATACAAACTGCATCTGCCTATATCCTTCATCAAAGCATCCCCAATATAAAGGCAGTCAATCTCATAGTTTGCGGCAAGGAAATCGGTGATAGAATCAAATCTATGCTTTGTTTCTATCCTCTGGGAGATCTCTTTATTGCCCATTTTATGCTTAAATCCTAGATGTAAATATTTTTATAGTTTGCTGCCTGCAGATAATTGAAAATGCCCTATATAAAACAGGATGAAAGAAAGCAATATGAAAAGTTTATAGGGGATATCATCCAAATCCTGAAAAAAGTTCCGGCAGAGCAGCAGGATGGGGCATTAAACTATATTGTAAGCAAGATTTTACTGGGTGTTTATGAGCCGAGATATTTTAATTTTAACAGGGCTGTTGGTGTTCTGGAATGCATAAAGCAGGAATTTTACAGGAGATTTGTTGCGGGATATGAGGATAAGAAGATAAAGGAAAACGGGGATATCACATGAGAACAGCGAATAAGATAGATTTATAAAGTAAACAAATTAGTGAGAATAAACGTAAAGGAAAGCTTTCCTTTACAAAAATACAACCAGGAGGAAAAATGGGAAATTTTAACAGGGGCGGCGGCGGATTCGGCAGAAGTGGCGGATTCAGGCGTGATTTTGGCCCTAGAGAAATGCACAAGGCAGTTTGCTCTGAATGCAAGAAGGAATGCGAAGTTCCATTCAAGCCTACAGAAGGCAAGCCTGTTTTCTGCAGAGAATGCTACGCTAAGAAGAAAGGATTCTAAGCTCTTCTTTTTGGCAGAGTATATTTTATTTTTATTTTTTATTTTTTAAAACTTAATCAAGTGTCCTGAAAATGGCTAAAAGCAGAAGGATAATGCTGGCAGTATCTTTAACAATAGTGCTTGTTTCTTTTTTGGCTTCTATTTTGCTGTATAATTCCCTTCCTGCGATTATGATATCCCATTGGGATTCTGTTGGAAATGCCAATGGGTATATGCCAAAGTTCTGGGCGGCTTTTCTTGTGCCTTTTATCTCGCTTTTTTTGCTGTTATTGTTTATTCTCCTGCCAAAAATAGACCCTTTAAGGAAGAATATAGAAAAATTCAGAGCAGATTACAATAAACTTATCATTTTGCTTATGATTTTCATGCTTTACATTCATATCCTCACACTACTTCTAAATAGGGGATATGAATTCAACATTGTTTCAATGATGCTTCCTTCTCTGGGGATTTTATTCTATTATACCGGCATATTAATACAGAATTCAAAAAGAAACTGGACCATAGGCATAAGAACTCAATGGACATTAAGCAGTGAAAGGGTTTGGAACAGGACAAACCGGCTTGGGGGGAAACTTTTCAAGATATCGGGGATTCTTGCAATTGTTGGTTTTTTATCTGGGAAATATGCAATTTTCCTTGTAATTGTGCCTGTGATTCTATCAGCAATCTTCCTTATCATTTACTCTTATCTTCTTTACAGGAAGGAAAAGAAACACTAGATTTGTTAAATGAAACGCAAAGGCTTATAAAGCAGGAATTCGGAATTTCTATAACAAGAGACTGATGATTTATAAGAAAAAGCGCGTCTTTTTCTTTGAGGAATTATGGATAAGTTCAGAAAGCTGGGTATTAGCGAACCCATGCTTGAAGCAATAAAGGAAGCGGGTTTTGAGAAACCCACTGAAATACAGGAGAAGTCAATACCTTTGATTCTTTCTGGCAAGGATGTCATAGCTTGCTCTGCAACAGGCTCAGGTAAGACGCTTGCATTTGCAGCAGCGATAATAAAAGATGCTGAACCAGGCAGGGGTATAAGGGCTCTTGTTCTGACTCCGACAAGGGAGCTCGCAGAGCAGGTTGCAAAGGCGCTTGAATCTTTTTCAAAACATAAAAAGCTTGAAATCGCTGCGATTTATGGCGGGCTTTCAATTAACCCGCAGATTTCACATCTGAGGCATGCTGATGTTGTTGTAGGAACTCCCGGCAGAATCCTGGATCATATGAACCGCGGCACAATAATTCTGCAGAATGTAAAAACCCTTGTTCTTGATGAGGCAGACAGGATGCTTGATATGGGTTTCATAGATGATGTAAAGAAAATTCTCAGGGAATGCCCTGAGAAAAAGCAGACGCTGCTTTTCTCAGCAACAATAAATGAGGATATCGCGAGGCTTATAGAGAAACATCTGAAAAATCCGGTTGAGGTTGCTGCTGAATCATATGTAAACGCTGAAAAGCTGCCTCAGGCATATTATGATACCCAGGACAACCAGAAATTCTCGCTTCTTGTGCATCTTTTGAAAAATGAAAAAAGTGGGCTTGTCATGGTTTTCTGCAATACCCGAAGAAATACTGATTTTGTGGCAAACAATCTCAAGTTCCTGGGAATAAACGCGATGGCAATTCATGGTGGATTCTCACAGGAAAAAAGAAATTTTGTAATGGGAAAATTTCATTCAAAAAATGTGCAGGTGCTTGTATGCACTGACGTCGCTGCAAGAGGGCTTGATATAGAAGGGATTTCTCATATATACAACTATGACATTCCTAAAGACAACAAAGAATACATTCACAGGATAGGCAGGACTGCAAGAGCAGGGAAAGAGGGCAAGGTTATCAATATTGTCGCAAGCAGGGATTATGAAAATTTTGGCAGGGTTCTGAGAGACAAAAATCTGAATATAATAAAAGAGGAAACACCCGAGATTGAAAGGGTTTATGTAAAACCTGCTGAACGCAGCAGATACAGGAGTTCGGAGTATTCCCCTAGGGGAGATGGATACAGAACAGGGCATAGTTCAAGGCCCAGGGAATACAGGAGTTCAGGGGATAGTTCAAGACAAGGGGGATATAGGAAGGATTCTGAAGAATCAGGAGGAAGGCATTACAGCACAAACAGATTTACAGGAAGAGAAGACAGAGGGGGGGGAAGAAGGTTTGGCAGAAGCAGTTCTGGCAGCAGGACTCCAAGCAGAGGCAGTTTCAACAGAGGCAGAAATCCCAGAAGCAGAAGTTTCGGAAACAGGGCAAGATAATTATTCCTTAAAATTTGAAAAGGACTTGCTTATTTTCTCGTTCCAGAATTCAGGCAGGGAATATGAAAGCATTCCTTCAAACTCGTCTGCAATAACATAAAAAGATTTTACTCTTTCTTCTGCAGGAATATCCTTGAAATGGATTTCTGCTTTTTTGAACAAGTCAAGTATTGATTTTCTCTCAAACCTCGCCTGAAGCAAGGAGGGCTCCTTGAACAGCAAGACATCTGAAAGCCGCATGACATTCAAGTCAAGCATTGCAGAGTTCTGTGTTATGATTATCAGAGACAGATTCTTGTGCCTTGCTATAACCATCATATCGCTTAGCACTTTGTTTGCTTTCTGCATTGAATCCCTTGAAGAATAGCTTATTGCAGCCTCGTCAATCAGAACAGCCGAGTTATTCTTGACTTCATTCATTCCCGAAACTTGCTTTATGAACCACGGGAGTTTTGCCTTTCCAAGATAATACGCTTTCCTGTTTCTTGAAAGCTGCTCGAGGAACTTGAATCCAAGAGCTGTTTTGCCGCTGCCTCTCCTGCCTGTTATGAGAATTATAAGACTGGAACTGCCTAATCTTTTTTTGAATGCATCAAAGCTTCCTGAAACTTTTTTTCCCTCAGAAAAATCGATTTCTTTCTGCTCTTTTTTCCTTAAAAAATCTAATATCGGCATTAACAGGAAAATTCAACGCAGTTTAAATATATTTATCCTAAGTATGAAGGCATAACTAATATATGCAAGGGTTCTTCCCTTTGCTTAAATTATTTTTCGCAAGGCTCATTTCCTTTTTTTCTTTTTCCTGGCTTCTCTTTTCTTTGCTTTCTTGAGGATTAATCCGACTATTGAGACAATCAAACCAACTACTGCGACAAAAAGCCAAAGTATCTGGTTAGAGCCGTAGATTAACGGGATTGTCACATTGCCGGGCAATACTGCTCCTGAAAGGAAGCCGATTATAAATCCGCCAAAAAGCAACACAAGCCCTGTGCAAAGAACTGTTTTTCTCATGTTTACCTCCTTTTTGATTTTATTTTAAGGCATCCGGATTTTTTAAAGCTTTTCAAGGCAAGATTTTTATAGACTGATTGGTTTGTAACTTCATGAAAAAGGGGTGGGAAATAGCAGTAGTTCTTGGCATACTCCTAATTTTGCCTTTAGCCCAGGCTCAAACTTATTCTGGATTTGACAAATTCTCAGATGATGTTAAGTTCTTTTTTTCTTTTGGGGACAACAAGGTTAAATTGGCTTTAGAGATAAGGGAAAAAGAAGTCTCTTCTGCAATAGAAAATTCTGAATTAGGAAATATAGAAAAAACTGCTGAAAACCTTGAAAATGCGCAAAGCAAGCTCCAGACAGTGCAGGAAAAAATTTCTTTGAAAACCGCTGATGAAGTTAAAAAGAGCACAGAAGAGATTAAAAATAAAATCATCAGCAAGGAGAATCTCCCTGAAGAGTTTGATGATTATCTCAAGGAAGAGGAAAAAACACAGCTCAAAGCAGAGCTTACCCAAAAAACATTTGAGTATTGCACAGAACTCGCCCAGAAGGGATATGAAGAAATGTTAAAAGAGAAGGTATGCAATCCTGATACTGCTGTTCCTGGACTTGAAAAAGAATTGAGGGAATTAAAAGATATTCAAATAAAGCTGTTTGTTCAGTTGATGCTGAATGTCCGAAGCTGTATAGATGATCCAGGAACCTGCAATTGCGATGAAGTCCTTAATGTCGGACAAAAAGCGAAATGTGAAAAAATGGTTTCCTTGGCTGTCAAATGTGAGTATAAAGAGGATGCAGCTGCTTGTAAAGAATTAGAAGCTATGAAGCCTGTTCCGGGAGATAGTTTTGCAAGAAGTTTTATTCCTGGTTTTTTAATGAATTTATTTGTTAAAAAAATCGATATGATTGAATATAATATTTCACATTCAGACGGCGTTCCTGAAGAGTGTTGGGATGAGAATGACAAACCTGAATGCGAAAAATATGCGGATTTGAAAGAAACTGAACTTGATTGGGATAAGTATGGGAATTTTATAGGAACAAGAAGAGCCAGGGGAATAAAGGAGCCGGTGCCGAGCATGCAGGAATCTATTCCAGATTGTTATGACAAGGAAAACAATTTCTTGAAGGAAAAATGCGGCAACATCACTGTAATCTGGACTGAAGATGGCTTGATAAATTATATTGTTGAAAAGCAAATCGATGAAATCATCAATAATTTTGAGAACAAATCAGAACAGCATACAATTGAGGTTAATGGGACTGAAGGGCAAATCAAGGTTAATGAAATAAAAGAGGAAATCAAGGAGATAAACAAGGAAATAGCTGAAAGAACTTTTGCTCCGGGAACAGAAGGAACTGGAGAGGCAAAGGAGGATATTCAGACTGTTGTTGTGGTAGAAGGAGATGGTAGTTCTGGAGATGATGGCTTGAAGCCGGAAGTCAAAACTGATGTAGCGGGGGGTAATGGCGGAGAGGGATTGGTCCCTGAAGTTGAAACATCAGAGAGTTCTAGTTAAGTTTTTATAGAACTGCTGTTTTGAATGAGAATAGTTATAGAAATTAATTTTTATCTCTCAAAACAACCTTCTTCTGCAATCGCTTTCAGCTCATCAATATTATTCATTCTTGTCAGCCTCATTCTTAATTCTCCTGCTTTCGGCAGGAATTTAGTGAAGCATATAGCCTGAGATTTTATATGCTGAAATTTTAATTTGTATTTCAAAGCCAGCTTTAGATATTCTGGGAAACCAAAAATAGGTTTTTTTCCTGTCAGATTTGCAAAGATATTTGGATAGCCCATTGCCTGTCTTCCAATCATCACAAAATCAAATTTTTTCAGCAGAACATCTGCATTGCTTTCATTCACATCCCCTGAATAGATTACAGGAATAGATGATTTCTGCTTTAATTTTTCAGCAAAATCAATATCTGCCTTTCCTGAATATCCCTGATTGCTTGTTCTGGCATGAATGCAGACTGCATCGCAGTATTCTTCGGCAATTTTCAGTATTTTGAATGCCTCGTCTGATTTCCTGAGCTTTATTGTCACAGGCTTTTTTGTTGATTCCCGCATAATCCCAAGGATATTCCTGATTGTCTCTGTCTTGCTATGAAGAAATACTCCAAACCTCTTGCTTTCAGCTTTTTTTACAGAGCATCCTAGATTAAAGTCATAAAGAACTGCTTTTTCTGATTTTTTGATAAACTCGCTGATTCCTTTTTCAGATGCTGAAACTAACTGGACTGCTGGCTTGTCATCCAGAACTCTCTTTGCCCTTGAGAGGGGGTTTATCATTCCGGTATAGGCTAATCCTGCCCCGGCATTCCTGCATAAAATTCTGAATGCAATATCATTTATGCCTGCCATCGGCGCGAGAAAATAAGGGGTTTTCAGTTTCAGCCTGCCTATTTTATATTGAGCCATAAGAAAATAAAATTTATTTGCTATTTAAGGATTATCTCTAATCTCACTATTCCGTTTAATGTGCAGGGCAGGGTTCTGGGTGATTAAAGACTATCTAACGGAGACTTAATGGCTTTCAATTCCTGTTTCTGTCTTGATTTAAACTCCTCAAGTTTGCTGTTCCAGTTCTCGCCTTTTGTAAGAGTGAATAATTCTGTCTGCTTGTCCTCTCTTGTAATCCAAAGTTCAGCGTCTGCCTCAAGGCAGGAAATTGCCTTCCATAGCCTGCATGGCCCGCACTCTATAACTATTGTTTTACCCTCTTTCATTGCTAAAATATCTGCCTCATAATTCAGGAATGGCATCTCAAAACCCTTGAACTCAAGATTTTTGCTCTTTAGAATCTGCAATGCGTAATATTTTTCAATTTTTTGCGGCTCTTTAATCTTGACTAATTCTCTTTCTTCAGGCTCTTTGAATGAAAAAACCTCTTTCTCAATGGCTATTGCATTGTAGAGAATAAAATCTGCAACAGATTTAATGTAAAAGCTGTCAAGATGGCGTGTGTCTCCCTGCATAAAGATATAGAAAACCAAGTTCTCTGCTTCTTGCATTGTTTTAGGCTGGATTCTCATTTTTTATTTAACTTTTCCTGCATTTTTTGGAAAAGCTCTGGATGCTCTTGTCTAACTTTTTGCATTGTTTTGATTAAGGTTGTCATCGTGCCAGTGCATTCCTCTTTAAGATACTCTTCAAAGTCTTCTTTTTTGTTTGGAGCAAAGTGATGACAATCGTTGCATAAAGTGATTAGATTGTCTATTTCATCCTTGCCGCCCATACATATGGGAACTATATGGTGTGCCTCTAGAATTCTCAAGGTTTTATCCTGAATTTTGCATTTTCGGCATGTAAAATTATCTCTCTCAAATACTTTTTTCTTTAAAGTCTGGTTTCTTTGTTTCATTTATAGCCTGTCCAGGGGGGATTTTACTTTCTTAATCTGATCTTGGCTAATATGAGTGTAAATCCTTGTTGTTTCCAGGTTTTCATGCCCCAAAAGCTGCTGGATTACCAGAAGATTTTCCCCGCTTTCAAGCAAGTGTGTCGCAAAACTATGTCTTAGAGTATGAGGGGTTACTTTTTTGTTTATATTTGCTTTTTTAGCTGCTTTTTTTATAATGATCTGGACATTTCTAGTTGACATTGGCTTATCCTGGGAAAAAAGGCATTTGCTTTGAGGATTTTTAGCTAGGAATTTTTGAAGCTGCTTGCTTATGCTTTCAGCTATCTTAAAAATCCTGTCCTTGCTGCCCTTGCCTTTCCTGACCCAGCCGATGTTCTGCTGGAAGTCTAAATCCTTGGGAGTCAGGTTTACAAGCTCTGAAACTCTTAAGCCAGAGGAATACAGCATTTTGATTATCAGCTTGCTTTTGGCAAAAGCAGCTGCATCTATCAAAGCCTTTACTTCCTCCTGGGACAGGACAATTGGCAGCCTTTTCTCCTTTTTTGGAACCTCTAATTTAACGAAAATATCCGGCCTGTCTACTACCCTCTTGAAAAAAAATCTTAGGCTTGAAACAGCCAGAGCCCTGGATTTATTACTGTATCTGTCAATTAAATCTGCTAAAAAGTGTTTAACCTGCTCCAAGGTTACGGTATCCGGATTTTCAATTTTTTCAAGAAATGGCTTTAAGAAAAAGATGTAAGATTCTATTGTCCTTTTAGAGCAGCCCCTTAATCTTAATTCTGTCTTGATTTTTTCTGTGTAATTATCCAAACTCTCTTTTTGCATGATAGCTTATATTAGGCGAAGTTTTTAAGCCTTTCGCCTAATACTGATTAGAGGAAGTTCTAATGAATAAATAGTCTTTTAGCCCTATTTTTGGCTATTTATGGGTTTTAATGGGTTCTTATAGGTCTGGATCTCTTGATTTCCTGAGCTCTTCAACAGCCAGGATGGGCTGGAGCTCATGCTTCTTGCAATACTCAAGATATTGCTCTTTTGCAAAATACGAGCCGCAGCCGCACTGATATTCAACTATTTCAAAGAATTGTTTGGGCGCTGGCTCATGGACATGACGCTTTAATTTATCTTCAAGTTGCTTTTTTGGCATTTTTACTCTATACTAAAACCTTTGATTTTTGCTTAAAACTTTTAGTTAAGTCAGAAACGCGGTTTTCCATAGATAAGAACCTTTAAGCCATGGAAAAATCTTTCACCTGTGCCTTCTTTCTCTTTTAAGTTGTGATATGCCTTTTTTGAAATAATCACAGAATACTGCCTTGAGGAAAGGAAATTGGCTTTTGGCGGATGAAACTTCAAATCAATTAGATATTCTCTGGATGTCCTGCCAACTCTCACAAGTAAGGGGCGGGCTGTTTTGCTGTCAGGGCCTCTGATAACAAGAATTCCTTCCAAAACCTCTTTTTCAAGTTTTGAGATCTCATCCTTGTCCAGATATATGTCAATTTCTCCCTGGCTTGTTGAATCTGCTATCATTTTTGCTAAAAATCCTAAGGAATTACACAGGCTAAAACTTTTGATTTTTGATTAAAAGTTTTAAAATATCTTTTGCCTGTAAAAACCCTTGTTTTCTGGCATTCCCGAATACTTTAGATTGTTGATTTTCTTGTTGTTTTTAGCAGCAAGATCCGGGTTGTATGAACCCCATAGCGAGGAGCAATTAAATGAAATATTCCCTAATATCGGGGGCAAACCCCTTTCTGAAGAGATTATTGCCCGTGCAAGAAGCGCGATTGCTAGCATCTCTAAATCTTTTGTTCCTGCTATCCTTGCTATTTTTGCCATGTTAGAACTTTTGATTTTTGATTAAAAGTTCCAATCAGTAGCATTAAAATACTTTTCTATAGTCCCGACGATAAAGTGCTCAAACAGGTGTTTGTTCAAAGTTTAAACACCCTTAAACAGCTGTTCAAAAGTTCCAAACAGAGAAAAGATTTTTAAACATAGGGGTTTTATATTCGGTATGGGTTTTCTTTGGTTTGGAAGAAAAAAAGAGGGAAAAAGCTCCCATGAAGAGCTGAAAAATCATGTTGAACACCTCTCAAAAGAGTTCAGCAAGGCAGGGGACTGGATTAAGCATTTAAACAGCCGTGGGGAAGGGCATGAGAACTCAATGAATGAGATGAATCTCAAATTATCGACGCTGGAAAATGATGTTTCTGAGATAAGGGAGTTTATCTCTTTTTTTGGCCCTAAGCTGTTTAAACAGCGTCAAACAGTTGTTCATAAACAAACACCTGTTTATGCTGTTCAATCAAGTGTTCAAACAGCTGTTCAAGAGAGTTTTTTAAGGGGTTTAACAGCCATGGAAAGGGCAATTGTATGGGTTTTATTGAATTCTGACATGAAATTAAGCTATGAGGATGTGGCTGCGCTGCTTGGGAAAGATAGGGCTACGATAAGGGGGCAAGTAAACTCAATAAGGCAGAAAAGTGAGGGTTTGATAGAAGAAGTAATAGAGAAAACAGGGAAAAAGAGAATCTATGTCCCAGATAGTAGAAAGGCAGAGCTGCTTGGGGGGATAAAGGAGCAGGTAAAGAAGAAAAAAGCCAAGCCAGAATAATGCAAAAGTGAGAGTTATTTCTAATAATAAAGTTCGGTTAATCACAAAAATTAGATAAATGGTTCGTTTAACAAGCCTAAAAAGGTGAGAAAGTGAGAGTTAAATCAAAGGGTATTTAGGGAGTAGATTGAACGGATTCAGGCAAAAAATAGAGTTTTTTGGTGATCCGCTGCCAAAAGAGTAAGTTCATGCAGAAGGAAGGGTTAAAAATGCCTGAAAAACAGGATTTTCTAAGAAAATGGGGTTAGATAGATAAACGAACAAGAAACAAGGCAAATTTTGGGTTTTTGATTCATGTAGAAGTGAGATAAGGAATTTGATATTTATTCGGTGAGGCGAAAATATATGAGAATTATCTAAAAATAGGCTCCCGAATCTTCATTAGGGCTTCAAGAGTTGCAAACTGCTTTAGTTCCTGTCTCACGGTTAACAGAACTTTTTTATTGTTAACTTTAGTTTTTATAACAGGAATCCCTTTCTGCTGGAGCTTCATCACATAGTCCCTGATTGAGCTTTCTGTCAAGCCAAGATGCTTTGAAATCAGCCTGTAATCTGCCTCTCCATTCTCTTCCAGGATGTAAATTGCTGAAAAAACCTTGAATTCCTGCTTTGTAAGATTCCTGAATTTAATCTTAATATCCGATTTCAGGCTCTCCACAACGCTGAAAAGGTCTTTATCCTCTGGGAAATTTGTCTGTTGAATGTCTGTCTGTTTGTCTGTTGGAACCCCCCCATTTCCTGTGGAGAATAGAGGGAGTTTATTTCCTGTGGAAACAGGATGTGTTGGATTTTCAGAGATTTCTGCCTGATTAATGCTGGTTTTTTGCCTTGAAATGTCAACAAGAAGCGCCTTTATTAAAGAAAGCTCGTCTTTAAGCGAGTCAATTTCATTCTTTAAAGAAACATTCTCTGCAGCTAATGCAGAATCTACCTCTTTCACCTCTTCTTCTGCCATGCAAGAGTTTCTATTTCGGGAAGTTTAAAAGCTTTATTGTTTTTCAATGCAATTCTGCCAGCAAGATTTAAATAGAAGTTGTCATTCTTGAGTTTAAACTAAAAAGGGAGCAAAAGATGGTATTAGAGGATAAATTTCAGTATGATTTATTTGTAATCTGCCCTGTAAGGAATGCTAAGCCAGAGGAAAAGGAGTTCCTTGAGAAATATGTTTCTCATAAGGAAGCAGAGGGATTTCATGTTTATCTGCCGCACAGGGATACAAATCAGGATGATGCTGTTGGATTAAGAATATGTGAAGATAACAGAAGAGCAATACATAATTCAGCAAAAATAGGGGTTTATTGGAATCCTGAAAGCCAGGGAAGTTTGTTTGATTTGGGTATGAGCTTTATGGTTGCCTTGATGCATGACAAGCCAATTTATCTGATAAATCGGGATGACATAGAATCTACTCCCCACAAAAGTTTCCAGAACGTTCTTCTTGCTCTGGATGATAAATATCGGAAAAGGGAAAAGAGATAAGCTAAATCCATATAGTAAAAAAGAATTTTGGAACTCAGTAAAAATCAATGCCCTTGTTCTGCAACTTCTTGTATGTCTCGTAAATCTTAGCTGAAATTCTCCATTTTGCCCTTGCGGAATATTCCTTGCCTTTTGCATTCTTCTTTATAGCAACAACAAGGTTCTGTTTGAGCATTTCCTCAAGAAGTTTTTTTATGAATTCCTCATCCCTTGCGAGCTCTCTTGCGATATCCGCTGTAAACAGGGATTTTGGCGAGCTCTGATACAAAAATCCCAGGATATTTTCCTTGATTCTTTCCTGTTTTTGCTGGGAAATCTTCATAATCATTTTAATAAACAAACACTTATAAGGTTTTTCTCCTTTTGTTGGAAATGGAGCAGGCAAAATTAAGAAGCAAGGGAGAAATAACGGATATTCTTGATGAATTGGTGAAAGAATGGTTTTTCTCCCAGTTCAAGGAATTCAGCCAGCCGCAGCTTTATGGAGTTATGCCCATTCATGAAAGAAAGAATATCCTTATTTCTGCACCAACAGGCGGCACAAAAACACTTACTGCTTTTCTCTCAATATTAAATTACCTTGTCAGCCTGGCAAGGAAAAATGAGCTTGAGGAAAAAGTCTACTGCGTTTACAATTCCCCTTTAAAGGCGTTGTCAAATGATATCTATGCAAATCTTGTCAGGCCTTTGGAGCAAATAAAGGAAATAGCTGCAAAAAAAGGAATCAAGCTTCAGGAGATAAGGGTTGCATTAAGGACAGGGGACACTCCTGCGAATGAAAAAGCCAAGATGGCTAGAAAACCCCCTCATATTCTCATAACCACGCCTGAAACTCTTGCAATTGTCCTAACAACAAAGAAACTTGTTGAGAAACTTGAAGCAGTGGAATATGTAATAATTGATGAAATTCATGCCCTCGCAAACAAAAGAGGAGTCCATCTGTCTCTGAGTCTTGAAAGATTGCAGCATATCAGCAAAATTTATCCCTGTAGGATTGGATTAAGCGCAACAATTGCGCCTCTTGAAGAAATAGCAAAATTTCTTGTGGGGTTTGAAGAGGGCAAGCCGCGCGACTGCATTATAGCTGATGTGCAATTCACAAAGAAACTTGATATGAAAGTCTTATGCCCTTTGCCAAAGATTGTTGAAACAAGCGCTGCTGAAATGCAAAAAGCTTTGTACGAGCTTATTGACAAATTAGTCCAGGAGCACAAGACAACGCTGATTTTCACAAACACAAGAAGCGCGACAGAAAGAGTTATCTCCCATTTGAAAGAGATGTTCCCTTCAAAATACCTTGAAAATATTGGCGCGCATCACTCCTCATTAAGCAAACAGCACAGGTTTGACATAGAGCAAAGATTAAGGGAAGGAAAGCTGAAGGTTGTTGTAACTTCAACAAGCCTCGAGCTTGGCATAGATATTGGATATATCGACTTGGTTATACTGCTTGGCTCGCCAAAATCAGTTGCAAGGGCAATCCAGAGAATAGGAAGAGCAGGGCACAAACTTCACGAAACTGCAAAAGGCAGGATTCTTGTTCTTGACCAGGATGATTTGGTTGAATGTGCTGTGCTTCTCAAAGAAGCAGTGGAAAAGAAAATAGACAGTGTCCAGATTCCAATGAACTGTCTTGATGTGCTTAGCCAGCAGATTTACGGCTGCGCAATACAGCAGATATGGGAGGTTGATGAACTGTTCAGCTGCATAAAAAAGAGCTACTGCTATCACAAATTAAGCAGGGAGGATTTCCTTTCTGTTATCAGCTATCTCGCAGGGGAATATGCCCTTGAAGCAAGGGATGTCTATGCAAAAATATGGTATGATGCTTCAAGCAGGCAGATTGGTAAGAGAGGCAAGCTTGCGAGAATGATTTACATGACAAACATAGGAACAATCCCTGATGAAAGTTTTGTCAATGTTGTGATTTCTGCTGGCGAGCAGAGAAACGAGAAAATTGGAGTCATAGATGAGATATTTCTTGAAAGGCTGAAGCCCAGAGATATATTTGTCTTGGGCGGGCATAAATATGAGTTCTGCTACACAAAAGGGATGAATGCATATGTCAAAGTAAGTATATCTCAGCCTCCAACAATCCCCAGCTGGTTCAGCGAGATGCTTCCTTTAAGCTTTGATTTGGCACTGGGAATACAGCGCTTCAGAAAGCTTCTTGGAGAAAAGATAAAAAATGAGAAAACTGCAAAAGAGTTCATAGCAGATTATCTCTATGTTGACAAAAATTCTGTTGATGCAATATATGATTACTTCCTGCTGCAGCAAAAATTTGCAAAAATTCCTGATGAATCCAATCTTGTAATTGAACACTGCTGCATTGAAAACAAGAATTATGTAATTTTTCATTCATTATACGGAAGAAGGGTTAATGACGCCTTGTCTAGGGCGATGGCTTATATTGTCGCAAGGCTCGGAGGCAGGGATGTTGAGATTGGAATAAATGACAACGGCTTTTTTCTCGCATCAGCACAGAAAATGCAGATTGAAAGAGCATGGGGCATGATAAATGAGAAGAATATAAAGGATATTCTTGAAGAATCTATTAGGAATACAGAGGTTTTCAAAAGGAGATTCAGGCACTGCGCGACAAGAAGCCTCATGATTCTGAGGAATTACAAAGGAAGGGAGAAATCAGTTGGAAAGCAGCAGATGAAATCCGGATTTCTGCTTGCAGCTGCAAGCCGCATCTCTGGAGATTTTCCTGTGCTAAAGGAAACCAGGAGAGAAATACTTGAAGACATGATGAACATCAATGATGTCAGGAAGGTTCTGGCCTGGATAAAGGAAGGAAAGGTAAAAATTCAGGATATTAATTCAGAGCTTCCAAGCCCTTTCTCGCTCAATTTAATAATGCAAGGGCATGCTGACCTGATGAAAATTGAGGACAAGGTTGCATTCCTGAAAAGGATGTACAAGGCGATTCAGGACAAGGTAAAATAAGCAGGTTTATATAATGAGGAAATGAGGAACAGCAAGAAAAAATGGATAAATTTGACGAGAAATTAGGCAGGGGCTATAACAAGAATGAGATATGCCTTATCGTAGTGAGTCCTGAAACTCTATTTGCATATTGGGAGATTTCAAAGAAAACTCAGGAACAGGCAAAAGCAGCTCTTGCAGATAGGAAAAACAGTCTGATTTTAAGGCTGCTTGACAACAGGGATTTGCCTATTTTTTCAGCAGGGATAAATGATTTTCTCGGAAGTTACTATCTGAAAAGAGAATATGGAATAATGCCTGATAGCAGATATTGCGCTGAAATAGGAATACAAGGGGAATATTACTTAAAACTGGCTGGAAAATCCAATATAGTAATAACCCCAAGAAATTGCGAAAGCAATGACAGTTCATGTGAATTTTATGACCCTATAAAAGAAGCGCTTGAAAGGGAGAGATTAACAAAGGGAGAGAAAAGAAGAAGTTTAGAGTTTATAAGAAAAGCAGATGAGCAGATAAAGAAAGACAGGAAAAGCAGCGACTTTATCCATAATTATTTTATTAAATAAGTTTTTAAAAATATTAAGTCTTATGCTTCTATGGAAATTTCAAAAGGAATTGAGATGATTGGCAAAGCATTGTGGCTGCCAAAACAAAAGGTTCTGATTATAGCTGATTTGCATGTTGGTTATGAGGAAGCATTGAACAAACAGGGCATTCTTATCCCGAGACAGCAGTTTTCTGTTATGAAAGAGGAAATTGAAGGGCTAATCGAGGCAACAACCCCTAAAGTGATTGTTGTTAATGGCGACTTGAAGCATGAATTTGGCGGGATTTCAAGACAGGAATGGCAGGACACATCAAAAATACTTGATTTGATGCTGAAAAAATCAAAAGTCCTGCTGATAAAAGGCAATCATGATAAAATTCTTGAGCCAATCGCAAGAAAAAAAGGGCTTGGAATAAAAGATTATGCCTGTTTTGGCCCTGTCTGCATTATTCATGGTGATAAAATAAGGATTGAAAAGGAAGTAAATGATGCAAAAATGCTCATTATCGGGCACGAGCATCCTGCGATAAGCCTTCATGAAGGAACAAAGTCTGAAGTTTACAAATGCTTTCTTTCAGGAAAATGGAAAAACAAAAAAATTATTGCAGCGCCATCATTCATGCCTTCTGTTGAAGGCAGCAATATAAGAAATGAAAAGCCACTCAGCCCTTATCTTGCAGATATAAGGAACTTTGAGATCTTCATTCTTGGGGACAGAATTTATAAATTTGGCAAGCTGAAGGACTTGTGAGCCAGGTTGGCAGAATGGCAATGCGTCAGTCTCGAATGAGCCTTCTTTGACAGAGGAAATCAGGCAATCCTCGCTGAAGCGAGAATTACGGGATTTCCTATGCCCCGAAAAGCATAGCTTTTCGCGGAAAAGAAGCCTCGGGAAGAAATTCCTCAAGAAAAGACAACTGATGCCCGCAAGGGCTTATAGGTTCGAATCCTGTACCTGGCGTTTAAGAAATATTTATCCTGCGTAATTTGTAACCTGCTTTGCAGGGGCAAGTTTTGGCAGCGGGATGTGTGAAGGCAGATTCAAGTCAGACTCGAGCTGCAATGCCTTAACGCTGCATTTTGCCAAAATTGTGTTGTAAACAAGAAGCCTGATATTCTCAATTCCCTCTTTCTTCTTCCAGTTTTTCAGGATTTCCTTTGTCTCTTTTGGCTCTGCGAGAATCAGGACATTGCCCTCAAAAATTATTTTCGCCAGCTTGGGCTCGTAAGATACGCTGAACTCAAAATCAAAGCACACAACATCCTTGTCTTTTGAAAGGGTTACAGACTCTTTCCTGACATCCTTAACTTCAATGTTATGCTTCACAGTAACCTGCCCTTTTATCTCTTTTTCCCTCTCAGCAAAGGCTTTTGTAAGATTGAACCCGATAATTTGTACCATTTTTATATTTGTCATTACCGTTGGAAGTTTTTAAAGTTTTGGTTGGGATATTTTTTGCAGGTTATGTATCATAAATTTCAAATAAATCTGTTAGAATTATGTTTTAGTGTCTACTGCCGGAATTATACTAAATCTTCCTCACTAACAACAACAAAATCCCCTATTGCAATTATTGAGTTGTAAGGGATAAGAATCTCTTTGTCCTTTGTTTTTTCAAGCTGAAGTGTCTGCGCAAATTTTGTAGGCTCTTTGAGAACTAAATGTATGAGCTCGCCGGTTCTTGTCTCAAATGTGACATCCTTGGTCATACCAAGTCTTTTTCCCTCTTTTGTAACAACCATCTTGCCTATAATCTCGCGCAATGGTTTTTTCTCCATAACCATATTAGTTTCATTAAGAAGATATTTATAAAGTTTTCTATAGAAAGCGGTATTTTTCATAAAAAATTTAAAATCAGGAACATAAAGGAAATGCCTCAAATAACCAATAAAATAGACAAATAGGACCCCCTCCCTAGCACTTCCCATGGAAAGTTCAAGAAAGATTTTTAAACGTTTCTGAAATTTTGCATTTGTTTTTTTGGTTGCCTTTTAAATTTATATATATT
>JAZDNM010000011.1:0-3693 GCA_043799715.1 archaeon
AACCAGCATGATAACAGTGGGTTTTTCAAATTCCGGTTGTTGTAAAATTTTCTCGGCAGCCACAATCATCGTGAAAGTCTTGCCTGAACCTTGTGCATGCCAAATAAGCCCTGTCTTCTTTTTCTCATCCAACGCCCTATCTATGATTTTCTCAACTGCCCTTGTCTGATGCTGCCTTAGGATTATCTTTGAGAGAACATCATCCTTCTTGAAGAAAATAATGTAATCTTGAATGAATTGCAGGACTCTTTCCTTATTGAAGAAAGTTTTTACCTTCTTCTCAAAATTTCCCCTCTCAACATCCTTCCAGTTAAATAAGCCCTTGCGGTCAAGATTCCATGTAACGCCATAATAAAAATCAAGCAAATGGGTAACATCAAAAATCTGATTGGATATCATCAACTCAGGGGTTTCGGCATGATATCTTCTTATCTGCCCGATGCCTTCCTCAATGCCCTCTCTTTTATTTGCCCCTTTTGTTTCAGCAATAATAACAGGGATACCATTTATGAGGAATATGACATCGCCGCGATTTGTGAATTTCCCGTTTGTATACTGCCATTCATCTGTAACATGAAACTCGTTGTTCTCCAGATCATCAAAATCAATAAATCTTATGTTTAACTCCCGCTTATCCTTATCCGAATAAACTGATTTTTCTCCTTTGAGATATTGCAGAATTTCTTGGTTACCCTCTATTGAGCTTTTAACATTCTCAAGCTTCTTGATTATCTCTTTCGCCTTATCATTATTTATGATACTCTTGTTAAGGCTAATCAGCTTTTCCTTTAAGATGTCGTAAAAGAACAGTCCTGTCTCGCCGCCTCTAAGGGCAACAGCCTCATCTCTGTTAAGATAAGTCCAGCCTATCTGAGTGGCATATTTTACCAGCGGATCCTGAACAATGCTTTTTTCTGACATCTTAATTAACCTCGATATCTAAATTTTTAACCCTTACCTTCCCGGTCATGAGCTGGTTGAGCATGGTTTTGAAAAGGGTTTGAAGGGTTTGCTTTCGGGATTCTGATTGAGTGAGTTTTTTATCTATGTTTGAAAGGATATTGACGATCTCTTTTTGCTCTTCGATTTTTGGAAGTGGGAATTTTAACGCGGCAAGAATCGAACCATTCACTCCCATTTTTAAACTACTTCCCTTATTTGCATTTATTTGCTGCCAGTACATATCTGAGTTAAAAAAATAGTACAAGTAAGCCGAATAAACTTTCTCTTTTGTTCGCACTCGAATCAGATAAGAGGCATATACCGCTAATGGGCAATCTTCAATAATATAGCTTTTGCCAGTAGTTGCCCCTATTCGTGCAAATACTATATCTTCTCTTTGCAGTTTGTATTTTTCTATTAAATCTTTAGGACATTTACAATATGGCACTTCTGCCCAATTGACCCCTTTTTCAGTTATATCAGTAATTCGTAAGAATTTAGGCCCAATAGGCTTATGTGTCGAGGATTCTGTATATCCATATTGTGGCTTTTCACAAGTATCTCCCACGGTTACAACTTCCCAGCTCTTCGGCACCAATCCAATTTCTGTTTCTTTCTGCTCCTCGCTATGTAAACCCTCACTGAAAAGTCTGCTCATCAATGATTTCTTCAACTCTTTTGTTATCTGGATGATTTTGTCCTGCTGTTCTATTGCCTGCTGGATTTTTGATAGGACAGAGACAATTTTTTGCTGTTCTGTTATTTCAGGAAGAATCATTTTGAAATGCTCTAGTACACTTTTATTTATGGCTTTAAAAGTTGATCCTGTTCCCTCATCTTCAATTCTTTTTTTAGAATACTGCAAATAATAAAAAAGGAAGTGGGGCAGGGATTTTTTATCTGCTCTTATTGCAGCCAAGCCACGTCCTATTGAACATTGGAAAGGAGAAATGTTAACATCGCCAACAGGAGCTCGTACAGAAATCAACACATCATTCTTCTCGACAATCCGCGAAGGCTTAGTGCACCATTTTTCTGGTGAGGGATTAACACTGCCAAACTCAGCTTTACCTTGTAAGAATGGAAGTCCCTTCTTATCTTCATTATAAGTTGATGATGGTGGAGACTGCCCCATAATCAACCTTGCTACACTATTTTCTGTTAATTCTACGACATCCCAGTCACTCGGAACTAGCCCAATTTCTGTTTCCTTGAAGCCGTTTTCAATTACTGTTTTTGCCTTCATTCTTATCCTAAAAATCCCTTATACCCGATTTTCTTCATTATTGAATTGAGCTCTTTGTCTGTTTTTGTCCTGTCTTCTTCAAGCTCGGCAAGTTCAACAAGAACCTCCTCAACATCTTTGTATTCCTCTTCCTTGCCATTGCTGACATATCTTGAAGGGCTGAGGTTATAATCATTTTTTGCAGCCTCTTCATTTGTGATTATCTTTGTGAACTTGTTTATGCTCTTCCAGTCATGGAAAACCTTTGCTATCTTCCTGATTTTGTCATCAGGAATAAAATTCTTTGGCCTGCCCTTTTCAAATTCAAGAGAGGCATTTATCAGCATTATTTTGCCTTTTCTATCTTTAGGCTTGTTCTTGTTTAATATAAGAATAATGCCCGACGCAGTTGTGTTATAGAAAAGGTTTTCCGGCAATAATAAAACAGCCTCAATCCAGTCCTTATCAACAAATTTCTGCCTTATATCCTTCTCTTTATTGCTTCCCTGATTTCCTGAACCCCTTGAAACTGCCCCTGTATCAAGGACAATCGCAGCTCTTCCATTATCATTCAATGAGGCAAACATAAGCTGAACCCATCCCCAGTCAGCAGAGCTCGCAGGTGGATAACCGTTCTCAAAACGATTGAATGTGTCAGCCTCATAAAATTCTTCTGTGTAGCCATCCTGATTCCACATAGGATTGGCAACAACCAAATCAAATGTTTTCAGCTTGCTCGCCTTGAGAAACTTTGGATTTCTTAAAGTATCTCCAATCATGATATCGCCTTCCATATCATGAATAATCATGTTCATTTTGGCCATTGCGTAAGTAACATGATTCTGTTCCTGCCCGTAAAGCCTTAATGGCTTTGAAATCTTCTTTTCTTTCTCTTTAAGAGCAAGCTGTGATTTAACAAGCAAGCCGCCTGAACCGCAAGCAGGGTCATAAACTTCCTGTCCCTGTTCAGGATCAAGAATATATGCCATTATCCAGCCAACTTCTTTTGGAGTATAGAATTCCCCCGCACTCTGCCCCTGCCCCTCTGCGAATTTCCTGAGCAGGTATTCATAAGCCCTTCCAAGGATATCCGGCTCAGCGTCTTTTAATCCTATCCTGTGTCTGCTTATAATCTCAATTAACGCGCTTAACTTGCCATCATCAATAATCCTTTGCCCGCTTACAGTGGCATTGAAATCAACAATATCAATAACACCCTGTAGCTTAGGATTTTCCTTTGCTATTGCGCGAGTGGCATCTGTAAGCTTCTCACCGATTCCTGTTGTCTTTTTCCTTATCTCTGGCCATGCTGCCTGCTTTCGGATAAAGAATCTCACAAGCTTATGGTCCTTTGAGGCCATTTCAAAGGCAGTCTTCTCATCATCAAACTCCTCAGCAAGCCTCTTAATCTCATCCTCAAAAACATCAGAAAGCCTTTTTATGAAAATCAATGGCAGTATGTAATCCTTGAATTTCGGGGCATCTACAGCTCCCCTAATACTACATGCAGCATCCCAAAGCCATGT
>JAZDNM010000002.1:0-8765 GCA_043799715.1 archaeon
TCAGCCTCTTACAATTTGAGAGGCATGGCTAGCGGAGAGCCAGCTGCTAATTATAGTTCAACCAGCTACAAAGGCGAATTTGGACTTGCATATGCTGCTGCTGAAGATGCGATTCTGTGGGTTCTGCCTGTAGAAGCTGGCACAACAGTCATATCAGGCAATACCCTGCATCTGCAAGTGAATTTCACTGATACCTCTACTCATTTGTATGAGGTCAGATGCAACATCACAGATAGCGGCATCACAAATATATGGGACAAATATGTTCCACCTTCTATTATCCTTCAGAATACGACTTACTCAATGGACGAGAATATTGACCTGTCAGCATGGCAGGAGGGGAATTATTCTGTCAATTGTGCTTACAGGGATGTTTAAGAGTGGCAGATATCTCAAAAATCTATTTTAAATTAGATTTGGTTGTAATGCTCTTGCTTATGCTTCTTAGTTATCCCAAAACAGCTTTGATTCTTCTTACGCCTGCAGCAACGCTTTCTTCCTTGATGATTTTGAAATTGCCAAGCTCTGATGTGTTTTTTATATGAGGCCCTGCACAAACCTCTTTGCTGAATTCCTTTCCTTCCTTGCCGACTGAATAAACTGACACCTTCTCTCCATATTTTGCAGAGAATAATGCTGTTGCGCCTGATTTTCTTGCCTCTTCAATTGTCATTTCCTTCATTGTGATGGGCAAATTTTCCTGGATTTTTTCATTCACAATTTGTTCAACCTTTTTTACTTCTTCATCTGTCATTTTTCTGTTAAAAGAAAAATCAAATCTCAATCTTTCAGCTGTGATGTTTGAGCCTTTTTGCTGAACATCATTACCCAAAACATTTCTTAACGCCTGATGAAGCAAATGGGTTGCAGTATGCAGCCTTGTTGTCTGCTCTGAGGTGTCTGCCAAGCCCGACTTGAATTTTGTAATCACTGAAGCTCCAGATGCTATTTGATGGTTCTCATACTCTTTCTTGAATCCTTCTGTATCTACCCCAATAGCTTGTTCCCCTGCCAGCTCACATGTCATCTCTATAGGGAAGCCAAATGACTGATACAGCAAAAAAGCATCATTGCAGAGAATTTTGTTCTTGCTTTTTTTACATATCTTCTCAAATTCTTTCAAACCCCTTTCAAGGGTCTCCCTGAACAATGTTTCTTCTTTTTTAATCTCCTCAAGAATAGATTTCCTGTTTTTGTTCATTTCAGGATAATCTTCACCATAAATTTTAACAACTTCCTCTGCAATTTTGGCTGTGAAATTTTCTTTTATTCCTAGAATATTTCCATGCCTTACTGCTTTTCTTATTAATCCCCTCAGGATATAGCCCTGGTCTTTCTTGCCGGGATGAATGTGCTTTTCATCGCCTAAAATGAATGTTGCTGCTTTGATATGGTCTGCAATAATCCTGATGCTCTTTTTCTGCTCTTCAGTTTCCTTTTTTATTTCTGAGATTTCTTTGATTTTTTTTATTATTGGCGCGAATATTTCTGTTTCATAAACACTCTCTTTGCCCTCAAGCATTGCTATTGTCCTTTCAACACCCATGCCTGTATCAACATTTTTCTGCTTCAGCTTTTCATAGCCTTGGGCGGTTTTGCTGTATTCCATGAAAACATCATTCCAGATTTCGAAATACTTGCCGCATGAGCATCCTGGCTTGCATTCCTTTGAGCATGCTTTTCTTCCTGTATCAATGAACATCTCTGTGCACGGCCCGCACGGCCCTGTAATTCCTGCAGGGCCCCAGAAATTTTCCTCCTTGCCTAAAAAATGTATTCTTTCTTTTGGTATGCCTAGTTTCTGCCATACACTTGAAGATTCCTCATCTCTTGGAATTTCCTTATTGCCTGCAAAAATAGTCACAGACAGCTGCGCTTTTTTGAACCCAAGCTCTTTTGTCAGGAACTCAAAGCTCCATTCTATAGCCTCTTTTTTCCAGTAATCCCCAAGACTCCAGTTTCCAAGCATCTCAAAAAAAGTAAGGTGCGATGAATCGCCGACACTTTCTACATCTGTTGTCCTTATGCATCTCTGCACATTTGCCAATCTCCTGCCCTGTGCATGCGGCTGCCCCAGGATATAGGGCACAAGAGGATGCATGCCTGCTGTTGTGAACAAAACCGTAGGGTCATTTTCAGGAATCAGCGATGCTGAATGGATTATTGCATGCTTCCTTTTTCTGAAGAATTCAAGATACTTATCTATAAGCTCCTTTCTTTTCAGTTTCATTTTTTTGCTTTTTCCAAGGCTTAAAAAGAGTTTACTATTTTTTCAAAGCATTCCTTGCAGATATGGTATTTTCTGACCTTGTTTTCTCTGTCAGGCGGGCTGAACAGGATTGCCCCGAATTCCTGAAGCTCTTTTTTGCACTTGTCACATACTGGTTTGATTGCCATATCTACATTAACAGAAAAGGCTTAATAAATTTTCTCTAGAAACTATCCCAGCTTCTCAAGCTGCTTCTTTATTTCCCTTAACTCGGCATCAATCCTGGTTTTTTCCTTTACTCCTTTTGCGCCCTTCATAACAGGCTCAAGTTCAAATAAATCTCTCTTTGCAGCATGCGCAAATCCCTCGCCAACAGGCAGCATGCCTATAATCTTTTCAATCTCGCCTGTGATTTCCTTCATCCTGCTTTTCGCATCTGTCTTGAGCGAGAACTCTGTTTTCCTCAGCTCTTTTATATTTATTGAAGCTTTCAGTATGTTCAGGAGATGAAGCTGCATCTCAAGAAAATCCCTTTTGAATTCAACTGCCTCATCAGGCAGTATCTTTACATGGACTGCCCCGGTCTCTATGTCTTTCATTTTCAAGAAAAAGAATCTATCCAATCCTGCTGAATAGTTTCTCGTCTATGCCTTTTATCTTGTCCTTTATTTCGTCAACCTCTTTTTCCCAAGAGTCCAGCTCTTCCTGCTCCTTTGCCTTTGTTTCCTTGATTTTTTTCAAAAGGATGTCAACATCAACAAGTTTCTCCTTTATTATCTCAAAATTAGCAAGTGCATCCTTGAATTTGTCTATTTTTACAAAAATCGGCTCTTTTAACCTCATTCCCCGGTCTTGTTCCTGCTCTGTACGGATGCTGATAGGCTCGCTTATCTCCTGAGTTACTATCCTTGAGCTCATGATAGAAGGGCGCTCTTCCTCTCTTCTCTGCATTATTGGCATCTGCTGCTGCACTGGCTGGAACTGCATTTGCTGCATCTCAACAGGCTTTATGGCATCTTTTATCTGCTGCATTTCAGAAAAACTCGGCAGTTCAGGCAGCTCAAACCTTTCAGCAGGCATCCCTTCCTTCTTTTTTTTGAACAGAGACATTTTATACTGCTAGGAGAAAGCAGATTATATAAATAGTTTTGCTAACATTCTGCAGTGGTAACTTACAAAACAAAAGGTATTTATTTTCTTCTCTTCTCTTATTCTGGATTAAAATGCTGGACACAATGCTTAATGACCTGGCTGAAAGGATAGTTGGCAAGGCTGGGGCTGTAATAATTGAAATTCTCAAGGACAAGAGAGATGTCAATGAGTTCAAGATTGCAGAGAAACTCAAGCTTACAATCAATCAAGTGAGAAATCTGCTCTATAAGCTTGATGCCCAGGATGTTGTCAGTTTCATAAGGAAAAAGGACAAGCGCAAGGGATGGTACATTTATTACTGGTCGCTTGACAATTTGAAGGCATTAAAGCTTCTTGCAAGAATAAAAGACAGGGAAATCCAGCAGTTTAACCATCTTCTTTTGAGCCAGGAAAACAAAAGATTCTTCATGTGCAAGGGATGCGAGATAGAGCTCACAGAGGAGAATGCCCTTGCCCATAACTTTGCATGCGCGGAATGCGGCAGCCTGCTGGACTTAAGCAACAACAATGAGAAAATCCTTGAAATAAAAAAGAGCATAGCAAGAGAAAAGAAACAGCTTGATTTGATGCACAATGAGATTGCAAAATTAAGTGAAGAGGAGAGCAAGAAAGCAGCGAAAAAATCTGCTGCTGCGAGCAAAAGCATCAAGAAGAAAAAGAAAGCCGGGAAAAACAAGGCAGAGAAGAATTCAGGAAAGAAATCCAAGAAAAAGGCAAAAAAAGCCAAGAAAAATAAAAAATGAGCATAATCAAAAAGAGCGTTACGCTAAACCTGATAATTGCCAATGTCCTCTTTTTTATTGTGATGCTTGCTGTGTCTTACAGGAACGCGTCTTTTGCGGATTATATCGCCATTATTCCTGCAAAAATTCTCTTGTTGCAGAATCTCTGGACTCCTGTTACAAGCATGTTCATGCATGCCAATCTTTCCCATTTATTTATGAATATGCTGAGCCTGCTGTTTCTGGGCTCATTGCTCGAGAGGATAATAGGCAAAAAAAGGTTTTTGGTATTCTACTTTGCAGCAGGAATATTCTCTGGATTGTTTTTTGTTGCTTCTGCCGCCCTGACTGGCATTGATATCAATACAGGAGCTGTTGGCGCTTCAGGAGCAATATTTGGAATTGCAGGAATGCTCGCAGTGCTTGTGCCCAAGCTGCCTGTTTATATCATGTTTATCCCTATTGCGATGCATATGTGGTTTGCAGTAATCCTGCTGCTTGTTGTGCTGTGGCTGCTGTCCGCGACAGCAGGGATTCCAATAGGCAATACAGCGCATCTCGGGGGATTAATTGCAGGTTTAGTTTATGGCTTTTATTTAAGGATAAGGTACAAAAGAAAAGTCAGGATGCTGAACAGATTTTTATTAAGAGGGGGTTAGCAAGTATTTTAAACTTGGGATAGTTAATACATCTACAAGAGGTAAAAATGGGGGAAAATACAAGCGAGATTGCATCATTGTTGTCGGGGTTCAACACAAAAATATCAGATTTTGAGTCAAGGCACGAACTTCTAAGGGAAAAAGTTATCATACTTGGCAACACCTTCATCAAGAGCAGGGACAGCATGAAAAAGGAGATTATGCTGATTAAGGAAGATTTAGTCAGATTAAGGGATACAACAGACAACATTCAGGAGAACATAAGGCATATCCTCTCCCAGCTTGAAGATTTCGCAAGAAAGGAGCAATTGCAGGCATTTGAGAGATATGTCAAGATATGGGAGCCTTTGAAGTTCATGAAAGAGGAGGAAGTTCAGAAGATGATTGATGATGCTCTATCTTCAAGGAATGCTGGAAAATCAGGAAATAAAGATGAGGAATAATCCTGATAAAAATATAAAAAGAGGGGTGTTTAAGATAATGAAGATGAAAAAAGGCGGGACTTGTTAAAAATGAGATTGCAAAAAAAAGGTGGAGGAGGCTGAGATGGCAGGCGTGCTTGATACAATTCTTGAACTGCAGAAAAGAGGCATGGGTGATGCAGAAATAGTTTCACAATTAAGAAATATGAATTATTCTGCCCAGGAAATAACTGATGCAATAAACCAGATTAAAGTCAAGTCAGCTGTGAATGAAGGCGAGAATGGGGCAGAGGAGATGCATCCTTCAATCATGCAGGAAGACGAGGAGCTTGAAGTTCCTATGCCCAGCAAAAAGAAAAAGCCAAAACAGCTTGTAGTTGATAAGTCCCAGCAGTCATATCCTGCGTATCCGCAATATTCAGCTCCTGTATCTTATTCTTCTGAGGAACAGCAGCATCCTGCAGCGCAGCCTGACATAGAGATGATTGAGGAAATCGCAGAAGAGATAGTCTCGGAAAAATTCTCAGAGATAAGGGACAAGATTTCCTCTATTCTTGATTTCAAGGATAATATTGAAATCAGGATTAACAATATTAATGATAGATTAAAGCGCATTGAGGCAAGCAATGATGCAACTCAGGCAGCTATTCTCGGAAAAATTCAGCAGTACGGGCAGGACATCAAGTCACTTGGCACAGAGATGCAGGTTTTAGGCGGGGCATTCGGCAAGATTCTAAATCCCCTTGTTGACAATGTCAAGGAGCTTGGGAAGATAACTGACAAGTTCAAGCCCGCTGGTTCTATGAAGAAACAGGCAAGGGAATGATTTTGTTTTCTGGATAATTTTATAAACAAAGCAAATGTTCAATTCTAAGAGGTGATTTCTGCCAAGAGAAATTCTTGGATAATTTTGGGAGTTAAGATGGCTATAGAATCAATATTTGAAGATTTAAGTGAAAAAATATGCCTGAAGTTGCTGGATAAATACAAATTCAAGAAAACTATTGAAGGCAGGGGCAGATTTAGTTTTGGATATGAATTAATCAATTTAAAGACAGGAAAAACTGTTGAAAATAATATGAAAGAGGAGGCAATGAAATGGAGTTATTTTGGACTGCAGGATAATAGGCAATATTTCCTGTATGTGGTTGTGCCTAAAACACAAGGAACAAAGGTTCATGCTTTAACTGCTTATTTCAGCGGAAAGATTGAAATGCCAATTGAAAACAAGAAAAGCGGGGGCTGGATTTATCCTGATGAGGCAGAAAGGAATAAAAGATATTTCAGGAAACATGGCAAAGCCCTGATATTAAATCCAAAAGAATATTCAGAGTATTCATTCAGCAATTATCATGATTTAAGATGTTTCTTATCCTTGAATGATGAAGCTTGTTCTAAAAAAGGGAATATAAATGAAAAAATTGATTTGGACAGATGCGACTTTACAATAAGGAATTTTTTAAGCCAGCCGGTGCAGAAAAAATTCAAGATAGATGAAAAAGGCAGGATTGATTTCGCAAAGGATGTTTACGAGAAATTAATGAGCATCAAGAATTTGTAGTTTTTTCTGGCTTGTTCACTTTTTGCTTAAAAACCATGAGAGAACTGCGCCTACAACAAAAAGCAACAGAACTCCAAGAACTGCCGGCTGGAATATTGTGTCTCTTATGCTTCCAAGGCTTATGCCTGCAATGCCGAGATATTTTGTTGTCAGATAGCCAAGGACATTTGCCCCTGACAGAACAAATATAACAAGAAGGATTATCATAAGAACAATGCTGAATCCCTTGTTTTTCAGCACAAACTCAAAATTGCCATGCACAAAAGTTATCACAAGCATGAAAAGGAAAAGGCACACAAGAAACACAGCAATCCATGGTGTTGCCTTGAGAGTGTAATTTCTTGCCACTGGTGTAATCACAAATATCAGTGCAATAACAAAGCTTACCAGAAAATTCACTGATGAATTCTCCCCGAGAATTTTTGTCTTGTTCAGCATAGCATAAACAAGCGTTATCACAAGTATGAATGCCAAAGCAGTCATAAGATACGCAAGCGAAAATTCAAAAACCATTTTTCCAGATTACTTTTTCTGGGCAGGAGCTGATGAAGAAACTATTGTCCAGATTATCAAACCAAGAACAACAGCAGCGCTGACCCACACAGCAGAACCGCCCCAAAGCATTGTTGTAGGCCTTGCAATGCCTGCAGAATTAATAAGGATAACAAGGAAAATCACTATTCCCACTATCATCCCGCCAATCTTGAATGCCTGCTCAATTCCATTTTCAGAAGTTATGAACAGTCCTGTGATTATAAGCAGTGCAAGCAGGATTATGATTCCTGTTCCTAAATTCTGGAAAAATTCAGCGTAGAACACTTTCCTGTAGAAATCCATCTGTAGGGAAAGCAAACCTATTGCAACAGAGATTATTGCGTTGACAGCAGGCTTTTCCCCGAGGACTTTTGTCCTTTCAAGAATTGCAAAAACAACTGCGAAAACAAGCACAAATGGTAGCAGGACAGAAAAAACCCCGTGCTGCGCCCATGACTGAACCATTACGTCAAGTTCGCTCCAACCTGTTCCGTAAACCATGTCAACCATTATTATATCTCTCTTATTCTTTTTATATACTTTTCGATATAAGAAATTTTCTTATCTGCGGGACTTTTGATAATTCCAATAAAAATCCAGATAGATAACAGAATCCCTATATAAAAAATTTAATCTTTTTTGCCTGTGCTCTTCAATGCGACAGCAAGAACCACTATGATTATGACGATGAAAACAACCGACTGCCAGAACATGCTTGCTTCAGGGCTCTTTCCCATCTCAAAAATCTTCATGCCCCATCCTGTGCTCCACATTACTGCTGCAATCAGGACTATTCCGGAGATTATGCCTATTACTATGCCCAAGCCCTTGTTTAAATTGCCTTCTTTTGTTGTTCCTCCAACAAACCCAAGCATTATCATTAAAACAAGAACCAAAACAGCAAGCACAGCAATTACAGGAACAACCTGTACTATCACGGTTCTTGCCTGGGGAACAGCGATTAGAATGAATGCAATAACAAGCGAGATAATTGAGTTTATCTGGTGTTTCTCGTCTCCCAGAATCTTTGATTTCTCAAGAATGGCAAATATCAAAGTGAAGACAAGCGCAAATGGAAGAATAATCTGGTTGAACCATTCAGCCCCGAAAATACCAAGTACTGCCATTTTTAATTTAGATAAAAAATCTGGCTTATATCCCTTCTTCTTCAGATTCGTCTGCAGCTTCTTCCTTGCTAGGCACAGCGGATTTGCTAACCACAATCACGTCGCCTACTGCCTTTACAAACTGATGCGGAACTATCAAGCCCCTTGCCCCGCCAAGAAACGGCGCCAAACTGGAATCCTTTGCGATTCTTATTCTCCAGCCGTCAATCTTGTTCTCAACAAGGTTTGCTTCCTCAATCTCACCGAAATAGTCGCCTGCATCTGTAAAAACCTTCATGCCGACAATCTCAGAAACTTTCCTTATTTTTAGCATTTTGTCCTCTTTGTTTTTGTTAAATTAGAATAAAAATCAGGTTTATATACTTTTCTCCTTTTCAGG